>JAHJIY010000067.1 GCA_018823175.1 Pseudomonadota bacterium
ATAGATATTCACCCGCCGCCCAACGGGGCGCCCGAGAGCGGCGCATCTGCTGTGTTGACAACTCGTTGATATACCCAAGTATTATCAACATCGTCGTCGCCTTGCATCTACGCCGCTCTCGAACGCTCACGGATTCAGGATACTTGAAGAGGAGAATGGTCCATGCGAAAATTATGCGTTTTGATTTCCCTGTTTTTATTCGTTGCCTGTAGCCCGACAATTTATATTGAGGGAGATCGAGGTAATGATGGACATGACGATCATGAACATAAATTTACCCAGCATTACAAACAAAGCCTTTTTAAAATAAGTGATCACGGTCTTTTCAGTTTGGAAGTTGTAGTTAAAGGCGGGGAATGGCAGGTCGGTTCCAATGTCGTTGATCTAATTATCCACGACCAGGGGGATCGTGATCTGACCGGAGCTGAGGTTACTGTAACGCCATGGATGCCTTTGCATGGACATGGAGTGTCTTCTCCACCGAAAATCATGGAGAGGGGAGGTGGTCTTTACAGTCTGAACGATCTCAATCTTACCATGTCCGGTCCCTGGGAATTAAGGGTTGGGGTCAAGAGCGGCCGGCAGGTAGATACGGCGGTTTTTATTGTGGCTGCCGGGATGAATGGGCAGGATCATCGGCATCAGTTTATTGAGCAGCCGGCTGATCTGGATTTTTCGACCACCCTTCTTTCCGAAAATGGAAATTTCATTGTTTCTTACATCAGTGACCTGGGTGAGATTCCTCTTAATAAAATACATTCCTGGCAGTTAAGGGTTGAGAGCAAAGATGGGGTTCCGGTTTCCGGCGCGGTTATTAAGGTTGAGGGGTTGATGCCGGAACACGGGCATGGTTTCCCGACCAATCCGATAGTGAGTGCTGAGTTGGAAAGCAGCTCATATCTGGTCGAGGGGTTGCGATTTAATATGCCGGGCTGGTGGAACATTACTTTTGAGATCAAGGCAGGAGATACGGTCGATTCCGTAAAGTTTAATCTGAGGCTTTAAGGATGTTGATTAGAAGCGGTCTTGTCCTTTGCCTTTTATTAACGATTTTTGTATTCGCCTCTCAGGCTTGGTCAGCTCATCCCCATGATGTGCATGATTGGAGTGAGCAAGAGAGGCAAATTCTCCGATCTTTAAGTCTGGAGACACTTGGCTCTCTGCCGGTTGATCCATCAAATGCCTATTCTGCTGATCAGCGCGCGGTCAATTTAGGGAAGAAAATATTTTTCGATGTAAAGTTCAGTGGTAATAACAAGGTGTCATGTGCGACCTGCCACCGGGAAGACATGGATTTTACTGATGACCTGTCACGGGCACACGGAATGGGAACAACTCGACGGCGTTCGATGCCTCTGGCCGGTCTGGCTTATAGTTCATGGTTTTTTTGGGACGGAAGGAAAGACAGTCTCTGGTCACAGGCCCTTGGGCCGATCGAAAGCCCGCTTGAGCATGGCATCAGTCGGACACTTGCCGCCAGACTGATTCTTGATAACTATCAGGATGAGTATGAAGCTATTTTTGGTCCCTTGCCGAATTTTATTGGTTCCAAATTACCTTTTAAGGCCAGGCCAGATGCTGATAACCCGGAAATACAGGCGGCCTGGAATTCTTTGCCGGTCGACCAGCGGCAGTCAATCAATGTGATTTATGCTAATGTCGGCAAGTCAATCGCGGCTTATGTCCGTTTGATTCTGCCCGGATTGTCCCGATTTGATTATTACCTGCAGGCGGTTTCGGCAGGTGATAAAAAGGTCATGGCCGAGCTGTTCAGCCGGGACGAGGCTACGGGTCTGCATCTTTTTGTCGGTCGGGCAAAATGTATCAATTGCCATAACGGTCCCTTGCTGAGTAATTTTGATTTTCATAATGTCGGGGTGCCGCAGCCCGATGATCCGGGGCCTGACCGGGGTCGGGCCGAGGGAATTGCTGTGGTTTTGCAGGATGAGTTTAATTGTCTCGGGCAGTATAGTGATGCTGGCAAACGTGATTGCGCCGAGTTGCGGTTTATGGATAATGATCCGGCTAAATATCTCGGGGCCTTTAAAACGCCGTCCTTGCGGAATGTAGCAAGAAGACCGCCTTACATGCATGCGGGACAATTTGTATCATTAAAAGAGGTGTTGCGTCATTATCGGAGGGTGAGACCGGGTGGGCGGATCAGCCCTGAACTGGCGCATGGCGGTTTGACCGATGAGGATCTTATCGGGTTGGAAGCTTTTCTGGGAACCTTGAACGGGCCGATTATTTCTCCGTAAATCTTGATTCGTTCTTTTTTATTTCATGATCGTCCCGGCAGAATTCCTTTAGCAGGTTGATCCGGTCGCCTGGAGACATACGGAAGTAGAAGGGACTTAACATCAGGATATTTACCGCTTCTTGTCTGGTCATCACTCTCCCTCCTTTCTTTTCGGTGTCAGCGTGATAAATGGTCAGACTTCTTACTTTTTAAGATATTGCAAATAGCATACCTTGTTACTGGAATATTTTTATGTGGTTTTTCAGGTATTTATGAGGTGGCAGGTCTTGGGGCAAGGTCAAGATGTTGCCGTTTGCGGTTGGGGCGCGGCAAATTTTGCTCATCGGTCAGTGATAATGTTTATTTTTATAAGAAAAAATAAACATTAGAATTAACCTCCCTTTGTGCTATCATATTATAAAGATTATTGAAAATCTGTTATTCAAATAAGGAGGTAGGGTATGGTTGGCAACGAAAAGGGTTTTACATTGATTGAGTTGATTATAGTAATCGTTATTTTGGGGATACTCGCGGTTGTCGCTTTACCGAGATATCAGGATCTGAGGACCGATGCCGCTATTGCCGCCGCCGATGGGGTTTTCGGTGCGACTGAGGGGGCATGTGCGATTAATTTTGCCTCCCGTCTTGTCAGTCCGACCAGATCGGTTCCTATTGTTAACATTGCTACTTTAATTACAGCGCTTGATGGTGGGGTTTTACCAGATGGTTGGACTTCGAGCGCGACATCTCTGATTGATCCGACCGGTACTTATTTTATTTCTTTGGCCGCAGTTGAGCAACCGGCAACGTTAACCAGTAACCCAACCCAGAGAGCAAGGACGGCTCATTCCTGGCCGTGATCCAGACTCTTCCTGATAATATTGGATCTTGTTTTATGCACCGAACCTGGATAATTATTCCGGGTTCGGTGTTTTTTTTGGATTGACCCCGTTTGCCGCAAGAAATTTTTTTACGGTTTGCGCCGCCTCTTTGTCCCCGCCCGCTTCCAGCATCAGATAAATCATCTGCCATGCCGCATAATTATCCGGGAATTCATCGATAATTTCAAGATAGATATCGTAAGCCTCTTTGATCTTTTCCTGTTTCAGGTAAATTCTGGCTAACTCAAATTGTAGTTGCATAAAAGGTTCCAGTCGGGCGGGAGTAATGATGGATTTTTCTCTTTCGAGGATCTTGCTTGCCTCATCAAGGTTGTTCTCCTTTTCCGCCATTATTGCCTTCAGGAGGGCCCCCTGATATGCAACTTCTTCATGTTTAGTTATTTCTTTCGCTATTCTTCGGGCTTCACTGATCTTGTTTTGTCGGATAAATATCTTGCCGATGAAAAGATATGAATTTTTGTAACCCCCGAATTCCTTGGTCAAAGAAGTGAAGGCTTCAAGGGCGGCCGGCAGGTTGTTGGCATAGAATTGGGCAAATCCAAGATTGTAGAGCAGAACCCGGATATCTTCTGATGTTTCCTGATCCTGAAGTCCCTTTTCAATCAGGATGATCGCTTCGGCAAATCGGCCGCTGTCGATCAGGGCTGCGGCCTGGTTGTTCTGGGTGCGGACAGCTCCGCCACCTCGCTGTTCTTCCTGTTGCCAGAAATTTTGCGGCTGCTGCCATTCCACATTTCGGTTGATCGTCCAGAAGGTGAGAAGGGCCAGAACCGGCAAGAGCAGGAAGGCTGACTTTGTTATTTTAGCCGGTGGCAGGAAGCTCAAGAGGGCAAAAATCAGGAAAACGCTTGGCAGATAAAGTCGGTGGATAAATGCGAGTTCGAGGTTGACGAAGCTTGCTTCCAGGGAAATGGCCAGAAAGAAGAACAGGATGCCAAAGCTAGTGGCGGGGAATTTATGCCTGATTTTCCAGGCCCCGATTATGGTGGCCCCGATGGCCAGAAGCCCGGCCAGAGTGGTCCACGGGGTAAGCATACCTTTGGAGACAATCGGATAATAGGTCAGATGTAACCGCTCCGGCATCGGCAGGAAATAAATCGACAAATAATGCCAGATAATCCGCCACTGGGTCATCATTCGTTCCCAGGGGCTGAAATTACGGGTCGGGAATCTTTCCAGCCAGGCGGAGAGATCGTGGGGAATGTACTGATGTCCCATTAAAAGGATGGCGACGGCGGCGATCAGCAGTGAGGCTGACAACCATTTGTGAATTTTTCTTGAGAGGCATAGGTATTCAACAAGAACCAGGGCCAGCGGCAGGGTGACGACTAATTCCTTACAGGCCATACCCAGCAGAAAGCATGTCACCAGTAAGGGGAAGGCTTTCTTTTTTGATATTTTATCGGTCCGCCATAAAATGAAAATGTAGAGGCCGGCCAGATAAAAAAAGGCGGCCATGGAGGTCATCCGTTGGACGATATAGGTCACGGCCTGGGTCTGGGCAGGGTTTAAGGCCCAGAGCGCGGTGGCCCAGAAAGCCAGGTCCTGGCGGCCCGCTAATTGACTGGTCTCAGTTGGGGTCTTGCCCGTTGGACAGGGAAAGATCAGCAGCAGGTGATAGATGAGGACGGTGTTCAGCAGATGGATCAGGATGTTGAACAGGTGGTATCCGAAAACATCAAGGCCACCGAATAGATAATTTATGCCAAATGACAGCATAGCCAGGGGGCGGCTGGCCGAGAATTTTGAGTTGAAGACCTCCGGCAATTCGCCGATGTGTTGGGGGTGGACGGCAGGATTAAGGACGATGTTTGGCAGATCGTCGAACAGAAACGGCACGTTCAGACTTGGATAGTAGGCGACCATCACGAAGGCGCAGAGAATAACGATATGGGTGGCCTGTTTGGGCAGGATGATTGTATTTATTTTTTTCAGCATGTTTGGGAATTTTTTTAGATATAAAAAACTTGAGAGTGAGCTCTTCTGATAAGTTGTTTATTTGCTTTGCCTGGTCAAGCAATTTTCGTCATGACTAATTAATTGTCAGCGCCAACGCCGTGAAGCAAACTTGGCTTATCGAAATTATGAGGTTGAAGTTGGGGCTGTTTTCTATCTTTCTCAATTAAATACTGTTGAAGTAAACTGATTGTATTTAGATTGCTTTAGTCGCCAAGGCTCCTTCGCAATGATAAAAAAAGCAAGGGTTGTCTTCGTGTCCTGTTGGTTGAAGAGTGTTTTCAACAGACTTATCCCCTAACCGGTCATCCCCGCATTACAGACATCATATTCCACATCGGCAGGAAGATAGCCAGGGCGATAAAGGCGACCAGCACTCCCAGGAATAAAAGCAGGATCGGTTCAATCAGGGTAGAGAGGTTTTTGATAATGTACTCGGTCTCGACGTCGTAATAGTCGGCGACTTTTTCCATCATGGTCTCAAGTTGCCCTGATTCTTCACCGACCGCGATCATCTGTACCACCATGGCCGGGAAGATCGGGTGCCTGGACATGGCGCTTTGCAGGTCGGTGCCTTTCTCAACTTCGGCGGAAATTCTTTCCAGGGCCTTGTATAAAACAAGGTTGCTCAGGGCCGATGAAGACAGATTTATCGTTTTAATGATGTCGATGCCGCTTTTAGTCAATACCGAAAATACCCGGCAGAAGCGTGACATGAAGATTTTTACGGCCAGGTCACCGAAGATCGGAGTTTTTAACAATAACCTGTCTCTGAACATGATGAATTCCTCGTAGTTCAGGGCAAATCGGTAGGCCAGGATAATCAGGACAATAGCCACCATCATGATCAAAAAATATTCGGTGAAGATGTGGCTGGTGGTTATAAGAATACGGGTCGGCAGGGGTAGGGCAACTTTTGAGCTTGCAAAAAGCTTGACGAATTTAGGGACCACAAAGGTCATCAAGAATAAAATGGCGCTGAACATGGCGCCGACGACAATTTTTGGATATCTGGTTGCCGATTTTATCTTTTCTTTGACCTCCTTTTCGTTCTCATAAAGTACCGCCAGGTATTCAAAGGAGTTGTCCAGATTACCTGATTCCTCGCCGATCAGGACGACATTACGGAAAAGTTGGCTGAATACTTTGGGGTACAGGGCGAATGAATCGCTTAAATTGGCGCCACTTTCGATGCTGGCCGCCACCTCAATAATGATTTGGCGAAGGACCGGATTGCGGACCTGCAGGGCCATGATTTCCAGGGCCTTGAGGATGGAGACCCCGGCGCTTAGCATGGTGGCGATTTGTCGACAAAAGAGGATTAGATCCTCCAGGTTGACTCCCTTGAGCTTTTCGATGAAGCTGATTGGCCGGGCTTGTCCGTCTCCTGATTGGTCCGTTTTTGAGTCGATCTCGATATTGATCGGGGTCTGGCCGTTTTTAAGCAGCCACTTCTCCACTTCGGAGATGATTTCAGCCGTGTATTTGCCCGAACTTATCTTGCCGGAATGATCTATGGCCTCGTATTGGAATACCGGCATGGTCTATTCTTTGCTCTCCATGGTTACTCTCAAGATCTCATCCAGAGAAGTCATCCCTGCCAGCACTTTTTCAAGTCCCGCTTGTCTGAGGGAAACCATCCCTTCGGATATTGCCTGGCGATAAAGTTCATGGCTGGAGGCCCGGGTCATAATTAATTCTTCGATTTCCTTGGAGATCGGCAAGATCTCATAAATGGCGATTCGACCCTTAAACCCGGTGGCATCGCATTTATTACATCCAGGACTGCGGTAGATCGTGAGCTCAGAATCGAATTCAAGTCCCATGTCCTGTTGGAGTGCGGCCGGCGGCTTAAACGGTTTTTTGCATGAGGTGCATAATACTCTGACCAGCCGTTGGGCCACGACCATACCGAGGGCGGAGGCGATCAGAAATGGCGGGATTCCCATGTCGATCAGTCTGGTGATCGCGCCGCAGGCATCGTTGGTGTGCAGGGTCGACAAAACCAGATGGCCGGTAAGGGCTGATTGGATGGCGATTTCGGCGGTTTCCACGTCACGAATTTCACCGATCATTACCACATCCGGGTCCTGCCGGAGGATTGAGCGCAGGGCGGAGGCGAAGGTCAAGTCTGCCTTGGGATTGACCTGGACTTGATTGATCCCTTCCAGTTCGTATTCAACCGGGTCCTCGACCGTGACTATATTCATGTCGATCGAATTTATGTAATTGAGCGAACCATAGAGGGTCGTCGTCTTGCCGCTGCCGGTTGGGCCGGTAACCAGCAGGATTTCATGGGGGTGGTGCAGGTGTTCCTCAAAGAATTTCTGCTGGATCGTATTAAATCCCAGGTCCTTGAGGCTGATTTTGATTTTTGATTTGTCAAGCAGGCGCATGACTATCTTTTCACCGTGGTTTAAGGGCAGGGTGGAAACCCGGATATCGAAGTTGCGCCCGGAAATAGGGATCTCAAAGCGACCGTCCTGGGGTTTTCGCCTTTCGCCGATATCCTGCTGGGAGATGATTTTGATCCGGGAAATGATACTGGGATGCATCTCAATTGGATATTCCTTGCCGACCTTCAACATCCCGTCCACCCGGAATCTGGCCCTTAATTTTTTGCCGGCCGGCTCGATGTGAATATCACTTGCCCCTTCCCGCACGGCCTTGAGGAGTAACTCGTTGACCGCAGTTACCGCCGCTGAGTCTTCTGCATTTTCTTCTAAAGAGACCGGTGATGCATGGGCTGAATAAAACCGGTCAATGGCCGAGACGATCCTTGATTCCACCGCGACACAGGTCACCATTTTTTCTTTGAGATGGCGGCTCACCTCGTCAATGGCGAAGATGTTAAGCGGGTCGGCAAAAGCGATCAGGATCTCGCCGGGTTTTTTGCCCAGAGCGATCAGCTTGTGTTTACGGGCCATAAGTTCCGGAATAACGGCGACCACTTCCGGGTCAATAATTATTTTTTCAAAATCAACAAATGGCAGCCCTAATTGTTTAGCCAGGGTGGTGGCCACCGCCAGCTCATTAACAAAACCAAGTTCCTGCAGGGCCTGGCCAAGTTTTACTTCCTTGTCGTGGCCATAGGAGAGGGCCTGGGTAAGTTGGGTTGGGGAAATCAAGCCGCCATCCACCAGGATGTCGCCGAATCTTTTTTTTGTCTGAATCGCCATTATGCAATCTCGAGTTTTTACTGTTTTATGAAGATAATTTTAATCGACCTGTCTTAACAGGATGACGGAAGCGAGCAGGACAAAAAACGCCGTTACTGTAAATAACCAACCGGGCAGGGGAAACCAGTCCGGCAAAACTCTTCTGGTCAGATGCAGGGACGCCGCCGCTTCCTTGATAACCTTGTGATCGATAGCCTGTTGTCTGGCGTAGGCGATCAGCAGAGAGCGGCTCATTACCTTGTTGATCAGCCTCGGGAAACCTTTGGTATAACGCCAGAGCAGTTTGCGCGATTGCTTGGATAATCTTATATCCCCCCTTCCGGCCCGGTTCAGTCGAAAGTGGACATAAAGAGATATCTCCTTTTCTTCCAAGGGGTTCAGGGTTTCCATGATGGTTACGCGTTGTAATAACTGACGTAGATGGGGCCGACTGATATTCTTTTTTAACTCCGGTTGCCCGACCAGGATGATCTGCAGCCATTTGTGCTTGTCCGATTCAAAGTTGGAAAGGAGACGAAGTTGTTCAATACTTTCATCCGGTAGATTCTGGGCCTCATCGACGATAATCAGCAGACGTTTGCCGGTCGCTGCCAGTTTGGCCAGATAATCGTTGAGTAGTCGGATGAGCTGGTCGAGACTCTGCCGGTTATCGGCCTTGTCCTCCAGACCGATATCGTAGAGGATGGCCATGACCAGTTGTTTTGGTGTGAGCTGTGGAGAAACGAGGAGCGCGGTTTCAAACTGGCGGCCGATGTCACTCATCAGCATACGCAGCAGTATGGTTTTGCCGGTTCCGACCTCGCCGGTCACGATAATAAAGCCATCACCCTGGTCCAGGCCGAAGCGCAGGGCATTGCCCAGAGCGGTATGGTTGGCCGCCGGGAAAAAGAAGTCCCGGTCCGGAGTGAGCCGGAAAGGGTCATCATTGAGGCTGAAGAAAGAAAGATGGTTCATTATTCAGATCATGGCCTGATTGGGTGGCTGAACAAAAAGTGTTCAGGCAAGTTCTAATAGGGTTTTATGATTACTCTTTGTGACAAAGATTAATGAAAAAGCCTTTAGCCGTTAGCTTGTGTCTGGTTTTATATTTCTTGCGCCAATAGCTGACAGCCAAATGCCAAGAGCTAACTATATCTCAGATTTATTATCGTCCGAGAGGTCATTATCCTGGATCAATAGTTCTTTTTTGGCTGTTTCCTCAGTTTTGACTGTAACCTCCGGTACTACCTCGGCCGGGTCGGCATCTTTTTGTTTTTTGGCAAGGTCGATCATATTAACGATGGTCGGAGTGATAAAGATATTGAGTTCCAAGTCCTCTTTGGATTTTTCCGAGTTTTGGAACAACAGACCTAGCAAGGGAATTTTGGAGATAAACGGGACACTGCCTTTCTGGTTGTCCTTGGTCCGTAGTCTGATCCCGCCGATTACCACGGTGGTGCTGTCTTCCAGAAATAGTTTGGTGGTGATCGACTGGGTATTGATCAACGGTTCATTGCCGACACTTGCCTGATCGACACTGTCATTGGTGACCGCCACATCCAGTTCAATAAATTTGTTCTGGATGATGCGCGGCGTTACTTTTAGACTAAGATTTGCTTCCCGAAAGGAGGTGTTGATCAGGTCCCCTGACTGGGTTACATAGGGGATTTCTTTGCCTTGTTTAATTTCCGCCTTCTGGCCGTCGAGAACCAGGACGTTTGGAGCGGAGAGGATCTCGAGTATATTGTCCTGTTGCATGGCCTGCAGTTCGATTGACAGGTCAAGGTTGTCTTGAATGAAGCCAAAGACAACGTTGGAGGTGTGTGACACCGAAAGGTTACCGATGCTTGCTACGTTGTTTCTGGTCAGGGTATTGTCGTACCCCCATTTGATTCCGAGACGGCGCTGTGCCTCCTGGCTGAGACTTACGATCTTGGCCTCGATGTGGACCTGTGGGATGGGTTTATCAAGATCGGGCAGGATTTTTTCTACCCGGGCAATATTGATTTCCCGGTCTCTTACGACCAGACAGTTGCCGCGGTCCGAGGTTGAGATTGATCCAGTTTCGCTCAGCATCATTTTTAATTGCGCAATGTGGTTGCCGGAATTGCCGTACTTTGTGCAAATGGTTTTGGTAATGACGTCCTTCATGGAGTTCTGGAAATCACTTTTCTTTTCCACAAAGAGGATGTTTTTGGTTTCAGAGGCGTGCAGGTCCTTGGTCTCCATTAGCAGTTGAAAAATATCATAGAGGGACAGGTTATCCAGATTAACATCAATGGTATCGGTTATATTGTTGGCCACGAAGATATTGATCTCGGCCTGACGGGCAAGGGCCTGAAGCAGGGTTGCAACCGGCATTTTGTCGCCGTGCAGGGATGCCTGGTGGTCTTTTAGCTTTTCCAGCAGGGGTCGTGCTGACTGGGGATCCGGGCTTTCGTCTCCGGCGTGGGATAATAATGGCGAACCGGTCAGGATTAAAAATAACGCCATAATAAATATCCCGGTTGGGCCGATTAAAGCAATTTGCCTTTTAAGGGTCATAGTTACTCCTTAATGCTGCCAAGGTTGATTATCTTGGTCGATAGTTCCAAAGTGTGATATCGGCCCATGCTTTCCAGCATGACCTGCTGGGGGGAGATTTCCCGGATGTAGACATCTTTTATGGTATCTCCCTGACTGACCAGGTTGTCATTGATAATGGCCAGGGGTTTTTCCTTGTTCCAGATAATTCCTAAAAGTTTTAGTCCACTGAAAGGGTCTTCCTTTTGTTTCTTTTCAAGATAATTAAATTTATTGATTTGTTCCGGCGGCCAGTTGAACGGGTCCCTGGGGGAGACGGCAATCTCTTGTGATATGGCGGTTTCCGCGATTTTGTCGGCCCTGATTATTAGCACCTTGTCGGTGCTTTGCTCTGCTTGGGGATTGCCGGTGGGCAACAGGGTGCAGATTACCAGGATATACAGGGCTATGTTGGTGGATTGCCGAAGTGAGATCATGTTGGTTTCTTTAGTTTTATTCTGCTGATCATGATACTGAAGTGGATTTTGGCCGGTTTGCTTGTGTTGTCTCCCGGCAGGCCTTCCAAGGTCAGATTGTCGATGTTTTCTGCCTCCGGCCGGTTTTCAAGATATTGCAGGTAAGCCAGGAAATCCTGAAAATCACCATCGCCGGTCAGGGTAGAGGGATGAATTTCAAATTCATCTATTGATCTTGTCTCGCCCAGGGTCATTTGGTCAAGGTTCTCACTGATACTGACCGGAGCAGATGAAGACATGGTAAATATTATTTTATTAAATCGTTCAGGGTCGGACAGGATCTCCCACTGTTCTCTGAGGAATCCCTCCTGGTTGATTAATACGGCGATTTCTTCCTGTATGGCCATTTTTTTTGAATTGAGTTTCTGGATCACCGGGGTGAGGTCAGGTGAAACCTGCCCCGAGGTGGAGGCGATTAATTCCTGGCGATGGGTCTGTTGTTTTATAAGTATTTTTTGCTTGGGATTAATTAAGACCGAATTTCCGCCATAATAGATTACCAGACAGGCAATAATCCCCATAACCAGGGTCCTGGTCTGCACCAGGGCCTCCGGATCGTTGCGCAACAGGAAATACCAGCTTTTCATATTTTTGATGGTCCGGTCGGTAAACGATTTGTTCATATAGAGCAAGTTCCTGTCAATTAAGCTCAAACATCATACTGAAAGAAATATTCTGGCGACTGTTTTGGGCCACCCGGTCTATGTCGTGTAAAACTACATTTTTGAATTTCGGGTCCTGGGTGAGTCGTTTGACAATGATCGGCAGGTCGTCGTAACGCAGGGCTGTTCCTGTAATTTTGCCGCTGTTTTTCTGAAATGAAATTTTGTTACATTTTACCGATGTCGGCAGAGATTTGGCGATTGAGATCAGGGCTTCGGAAAAAGGTTTTTTGCGACCTCGGATTTTTTCAATTTTTGTCACTCTGTTTTTTAGCTCGCTCTGGTTTTTGTTAAGAAGATTAATTTCGGCGGCCAACCTGTCTTTGGCTATGATCAACTGGGCGGCCAGAGTGGTTTCGGCCTCAATTTTAGTGATATCTGCATTGAGCAGTTTGATTTTGTCGTTTAGTTGACGGTTCTCCAGATAGATAGCAAAGATGGCCAGACACAAGCCAACCACCAGGACGGCGGGGATTATCTGTTTAATCCTTTCGGCCAGGGGTTTTTGCGGAACCAGATTTATGCGGGCGAGAATCATCCGGCTACCACCTTGCGCCAGTGCCGATGCACATGGTGTTCAAAGTGGGAGGAGACTCACCGCCCGGTATTTTTTCGGCCAGTGGACGCATTGCAATTCCCATGGAATTTTTGGTTATGTCGCACAAGTCATCCCAGAAGATATCGGCTCCTGCTACGACAAGATTATTTATAGCGCTTCCCTTGACGATTGAGGCGTAATAATCGCGAGTCCTGATGATTTCCAGATTTATATTGAACAGATAATCCATCCAGGGTGATTGATATGATGTCTCGGGAGGAATCTCTTTCTCTGTCGGAGTTGGAAGATGATCATCTGTTTCGTCATCATCCCTGGCCGCAGAAGATGGTGTTTGCTCTCCAAACAGTGAAAACCCCGCCAGAACATCTGCCCCGTCCTCCTCGGCCTCAGCTTCGATATCGGTAGTCGGCGGCGACATTTCTTCGCTTGCGATTCCCTGGTTGGATAGATCCTGCGGCCAGGGAGTTATCGTCTCGGCTGGTTCTCTTTCTGCAGCTGATTCTCTGGCGTTTTCCAGATTGTACTCTCCCTTGGGTTTGGAGATTTTGACTGTTCTGACCAGTTTGAGCTGGCCTGACTCGTAAACGGCCATGGACAGGCTGTTGGTCCAAATTATGGTGCAGAGAGTTATGTCTTTTTCCTGTAGTTTGTTATTTAATGCCATGTAGCCGAAAGCGGCAAAAACATCGGCTTCCATAAATTTGACGTCAAGTTGTTTGCTGCCAAGTTCCCGGCGGATCATCGCAAAGGTTTTGGCCGGGAAAAGATAGACGGTTGCCTCAATATATTCTTTTTGTCGTCTGGTTATCTGCCAATCATAAATGAATTCGGCCAGCGGTTTGTGGATCATTTTTGACAGATGGTAGGGCAGGGCCTTGGCGACGGCTTCCTCGTTGATCATCGGAATGGAAACGGTAACTATCTCAAAAAAATTCAAAGGCAGAACTATTGAAATTTGACCATGGATGTCGGTCGCGGCCGAGGAAAGCAGACGATTGAGCGTAACTTGCTTGTCCATTGTTCCTTCGGTTTTGGCCAGCACGTGCAGAGCCGGATTACCGGGGGACGACATTCGGATGACTTCGGCCAATATCGTGGACCTTGAATTACCGGCCAAGGCGAAATAACGTTTCTTCCTGAAAGACAGGTTCATGGTTCTTCGTCCTCATCAAGGTTGATTCCGTTTGTAATGCGTCCTCCTTTTCCCCGAACCTTCAGGTAGAAAGCAAGGGGGCGGTCCAGCAATCCGGCTTCTCGTAACAAAGTCAGGTTTTCCTGAAGGGCGGGATGTTCGGAATCAAGGGCATAGGCCATGCTGAAATACCGGTTGGCCGGTCCAAACAGACCAAGCTCGGCCAGGGCGACGCCCAGATTGATCAGAGGTTCGATGTGGCCCGGCTGTGCTTCGGTTATCTTTTTCAGGATATAGATGCCATGCCAATAATCCTGGGCGGTTATTAATTCAGCGCCGTAATTGTTCAGATTATCTTTGGCGGTTGTTGCCTGGTTCTTTTCTGTCGTTTTAACGACCGGGTTATCTAGCATTTGCCGGGGAGTGGGCTGGCTGGCAATACTAGACTTTGCGGGAGAGGAAAAGAGCTTCTCTCTGATCGTTGACAGATTAAGGAGCAGAAAGCCTGTTATGGCCAGCGCGACGATGAACAGCACGATAAGCCTGAGGTTGAGGCCTCGCTCAGAGTTCGGCGTCAAATTGCCGTTTGGACCCGAAACATTGTATGTTTCGTTCCGTCTTATCTGTTCCAGTGCATTAAAAAGTTTACTCACCCTACGTCCCCTGTCGTTGGGCGTTACCCCGAAGGGAATATCCGGATTGTGTCAGTGCGGTTGAATTGTTGGCCGGTTGGTGAAATGTTTTCATTTAAAATTTTGTATGGCATATATCATGGTTGGTTTCACCAGATGCCATTCAACCTATTGATATCGCTATTTTTAATGATCAATTGAACATCGGCATAATTACCCTGATTTACTTTTTCGTGAAGTCATTACCATTGTGAAGGAACCTGGTCGGCGGAGTCGACATTGTTGGTTTGGGTTCGATCATCGTTTACAAAAAAGACGGCGCCGGTCACTCTGCCATAGGCGTCTAATTCATCTCCCGGGTAATAGGCCCAGCAGGAAGCCTCGGTCGCGTTGCGTACCGATTTGGAGATGTCGGCCAGACTTCGATAAGTAACGCCGGAAGGATTTTGTGACATGCCTGGCGTCATGTCGGGCAGACTGCAAGGCGGCAGGGCTTTATCGAGCTCATCGGAAAAGAGATTGGAGCGGACAAGCTGGAGATGGAGCAGGGCTTCCGGTCTGGTTGGAAGCCGCAGTTCGTTATACTGTAATTCTTCCAGGGTGGGCCAATCCGGATTGTCGCCGGTGGTTCCGGTGTTGATGCCGGAGACCAGGATTTTGGCGTGGGCCAGTTCGAGCCCACCCCTGATCGCCGCCATTTTTCCCTTGGTGTTGGCGATTCGGGCTTCTTCCTGCATGTTCATATAATGGGGAATGGCAAATGAAGAAAGGATCCCGATGATGATGATCACAATCAACATTTCCAACAGAGTGAAGCCTTTTTGGTTTGCCATTGGTTGCATGGTCGTTCCTTCTGAAATGTTTGTTCACCATATGGAAAAACACTGTTTATAAAATTCTATCATGTCATTTGTAGAATAATCAAATAGTTATTTAATATTAAACCGATCGGAAGTTATAGTTTACAGGATATATTTAACCTCTATCTCCCGACTGATGTTTAAGGTGGGGATATTGGCTTGAATACGCAAGATTGATGGGTTGCTAATGCCGCCAAAATTATCGGTCGTCGCTTGGGTGGTAAACCTTGCTATGGTTGGATCCGGGTAGGTTCCTGTATCGCAGTTTGCACCTCCACCCCAGGTGCCGCCTAGGTCGCGGCAGAGAATTTTTAACTGGATCGCCGATTCGGCGGCGTACAGTCCTTGCGCCCACAGGTAATCGTCGGCTGAGGCGACCGAGGTGGTGGCCACATAACGCGCGGTCAGCAACCCGAACATGGCCAGGATGACGATCACGAAAACGGCGGCGATCAAGCCGAAGCCCTGGTTGTTTCTAAGCAGTGATTGTTTATCGTTATGGCACATTACGGATATGGACCTCCTTATGAAAATTTACTGACTCCACCCCTCGGGTGATCGTGAAAATAATGGTTACCACTCCGTTTCTGGTCAGGCTCGCCGGCGCATACGCGAAGGTGAGGCCGCTGATATTTTGGGCCAGTGGATAGTCTGGGCCGTAAGCCCCAACCCCGGCGGTGGTGACCGGCGCTTCGGCCCGCGCCAGGATGTTGCCGCTAAGTTGATAGCGGATGGCCCGGTCAACCGCGTAGTAACGTTTGAGCGGTGAGGAACGTGGTGGCGGAATATTACTTGAGATAGTCATAGTGCCTAGAGCTACAGCGTCCACCTTGTAAAGGCGGATCGGGGCGCTGGTGAAGTCGCCCCAGTTCCGGTTATAGACCGAGATAATGGAATTAACCGGGAGAAAGGCAGTCGGGTCTGAGGTGGGCGGCAGGACCAGCAGGTCGGTTAAAAGGGTGGTTGGCGGATTCTCATTGTACGTTCCGAAAATGTTGCGCATCGCCACCTCGTCAATCATCCCGAATTGCAGTTCGGTGGTCAAAGGCAAGTTGACTGCATTGGGGATGGCGTTATGGATCTCCAATTCCATCCGGACCAGGGCCATTTTGCCTTCCTCGTAAATCTCGGATCGATTATCGGTGTCCTTGAAACCCTTAAACGCCTGGCTGATGAAGTCAGCGCCCATTACTCCCAAGATGCCAAGGATGACGATGACGATGATCAGTTCGGTCAAGGTGAAACCGGCGGAATTTGGCGGGGTGTCTTTCTTCATTGTTTAGTGTTCATTATGATTGATATTGTTTTTCAACTTTCAATCTCCTTCCTTCAACCTTCAACCTTCAACCTCCAACCTCCAACCTCCAACCTTCAACCTTCAACCTTCAACCTAAAAATTACATACCACGCTCACGAAACTGAATTGTTCCTGGTTAGGTGCGGTTACGGTGACCACGATTCTTTTGCTATCGGTAGCGCTTGCTGCTGTTAAGGCACCGGTCGGGGCGGTGGTGGTAATCGGGGTAGCGTTGCTGGCAATGTATTCTATCTTCGCCGTCCGTCCGTACCCGTTTAAGATAAACAGCGTATTGTTCTGGTCTCGGAAGTCATTGGTCTCGGTCAGATTGTGATAGTCATCGACATCGTCATAATCGATTCTGGTTTCCCCGCCTTCCGCCCCGATGGCGCTGGCCGGAATTGCTAGTCCTCGGGTGCTTTCCGAGGTCGCGATGGCGCCGCCGCCCAGGGGAGTGTTTTCATCCCATTTTTTGGCAAGTATTTCATCCATCAGACCCTGGCCCAGGGAGATGGCACGTTGCCGGATCATTGGGTCTGGGCTGCGAGTTATTGCGTTGAAAAAAGGGATCAGCACCAGGGAGGAAAAGCCGAGGATGACAATGGTGATGATCAGTTCAAGCAGAGAAAAGCCGAAAGCGGAAGATGGTCTGTTGTTTCCGGCATTGGCTGATTTTTGTGTAGGGTGTTTGGTCATATTGATCATCATTGGACATAACCGGTTTGCGGCGAGACCGTTACCGTGATTCCGCCTCTTATCGTATAGGTTTGGACCGGTAATGGGATGCCGCTGCCGTCAATCGGCTCGCCCAGACCGTTAAAATAGATGTTTGGTCCGGTAAGCGATATTTTAGGATCGTCCAGCAGATTACGGCTGATATATTCCGTTTCGGCCTGGTCGGTGGCGTCCTGTCGCTGGACAGTGTATTGATTGCCGGCAACCATAAAACCCCAGGCTGCGGCTGCACTGGTGTATCCTCTGGTCATCGCCTTGTGCTGCGCATACCTGAGCGCCCGTTTTAATTCACCACGGGCTGCATCATCATCCATGCCGGTGGGCCAGTTGACCGCTATGCTAACCGAAAGGACCCCGAGAATGACAATCACCATAATCAGCTCGATCAGGGTAAAACCGTGACCGGAAGACAGGAGAGCGTCATTTTTTTTTCTGATTGTATTTCGGTATGATCGGAGCGTTTTTTTTATCATATCCATTGACGACACAAGTGAAATAATTAGATTTATTCACTATTCACTATTCACTATTCACTATTCACTATTCACTATTTACTATTCACTATTTACTATTCACTATTCACTATTCAACCTTCTACCTGATAATCTCCTGCCAGTTAATAATCCGGTCATTTCCCCGGTAGATCCCGAAGAATGCCTCAACTGTAAAATCATCCAGCCAGATTGGAAAATCGTAACTAAGATCAACGGTGCCGCCGGGTGGGGCGGGGTCGGTGGCCGGCCATAGGGCAAGGTAGCCAAGGCCGATAGCGGTGGTCACCGTGCCGGGCGCGGCTGGATTACTGTCTATCGTGATGGTGCCGTTGGTGTTGATTATAAAGTCAAACAGGGTGCAGCTGTCATCGAGGTTGGTGGTCCAGGCCGGTGTATTATCGTAATATTCAACCCAGACCGGCATCAACAGTGGATCGATGTTGTTCGCCGTTTCAGGACCATAGGCGTTGGTCGCCATTGAACGGCCATGCCTCATATTGGCCCCGGTAATTCCGGCTCGATTGAAAGGCTGGCAGCCGAGACCGAAACATACTCCGTCTGAATCCGTGAATTGTGCAGCATTTGCTGCCAGGTCAATGCCGGCTGCAAAGGGCTGGATTGGGGCGGTGACCGCCGGTCTGGCATAAGTGAAAGTGTCACTGATCGTAACAGACATTGATCCGCCACAGTCGGTGGTGTCGCCGGCGGCAGGGCTTGCGGTGCCGATGGCTGGGGTAAGAGCCGGACCGGCGGCGGCCGAATCGGTGTAGCTGTAATTTAAGGTATAGGGATTCGGCAGTTTCCAGAACCCTCCACAGTCATAATTTTTGGTTGTTATGCCACTGGTGTTTCTTGCGGTGATCGTCAGGACCGGATCGACCGTAAAATTAAACGGTTGGCCCAGATAGGTGAAAATCCCGGTCAGACAACTGTCGTCAAGGGTCGGCGGGTCAGGGGCGATAGTAACCTCAAAATCAGCCGGGTAAAAGCGGCCCACATGTCCGGATCTGCCGTTAATGTTACCGGCGCTCAGATAGTTGCTGTCGGTCAGATTGGCGATCAGTTCAATGATTCCGACCTCATCATAGCTGACATTACTGGTTGCAATACCGAGGGCAAATCCGGTCACGGTAGTCGTGCCCGTCAGGGCAGGGTCAGTGCCGCCGGCCGGCAGGAAAAGAAGGGAAGTCAGGGTAACATCTTCGGCCAGGGTTTCCTGCCCGAAGTTTAAGGCCGCCGGATTATCGGTCAGGTCGGCATTGTTGGCCGGATCAAGGTCGGTATGGTTGTCAGGGATACCGTCATTATCGGTGTCGTCAGCTGCCTGCCAGAGTACGGCCCTGACTTTGGCGGGAAACGGGGTAGCGGCCGGGGTGAATATAGTGTCGGCTGCAGTTACTGCGCCGGGATTTCCGGTGGCCGAAAGATCAAAGCCGAAGGGGCGGACCACGAAGTTATTGCTGCTGCCCAGCATCAGGTTCCCCGACGGCGTAGCGCTTCCGTCGTTAAGGGGGATATTGTAGCGGGCATGGAGCTTGATTTGCCCAACATCAGGGTAGACCATGGAAAAGGTGGCAGTGGTGTCGGTATTATTGCCGAAGTCAAGTACGACCCCGGTGTAGGTAGCGACCGCCCCGTTGTTATTGGCGGCGATGTCGGTGCCGTTGATGTTGACCGAATTGGCGGTACAGACCGGCGGATCAAGGCATTCAAAGGCAAGTTCAATCGTGTTATTGCCGACCAGGGCCGCTTCGCATTGGCCGGTATCGTCACTGGTTCTGATCGCTTCCAGTTCGAGGGTCTGGTCGCTGGGCGCAATATTTGAGGCCTTGCCGCCGATCTGATTGCTGATGGCATTTAGAGCGCTATCGGCCAGAAAGTTAAAACCGGTTGGGGAAAAGGTCAGATCGCCGTCTTCAGAGGGCAGGGCTACGCCACTAGTTTCGCTGGCGGTGCCGTCGGTAATATCGATATTAACGGTTTCGGCAAAGGTGTCTTTCAGGCCCAGGACAATGGTCCCAAGTTCGGTGCCGTCAAAGGTATAGGTGGCATTGCCATTCCCGGCATTAGTGAGGCCGGCCGGATTGCCGGTGACCATCGTCCAGTCGCCGTGACCGGTGTTGGTGGAAAGCGTGACGGTGCCGGTGTAGGTGCTATAAGTTCCATGGGGCGGGCCGGTCGGGTCATGGGCATTGATTGTTATCTGCTCTGCCTGACAGTTGATCGCGGTTCCGTCGTGTGATATTTCGAAATGGTCGACTGCTGTGCCGCAGAGTCCGACCGGTAAAACTTCGATGTAATAAAAACGCACTTCATTGGCCCCGCCAAAGCCGCTGCTGATTTGGAGTCTGATTCTGGTGTTATTACTGATCAGCAGGGGATCAATCGGATAACTGCGGGCCGCAGTGGTGGCGCCGGTAATCCCGGTGATCGTCTCCATAGTTGTCCAGGAACCCCCGCCGTCTCCCGAAATCAGGACTTGGAAGGCATCGGTCGCGATGACGCCGCCGGTGGTGGCAAAGGTGAATTCGAGGGTTGCGGCGCTGGCCCCGGTCAGGTCGAGTTCACGGGTGAGCATCGGTAACTGGCCACCACTGTTGTTCATGTTGAGAAAACCACCGGCGATATAGGCGTCTCCGCCGGCCGGATTATTGTCGTCATTGGTTTCAAGCCAGTTCCCGGTCCAGGATAGCATCCCGTCGTTATTGCTATATGAAACTGAGGAAAAATTGTCCCGGAAGCCGCAGGCCAGAGTGGCGCACGGCCTGGTGACATTCATGTCGGCCTGGATCTCTAGTTGGGTTTGGGCTCGTTCATAGATCCGGACCTCATCAATCAGGCCATCAAATTCCCGGGTGACAAAGGCCTGGTCGCCGCCGACCTGGAGAGGATCATTGTTCAGCATAAGGGACTCGGAACGGTTTGAGGAGTTGGGGTCGGGGACCCCATCAATATAAATGGTCTGGGTGGCGGCTGAACTTGAATAGACAATGGCGATATGGTGCCAGGTGTCTACCGCGATGGCGGCGGCGCTGGTCAGGGTGTGGGCGGTGCCGCCCGCATCGTTCCACCACCAGTAAATCTGGCCGGCGGTATTGATGTGAAACTCGTAGTTTTCGTCTTTTGAGAGGATTGATTTTAGGCCTCCCGCCGGGATGACATTGGTCTTCAACCATAAGGAGACGGTCAATTCATCAGGAATATCAAGCAGGGCATTGTCCGGGACTTCGGCATAGGCAAGGGTAATGCCGTCCAGGATCGCCCCGTTGCAGACTTTTGCTGCTGCGGTTGTTACCCCGCCGACCGAATTGCCGTGCAGGCCGTTGCCGCTCTGGTCGACAATTTCGTTGGCGGTGCCGTCCCAGAAGGCTTCATCAAACTGGTAAAAGGCAATCAGGCTGCTGCAGTTAGGGATAAATGAGGAAGTGGAGCCTGAAACTATCGGGTTGCCGGTAAGATCCTCTACATTATTTACGGTCAGAGTGTAGGTGGTCAGGTCGGTAAGGGCGCTGGTTGTGAGGGTTACGGTGTCAGTGGCGGTGAGAGTGGCGCCTGAGATGGTTATGCCATTATCAAGGGTATAATTGGTTATTGTTTGCGCGGTAATCGGATCGACATCTTCCGAAAAGATTATCACGACTTCATTCATCGCACCGCAGATCGCGGCGGCGCCTGAGATGGTCGGCGGGGTAGCGATGATCAGTTCATTACTGGTCAGATCAGTACTGGCATTGCCCGCTCCATCCATCGCTACCGCGACGACCTGGTAGGTGCCGTCACTTAACGGGGTAATCGCCCCAAGGTTGAGGGTCCAGCCATTTCCGATATTGGTCAGTTCGGGATCGGTGCCCAGGGTGTAGGTGACGCCATTGACCGTGACCGTAAAGCCTCCGGCATAATCGGTGCTGTCAAAGGTGCCGGTGATGATCGGGGTTGGATCATTGGTAGTCTGACTGACTACCGTCGGGGTAGCCGGACCGGTAAGGTCGATAATCAGCTCATTGCTGGTCAGATCGGTAGCTGCGTTGCCGAGTCCGTCGGTGGCGGTGGCGACCACCTGATATATCGCTTCGGCTAATGGTGCTATGCCGCCAAGATCAAGGACCCAGCCATTTCCGACATTGGTCAGTTCGGGATTGGTCCCCAGAGTATAGGTGACTCCGTTGACTGTGACCGTAAAGCCTCCGGCATAATCGGTACTGTCAAAGGTGCCGGTGATCAGCGGGGTCGGATCATTGGTCGTTTGGCTGACCACGGTGGGAATGGTGGGCGCGGTCTGGTCGATAATCAGCTCATCGCTGGTCAAATCGGTGGCCGAGTTCCCGGCACCGTCGGTGGCGGTGGCGATCACCTGATATGTGCCGTCTGCCAACGGAGCGATGGCACTGAGATTAAGGGTCCAGTTATTCCCGATATTGGTCAGCTCGGGATTGGTCCCCAGGGTATAGGTGACACTGTTGACTGTGACTGTGAAGCCCCCGGCATAATCGGTACTGTCAAAGGTGCCGGTAATGATCGGCGTGGGGTCATTGGTGGTCTGGCTGACCACGGTTGGCGTGATCGGTGGTATCGTATCGCCTGGCCGCAGGGCCAGTAAATGGGTGCCGCCGGTATCACTTGCCGGTGGATTTGACTGGATTGCGGTTTTGATGCCGGTCGGGCCTGCCGCAACCTGTAACTGATAGTTGGTCTCAAGCATAATACCCAGTGCGTCGGGAACCGGCATTGATGCGATATCAACCCTCTCGGTCATACCGGCCGGCGGGGTCCAGGTTCCGGAAGAGTTTACCGAGTGGGAACTGACCAGCATGGTATTGGTCTCCGTGCCGGTATTAATACTTGGGGTCGGATGGTTATAAGAGTTTGGCGTCGGTTGACCGGCCTCGGCCACGATGGGGTTGAGCAAATCAACGCCGGTAAAGCACAAAATGCTGCCGGTGGCCCCGGCATGGGTCGGGATACCACCAAGATTCCAGGTGTAGGCTGCCGGTTCGGTTGCCGTGGCGAGGCGCCGATAAATAAACAGTCTGCTGCCGAACCCGCCGGTGCCGCCGCCGGTGGAGGTGTCAATACCCCTGATCAGGGTCCAGCCGGCGGGCGGAGTGATAGTGGTCGTGCAGCCGCCGCCACTAACGTTGCTGCAGGGCCGGTAGGCGATTGACGCAATCATTGTGTCATTGAGCGTGGTGCTGGCCGGGGTCGGAATGGTCAGACCACTGCCGGATGATGAAGGGCGGATCGCGAAGAGGACGCCATGGTTCGGGTCGTTACCGTTACCCTGCAGGGCCATGTTGTTAAATGGCCCCTTGGTTCCGGTCGTCGCCTCAATTCGGTAATTAAGCGAGATCCCGGCGTCCCGTCTGCTTGAATCAGCATGATCATAGAGTTCGGTGAAACTAGGGTCTTCAGCGAGGGTCCGGTTATCGGTCACAAAGCTGGCAAGAATCAGCATGGAGTTTGCGATCGTGATGTCTTGCGTGCCGGTGTCAACATTGTCGGTATTCGAATAGTTCCAGTTTGTTGTGGGAAGGGGTTGGGTTTCCAGGGGTTGGACTGGATCGACATTGCCAAATCTGGTGATTCTGGCCATCAGATGATCACAGGCGTTGGCCTGAGTAATCGTGTTGGGATCGCCACCGGTGGCGCTGCGCCAGAAAAGAAAAGTCTGGTAATCAGCGCCTGCAATATTATCGGAAAATAATAGATTCCATCCCGGCATAGCGACCGTTTCGTTTTCTTCACGGGCGACAATCTGGGTAATCAGAAGGTCGCCGACGTTGCCGGCTGGGATCGAAGGGTTGACATCTTCGCAGGGCGGATTGTTGTCAGTGCTTTCGGTATATGCGCCAAGGGCCGTGGTGATGGCGGTGCTGCCGGCGGCAGAAGAAAAGGCCGAAGATGATGACCGGAAGGCAATCGCGGCGAAGGATGTCTTGGGCGCTGAGAGAAAGAATATAAGTAAAAATAATCCGAGGATGAAAAATATATATCGAGGAAATGTCGGGAAGGAAAGTTTTGATGTGAAGTTTGCAGCAGTCATGAGTTTTAAATTCTGCATTCCCGGTGAATGTTTTAATTCATCTTCATCTGATCTGTCATTATCCTATTGTTTTATTGTATCATTTTTTTTAGCTGGATGTAGTTATCTTTTTCTGCTCTTGATTGCGGCTAAGGGGTTTTGACGGCGGCGATCAGGTCTCGTAATTCCTGGAAAGTTTTCGTCTCATAGATTTTTTGTCGCATGCCGGAACTGCCGGGCATCCCTTTGAAATATTTGCCGGCGTGATTCTTGGTCTTGGCGAGAATCCGATCAGTCTGGAATAATTGGGCGATCAGTTCCAGGTGGCGGGAAAGGGCTTTTAGCCTGAAATGCATGGACGGCAGCGGGTTGACCTTGGCCGAGAAGATCCAGGGCGCGCCGAGCGAGGCCCGGCCGATCATCACTGCGTCGCAGCCGGTCTGTTTGAGCATTGCCAATCCATCGTCATGGCAGAGGAGATCGCCGTTGCCGATGACCGGGATCGCAACTTTTTCTTTTACCTTTTTGATCATTTCCCAGTCAACTTGACCTGAAAAACCATCGGTCCAGGTCCGGGCGTGCAGGGTAATGGCGCTGGCCCCGGCCTCTTCAACCATCTTCGCGAAGTCTTCGGCGATGATCTGCTGATGGTTCCAGCCGGTCCTGGTTTTGACGGTTACCGGTACCCTTGAGTTTTTCACTACTTCCTTGATGATGCGTTCGGCAATGATCGGGGTTCTTAATAAGGCGGCACCCGATCCCTTTTTGATCACCTTTTTGACCGGGCAGCCCATGTTGATATCGATCAGGTCGATTGGCTGCTTAGAAAGGATGGCCGCCGCCTGACCCATGATTTCCGGTTCGGTGCCGAATAGCTGCATGGCTACTGGTCTTTCGGTCGGGTCGGTCCTGATCATGTCCAGAGTGTTCTGCTGTTGATATACCAGGCCGTGGGCGCTGATCATCTCCGAATAACAGAGTCCGGCGCCATATTCCCGGCAGAGCAGACGGAAGGCCAGGTCGGTATAGCCGGCCAAGGGAGCCAGGACAAAAGGGTTTTCGATGGTAAGTGAGCCGATTTGCATGAGATAGAGGGTAGCCGGGCAGGGGAGATGTGATTCCTGAATAATAAAAATTGCCACGGAATCCACGGAAAGACACGGAAAGTAAAAATTATTTCGTAAAAATATCCAAACGTGGCCAACCAAATTATTAATTTGAGGTTGGTCGAATTGATCGGTATCTTCTTGAAAAAATTTGTTTAAATATTCCGTGTTATTCGGTGGATTCCGTGGCTAAATAATTACAAAATAGCTTTTACCTTGCCTACGATATTTTCAACCGTAAAACCAAAGTATTTGAATAACTCTTCGGCCGGGGCCGATTCGCCGAAGACATCGATCCCCACGACATCACCATCGAGGCCGACATATTTTCGCCAGAAATCGCTGACCCCGGCTTCAACCGCAACAAGGGCTTTAACCTTGGCCGGTAGCACCGATTCGCGATACTTCGCGTCCTGCTGGTCAAAGAGATCGGTACTCGGCATTGAGACCACCCGGACCTTGGTACCTTGCGCCTGCAGTTGGGTCGCCGCATCAAGGGCCAAGGTGACTTCCGAGCCGGTGGCGATGATGATCGCCTCCGGAGTATCGGCACAGTCCTTCAGGATATAGCCGCCTTTGGCGATATTTGCGATCTGTTGAGCAGTACGGGGTTGATGGGCCAAGTTCTGCCGGGAGAACATCAGACTGGTCGGGCCGGTTTTTCTTTCAACCGCCATTTTCCAGGAGACCGCTGACTCGACCGCGTCGCATGGTCGCCATACACTCATGTTGGGAATCATCCGGATGGTTGCGGTCTGCTCCACCGCCTGATGGGTGGGGCCGTCTTCGCCCAGCCCGATCGAATCGTGGGTGAAGACGAATATGTTTTGCACCTTCATCAGGGCGGCCATCCGCAGGGCATTTCTGGCGTATTCGGAAAACATCAGGAAGGTCGAGCAATAGGGCATGAAGCCGCCGTAAAGATTGATTCCGTTACAGATTGCCGCCATCCCGAATTCCCGGACTCCGAAATATATGTAGTTGCCACTGGGGTCCTGGTTGATCGGTTTGCTGCCATGCCAGATGGTCAGGTTGGAGCCGGCCAGATCGGCGGAGCCGCCGATCAGTTCAGGCAGAAGCGGGCCGTAGCCGTTAAGACAGTTTTGCGAGGCCTTGCGGCTGGCGATTTTTTCAGCCTTGGCATTGACCGCCTCAATATATTCGGCCGCCTTGGTCGGCCAGTTGGCCGGCAGGTCGTTGTTTAATCGGCGTTTAAGTTCGGCCGCCAGTTGCGGATGATCTTTTTGGTAAGCGGCCAATTTATCATTCCAGGCCGACTCCAGATTTTTGCCTTTCGCTCTGGCGTCCCAGCCGGCGTATATTTCAGTTGGAATTACAAAGGGGGCATGGGGCCAGCCGATGGTTTTGCGGACCAGGGCGATTTCGTCATCACCCAGCGGCGCACCGTGACAATCCTCTTTACCCTGTTTGTTGGGCGAACCCCAGCCGATGATGGTTTTGCAGCAGATCAGGCTCGGTTTGTCGGTGACTTGTTGCGCCTCGGCAATGGCTTTTTTTATGGCCGCCGGATCGTGGCCATCGACATTTTCAACCACATGCCAACCATAGGCCTTAAATCGTTGCGGGGTGTTATCGGTGAACCAGCCTGCCACTTCGCCGTCAATCGAGATCCCGTTATCGTCATAAAGGGCGATCAGTTTGCCCAGGCCCAGGGTGCCGGCCAGAGATGATACCTCGTGGGAGATCCCTTCCATCATGCAGCCGTCACCTAAAAAGACGTAAGTGTGATGGTCGATAATCTCATGACCAGGCCGGTTGAACTGCCCGGCCAGAGTCTTCTCGGCGATGGCCATGCCCACCGCGTTGGCAAGCCCCTGGCCCAGCGGGCCGGTGGTGGTCTCCACTCCCGGGGTGTATCCGTACTCGGGATGGCCCGGAGTCTTGGAGTGCAGTTGCCGGAAGTTTTTGATCTCTTCGATCGGTAGCTCATAGCCGGTCAGGTGGAGCAGAGAATAAATCAGCATCGAACCGTGGCCGTTGGACAAGACAAAACGGTCGCGGTTGGGCCATTTGGGGTGGGCCGGGTTATGCTTCATGAAATCATTCCACAGGACTTCGGCGATATCGGCCATGCCCAAGGGAGCACCGGGATGGCCTGATTTGGCTTTCTGGACAGCGTCCATACTCAGGGCGCGGATGGCATTGGCAAGTTCTTTACGGGTTGGCATTAAATTCCTCCGATAGTTTTTCACTAAAAAAAGATGATAATTTTTTATTCTTCAATACTTTTCTGGCTGAAGGTATGAAAAATACTAATATAAATGGTTTCGGCAATCTCGTCGGCGATGGCGTTCAGGGCCTTTTTCTTGTTGCTCTGAGTTCGGACCGCTTCGGGCGCTACATCATAAGTGTGCTCCCGGGCAAAAATGTTTAGCGGCAAAACTTTTTTGCCCGTTTTATCTTTAAGTTCATACTCAACCTTGACGATTGCATTTAAGGTTTTGGCCTGATCAAAAGAACTAAAAGAAGCCCCGGGATAGTCAACATTGGTTATTCTGCCGCTTAACTGGTACTCGGCCCCATCTTCGGCCCCGACCAGGCGGAAGGATTTTGATTGTTGCAGCCAGTCGTTCAAGGCCTGATGGATCAGGGATTCCAGGCCAAGTTCATTGGTCTGGTTATGCCACATCGCCAGGTGGATGGTCTGCGGAGCCTGTTTTTTGGCGGCCGCTGCGGCATATGGGTTGTGATAGCCGCACCCGGAGACCAGCAACAAACAGAGGCCGGTTAACAAGAAAAATAACTTATGGTTCAATTGGCAACCACGTTGACTAGTTTGTTTTTAACCACGATCACCTTGCGGATTTTTGTCTCACCGATAAATTTTTGGATCTTTTCATCGGCCAGCGCCTGTTGTTTTAAGTCTTCCTCGCTGATGTCGGGGGCGACCTGCAATCTGCCTCTTACCTTGCCGTTGACCTGAATTACGATGGTCAGCTCATCTTCTTTGGCTGCTTCGGGATTAAAGCCCGGCCAGGCGGTATGATCAAGACTGTCCAGGTGCCCGGTCTGTTCCCAGAGTTCGGCGCAGAAATGCGGAACCATCGGGTAAAGCAGGAGCAGGACTGAGTCAACCGCTTCGCGGATCACCGTTTGATCTATCTTTTCGGTTGTGGCTTCGCCGGTCAGTGAAAACATGGTGTTGGTTAATTCCATAACCGCGCTGATCGCGGTATTGAAATGAAAATTTACTTCAATATCACCGCTCACCTTGCGGATGGTTTGATGAGTTTTTCGATGTAAGGTCCGGCTGGCGTTATTCAGGCGGTCGGGATCAATCTCGGTCCGAGCCTTACTTGTTGAATCGCAATTGGCCACGATAAAACGGTAAACCCGGTTCAGAAAACGAAACGCCCCTTCCACCCCCTGGTCGTTCCATTCCAGGTCGCGTTCGGGTGGGGCGGCGAAAAGACTGAACAGCCTGACGGTGTCAGCCCCGTATTTTTCTACCAGGTCATTGGGGTCGACGACATTGCCCTTGGATTTGGACATCTTGCTGCCGTCCTTGATCACCATCCCCTGGGTCAGGAGATTTTTGAAAGGTTCATCAATGGTAAGATATCCAAGATCCCGCATGATTTTGGTGAAGAAGCGGGAGTATAAGAGGTGGAGAATAGCATGCTCGACCCCGCCGATATATTGGTCGACGGACAGCCAGTAATCAACGGCCTCTTTTTTCAGCGGCCCATCGGTAAAATCCGGGCAGGTGTAACGGGCGAAATACCATGATGACTCGACAAAGGTATCCATGGTGTCGGTCTCGCGGCGGGCTTCGCCTTGACAGGACGGGCAGGTTGTCTGGTAGAAACTTTTTAAGGTATGAAGCGGGGATTTGCCGCTTTTATCGAATTTGACGTCGGTCGGCAGGCTGATTGGTAAATCTTCTTCCGGAACCGGTTGCATCCCGCATTTTTGGCAACTGATCATCGGGATTGGTGCACCCCAGTAGCGCTGGCGCGAAATGCCCCAATCCCGCAGGCGGAAAGTGGTGCGGGCTTTGCCGAAGCCTTTTTGGGCGGCATGATTAATAATCGCTTCCTGGGCCTTTTCCGAATCCAGACCGTCAAACTCGGCGGAGCCGGTCAAAACTCCGCTCTCGCAGTAGGCGGCCTCTAACGATGATATTTCCAGGGTTCGGTTGGCTGGTTGAATCACAATTTTTATTGGGATGCCGTATTTTTGGGCAAACTCGAAATCGCGTTGGTCATGGGCCGGCACCGCCATTACCGCGCCGGTGCCGTATTCCATCAGGACGAAATTTGCCGTGTAGATCGGGATCCGCTCATCATTAAACGGGTTGATGCAATAGCGGCCGGTAAACACCCCTTCTTTTTCAAGTTCTTCCCCTGGTTTTTTCCCCTGCTTCAAGTTTTTGGTGCGCAGAACAAACTCGGCTACTTCCTTTTCGTGGGTCGTACCTTTGCTTAGTTTCTCGACTAAAGGGTGCTCCGGGGCGATTGACATGAAGGTCGCGCCGAAGATGGTATCTGGTCTGGTTGTAAAGATCTGCAGGATGTCATCCATCCCTTCCACCGGGAAATCAACTTCCGCCCCGACGCTTTTGCCGATCCAGTTGCGTTGCATGGTTAGAACTTTTTCCGGCCAGCCGGTCAGGTTATCGCATTCCGCCAGCAGTTCCTCGGCATAATCGGTTATTTTAAAAAACCAACCGTTCATTTCCCTGGGCTGGACCTGGTGGTCACAGCGCCAGCAAAGTCCGTCGATTACCTGTTCGTTGGCCAGGACAGTCTGACAGTCCTCACACCAGTTGACTGTGGTCTTCTTTTGATAGACCAGACCCTTTTTGAATAATTTGACAAAGAACAACTGTTCCCAGCGGTAATAATCAGGGTTGCAGGTGGCGAGCTCGCGGTTCCAATCGTAGGAAAAGCCCATGCGCTGCAACTGTTTTTTCATGTAATCGATATTTTCGTAGGTCCACTTTGCCGGGTGGGTATTGTTTTTGATCGCGGCGTTTTCCGCCGGTAGGCCAAAGGCGTCCCAGCCCATGGGATGCAGGACATTGAAACCCTTCATCCTTTTGTAACGGGCAACCACATCGCCGATGGTATAGTTGCGGACATGGCCCATGTGGATGCGGCCCGAAGGGTAGGGGAACATTTCCAGCTGGTAATATTTTTTTCGTGAGGGATCTTCGCTGGCCTTAAAGGCATGTGTGGAGAGCCACCTTTCGCGCCATTTTTGTTCTATGGCGTTAAAATCATATTTTATTTCTGGTTCGGAGGTCATTTTTTGATCCTGAAAGGATGTATTTTTATGGCATTGAGTCGGCGTAGTCATGCTGACTCAGATTTTCAAATGTCGTAATATAGTCGATAAAGGCCAGATCAATTGAGCCAGTTGGGCCGTTTCGCTGTTTACCGATGATGATTTCGGCAATGCCGCGTTTGGGATTGTCTTCTGATTTATTGTAAACTTCGTCCCGGTAAATAAAGCAGATGACATCGGCGTCCTGTTCAATGGCGCCTGATTCCCTCAGGTCTGAAAGTTGAGGCCGCTTGTTTGGTCGGCTTTCCAAACTTCGGTTTAACTGGGACAGGGCAATGACCGGAATTTTTAATTCTTTGGCCATGGCCTTTAATGAGCGGGAGATTTCACTGATCTCCTGTTCGCGTCTTTCGGTTGAAGTGCGGCCCCGCATGAGCTGCAGATAGTCAACGACCACCAGTCCCAGATTATGCTCGGTTTTAAGTCGCCTGGCCTTGGCCCGCATCTCAAGAATCGAGATGGCCGGTGTATCGTCGATGTAGATCGGCGCGTCCTGAAGCATTGCCGTTGCCCTGGCCAGTTTGGGCCAATCCGTTTCCTTGATGAATCCGGTCCGGATATTCTGGGAATTGACCCGGCTCACCGAGCAAAGCATTCTCATGCCCAATTGTTCCTTTGACATCTCCAGGCTGAAAACGCCGACCGGGACCTTGTGAAACATGGCGGCGTTCTGGGCGATATTCATGGCCAGGGCGGTTTTGCCCATACTGGGGCGGGCCGCCAGAATAATCAGATCAGATGGTTGTAAGCCGGCCGTCATTTTGTCGAATTCGTGATAGTCGGTGGGGATTCCGGTAATAAGTTCTTTCCGTTCCGACAGTTTTTCGATTGTTTTGAAGGCCTCGCTGGCGATAGAACTCATCGGATGAAAGGCTTGCTTGCTTTTTGAGCGGGATATTTCGAAGATGGTTTGTTCGGTATCATCGAGCAGGCCGTCGATGTCATCCTGTTCTTCGTAACAACGACTGGCAATATCAGTGGTGGTTGATATCAGTTGGCGCAGGATGGATTTTGACCGGACAATATTTGCGTAATAGGAGATGTTTGCGGCAACCGGGACAATATCAGTCAGAGAAGCTATGTAGGCCGGGCCTCCTGCCTCATTGAGTTTGTTCTGGTCCTGCAGCAGACTGGTTATGGTGACCAGATCCTGTGGTTCGGCCTTGTCAAAGAGCTTGATCATGGCCTCGAAGATTATTTTGTGATTGTCACGGTAAAAATCATCCGGAGTTAATAATTCTACCGCCCTGACTACGGCTCCAGATTGTAAAAGAATAGAACCTAGAACACATTGTTCCGCGTCAAGGTTTTGCGGAGGAAGCCTGTGGTGAGAAGAGGATTGTTTGGCGGATTCCATAAAAAACCAGGAGCGGAGGATAATGTATCGATAATAGTGTTAACCCGAATCTGTCGGGGAGACACTAACTGACCGGCATCTTTTTGGAATTTGCTGGTCGGTAGACCATTGACTCAGGTCTACGTGCGGCAAAAAAGTATTGCTAAATATATGATTTTGTTCCCCTGCGGATTTCCGCAGGGGAACAAAATGACTATTCTGCCTTTGTTTCGGTCAAGGGAACGATCTGCACCTTTACTTCGGTGTTCATCTGGTAGCCTACCTTTACATTTACCATGATTTCACCGAGAGTTTTGATCGGTTCGTCCAGAAGAATTTTCTTCTTGTCGATTTCGACTCCGAGAGCAGCCATTTTAGCCGCAATATCTGCAGAAGTTACAGAGCCGAAAAGTTTGTTTTCCTCTCCGGCCCGATGTTCGATAACTACGGTGATCCCGGATATTTTCTTGGCCAAGGCTTCAGAGGCTGATCTTATTTCAGCTTTCTTGGCCTCGATCGCAGATTTTTCCTGTTCCAGGATTGCCAGATTCATTTTGTTGGCCATTACCGCCTTACCGTGAGGGATGAGAAAGTTACGACCGAATCCGTCCTTTACTTTAACAACATCACCAACTTCACCGAGAGTGTCGATGGTTTTTTTAAGAATAAGTTCCATTTTTTACCTCCACCTAATCCAGCAGGGCTGGACTCTTTTTAGTACCCCCGGAGGGGGGTAATTTTTTTAAAATATCCTTCGGGTACGCTGTTCAGTATCCTCAGGGTATGAGACCCTCTACCGTTTCATGCCTTTTCTGATGGCTATCAAAACTACTCATAACATCTGCCTTTCCGGGTAGATGTATAACTCAAAGGGCCTGAATAATTTATAAACTATAATTGTCCTGATCTTTTTTCGGCTTTGGTTTTCTGAAATCAACCCAGACATCAATAAGTCCGGTTATTGCCAATAAGATGACTCCTGAGGCCTGAATAATTATCATAAAATAAATCAAGGCTTTTAGTGGTTGTGGCACCAACCATCTGGCCAGTAAACTGGTAAGGACGGCCAAGCCCTGGAAAAAATAGAGAGTCCCAAGAATAAAAACGAGATTGAGACCAGCTATGTTTAAAACGTTTACCGGCAATATGAAAAACAGCCCGTTGGCAATCACAAATATTACCAGATTTTCGGGTAACCGCCATTCACTGAACCTGCGCCATGGTGATGGGATGGCCTGTCTTGTCATCAGCCATTGGCCGATAATCATATTGAGACAGGCCGTACTCAAGAGAGTACTTAGCAGCATACCAGGAAACATTTTAGGGAAAAGGAGTCTTAGTTCCTTGAACGCTGTCTCTATTTCCGCCAGTTCAGTTGGCGACAGTTTCTTGGTTTTGCTGTACATCTCCAAGGTTGCTACCAATCCCTGATCAAGACTTTCCAGTAATTCCTGGTAGGGATTGATGTTTTCAATGGCACCATAAATTATGGCCCATATAAACCAACCTGCCATCAACGTTATTGTGACATTTGTCCCAGTCTGGACGGGTGTCAGTTCTTTTTTGAGAGACATTGCCAGAACGAAACCGGCGGGCAGCATCGCTATAGAAAGGAAGAGCCCCGGGAATGATCCCAAAAAAGTTGTAATGGCCCCCGCAACAAAAACGGCGGCGGCAATGATGTTGGATCCATTTCTGAACCCGTATCGCGATAAATAATAGAAGGCTGGCAACGGAACAAAAAACTGTAGCCATACCATTCCAAGATTGACCGCCGGTAAAAATAAAATCAATGCGGTAATCGCAACCGCTTCAAGTCGGAGGCTGTCTTGCCGGTAAATCATAAATTCCTCGGCAAAGTAATAATTCTTCCCTTAGATATTTGGATTGCCGGTATAAGGCAGCAGGGCAATCTGGCGGGCTCTTTTAATAGCCTCGGTCATCTGACGCTGATGTTTGGCGCAGTTGCCGTAAATACGTCTGGGGATTATTTTGCTCCGCTCGGTCAGGAAATTACGCAGGGTTCTAACTTCTTTATAGTCAATTACAAGTTCTGTGTCAGTGCAAAACCGACAAACTTTTTTGCGGGTGAAAGCTTTTCTTTTTCTGACAGGTTGGGTGGTTTTTCTTTTAAATGCCATTTTTATATCTCCGTTCAAATTTTCGCATAGTCAATGGGGCGTCAAATTGTACCAATAAGGAATAGATGAATATTGTTTTTATTCATCTTCATCATCAAGGTCTTCGTCTTCTGCCAAATCTTCATCTTCTTCCCCTATCGGAGAGGTTGATTTTGCGGTCTCAGTCTCAACGCCAGGTTCGGCAGGGATAAATACTTCCTGAGTTTTGACGGTCATATATTTAAGAACACGGTCATCAATTCTGAATATTCTTTCAAGCTCATCGACTGCCTCGGGCTGACCGGCATATTCGATCAGTACGTAATAGCCTTGTTCTTCTTTATTGATCTGGTAGGCGAGTTTTTTCAGGCCCCATTTGTCAATTTTGACGATGGAACCGCCAAAGTTCTCAATGATTCCTGTTGTCTTGGCGACAATCTCGTTGATGATCTCATCCCCGGAATTGGGATGGATGATAGAAATGGTTTCGTATCTACGCATTATTTCCTCCTTGTGGACTTAATGGCCCTCATTCTTGAATCTCGGACAGAGAGCAAGAAGGTTGTATCATGGCTTCTTTTAGGATACCTGTAATATATTATTGCCGGTCCCTGGAAAAGATCGCCTGTTTAGCACTTTACCCCGTTGGTAAAGGCCAAAAAAATAAACACATCAGATAACATAGTAGCTGTGGACTGTCAATTTATTTTGCTGAAGTTCCGTCTCGATTTCAGCAGAATATAGTCATGGATCGGGCTAGGAGTTTTTTGAAATTATAGTTTAGTATTTTTCCACATTTCAAGCAGTTCTGTAATGTCGGTTTCCTGTATTGATTTGCCTGATTTTTCTGATTGTTTTTCAAGGTTTGAGAAGCGGGTCGTGAATTTGTCAGTCGCGGTCTGTAAGGATTCTTCATTGTTTATGCCGGATAAGCGGCCAATATTTACAAGGGTCAACAATACATCCCCAAGTTCCTCATTGATTTCCTCATTTATCCCATTGTTTAATGCTGTTTTAAGTTCGGTTATTTCTTCGTCTAGTTTTTCGATTGCCTTCTCCAGGTTTGGCCATTCAAAACCTGTTTGGGCAATACGTTCGGAAACGCGCTGAGCCCTTTGTAGCGCAGGCAGCGTTTTCGGAAAAGAGAATGACGGTTTCTGTTTTTTGCCCTCGTTTTCCTCTTCTTTTATCTTGTTCCAGTTTTGCCGCATTTCAGCTTCGGAGTTGAACTTTTTGTCGCTAAAAACATGGGGATGGCGACGGACCATCTTGACGGAGATACTTTCAAGGGCATCGGCTACTGTGAAGTCGCCTTTTTCAGCGTAAAGATTACCCAGGAATAATATCTGGAAAAACAGGTCGCCCATTTCCTCTTTAATATTTTGGATATCATTTAAGTCAATGGCTTCAATAAGTTCATGGGTCTCTTCGAGCAAATATGGTTTGAAGGATTCGATCGTTTGTTTTTGGTCCCAGGGGCATCCATCTGAACCACGGAGTTTTTTTATGATTTCAATTAATCTAGTTAAATTGGCATTTGTTTTAGGCATTATTTAGTCCAGGTGAAGAGATTTGGTCAGGAATTTAGCAGGGCTATTAATAATGATGTTTTCTTTAAACCTTGATTTGATTGGGATTCTGTTGTCTCAAAGTCAAAGTAAATTGAAAAGTTAGGTTTAAACGGAAACTATTTTGATTTATCAGTAATAATGTGTTATAGTAATTGATAGCAACTAGCCAAAAAGGCTAGCCTGTTCTGGGCTTTATTTTATTGTTCAATTATTTATCGAGGAGTTCTTTTCTAACATCGTAAATTTATTTTCGTTGAGAGTAATTTTTTCTTGAGTAATTTGAAATCGTTGTATTAAGCTTAAGTAACAGCATTTGTCCACATAATATATTCTTATCAGGTATTTTAAAGTTGTATGGAGCAAAAATCATGTCAAAAAAAATCTTATTAGAAAAACACAAGGATATCGCTCGTATTGATCAGGAATCAAAACGTACTCATGGTTGGTATGTGCGAGTGAGGTATTTCGGAAAGACCCATTCCAAATTCTTTTCTGATCGTAAATGCGGTGGACGTTATTCCAGTCTGTTAGCAGCCCTTGCTTGGCGCGATGAGACGGAGATCAAGTTGGGCAAGAAAAGAACTGACCGGCATATCGTTACCGTTAGCAACACCAAGACCGGGGTGGTTGGCGTCAGGCTCAATGATAAACTGAATCGCTATGAAGTAAGTTGGGTTAATCCTTCCGGTAAACAAGGTAAAACATCTGTTTCAATTAAAAAGCACGGTAAGAAAAATGCTTTTGAAAAAGCTTGTGATATTAGGAAAATAAAAGAAGACCAGCGTTTGGTTGCTTAATAATTTATCCGCATTTAGAATAAAAACCCCCACGGCCTAAAGATCGTGGGGGTTTTTATTTTTTATCTCCGTATTTTTTCATATTAACTTCCGTTGCTCGACCGGTTTTTTAATGAATACGGCTGCCCCACTGTTTAATAGTTCGTCTTCAGTCTTTATCCCTCATGAAAACACCTGCCGATATCATGCCGATCGCTCGGATATCTGATATATTGCTATTTGATCTGAATTATTGAATGTTTTTTGCATTGGGGCTGGCGTCAGTTGCAGGTGATAATTCCCTTTTCATGGCCATAACTATTCGGTGCCCTGCAATAAGACGCGCTCTTAATAACGAAGGCTTACTTGGTTTTACCAGATAGTCATCAGCTCCATTGGTTAAGGCGGCGATTTGTTCTTCCGGTGATTTGCGCGAACTGAACATGATTATATAGATGTATTTATTACTCTGGAGTTCACGAATGCTATGACAGACCTGCATACCGTTTAATTTTGGGAGGTTCCAATCAAGGATGGCCAATCTTATTTCCGGGTCACGGTCAATGATGATCAAGGCTTCTTCGCCATTTTCTGCCTCTATGGGTTCGTAACCCCATTTTTGGAGAAAATTGAACAATCCTTTTCTTACCACCGCATTATCTTCAGCAATCAAAACTTTGAGGCGGTTGCCGTTATTTAATGATTCGGACATTTTCTCCCTCGCATGCTTGTCGACGATTTTTTATTTTGTCGTGGTTTTAATCTTGTCATTATTTAGTCTATAGGAAAAATATCCGTAGTGGAAATTTGTTTTTCTGCAATTTCCAGATTATGGACACAAGGGATAAACTTTTATTATCCAGTTAATTTATGAAATCTCGGGAAGTGAGTGTTTAGTGAAAATCTATTTACTCTTCGATCCGAGAAAAGTATTTTTCAGATCTTCGTTAATTATCCTGCTGATTTTACGATTACGCTCTATTCTTCTGTTGTTTTCCTCTTGACTCTGTTAATTAATGACACTATTATTTCACCCTTTTAGATTTCTTTTATTTCTTGTTCCAAGATAATTAGATTCGTTGTCTTAATCATTGGAACTTAGTTTTTTATGATGCCCACGAGTTTGGATACTCAAAGGGCATAATCTAAACATATCTCTCAACAAGGGAATAAAAGTAGTCTGGCTTTGCCGGGTTAAGATGAGTTTTTTCCATAATGGTATCTCAAGGGGTATTTCCTGAGAGGTGCCACGTAAGGGTATAAGTTTCGTTTGAGCCGACAAACGACTCAACTCAGCTTTGTACCGCAAGGGCATAAGTTTCGTTTGAGTCGACAAGCGACTCAACTCAGCTTTATACCGCAAGGGCATAAGTTTCGTTTGAGTCGACAAGCGACTCAACTCAGCTTTATTGTATAGAGTGATTTTTTAGTCAAATTTTAAGGAGGGTATTAACTATGTCTGTTTATGTTGTGGGACACAAAAGTCCTGATACTGATTCAGTTACTTCAGCCATTGCTTACGCCGAGTTGAAGAAGGCAATGGGGGTTGATGCTGTACCTGCGATGCAGGGAGAGCTTAACCCTGAAACTACTTTGGTTCTTGAGAAGTTTGGTTTTGCCGCTCCAGTGATTATGACTGATGGTGCCGGTAAAAAACTGATTCTTGTTGATCATAGTGATATTTCTCAGGCGCCAGATAATCTGGATAAGGCAGAAATTATTGAGATTATCGATCATCATAAAATCGGTGATATCACCACCAACAACCCGATTCTTTTTAATGCGCAGCCGGTTGGTTGTACCGGTACTGTTTTGAAGCAGCTTTTTGAGATCAATAATGTGAAGATCACGAAGAATGTTGCTGGAATCATGCTTGCCGCTATATTGAGTGATACTGTTCTGTTCAAATCTCCAACAACCACTGAGGCCGATAAAAAAGCCTGTGATGGTCTGGCTAAAATAGCCGGTATTTCTGACATGGCAGCGTTGGCCATGGAAATGTTCAAAGCAAAATCAGCCGTTGCCGGCGTTCCAGCCCGAGACTTGATTTTCCGTGACTATAAAGATTTTGACATGAAAGGCAAAAAAGTTGGTTGCGGTCAGCTCGAAATGGTTGATCTCTCACTGATTGACGATATGAGAGATGATCTTTACAAGACCTTGAAAGAAGTTAAGGAAGAGGGTGGTCGTCATACCATCCTTCTGATGCTGACCGATATCATGAAAGAAGGCACCGACCTGATGGTAATCAGCGATGATGTCTCTTTTGTTGAGAAAGCTTTTAAGGTTAAAATTGATGGTCCGACTGTCTGGATTGACGGTATGATGAGCCGTAAGAAACAGACTATCCCACCGTTACAGAGCGCTTTCGGTTGTTAATTTAGTTTAGTTTTTGTGAAATTAAAAAGGGGCCGGTGGATTTCTTCCACCGGCCCCTTTTTTTGTTTGCTAAAATATATCTATCTGAATCAGTCTAGTCTGACACTTCTGATTAGTGGGTACACCTTAATTTTTCAAGGTCTTGTGCAAAGTCAAAAGAATCGTCGTGCTCTTGCTGGTGACATCTCAGACAAATTGATTCATTTGGACTTGCCATGTTGAATTCCTTTGGGTTTCCTGAGTGTTTTTTCCCTGGACCATGGCAGGTTTCGCAACCGACTTGTTGTAACGTCGGAGGTAGTGCGAGGGCAAAGCTTTCAGCGCCGGTTTCGATCCCTGTGACATGACAGGCTATACATGAGCGGTCAAACTGCTGCCCTTTCCTGACCAGAGTCATATAGGCCCCGGCATGTCGGCTGTCTTGCCAACCTTTGGCCTGATTGGCGTGACAAGTAGAACATTTCAGCCAACCGACGTAAGCGAAATCTTCCGGTAAGATATTTTTGTTAACGGACGTATCTGCTTTCTGGCTTGATGCTTTACCGGCCAGATTTATTTTCCTTTTCGTTTCATGGACTATCTTAAGTACCTCCTCGTGATCAGGGGATGAAATCTGCATCGGAAAATATTGGTTTTTATAGGTGGATAATGTCTTTCCTTGTGGTTTCTCTAACTCTGCCATTTTCTCCAACATGCTGATTTCTTTTGATACTTCCTCCGCCATTTTAATGAAACCCTGGTAGCGGTCATCTTCCTTTGGAGTTTGGTTTTTCTCCAGTCTCTTTAACTGCCAGTTTATCCGATCCAGGGAATTTTTCTTTTCAACCATAAGCTCAGATGAAGCGTGTTCCCATTTTCCAGAGGTACCCCATTTGATTTGCAACCAGCCAAAATATTTTCCTTGTTTGGCACTGCTGCATAATAGGGTGTTGTTTTCGAGGCGGGGTTTCATTGCCGAGTTGTTTGGTTCAGAGGTAATGATTAGATTGATTGCCGGGAATTTATTCGCAATTTCAATATTTTGTTTGAGGGTAAGGCTTGAGAGTAACACGATAAAATCACTTTCCCTCGATAGATTATGGACCAGAGTTGGCAGAATGTTTTGCCATGGTTCTATCGTCATGTTTGCGTCAGGAGTAATGGCGGATGGTTGGCGGTCATCAGTTAGGCCGATGATTGCCGTGTTTATCTCGCCGATTCTCCGTGATATTGATGGGGTGAAAACAGGTTTGCCCGTCAATTTGCTCACGATGTTAGCGCTTAGCCAGGTAAACTTGGATTGTTCCACAATATTTTTAAAAAAATCCAGGCCGTTTGCCAAGTCCTGGCGGGCAATTCCTACTGCGTCGTAACCCATTATGTTATAGGCTTGAACTATGCCTTCAGCGGTTATTTGCGCCTGCTCGACTCTAGAGGGTAGCAGATTCGTATCTTTAAATAAAAGACCGCCTCCGTCGACCGTGAGGTGCGGTAGCTGATGTTCATCGCGTAATTTTTTAATTTGATAGCCTTTTTTGGACAGACCGCCCAATTGATTAGTTTTTCAACCGCAGGGCTCGATCTCGCCGAGGACGTCATTTGAGTAAAAGACCATGAATTCCTGATCGCTTGTGGCAGCTGTTGCTTTGCCTGAAAAAGGAAAGATTGAGCTGATGATTGCAAATATCAAAAGGTAGGTGGCTCTTTGCATGTTAATTTACTCCTGATGGCTGTGAAGTGATTCTTTTAGCTGAGGTTAACCTTTAGGACTAGTAATGCTATATAAAGAGATAATGCTATTTATCATTTTGTTTACTTCTAGGCAATAACGACTTTCGTTCGGCAAGGATTTTGTGCCATTTGTTTAACCGGTCTTTTATGATGGCTTCATGTCCACGATTGGTCGGGTGATAGAATTTTTTACCCTTTAGTTCTGGTGGAAGATGATCCTGCATTACCACAGCATCCGGCTGGTCATGAGCATATTTGTAACCCTTGCCGTAGTCCAGTTTTTTCATCAGATTGGTCGGAGCGTTTCGTAAGTGTTTGGGGACCGGCAGGGTGCCTGTATTATTGATTAGCTTTTTGGCATCTGAGTAAGCAACGTATGTCGCATTGCTTTTAGGGGCAGTGGCCAGGTAGATTACAGCTTGGGCCAGGGCTAGTTCTCCTTCCGGTGATCCAAGAGTATGATAACTTTCTCGGGCGCTTATTGTTAATCCCAAGGCTTGGGGATCTGCGTTACCTATGTCCTCGGAGGCGAAACGGATAAGACGACGCGCAAGGTAAAGGGGGTCTTCCCCGGCCATCAGCATTCTGGTCAGCCAGTAAAGTGAACCGTCGGGATCGCTGTCCCGCAGACTTTTGTGCAGAGCGGAGATCAGATTGTAATGTTCCTCCCCGTATGCATCGTAGCGCAGACTTTTTCGCTGGATCGCCTCTTCGATGTTTTGCAGTTCGATGATGATTTTCCCGTCTTTATTGGTTGGGGTTAATGATACTGCGATTTCAAGACTGTTCAAGGCGCTGCGAGCATCACCGTCTGAAGTGTCGGCCAGATGGTCTAAGGCTGTTTTTTCGATCTGGATGTCCAGTTTCTGGAAGCCGTTTTCCTGATCGTGCAAGGTACTGATTAATATTTGTTTCAAGTTGTCAGAGGTAAGAGGATTTAAAACCAGGACTCGACACCTGGAGAGGAGCGGGGCAATTACTTGGAAGGACGGGTTTTCGGTGGTGGCTCCGATCAGGGTCAGAAGTCCGCTTTCCACGTGGGGCAGGAAACTGTCTTGTTGGCTTCGGTTAAACCGGTGAATCTCGTCCACGAAAAGGATGGTGTCGAGATTTTTTTTCTTTCGAAGCTCTTCAGCAGTGGCCACGATTTTTCTTACCTCTTTCACCCCCGAGAGTACGGCCGAGAAAAACACAAACTCCGCTTTGGCATTTTCGGCCAGGATGCGGGCCAGGGTTGTCTTGCCGGTCCCAGGAGGACCCCAGAAAATCAGGGATGGGATGTGATGTTCGTTCATCAGGCGATTTAGTAGCTTTCCTTCACCTAAAAGATGTTCCTGACCGACGAATTTGTCAATTGACTTCGGCCTCATTCTTTCAGCCAGAGGTATGCTTGATTTGTTATTCATAGTCATAGGTGAGAGAAAAAATTATCCGGCTAATGAAATTATGCGCTCGGCTAGTCTTTCGGCGGTAAATACCAGGGTTTCTAAATCAAGGTAGTTTAGCACATTATCTCTGAACAGGATCTTAGTTTTAGAGGCAAAACCTTCGTTTGGTTCCGCTTCCCAGTAAAGTAGATATAGAGGGACCTTTGGCAGAACGGGGAAGATCATTCCGGCCGAGGCGTTGTTTTCATGAGTGGCTTCTATCGCATTTAGTGATGTGCAAATTTTGATAATTTGCTCAAGGTTCAGATTGGAAAAATATCTGGAGATTGGTTCTTCGGCATAGATGGCCAGGGTCTTTACTTTCGAGATGGTGTTGGGCAGACTCTCAAGTCCGATCCATTCTTGTCCTGGATTATTGTTGCCCCTTGAATGGACATAATTATATAAGAGAATCTGGTCTCGGGGATCTTCCGGGATCTTGTTGTCGATCAGGATGTCTGTCTTGCTCAGATAAACATTTTGTGCAAGATATTGGAAGATGAGAGCATCCTTGTTTTGTATGTCATCTTGTGCGCCCAAAGGAGAGGCGATAGCGGAAAAATCAATGACTGCGACCTTGCTCTTCAGGTATTCGATTAACTGTAGATTTTTTTGGCGAGGTATATCTTCAAGATTATGGGCCTCTGGAATAGTGAGATTAAGATCGGTCAGGTCAAGGAAAGGGCATTTCCCTGGTGATACCCCTGTTTTAGTGACAGCTGCGGCAAAGGCCAGGCATGTGAGATAACCACATTTTCCACAGTTGTTTTTAGGTGTTTTGCTGACGATTTCTAAAGGGTTCAATGCCAGACTCTAACCTTCTGAGCGAGGAATTAACGATTTAATTAATTCCAGAGGGATTAGTTTGTAATATTTTTCAGGTTTGAAATTGGCAGGTTTAAAATATCCAAGCCTTAAATCTGATCCAATCTTGGCATGACAAAATTATTTAAAGATAGACAAGATAAATCGTAAAGTTGAGGTCGTAACTGTATTGTACAGATTATTTGTCTAACAGTGATTTAACCTTTGGCGTCGCTTCCTTGGGGGCAGGAAGAGGTGGAGTTGAACTCCCTTGGATTAATTGCAGTCCTTGTTGGCTGGCCCGGATTTCTCCATTAAGGATTCCACCGGACTCTACAGAGAGGTCGGTTGTCTCAAGTCGTCCGTTTAGAATACCGCCTTTTTTCAGGTGTAATTTTTTGACTTTCATGTTGCCGTCAACCTGACCGTGGCAAACAACCACTGATGACTCAATATCTCCGGCGATGTTACCGGTATCGCTTACGATAAGATATTCTCCTACAACATTTCCTTCGATATTCCCGTCAACTCTGATCTTGCCTTCAAAGGAAATGTCGCCGATGATGGTCATTCCTTTGCCAATAATACTGGAAATTGCAGAATTATCTGCAGCAAGGGTCTCGGTATTTTCTTTCTTTTTAAATATGCTCATATTTCCCAAGAGTGTCGAGGTGGAGTTGGAATGGTTAACCATTATCAAGAGATAGATATCTGGCGATTTTCATGAATTTGATCGGGTTAATTGATTTTGCTTTGTATCTGATTTCATAGTGGAGGTGAGGACCAGTACTTCTGCCTGTATTGCCTACCAGACTTATTACTTGACCCCGCTCTACCAGATCGCCTTTTTTGACTAGTAATTTTTTGTTGTGCGCATAGATAGTCTCAAATGATTTGCCATGATCAATTTTTACATACCAGCCATAAGTGTTGTTGTAGCCTCGATCTGTTACTACGCCAGCAGCGGTACACCTTACCTCGGTGCCAATCTGGGAGACGAGATCCAGTCCTGAATGGAAGGCTGATTTCTGGTTTAATGGGTCGATCCGGCGACCATATTTTGATGAAATTCGCCCAAACACAGGATATCCAAGTGGAATGGGTTTGATTGTATCAAGGTTGCGGTCAACTTTGAAGATTAGGTCTTCGTAAGTTTCGTCTGATAAGCTTTCAAAGGGACCACCGCTGTTTTCCTGACTATCTGTCGGCTGAGGTGGCACGATTTCGAGGGTGTCGAGGATTGTATCGATCATTTGGCTGCGGTGGTTAAGTTCACCATACGCTCCATTGAGCTGGGCTTTTTTCTCTTCTTCCAGGGTTAAAACCTGGGTCCTGAGTTTTTCTTTTTGAGAAGTGGTTGAGGACAGGTTTTCTTCGATGTTGACCAAGCGGGATTTGAGGTCGAAATTTTCTATGGAATATTTTATGCCGGCAATAGTTGAAACAATAAAAATAAGAGACACGATGATCAATATTGATTTCATCCATGCCTTGGAAAGTACAAAGCAATTTGCGTTACCTTCTTCACTGGTAACTATGATATGAAGTTTTTGATTCATATGTGAAGTTTACTAATTATAAACATTTCTCTTCTTTCAAGATCTCAATAATGGAAAAAACGTCAATAATTAAAACAGGTAAAATTGTAAAAGTCAAATTTTGATTCATATTTTGTCGAGATTAGAGTGTTGCCTTGTTTAAATTACGATTTTTTATCCCATTGATTTGTTTTAGCTGTTTGCTTGGCATCTAGCAGAAAACTACCAGCGCGGTTATGTTGTCGTTACCGCCTGCTTCATTTGCCTGTTTTATAAGTGACTCGCAAGCCTCTTTTGGTGATTCGGCACTCTGAATGGTTTTATGGATTTGCTGATCGTCTACCATTGACCATAATCCATCGGAACAAAGAAGTATTCTGTCGCCAGAGTCTATATCCATAGAGTGATATTCCGGGTCTTCCGGGAACGGATAGCCAATGACCCTGGTTACAACATGGCGGGGCGGCAGGGAGGCAAATGCGCTGTTTTTTCGTAGTTCTTCACTTACTTGGGCCAGGGATGTGTGGTCGTTGGTTATCTGGAATATTTCATTTTTTGTTATCAAGTAACAACGAGCATCGCCGACATGACAGGTATGCAAGGTGTTGTTGTCAATCATGCATGCCACCAGGGTGCATCCCATGCCGTGCATGGAATCATTTTCCGTGGCCATTTTTATTACCATCTTGTTGGTCTGATTGAAGGAGTTGCAGAAGGAATGTCTGGTTTCTGCGGGATTGCCTCTCATCTTACTGACTTTTTTGTTGTTAAAAAAACTTATCAGGTTTTTGATCGTTATCTGGCTGGCAATTTCACCGGCATTATGTCCGCCCATACCGTCGGCAACTAAAAATATATTATGGGCAAGGATAATGCCGAAGCTGTCCTGATTATTACTTCTGACCAGACCGGTGTCGGTCAAGCCATAAGAGTTCAATTTTCTTGCCGGAGGGCGAAATAATCTTCTGAAAAAATTTATCATGAAAATAGGCCATGGTGATGTGTTTTGCAGACAATTTTATAATATTTGACTCTTTCTGGTTTTTTTGGGAAGCATAATTTTTTCTTTATAAGAAAAATCGGTCTTAATGAGACGCGGGTTTAGAAATTATTAAAGTTTAATTCATATATAACCATAACCAGTAAAATTGCGCCATCCTGACGACCTGCCAGGAAAATATGTGGTTTAGGGCCATGGGCCAGGCTGCATATGCCATCGCCTCTGCCGTCAAATATCAGCCGGCACTCCCCTGTTTCACTGTCCCAAATTTTTATGATATCATCTTCACAGCCGGAAACTATGTTCTGCAGATCAGGTAACAAACACGCCGAGGTAATAGCTTCTTCATGGGATTTGATGGATTTGAGCAGTCGACCTGTATGTCTTTCCCAGACTTTAAGAAAGCCGTCGGCTCCGGCTGAAATAAATTTTTTGCCGCTGCCGCCGGAAGATAACGCCACAACCGGCAGAGAATGGCCATCAATAATTTTGATGCATTCCTGGCTGTCGGCTTCCCAGAAATAAAGATTTCCTTCTTCGCTGCCGCTGATCAGGTCCATTCCATTGTCAAAAAAAGTCAGAGATCTTAAGGTTCCTTTTCCCTGGCTTCGTTCAAGGGGTTCCATGTTTTTTACCAGACTGTGCATCTTTAAGACCCCATGGGCGCCGCCTGAGGCTATATTTTTGCCATCAGGACTGAAGGCAAGAGACCAAACCGGTCCTTTCTGAGAAATTGTCGAAAAACTCCGGCCTGATTTTGTTTCCCAAACGGTTATTGTTCCATCATCAGTGCCAATCGCCAGGTGTTTTCCGGTTGGACTGACGGCCAGTGATCGGATCGGGCGGCCTTTTTTCTCGATGACGCTGATTTTTTTTTGGGCACCAAAGTCTCTGATGATTACCCGGCCATCGGAACCGGCAGAGACGATTTTGTGAGTTCCAGGGATATAGGCCAGGCAGGTTGCCGGACAATTATATCCTTTGAGGATTTTAAGCCTTTGGCCGCCGACTACTTTCGTTTTGGTGCCGGAAGTCAGCAACCATTCATAAGCTTTGGTGAAAATCTTATCTTTTCTAAATCCGTTGTTTGTCCATGAGGTAAGAAGAACATTTTGGCACTCAACCGGCCGTTTGCTGGTGAAATGGTTCAAGATGCTGCGGCGGATTGAGTGATGCAACTGTCCTTCTCTGAACACATCAAGCGAACTTGGCGGGATGCATAGTTTCAATTCCGGGAAGTTTACTCTTTTTGTGTGGTCCCTGGATGCCTCCCGGCGCATGTCATTTTTGACCTCGGTTGCTAACTCGTCGAGCATCGACATCTGTGGAAGGCGTTTTTTTACGGCTTCAATTTGTCGTAGAATTCTGGTTGGAGAGACACTCCCTTTTCGCCATTTGAGAAGAATCTCGTTGAAAATGGCTTCGGGTAAAACATCGTTGATTTCCAGGGTCTGTTTTAGACTTTTTATCGCTTCTTCTTCCTGGCCGAGTTCAAAAAGCGAAACAGCGTGGTTGTTCAGGCTGTCTGCCCGGAGATCTATATCGGTAAGTTCCGCGTAAGGGCAGGGAACTTTGAAAATCTCTGTATATAAGTTGTTTAGAACACTACGTAATTCGATAAAGTTTTCAAATCTGTCATCTGGGTGGTAGGCTACGCATTTTTTTAACAGTTCTTCCAGGGCCGGAGGAAAATTGATTTTGGGATCGATCGGCAAGGGATTAGGGATATCTGTTTCAATATCATTTCTGGTAAATGGTTTTCTGCCGCAGAGCATCAGCCAAAGACAAAGGCCGAATGAAAATATGTCACTACGCTGGTCTATCAGGTGAGAGTCCCTTAACTGTTCCGGAGATGCGTAATTGGGGGTTCCCCTAAAGCCGATGGTTGATTCTCGATCTGCCGCATTTTCAGGAAATGGGTTTTCGGAAGTTTCTTTTTTGCCCTCAAGTTCCTTTCGGTTAAGCAGGATTCCAAAATCAGTGATTTTTAACAGGGCATTTTTGGTGATCAGAACGTTTTGCGGTTTTATATCACGATGAATTATTCCTTTTGAGTGGGTGTACTCCATGCCATGGCAAAACTGGACAGCCAGGGAAAGAGCGGTTCGCAGATCTTTGCAGCGACCGCTTAGGATCCATTCAGCCAGACTGCCGCCATCGACGTATTCTATGAATATATGCGGGATTTTTTCAACGGTGAGGACGTAATAACAGGTTGCAATATTGGGGTGCATCCCCATTCTGATCCAGGCATCCGCTTCCGTCAGGATGCGTTTCATTCCTTCTTGGTCGGCCAGAACTTCAGGCCGGGGAGATTTGATTGCTATTTTAACGCCCCAACCTAAATGCTCGGAGATGAAGACGTGGCCCATGGAACCGGACATTATTTTCTCGATCCGATAGCGATCCATAATGATATCGCCGGGACGCCAGCCGACACTGGCAGTTATGTCTGGTAATGAATTTTCCCCAAGCTTTTCGGTCTTCCCGGGTATGTTGCTGATTAAATCAGGGATAAAGCGAGAAGTGACTTTTCTCAATCGAGAGAAAAAATTATCAATGAGGTTTTTGGGCATCATATATAAATATTCCCGGAGGGGAAAAGTCCGATTGGTGAAAGTGATATACTTTTACAGCCGACCCGGTTACGCCCGATATTTATAAATCTTGCAGGCAGATTTAATCAAATCTGATTCTTGTTCCGCTTATCTCGATAATATCACCTTTTAGTAAGGTCTGTTCATCATTGATTTTAGCACCGTTAAGCATGATTTTTTTCCAGCCTGATTGCGGGATAAGAAGATAGTCACGGTCTTTTTTTATAATATAACATTGGGTATCGGCAACAAACCAGCCTGACATGACCATGTCACATGAACTGCTTTTGCCTATTTTGATACTGTCTTTACCGTCCAGGACTAGTTCGCCGGGGGACGCCGTGCCGCTGATGACGACCAGCATATGTTCGGCTTTTTTAGGAGATTCTCCGGTGGCTGGTGCTCCTGTTTTAGCTTTTGACCCAACGAAAATTGTGGCATCGTTCATGTCCATTGCGGCGGAGAAAGAGCCAACTGTGTCCTGGGCTTCAGAATCGGCTGGTTGTAGACGAAATTTTCCTATTTCAATTAAGTCGGTTTTGGTGATGGGCACGGATGATTCGATTTTTTCTCCGTTAACCTTTGTGCCGTTCAAGCTGTATAGATCGGAGATGAAATAATTCCCTCCTTTGAGCTCAAGGCATGAGTGTTCTCTTGAAATAGCGCTGTTGTCGACCATGACATTGGCGCTTTTGCCTCGTCCGATCGAAAGACTTTCACCTTCATTGATGGTAAATCGTTTGATAACCCTGTCGTGGAGTGTCAACATCCATTCATCCATATTATTGCTCCATATTTTGCTAAGTCGCAGTGCAAATAAGTCTCTTCGTATGCATATTTAAGCGAATCAGCTAATTTGATTAAGTGTTTACCCGCTATGTTTCTGGGATAAGAGAACATATCAATATATTAATACTTGAGATCATTTTACATGAAAAACTTCTTTTTCAAATAGATGTTTTTGGAAATTGTAAATTTTTATTGTCCAATAACAAATTTAACCATGGGCATCAATCATTATGTATGGCGGAGAAAATTCCGCAGAATTAGGTTCTATCGATATTTATGTTGATTTTAGACCGGGGATCTGATGCAATATTTAAAGAAATATCAACGTATTATTGACCGGTTCGAAGTTGATAGGCAAAATGCGTTTGTTGTGGGTGTAATATTTTGGGGGTGTTGGTTGGGCATGAATGATTCAATTCAAGAAAATTATTCTGATCATAATTCCGGTAATCTGGCGAATATATTTGCGAAAATAAATATGAGCGAATTGCCGGCCATGTCACCCCATGTCCAGGAACTTATCTCTTTAGCTTATGATAACAAGGCCGGGGCGAACGAACTAGCTGATGTGATTCTGAAGGATTATTCGCTGACTAATAAAGTTCTGCAGGTTGTAAATTCTGCCTATTACGGCCTTGGGCATCAGGTCAGCTCAATCTCGCGGGCGGTTACCATTTTGGGATTTGATGCGGTCCGTAATATGGCAACGGCTGTTGCTATATTTGAAGACTTTGTTAAGTCCGGGGTCGAGAAGGAGGGCGTCAGTAAACTGATAACCCGTTCTTTTTTAAGTGGAATTCAGGCCAGAAGTCTGGCGGAAAAGAAAAAGTTGGGCATCTTGCCCGAAGAGGCCTTTATCTGCTCTCTTTTGCATAATCTTGGTAAAATCGTTGTCTGTTTATATCTTCCGGATCTGTATCGTGAATTAGAACAAAAGATCGAGTCGGGCTCGACTGAGGAAGAGGCTGCCTGGGAGGTATTTGATGGTCTTGATCTGAGACAAATCGGGGTAGAAGTCGCCCGGTTCTGGAATATGTCCGAAAAAGTAGTCGCTTCCATGGAGTTTTGTCCGCTTAAACCTTTGACCCCACACGATGAAATGGGCTATCTCAAAAGTATTGCCGATTTCACAAATACTATGGTTGATGATGTATGTGTCGGGCATGATATTGAGCCTCTTATTGACGAATATGCTGAGGTGTTTGGAGTTGATCTGGCCGAAGCCATTGAATTGCTTAAAGACAGTCTGGATGAAGCGGTCGTGATGTCCAAGGCCATTCGTTATGGTCTTGGCAAGCTTAAGATCAAAGAATTGCTTGATGTTCTGGAAAGGGATGTGACAAGGTTGTTGGCTTTCCGGAAGAAAGAGGCGGAACAGGCCGCGGCGGAAGCGGGTGAGATCTCGGGAAAACTTGACATGCCGGAATCAGCCGAAGGGAAAACTACGGATGATTTTGTTAAGGAAATTATGGGAATCTTGATGGGACCTTTCGAATTAAAGGATATTTACAGCCTTTTGGCGGAAGGTTTGTTTGCGTGCATTGGTTTTGATCGTGTTGTCCTGGCCTTGCTTAAGAAGAATTCAGCCGGTATTTCTTTGGGCGAGTGTCATGCCCTGGGAGATATCAATGCCGATGCGCTGCAGGATTTTGAGACCCAATTTTTTGATCGTAAACTTATTATTCCCCAATGTCTGGTTAAGGGCAAGGACGTCGCTGTCCCGCCAGACACCAGTGGGACGTTCAATGGAGAATTTGAAAAAAGAGTGAAGGGCCGCACTGTTTATCTGTTGCCCATTACTCTGCATGAGAAGTCAATGGGGCTGATTTATCTTGATCGGAAAAAAGGTCGCCTGAAGCTTAATGCCGAAGAGATAAAAAAAACTCGTTTGTTCCGCGACATTGCGGAAATGGCCCTTAAAAAGATCCGGGCCCGCCATTGAACATGTATTGCGAATCTTATTTTTTTGGCTGGTCGAATTTTTTATAAAAATAAACTTGGTCAAATGCGGGATTGAAATAATTTCCATTGTTTAGGTATACTTTTTCAGGAGTATTTATTAGCGGGTTTCACTTACTGCGCCCTTTCAGGATAATGAAATATTTACCGCCGCGGATCGCTTATTTATAAAAATACGGTGTGTTTGAAATAATAATTTCAGAGGCTATTTTGAGTCAAAATACTACAGATAATTCTACCTCAAATTCATCGGATTCTCATTCCGGTAAGCTTGGTGAGATTTTTGCCAAGATCAATATGAGTGAGCTGCCGGCGATGTCCTCGCATGTCCAGGAGTTAATCTCTCTAACTCATAGTCGTAGAAGTGCGGCCTACGAGCTTTCCAAAGTAATTCTCAAGGATTATTCTCTGACCAACAAGGTGTTACAGGTCGTTAATTCAGCTTTTTATTCTCTGGGGCGTCCGGTCAGCTCGATTTCGCGGGCCGTTACCATCCTTGGGTTTGACGCGGTTCGGGACCTGGCGATGGCGATCGCTCTTTTTGAGGATTTTGTTAAAGCCGGGGTTGAAAAGGAAGGGATTACCAAAATTCTTGCCCGTTCCTTTTTGAGCGCGTTGCAGGCCCGTGAGCTTGTTGACAGTAAGGGGCTGAATTTGCCTCCCGAAGAGGCTTTTATTTGTGCCTTGTTACATAACCTGGGCCGGATAATCGTCTGTATATATCTGCCGGATAAATATAGCGAGATTGAACGGCAGATCGCAGGTGGTGTGCCGGAAGATAAGGCCTGTCGAGTCGTTTTGGAAGATTTGACTTTTATGTTGATTGGTGAAGAGGTTGCCAAATTCTGGAACCTTTCGGAAAAAGTTGTAGCCTGTATGGATACCAGGCCGGGAAAACCTAAAAACCGGGATGATGCAATCGGATATCTGCAGAGTCTTTCCGATTTTACGAACCGGTTGGTGGATAGTATCTGTGATGAAGGTGATGTCGCGGCCCTGCTTGATAATTATCAGCAACTTATTCCGATGGATCAGGCCGAGGCCGTGCAGTTGATGACCATGAGTATTGATGCCTCGGAAGACATCTCAGATTCAATGCGTTATGGTCTTTCGAAATTAAAGATTCGCAGCAAGGTGCAGAAAGCCGAATTGAGTCTTAAGGAAGGAGATGATCCGGTCACGGAGAGCAGGCCGAAAAAGAAGAAAAAAGAACCTCCAGAGGAACTTGATGAGCTCCCGGTCAGTAAGGATAAAACGGTTAATGATTTTATTAGGGAGATTGCCGAAACTCTTACCGGTGATTTCCAGATTAACGATTTTTATATTAACCTCCTGGAGGCCTTGTATCGAGGCGTTGGTTTTGATCGGGTCATTCTTGGTATCGTTAAAATTCAGCCGTCTCAAAAAACAGTGGTCGGCCGGTTTGGACTAGGTGATATCGATCCGGTCGGGGTTAATAATTTTGAACATCCTCTGGCCAGTATGCAATATCTTATTGCCCAGGCTATGGCCGGTTGTCAGGATATGAGTATTCTACCGAATACGGCCGGGGCCTTTCCCGAAAACATGAAGTATCTGGTCAGAGATCGTGCCATCGAGTTGTTGCCGATATGTCTGGATAAAAAGGCGATCGGTCTGATTTATCTTGATCGTAAAAAAGGGAGGCCACCTTTGGACCCGAATGAAAGAAAGGCAATAAGTCTGTTTCGGGATTTGGCGGTTATGGCCATTCAGAAATTGTATAATAGAAGATAATTGTTTTTTCACTTTGTCTTTGGTTCAAACCGATGAGCGAGCTCACGAGACATCGAGACTTGTGTTGTCTTGTAGAAAATAAGTGAAGACTCCGATTGTCATTGCGGGATAAAAAAGTCATTTGGTTTTCCGCCGCCACGAAATCAGCGCTTTTGTTACTTGATTTTTGGATTGGTTCCCGTCTTAACCACCCCCTTTCCAAGTCCGACCCCGGCAAACAATTTTCATGCAAAATAAGCATGTATAATTTGATGGTCAGTAAACAAAAAAATAAATGATTATTTCTTGATCCGTCATTTTGTATTAAGTTGCACCAGCCGTGTCGGCAAAATCTTTGCAAGAATCATTAATTCCCGGTGCTTGCTCTACTTTGGTTTTTTCGGAGAGATCAAAACATGCTGCTTTATGTAGTGTTGTGCGTTGTCGGTTTTGTCTTGCTCTATTATGGCGCCGAATGGCTGGTCAAGGGATCGTCAAGCCTGGCGCGTAGTCTGGGGGTAGTCCCTCTGGTTATCGGTTTGACGGTGGTTGCGTTCGGCACTTCCGCCCCGGAATTGTTGGTTAGCGTAGTCTCGGCTATCCAGGGCAAGAGTATGATCGCGATCGGTAATGTTGTCGGAAGCAATATTTGTAATATCGCCCTTGTCTTAGGTGTCGCCGCTCTTTTTAATCCGATCAGGAGTAATATGTCGGTGGTCAAGCGGGATATTCCCATCATGCTGGCGGTTTCTCTTTACCTGCTGGTTCTTTCTCTAAATAATGAGATCTCAAGAATTGAGGGTGCAACCCTGTTTGCCGGGATTATTACCTATACCTTTTATAATTATTATGTCTCGAAGCGGGAGTGTGAAAGAAGCGGGGGGGCTGCCTGTGAAACCGGTCTTGAAGAGATTGGCTATGTTTTGTCCAGGGGGAAGCAGATTTTCCTTATTGTGGTCGGGATTATCTGTGTAGTGGGTGGGGCCAAGCTGGTGGTTGATTCAGCGGTTATCCTGATGAAATATCTGGGAGTGGGCGAGAAGTTTATTGGGCTGACTATTGTCGCTTTCGGCACTTCTCTGCCGGAATTGGCGACTTCGGTGGTTGCCGCTATTCGGAAGGAAATGGATATCAGTATCGGGAATCTGGTGGGGAGCAATGTTTTTAACATCATGAGTGTGCTCGGTTCGGCGGCGATGGTGAAACCGATTGCCATCCCTGGCGGTCTTCTGGCAAGCGGGCTGGTGATTGATTACGCCGTCATGCTTTTTGTCAGTTTTCTGCCCTGGCTGATGATGCGCAAGACTGCCACCGTGACCCGCGGCGGTGGTTTATGTTTGTTGGCGAGTTATTTTCTTTATCTGGTGTATCTGGTTACCATGACTACATCCGCCGCAGTCTAAGTATTTTATCTTGGTGTTTTCTTTTATGCCGATCGGAGTAGATTGGTTGGTCTGTTGCCGGAGACAGGAGAGAGGATGTTTGCAATCCAAATCGGGATGTGCTAATAAATCGTCCTCTTGTCCTGGAAAGATATGGGGTGAAATTATCTTTCAGTTAACCGACAGACCCCGAGGGAGTAACAGGAAAGACGCCGCTTTTGCTCAATTACATTTAATATCACTTTTTAAGTCAGCCATGAAATTTAAGGAAATAATATGACGATCCAGAAGATTATTTACACCGAAGTTGATGAAGCGCCGGCCCTGGCCACCTATTCTTTGCTTCCTGTACTCCAGGCATACACCAAAGGATCTGAAATCTCCTTTGAAAAAATGGATATTTCCCTTGCCGGTCGGATTATCGCAAATTTCCCCGAAAACCTGAACGACAGTCAGAAAGTACCTGATTATCTGGCTGAATTAGGCAAGCTCGTCAAGATGCCGGCGGCCAATATTATTAAATTGCCCAATATCAGCGCCTCAATTCCACAATTGAAAGAGGCAATCAGGGAGTTGCAGGATAAAGGATATAAGATCCCCAATTATCCCGATGAGCCGAAAACCAAGGCTGAGAAGGAACTTTACCTTAGATTTGCCAAGGTGCTGGGAAGTGCGGTAAATCCGGTGTTGCGAGAAGGAAACTCTGATCGTCGGGCGGCGGCCTCGGTGAAAAAATTTGGCCAGAAGAACCCGCATCGGTTGATGAAGGCCTGGCCCGGCGACTCCAGGTCCCGAGTTACCCATATGACCGGCGGTGATTTTTACGGTAGTGAAAAATCAGTAACGGTCAAAGATTCATGTAATGTGAAATTCGAGTTTGTGTCTTTGGATGGAACCGTCACCGTTTTGAAGGGCGCGACCCCTCTTTTGGCCGGGGAAGTGATCGATGCCTCGGTCCTTAATGTTGCGGCTTTGCGTAAATTCTATGGCGAGCAGATTGCGGCGGCCAAAAAGGATGGCCTTTTGTTATCGCTCCATCTGAAAGCGACCATGATGAAGGTTTCCGACCCGATCATGTTCGGTCATTGCGTGGCGGTTTTCTATCAGGATGTTTTCCAAAAGCATGCCGAAGTCATTGAGGAATTGGCGGTTAATGTCAACAACGGACTAAATGATCTTTACGCAAAAATAGAGAGATTGCCGGTCGACAAAAAGGCTGAAATAGAAGCGGATATCATGGCGGTTTATCAAGCAAATTGTGAACTTGCGATGGTTGATTCCAGCAAAGGAATAACCAATCTGCATGTCCCGAATAATGTGATTGTCGATGCCTCGATGCCGGTCGTGATTCGTGACGGCGGCCGAATGTGGGGGGCTGACGATAAACTCCACGATTGCATCGCCATGGTGCCTGACCGTTGTTATGCCACAATTTATCAGGAAGTAGTCGAGGATTGCAAAATAAACGGCGCCTTTGATCCCGCAACCATGGGTAGTGTCTCTAATGTGGGACTGATGGCGCAAAAGGCGGAGGAGTACGGTTCCCACGACAAGACCTTTGTCGCCCCCGGCAATGGCGCAATTCGCATTGTTGACCTTGCTTCCGATCAGAGTGTGCTTGAGCAGTCGGTGGAAGAGGGTGATATCTTCAGAGGCTGTCAGACCAAAGACGCGCCAATCCGGGATTGGGTGAAACTGGCGGTTAATCGCGCCCAGGCTACCGGGCAGCCGGCAATTTTCTGGCTCGATGCAAACAGGGGCCACGATGCCGAGATTATCGCCAAGGTCAATCAATATCTGCCGAAGCACGATACTAACGGTTTGGATATCCGGATCATGTCTCCGGTTGCGGCCATGAAGTTTTCGCTGGCCAGAGTCAGAAAGGGTGAAGATACCATTTCGGTTACCGGCAACGTCTTGCGTGATTATCTAACCGACCTTTTTCCGATCCTGGAATTAGGGACCAGCGCCAAGATGTTATCTATCGTGCCGCTGATGAATGGTGGCGGATTGTTTGAGACCGGGGCCGGTGGTTCCGCCCCCAAACATGTCCAGCAGTTTTTAAAGGAAGGGCATCTGCGCTGGGATTCCCTTGGTGAATTCTGCTCTCTTGTTCCATCCTTTGAGCATATCAGCAGCACCTATAGCAACAAAACCGCCGCTCTTTTTGCCCGGACCCTTGATCAGGCAATCGGCAGCCATCTGGAAAATGAAAAATCGCCGTCTCGCAAGGTGAATGAACTCGATACCCGGGGCAGCCATTTCTATCTCGCCCTCTATTGGGCCCAGGCCTTGGCCGAGCAGAGTGAAGATGAGATCATCCGGACCCGATTTGTTAAAGTGGCTAAAGAGCTACAGGACAATGAGGCAAAGATTGTCGGTGAATTGAGCGCCGCCCAAGGGCAACCGGTTGATCTTGGCGGTTATTATCGGCCGGACCAGGCAAAGATCACCAAGGCCATGCGCCCCAGTGCGACTTTTAACGCGATAGTGGATGCGATCTAGTTTCAGCTCGATATTTATCCTAACATATAGTTTTATATTGGAAAGCCGTGGTGCAAAACAAGCACCACGGCTTTAATTTTGTGAAAATGCATAAACTAATAATTTTTGACGGTTGATGTAATTCTTTGCAATAAATCTATTTGTCTGGTAGGGTTGGCTTGTTTTTGCAATATGATTCTTCTTTCAATTCTATGCGTATATGGAGCTAAGAATGAACTCTAATCTGCCCTGTTTGAGAATACATTGGTTGATAGCATCCTTCTTCGTTTCACTGATAATGTGGCAGATAATTTCCGGACAAAGTTCTTGGGCTGATACTACCGCTCCATCAGCCGGGAAAGACATGAAACCTTCTTCCTCTCTCGTTATTCAATCCTCTCCTCAAATTATCAGAAGCAGAGAATATGCCAGCCCGTCTTATAATCCGGCAAAGGATGATCCTCCAATACATGCCGCAGTCAGAAGGAATGACTGGCAGGCGGTGCAAAGACTTATTGCCGAGGGCGCTGATATCAATGCAACCACCAAGTACCTTCAGACCCCTTTAATCGTTGCGATCAGTTCCGGTCATGATGAGATGGCGAGACGACTCATCGAAGCGGGGGCTGATCTGAATCCTCTGGGCACTAAGGAGGTAGTTCTCGAAAGATCACCAACATCAACCGGTTCTGTGGAGCCAACAAGTCCGTTGAGCTGGGCAATCGTTAAGAAAAACGAAAAGTTAGTTTTATTTCTTCTCGAAAAAGGGGCCACCTTTAATGAATTTGAGTCAAAATATGATAAAAGTTTTGAGCGTGTTTATAAAATGCTTCTCTCTCTTGGTTCATATGATTCAGCAAAAAAAATGCTGGTAAAAGCGGATCAAGATCAACGGCAAAAATCCGTCAATAATATGCTGTTTTGGGCTATTCGTTATGTAAAAGAGAATAAATTTGAGATCTTGAAGTTCTTAATTGAGCAAAATGCTAATCTTGATGTCTTTGACCAAAGGGGGGTGACGCCACTTTTGGAGGCCACTATGCTGGCTGACCTTGATACCGTAACATTTTTGCTCGATAATGGCGCTAAAGTTGATAACCCAAGTATCCAAGGCAAGTCATCCTCCTCTGATACCGGGGCGACTGCCATGCTGTTTGCCTTTAGTAAAGCTTTTGTCGGTTCCACCTCTTTAAGCGAACGAGCGAAAGAGGCAAATTATCTATCGATTGGCAAACTTTTGCTCGCCCGGGGGGCCAATGTCAACCATCAGGGTAACAATAAATTGGCAGCTATCCATTATCTGATCAAGGCCCCGGAACCGATAGAGTTTATTGAGCTGTTTTGTGAACATGATGCTAACCTTGATTTACAGGGAGGAAGGGGAATTACTATTTTAAGGCAATTCTTGGATCTCAATCGTCTGGATATTGCTGATTTTTTGCTTGCAAAGGGTGCCGACATCAATAGCGATAGTATCGATCTTGTTAGATATCTCCGTGAAAGTGATCGGAGTAACAATCCCAAAAACAATGATAGTGTGGTTAACTTTCTTTTGGCTAATAATTTTGATTTAAATAAGCAGAAAAAAGCCAATACTCTGCCTCTGATTTATGCCGCCGAAACTGGTAATATTGAATATTTTGAAAAATTTATCTCCCTGGGCGCAGACGTAAACCTGAAGGACTTGGCGGGCAAAACCCCTCTTTTTAGTGCGGTCCAGGGTGGTAATCTTGAAATTGTAAAAATCCTAATGGCATCAGGGGCCGAGGTCAATTCAAAAAACAAGGAAGGACTTACTTCCTTTATGCTGGCCAGTATCAGTGGTCAGCAAGAAATAGCAGAGTTTCTTAAATCTCAAGGTGCTGACACAACAGGAGTGGTGACAGATCCAACCACTATTGCCCTTTTGAAAAAATATAAACTTATTCCCGAGGAAAGTTGTGGTGTTATAGATGAAAACTTTACTTACATCCAGTTCATGCTTCGTTCACAATATGGAAAATCTATTAAAGACCTTGCAAATCCAAACCCCAGGTTTGCATCTCCGGAAAAAACCTGGGAACTTTATAAGCAGGCCTTGATCAAGGGAGATCTGGAATTTGCCGCAAAGTGTCACCTGCCAAATAGCAGTACAATGGAAATGTATGAACAGCTTGGCCAAGAGAAAACTAGTGAAATTGCGAAGAATTTCCGGCCGATCCAAAGGGTCAGCGGGGACGATGAAAGGTGCGAATACCGGATTAAACGGATGCAGTTAGGCACTGAAATTTCATATACTATAACATTTGTTAATGTGTTTGGTGAGTGGAAGATTGAGCAGTTTTAGCCGGAAGTTTGGCTATTGATCCTTTTTGTTATAGATCGATATCCGACCATACCGCGTATTCGTTCCCGTTGGGATCGATAAAGTGAAAGCGACGACCGCCAGGAAATGAAAATATGGGTTTGATTATTGAGCCGCCGGCCTTCTTTATTTTACTTTGAGTTTGTTCCAGGTTCTCACTGTAAAAAATTACAAGGGCGCTTCCTTTTTTTGTGGAAACGATCAGCTCGGATTTGAAGAAACCGCCGTCAATCCCTGCATTTGAAAAGGCCGTATATTCCGGACCATAATCAACAAACGACCAGCCGAATACCCGAGTGAAAAAGGCTTTGTTCTGCTCAATATCTCGGGCCGGGAACTCAAGATAGTTTATTTTTTCATGTACTTTCATCACTTGTTCGCGCTCGGAAGGTATCAATGGTCATGATGACATATTCGGTGATTTTCTTTGTTGATATCTGCAGGTCATAAGGCGTGATTTTGTTATGCTTCCTGATGTCTAGAATTGTCCGGACATTGTTGTGTGATTTTCCGCTGGTAAAGGTTTCTACTACCGCGTTTTTGATTTTGCAGTTTTCGCAGTTTGGATCTTTGCCGCATCCTGCTTCGGTAAAAGAATGAACGCAATCGAACACCTCTCCTCCTCGATGGCCTGCAATATTTTCAAGATTTTTGCCGAATAATTCACCGGCTTTTTGGTTTGCGGTTACCACTTGCCTTGGTTCGGCCTGCATAAGGAGGGCGGGGGATTTAAGGAGCTTGAGGTGTGATTGCGGGTTCTTCTTGCGACTGTCGGATGTTGGGCTGACTTGGCTCATGCTCTCCTCATTTTATTTCCCGGATGAAAATCAGGGGGCCCGGTTTCTTTGCTTTCGTAGCCGCTTGCCATTCTTGATAGTATTTGTTGTTATGTCATAAAGCAGCGAGCAGGCTAAGGAGTAAATTATAGTTTGTCTTATTTTTGTTGAGGAATTTATTGGTCCGCATGCCTGAATCGTATACTTCATTGATCACGGCGTTCATGGCATGCAAGATTTCCTGATTGTTTAGTAACTCTACGATATTAATAATTTTCCTTTCTTCATTATTCTGCTGCATTTGGCTTTTAATTTCAGCCAGATGCAGCAGGCGTAAATTTTCAGGGGATTTTTCCAGGAAGGCCAGCCAGGCGATTAATTCTTCTGAATCAACCGCCGCATCAATAAAATCAATAATATGCTGGTCGTGGTTGTCGGGAGGTGGATGCATGGCTTTCGGGTGGTGGATATTAAGTCGTTTAATCGTCTAATTTTTTTCAAACTTAATGATCTTAACAAGCATTTCCTGGGCTTTGTTCTGGATCGGGTCGGTTTTCTCCAGGACTTTTATGGCCTCTTGCAGGTGATATTTAGCGGTTTCGATGTCACCTTCATACCAGTTATAAATTCCGATATGATAGTGGGCCTCGCCTGGTTTGCCGGTGTCGGTCAGGATTTTTCCCAGCCGATATTGGATTTCTGAAAAGGTGGGCAGTGTGATGGCCAGTTGTTTGTAAAGTCTGAGGGCGCCGGTTTTATCTCCTTTCTGCTCAAGGGTTTTGGCCATGAAAAATGAGGTGTAGCTGCAGTCCGGATCTTTACTCTGCGCCTCTGTGAAGTTCTTTAAGGCCTTCCCGTATTCACCGGCCTGAAAATAGATAATTCCCAGATCCGTTTCTAATATTGGACGGTCAGGATAAAGTTTCATGGTCTCAGCAAGAGATTTTTCCGCTTTAGCAAGTTCGTTGGTTTCCAGATAAACCTGGGAAAGACCGTAGTAGGCCATGGCTTTTGTTTCCGGTTCGGCTTGAGGGTCAGCGATGATTTTGTTGTATTTAGGATACAGCTGGGCCGCGTCCTTGGTTAGAGCCAGAACCCGGGCCTTGATCCTCTGAAAATCAAATTCATCATTTTTTTGGTAGGACATTTCCGGGGTGGTCAGCAGCAGGTCCTGAACATAATTCATGCGCAGTCCCGGGTCAGGGTGGGTAAGGAGATATGGCGGGATATCTCCCATTTGCAGGATTGAGATCTTTCTCATTTTTTGCAGCATGCTGACGATTGAGGCAGGATCTCTGCCCATTTTTTGCATCCAGGAAAAGGCCAACCGGTCGGACTCTTCTTCATCGGCCCGGCTGAAATTAAGGTTCATCGCCGCGTTTGTCGCGATTGACCCGGCAATCATGGCCTCGGAAATAGGCCCGGCGCCGATCATGATTCCGGCCAGGAGAAGGGCCATGGTGCCGACGTTTACCTTGGCTGATTTCTGCAGGCGTTCGGCGATATGGCGGCTGGTGACATGGGCGCATTCATGGGCCATAACTCCTAAAAGTTCCCCTTCGGTATTCATGGTCTCAATTAAGCCGGAGTGGATAAAAATGAGGCCCGAAGGGGCGGCAAAGGCGTTGAAGTCTTTGTTTTCGATGACGAAGAAATTGTAATCAAAATATTGAGAACCGGCGACTTTCAGGATGTCGCGGCCCAGGTCGGACACGTATTGGGAAATGTCCGGGGCGTCCAGGAGTTTAAACTCCTTACGGATGATGGAAAGCAGTTTTTCACCCACTTCCCGCTCCTCGCCCACCGTGAAAGCTTGGGCGACCGGGGGATAGTAGGGGGGAACCGGAAAGCCGGCCGACAGCAGGGAGAAAATGGAAAAGAAGACAACCAGTTTTATGATGGATTTTTTATGGATCAATTTATGAATCATAGATTATTATAGCATTTTTAATGATAAATAACACCTGTGGTGTTATCGGATGTGGAACATCCATTATTGTCCCGCAATTCAGGGGTATTGCAAACTTTCATCAATAAGTTATAGAAGAGACATGCTCAGAGAACTTCGTATTACCAACCTGGCATTGGTTGAATCATTGCAGATAGATTTTACCGATGGTCTTATTGTCCTGACCGGTGAAACCGGGGCGGGCAAGTCTATTATCATGCAGTCCATGTATTTGTTGACCGGCGGTCGGGCTGCCGTGTCATGGGTGCGGACCGGGGCTGAGGCGGCCACCGTGGAGGCCCTTTTTGATTGCCACGCCAAACCGATGGTCCTGGAAAAAATACGGGCGGGTGGTTTTGAGACCGATGGTGAGGTCATCATCAAGAGGATTATCTCGATCAAAGGAAAAAGCAGTTTTTATGTCAACGGTAGTATGGCCACGGTCAAATCCGTAACCGAGATGGCGGAGTATCTGTTAAGCGTTGCCAGTCAGCATGATCATCAGCAGTTACTGGTTCCCCGTTACCATCTTGATTTTATTGATGCGGTCGGCAATCTGTGGGGGCAGCGGGAAGGGTTTACCGCAATTTATCGAGAGTGGCGGCAACTTCGGGACGATCTGCAGATTCTGCGGCAAAAAGAAAACGATAAGGAGCAACATCGGGATTTTCTGGATTTTCAATGTCGGGAAATTGAAGAGGCATCTCTGCGGGATGGTGAGGATGAGGAACTTGATCAGGAGAAGGACCGGCTGAAAGCGGCGGATGATTTGATCAGGCTTGGTCATCAGACTTTTGAAATGCTCAGTGGAGATGTGACCGATGCCCTGGCTATCGCCAGGAAGAATCTTGAGCAGATGGCGTCTTTTGATCAGGGGATTACGGAACTTGCCTCGCAGGTGGCTGGTTTAAGTTTCCAGCTTGAGGAAAGTGTGGCCCAGGTCAGGGATTATGTTGATAACGTGGTTGACGATCCGGAGCGGCTTGATCTGGTCATTGCCAGGATAGATCTGCTGCAGCGTTTGAAGAGAAAATATGGCCCGACCTTGGCTGATGTGGTGGCCCATGGCGAGAAAACGAGAGAAGAACTTAAGTCTTTGGCCGAGATGGACCAGCGGCTTGAAGATTTGCAGCGCAAAGTTGCCGATTGTGAACAAAAACTTCTTGTGCAGGCCAGGATTATTTCCGAGGCCCGGAAAAAAACCAGCGAGAAATTGGTCGCTGACATAAGCGCGGAACTTAAAGCGCTTTGTTTTGATCATGCCATATTCGAGATATATTATGACGGCCCTGAAAATCCTGCCATTGCAGATATTTCAAGTCTTGGCTGGGACCGGCCTGAATTTATGTTTTCGGCAAATCCCGGCGAGCCGGTTAAGCCTGTGGCCAAAATTGCCTCCGGCGGGGAACTTTCCAGATTGATGCTGGCCTTGAAGTGTATCCTGGCCCGGCATGATCAGGTGGAAACGGTTATTTTCGATGAGGTGGATGCCGGGATTAGCGGTAAGGCCGCCGAGGCAGTGGCCCGAAAAATAAGGGAGCTGGCCGGTCATCATCAGGTTCTGTGTATTACCCATTTGCCGCAGATCGCCGCCGGCGCTGATGAACATTATCTGGTTGAAAAAAATGTAATCAATAACCGGACCCGCACAACTATTTCACATCTTTCCAAAGACACCCGGGTTGGCGAGCTGGCCAGGATGCTTGACGGCGAGTCGATAACCGATCAGACCATGGCATATGCCAGGGAACTTGTTTCCAGGAACATATAGTCCGATGTCAAAAAAAGAAGTATCCGCCATCGCCCTTTTTTCGGGGGGCTTGGATAGTATTCTTGCCTGCCGCCTCATTGCGGCCCAAGGGATCAAGGTGAAAGCGGTCAAGTTTGTCAGTCCTTTTTTCGATTACAGCCTGCTGGCTGAAGAAGAGTACGCAAAGGAGATCCGAAGTAAGTATGGGATTGATGTCTGCGTGCGGGACGTCAGCGTCAGTTATCTTGAGATGCTGAGGGCTCCGGCCCATGGATACGGCAGGAACTTTAACCCTTGTGTGGACTGTAAAATTCTTTTGGTCTCTGAGGCCCGGAAAATGATGGCCGAGTTTGGCGCCTCTTTTCTGATAACCGGTGAGGTCATCGGCCAGCGTCCCATGTCGCAGCGGTTAGACACCTTGCGGGTAATTGAGCGGGACAGCGGCTGTGATGGCATATTGCTGCGCCCTTTATGTGCCAAGAATCAGAAACCTACTATTCCGGAAATAAAAGGACTGGTCGATCGCGAGCAGCTTCTTGATTTTTCGGGCCGGACGAGAGGTCCGCAGATCAAGCTGGCAGAAAGTTTTGGGATTGTTGATTTCCCCACGCCGGCCGGCGGCTGTTCTCTTACCGATCCGATAAGGGCGAAGAGGGTAAAGTGGTTTTTTGAAGAGTATGAACAGGTAACGGTAACCGATGGCCGGCTGTTACTGACAGGAAGGCATTTTACGCTGCCCTCCGGCAGTTGGCTGGTAATGGGGCGGGATGAAAAAGAAAACGAAAAGATTCTGCAACTTGCTCAGCCCGGGGATATGGTTTTACAAATGCGCGATTGGCCGGGGCCGTCGGCTGTCCTGCGTTATTCGTCAAGCCCGGATGAAATAGAGATCGCCGTCGGATTGATCAAACGTTACTGTAAAAAAGGGGTGGAACGTAATTTGGCGGTGGTGTTAGTCGCGGCGGCAGGGCAGGAGAATAATGTTGTCAGTATCTCAGCCCCTCCCCTGGATGATGAAACGGTCAGCTCATGGATTCGGTGAGGAAAGATTTTTTTGACGTTTAATGTTCTTCTTTAGAATTGTTGTCCTTAGAATTGTCCTCTTGATACGTATAATCTCCAAACTCAATTCCCTCGTCTGCGGATCTGTTTAGTGAGGAAATGGTCTCAGCTTCGAGGATATCTTCAAGGTATTCGTATATTTGCATGAGTTGTTTAATTTAAGTTTATTAAAAACTATTAAAATTATCTCAGAAACTCGTTTTAAAGTCCATTTAATATTTGAAGTTTGTTTCAGAGTTGATCTGTGTGGGCAAAATTAAGTGCCTTGTATTCCTGGTAGTTTAAGGTTGGCTGTTTTCAATTGAACTTCGGTCAATCAACTGTTATATAAGCTTTTTTGTTGAGTTTGCCACCGTAGCTCAGATGGTAGAGCAGTTGATTCGTAATCATCAGGTCAGCGGTTCGATTCCGCTCGGTGGCTCCAAATTTAAAAGAGATGCGGAGTTTTCTTCGTATCTCTTTTTTTTAATCTATTTTGTCCTGCGGCTATTTCCCGTTTTTAATGTTTGCCTGTCAATCATTTTCATATCCGGTCGGTTTTTAATCCTGGTTTATTCCAAGTTCACGGCGATTATCCTTTTCATAACAACATCGGTCAGGTGCAGATATGCTTTCCCGGGGTTGTAGGGGACGATTGCGATGACTTTTCTTGTATGGGATTAGCGGAGTTGATCGTCGAGCTGCTGGCGCTTGGTGATGTCGGTTGAGATGCAACAGATCCGATAAGGAATTCCGTCCTGATCGTAGATTGGAAATTTTATCGAAGTATAAGTGTGGAGACCATCGCCCTGGAAAGCGGTTTCTTCAAACTGCATCGGGATTCCGGTCGCAAGGACCTTGCGTTCATTTCGGGTGAAGACATCGGCAATATTTTCCGGGAATATATCGTAGTCGGTCAGATTGGATATTTCGGCCTGAGTTATGTTGAAGGTTTCCTCAAAACGCTTGTTGATCAGGAGATAACGGCCCCTGGCGTCTTTTTGGTAAATGATATTTGAAGTGTTGTCCATGATCCCTAGTAGTAGTTCATCAATTTTGATCAGTGTGGCATTGGTCTCTCTGATCTTGACGATCAGGTTGTTGGCGGCGGTAATGACCTGGGATAGTTCCAGGGTGCCAGCCGCCATTTCTTCGGGCATCAGGCCACTATCTGCCAAGGGCTTAATCTCTGAAATGAAATTTGAAATTTGCGATAACGGTTTGCTCAGACTGGTGTTTATTTTCTGTCGTATAATCAGGATTAAAAAGATGAGAATGCCGGTTATGAGTAAAAATTGGCGACCAGTGTGTCGTATGATCCGGGGGATGATTGCTTGATATGGAAGAGAAGCATAAAACTGCCAGCCGAGAGGTTTGGTGAAAGATTGAGTATAGGAAATATACTTCTGATTTTTATAGGTGTATGTCCGTAGGCCGCGGTGGTTCGGGGTGCTTTGGTTTTTCAGTTCAAAACCAAGATTATGACGGCTGGTCATTAACTCATGGTCCGGGTGGTAAACTACGGTGCCATTAGCGGAAAGGATGAACATTAAAGCCTGTCCTTGTGTCCCGGTAATATTTATGTGATGCAGGAGTGGGATCAGGTTTGAGATGCTTTTTTCAAGCAGCAGCATATTTTTGCCGGGTAATTTGAAGGCCAAGGTTATTACCGGCTGATTGTGGAATATGGATTGATGTATTTCAGAGATATTTTCATTGGCTTGGATGTATTCCAGATGAGAAAAATCAAAGTTAATGAATTCCTCGTAGTTGCCGCTGGTATAAATCATTCTTCCCTGGCTGTTGAGAATATAATAATGGTCTCCGGGTCCAAGCAGGGGGAGGTTTTTCTTGAAATAATTGATGATTGTCAGTTCATGGTCAGAAGGCAGTGCGGCGATCAGGGCAGTTATCAGGTCATGATATCGGTCGATATAGTCACTGGTCAGTTCAATACAGGTTTTTGCCGCGTTTTTCATGTCTTGGGCAAGATCATCCTTGGTCGATTTTACTTCAAGTAACAAGGTCAACGTAAAAGAGACCAGACATGCCGCGATCGCCGAGATTGAGAGAATCCGTCTGATTTTTTTATTTAGGGGCAAGCTGAAGATCATTGTTCTGCGACTATCTCCCCGAGGTTATTAAATCGTCCGTTATTTATGGTTATCTCGTAAATAGGACGGAGCACATCGCCGTATTTGTCGAATTTTACCGGGCCCATGATGGTGTTGAATTGGGAATTTAAAAGTACGGTCTTCAAGTTGAAGGAATTTGGTGAGGCCGGGCATTTTTTCAGGGCCTCGGAGATTATCTGGACCGCCTCATAGGCCCTGGTTGATCCTGCGGTGGCCGGGCGGTTGAACTGATCTTCCATCTTTTTGGCAAAGGCCAGGTATGCCGGGAGGTTATTCTCCGGGTTGACAAAGGTGATTAATTTCAGATCTTCGACCGCTTTGCCGCCGTATCGCATCAGGTCAGGGGATTGGGCCCAGAGGGTGGCGATTAAATTCCCCTGGAAATCATCGTTGCGTAATTTTTGGGCGGCCATGCCGGTCGCCGTTACCTCGGTTAGAAGCACAACCACATCCGGCTTGTTTCTTAAAAGTGATCGGGTGGTCGTGTCCCAGTCGATTTCCTTTTTCGTATTAAGTCGGACGGTGTTTATTTTTCCTGGATAATATCTCTTGGTCTGTTCAAGGTAGTCTTCTCCAAAACTCTGGTTTGACATGTCCAGCAGGCAGGAGATATTATTCGCTTCGTATTTTTTTAAAAGCGAGGCAAGAGCCTTGCCGTATCCGGTGTTGTCAACCGAGGTGCGGAAAAAAAGATCGTCCTGGCCGCTGAGTTTTGTTGTCCCGGTATAAGGGGTGAACAGGAGCGTATTGTGTGAGGTGACAAAGGGGTGGGCGGTGATTGTGTTTTGGGAAAAGCTATGCCCGATTATGGTAATGACGCCTTGTTCGATTAATGCGCGGTCAGCGGCGATTATTTCTTCCTCGGAATTTTTGTCATCCTTGATGATTAGTTCCAGCGGTTGGCCGTTGATTCCGCCCTGATTGTTGATTTCATCCACCGCCAACAGGGCGCCGTCCCGAATGTACTCTCCGGCTGTTCCGCCCCGTCCGCTGAGATTGATGGATAACCCTATTTTTATGGGTTTTGGCGATTTGGTGCAGCCGGAAAAAAGCAGTAGCGAAATGATCAGTAGAAGCAAAATAATCCGACTCATCTCAACTGTTATTTTTGTCATTTGTCTCACTTCCTCTCCTTCAGATCTTGACTGGTAAAACGTATTGTATATTAAAGTATTTTTTTACTGATACCAAGTGATAGTCAAGCTATTTCTGTTTTGTAATTGATCATGGTCGCAATGCTCAGGAGAGTTACGAGCGCGTGGAGTCCAGGCTTGTTGCCGATATTAAAGTGTTCTTTTAGTTTGCAAACTGATCCGGAATGTTGCTGTTCTTTTAAAATTAGAAAATTAATGTTAAGTAGTTTTCTGCTTTTTGTGGTTGGTAATTTAAAGAAAATATCGGATTTTTGCTTGATAAAACGATCCTCATGTAAAGATCAATCTGGTCTTTGGGATAGTTTATGGAAGTTGAACGGGCGGCTATTTCGTTTTTTGTCTGTCGCAAAGAGAGATGTGCTCTGATTATTTGGATAATGGGTTAGGAGATAGTGATGGGAATATCAGATAAGATGAAAGATTTTGCTTCGCGATCATCCTGGATAAGGAGGATGTTTGAGGAAGGTGCGGTGCTCAAGGCTAGATATGGCGCGGAAAACGTATGTGATTTCAGTCTGGGCAATCCTGACTTATCGCCGCCGCCTGATTTTTTCAAGGTGCTAAAGGAGATTGCTTCTGAAGAGAAAATCGGCGCCCACAGTTATATGCCAAACGCCGGATATCCTGAAATCAGGGGCGAGATGGCCCGTCGGATTTCTCTTGAGCAAGGGGTTGAACTGACCGGCCAAGATTTGCTGATGACTTGCGGCGCAGCCGGTGGTCTCAATGTGGTTCTGAAGTCGCTGCTTAATCCCGGAGAAGAGGTGGTTCTTCTGGCCCCTTATTTTGTCGAGTATAATTTTTATGTGGACAATCATGGCGGAATCTCCCGGATAGTTGATACCGCAGTTGATTTTGGTTTGGATCTGGCTGCGATTGAGGCCGGTCTTAACGAACGGACTAAGGCAATTATTGTCAATAGCCCCAATAATCCTACCGGGCAGATTTATTCGGAAGAATCCCTTGCCGGGCTGGCTGAACTGCTGAATGTTGCCGGCAAAAAGTATGGAACGACGATCTATATTATTTCCGATGAACCATACCGGAAACTCACTTTTGACGGGAACCAGGTCCCCAGCGTTATGCAGGCTTATCGCAATAGTATTGTTGTTTCATCTTTCTCCAAGGACCTGTCGCTGCCCGGAGAGAGAATAGGTTATATCGCCGTTCATCCCGATATTGATCTGAAAAATGATTTGTTGGGCGCGCTGACTCTGGCCAATCGAATTTTGGGTTTTGTTAATGCCCCGGCCTTGATGCAAAGGGTAGTGGGCCGGTTGCAAGGGGTGCAGGTTGATACTGCGGTGTATACCAGGCGGCGGGACAAGTTTTGTCAGATTCTTGCCGACTGTGGTTATGAGTTTGAACCGCCGAAAGGCGCTTTTTATATTTTTCCAAAAGCGCCGGGCGGAGATGATGTCAAGTTTGCCGCCCTTCTACAGGAACAGAAAATTTTGGCTGTCCCCGGTTGCGGGTTTGGCCGGCCGGGCTATTTCAGGTTGGCTTTCTGTGTGAATGACTCGGTGATCGAGAGGTCGGCTCCGGGTTTCAAGAATGCAATCCGGAAAATGTCAGACTCTCTGTCGTAAATATTAAAGCTCCCCGCAGCAGATAGCGAACAGTGTGAGACTTCGAACCGTGGGGAGCTTCAATCATCATCCTGAATTGTTGGGAGTAGGGGACGGCAATTGAGGGTTGAAAGGAGTTTGTTCCTACCATTCCTGGTCGGTGATGATCTTGCCACCACCACCGCTCTTCATAAGCGGTTCGTTCGCGGGGTCTGATTGTGCAGCTGTGGTGCCGGACGATGCCTGTCCTCTTTTAGGTGTGTTGATGGTGGTTGGCGTGAAAATATTTTCCGTTTCGGGTTTTATCATTGAGGTCTTGCTTTCCGGATCCATAGGTTTCTTGGCAGCAGGTTTTGTCTCCAGGGGTGGTTTGCCGTTAACTATCATGTCTTTTGTTTTGGTCACAGGTTTGGTTGGACTTGATGCAGGATTTGTCGTGGCCACTGTCGGTTGACGTTTTGTTTTTAAGGCTTTTTTTACCTTGTTGCCTGGCTCGATGGTTACCAGCAGGGATGAGCCGGGGCTGATTTTGCGTTTTCCTTTCAGGATAAAGTCTTTAATCTGGACTGGTATCTTGTTGTTGGTGAAGGTGACGGCTTTTCGGATGTTTACGGCCAGAGTTGGATCCAGGTCATCCAGTGAAACATCATAGATGAAAATCCATGATGAGACACCAATCGTTATTGCCACCAAGGTCATGACCAGAATGATCAACATGGTCATTTTGGAGGTTGAGTGTTTTTTGTAACTATGTTTCGAAGGAAATTGCCGTTCGTTAATGGCGGACTGTTGACGATCATCCATCATGAGGATGGTGTCGTCACCGGCGGTATTGATCTGGCGGCTGTTATCGTTTGGCGCTTTTTGCAAGGCATCGTTGAATTCTTTTGCGGACTGAAAGCGATCTTCCGGTTTTTTGGCCAGGGCTTTGATTACCAGGTTATTAAGGCCGGATGATATCTGGAAGTTAAGATCGGCAGGTTTTATCGGGTCGGCGTGGAGAAGCCGGTGCATGATGGTGGTGACCGAGTCTCCGGGAAATGGTTTTTCGCCGGTGAGCAGGTGGTAGAGGATGACTCCGGCTGAAAATAGATCGGAGCGGTTATCAATGCGTTGCCCCATGAACTGTTCCGGAGACATATAGGACGGGGTACCCATGACGTCGCCGAACTGGGTCAGGTTTGAGGACTCGATTCTGGCAATACCGAAATCGGTGACCTTGATCCGCCCATCGTTTAAGAGAATGATGTTGCCTGGTTTTATGTCCCGGTGAATTACACCATGATCGTGGGAGTAGGCCAGGGCGTCAAGAAGCTGGGAGAGTATTTTGACGATTTCAGGAACGGCGAATTTCTCGTTTCGGTCCAGAATCTCCTTCAGGTCACGGCCCTCGACAAATTCCATGGCGATAAAGGCCTGGTTTCCTTCTTCGCCGTATTCGTAAACCGTAACGATATTCGGATGTGCAAGTCGGCCGGCAGCCTGGGCCTCTCGCTTGAAACGGGCCAGCAATTGTTCCAGGTCTTTGGGATCAAAGGAATCCTTGCGGATGGTCTTTAAGGCAACGGTGCGCTCGATTACCGGGTCAAAGCCTTTGTAGACTATCCCCATGGCGCCCTGACCCAGGACGGACTCTATTTTGTATTTGCCTAAACTGGTAAGCTCTGACATGAAGAATGTTTTTTTAGACCATTTGTCTACCACATATCCTGATCATGAAAAATGTGGTGAGGAAATTAATTGTCCAAATCCCAGCCATTGAGTCGTAAGTGGTTTTGTAAAGCTCTGCTTATATCACAAGGGCATAAGTTTCGTTTGAGCCGACGAGCGTCTCAACTCAGCTTTATTCAGATGATTTGAGATTAGATTATGATTGAAATCATATCAATAAAATCAGCTGAAAAACAGTTTATATTTTGCGGTCGACAAATATGTCTGAACAACTCTGATCTCAGTTGATGTATGGAGGATCTGGTGGGCGATTTATAATATTTGAATTTTTGTGATGCCCTGCGGCGTAGCCACAGGGCATGAAGTCAAAATTTAGTTTGGCTAATCCCCGAGAAAGTTGCCATCCTGAAAGGTGCCGGTGATTTTCTTGCCGTCGGGGTAAGTGTAAGTGCCTTGGCCGTTGGGGACGTTATCTCGCCACATTCCTTCGTAGGAACTGCCGTCAGGATATGTCGTGGTTCCTTGTCCGTTGGGCAGGCCGTTTTCGAAATTTCCGATGTATTTGACTCCTTTTGGGGAGGTTAGGGTTCCTTGCCCCTGGGCGGCCCCAGCGATGAAGGCACCTTCGTATATCGTGCCGTCCGGGAAGGTGATAACCCCTTGGCCATGTTTCTGGTTCTCTTCAAACTGGCCGACATATTTTTTGCCATCGGGAAAGGTGAGGGTGCCTTGCCCACTTCGGACGTTTCTGACAAAATCTCCCTCATAAACCTCGCCGTTGGTGAATTCATAACGGCCTTTGCCATGTAATTTGTTGTTGTCAAAATCTCCGGTATATTGCCCGTTTTTGGGGTGGGTAAGAGTGCCTTTACCGTGGGGGACATCGGCTTTAAACGTGCCGACATATTTTGCGCCGTCCTTGTATATGTAGGTGCCTGTGCCGTTTCTGCAATCGCCATCGATGCATCCGTCTGCGGCCCAACAATTCAGGGGGGAAATACAAAGTCCGAAAACAATCAAAAATGCTACTATCGAAGGTTTCATGATGGTCCTTTTTTTAGAAAAAACATTGATATTCACATTTCGCTTATTAATAATTTATGTTTTTATAATTACCACAAGATGCATATGTGATGCAAAATGAATTTTCGGCATAATAAAAAGTTTCTCAGTTGGACTTAGTAACATTAAAGCTGAGTTGAGCAGCTTGTCTGCTCGTACGAAACTTATACCCGAAGGGTGAAAAAAGACATTTCCCTAATCTCATCCGTTTAAAGGGTCTAAGTGCTCCTGCGGTATTCTGGGTTTTTCGGGTCTGTTTTGCGGTTATTTTCAAGAATGTTATCCTGCGGTATTCTCGGTAATCCAAAAAATTTCAGCTGAGGAGTAATTAAGTGTTTGAATGGTTTTTAACCGCATTAAGTCTTATAGGTTCCTGGCTGAATATAAAAAAGAAGGTGGCAAGTTGGATTATCTGGGCCATTGCCAATGCTGGTTGGATTGTCAGTTTTTCGATGAAAGGAATGACCGCTGAGGCTACTCTTTTCGCGGTTTATCTTGTGTTGTCGATCTATGGTGCCATCAAATGGATGAAGGCGGAACCAAAGTAATTGTGAAGTGAGTCGGTATCTGTTAAGAAAATTTACGGTGGCCTGTTTGATGGTCGAATTATTGAAGTCTTTAACTTTTGGGTATTTGGAGTGTTGGAAAACTCCTTTGGTTATAAAATCGATAAATATTAATCTTACAAAGAAAGGGAATTGAGATGTCACAAGCAAAAGCAGGGGATGTGGTAAGCGTTCATTATACCGGGAGTTTAACTGATGGGACGGTTTTTGATTCTTCCAATGAGCGTGATCCTTTAGAGCTGGAACTTGGTAGCGGGATGGTTATCGAAGGATTTGATGAGGCCTTGGTCGGAATGAAGGTCGGTGAGAAGAAAACCGTTAAAATTCCTGTGGCCAAGGCCTATGGGGAACACAATCCAGATATGGTCATGCAGTTTGATCGTGATCAGTTCCCGCCGGAGATTGATCCGGTTATTGGACAGAAAATTGAATTGAACCACGAAAGTGGTCAGACCATTATCGTGGTGGTGACTGAGGTTGGAGCCAAAAAAGTGACCCTGGATGCCAATCCGCCTTTGGCCGGCAAAGATTTGATCTTTGATCTGGAAGTTATGGCCATCAACTGAACATGCAAAGCGAAACGAATTCCCCGCAGCTCGAAGTCTTACACTGTTCGCTATCTGCTGCGGGGAGCTTCAACACTATGTCGGCAAGGAAATTATTGATCAGGAAAACCGCAATGTTGGTCTTATTATTGTTGTTGTCCTGTGTCGTGGGTTGTGCCAAGCCCTTGGTTCGCAGGATGGAAACTACCGCCTATTGCGGATGCGGCGAGTGTTGTGGCTGGCACAGGGGCAGCGGAAAATACCTGAAGCTTGATTTCTGGAACCGTTATCTGAGCACGGGTCGGAACAAAGGAAAACCCTATCCCGGCCTGACGGCCAGGGGTACGGTGCCGGGCGAGCCCTATCCCGGTCTTTTTTCCATGGACAGCCTTTATCGGCCCTGGGTAATTCCGTTTAGGATAGTCTTTTTCCCCTGGCTGTTGCTGCCTAAAGATGGAACAATAGCTGCCGATACCGAGTATTACAAGTTCGGAACCAGGATGCATGTCCCCGGTTATGGATGGGGCGTGATTGAAGATCGGGGCAGTGCGATAAAGGGAGCTGACCGTCTGGATTTGTTTATGACTTCGCACAGCAAAGCTCTGCGCTGGGGGCGTCGTAAGGTTAATGTTCGGATTGAGAAGAAGTGAAATCTTTTTTCGATTGATCCAGGACCTGGCGGATGGTGGTTGCGAAATCTCTGGTCAGGATAGGTTTCATCGCAAAAGCTTTGATGCCGGTTATCTCTTTTTTTAATTCCGGTTCTGATTCGCTAAAGCCCGTACACATTATGATCGGGATATCCGCTCTTATTTTCAGCATCTCCTTGATCATTTCGGTGCCGATCATTACAGGCATCACCTGATCGGTTATCACCAGATCATATTGATCAGGATTGACCTTGAATCTTTGCAGGGCGCGTGGACTTTCGGTTATTCCTTCTACCTGGTAACCCAAATCTCCCAGAATGTTTTTGAACATGTCGATCAGTATTTGCTCGTCATCAACCACCATAATTCTTTCGTTGCCGCGCGGGATGTCGGTTGTTTTTTTGACCACTGCTTCTTTGCGTTCGGCGCTGATCGGCAGAAAAATCTCAAATGATGTGCCGATTTCCGGGGTGCTGCTAACTTTAACTGCGCCGCCATGATTAAGGATTATCCCGTGAATTACAGCAAGCCCCATTCCTTTTCCCTCGCCGAATTTCTTGGTGGTAAAAAATGGCTCAAAGATCCGGTTAATGATGTTTTGCCCCATGCCGCAACCGGTGTCGGAGGTAGTTATCTTCATATACCGACCCGGTGGAATCTTGCCCAATGATTTGCAGTCTTCTTTGCTCAGGACTGTTTCGACCAGAGAAATACCAATCGTCCCTCCTTTCTCGCGCATGGCGTGCAGAGAGTTGTCGCAAAGATTAAACAGTATTTGATAAATCTGGCCTGGATCAGCCATGATGACGCCGTTTTCTGCTTCGAGCTTAAGCCGGATCTCGATGTTTTTTGGTATTTTTTTCTCTAAAAGTCGGGAAATGTCCTGGATAATTGGAGTAATCTTGGTTGGAATTGATTCCAGCTTGTCCTGGCGGCTGAAGGTCAGGATCTGTTTGACCAGGTCCCGGGCCTTGATTGAGGCATCGATTACATGTTTTATGTCGGCGTGGGTTGAACTGTCCGGTGGTATCTTGTGCAGTGCCAGTTCGGAAAATCCCATAATCGCGGCCAGGATATTGTTGAAGTCGTGCGCTATGCCTCCGGCCAGGGTCCCGATGCTTTCCATCTTCTGGGTCTGACGTAGTTGGATCTCCAGGTTGTGATGATTGGTAATGTCGAAAATTGAGCCGATCATGCCGGTTATCCGGCCCTGTTGGTCGGCAAACGCAGCTTTTGAAAAGATGGCGAACTGCTCGGATCGGATATTGTATTCAAGTTGGCCTTCAAAGGAATATGCTTCACCTTCCCGCATTACGTCCAGGTCCTGGCGGTGATATTTTTCGGCCACCTCCGGCGGGGCAACATCGAATTCAGTTTTGCCGATAATTTCTTCCTTGCTCAGGCCGGTCAGTCTGGCAAAATTTTCATTACAACCCAGGAAACAACCATTGAGGTCTTTAAAAAAGATAGCGGCGGGGATACTGTCTATGAGTTGCTGTTGAAAGGCGACCTGATTTTCAATCTGTCCGGTTCTTTCTTTTATCAGATCTTCCAGGTTGTCCCGGTAGTTTTCGATTTCATTATGGGCCAAAGTGAAACGCCGGAAATAGATGCCGAAAGCGAAAACGGTTATAAAGGTGGTGGTGTTGATTGAACCGCTGAACGGGGAGATTGCCTGCCAGCTTTGCGGCATGTCGTTTAGCACTAGAAATTGCTTGACCAGATGACCGAAGGAGCGGGAAATCGCGAAAATCACAAATGACAAAGTCAGCAGGAATATATAATTGCGGAAAGTGTCATGTTTTTCTTTTTGCAGCCATTGCCAAGATAAACATATCGACCAGAGCGCGATCAGCAGGGTGGAGGCTGAACCCAGGATATCGATGTATATGACGGGCTCCCAGGAGATAGTCATGGTGATATTCTCACTGATCCAGGCTCATGCAGCCATTTTCTGATTGCCAGAAAAAGGAAGATGAAGGCCGGGAATAATAGCAGATGATCAAGCCGGCTGAGGAAGAACATGTAGTCAATAAAGTTGTCGGCGGTGAAGGCGGTGGTGATGCCGTTGGTCTTAATGAATTTTTCCGGGTCAATTTGTTCGTGCAGCCAGTGGCCGGTGAAAGTGAGAAGGTTCCAGGAGATGATGAGCCAAAGAAAAATTCGAAACTCAGGCCAACCGGGGCCGCTGCAGCGGCTGCGACGAGTCCAGAACAACAGGCACACCATGGCGGTTATGAACAGCAGGTGGCCGATCTGGTGGGAAACGAGTCCTTCTGCGCCGCCATGGGTTTGGACGGCGCAAGCTGAGGTTGGATAAAATACAAAAGGGAAGGATAGCAGGAGCCGGGTAAATATTGTATATTTTGATCGGAACATATTATGCGCCCGGATCTAATTGATTATCTGCAGGTTGCGTCAATATAATGGCCTATATTATAATTACTTCACACCTCGGATTCTATGTCAAGCCAAATGGGAATATTTCCAGGAAGGGTCTTTATATGAAAGTTACGAGTAACGAGTAAATAGTAACGAGTTTTTCATTGGTTACTCGCACTCGTAATTTTTATCCTTTGTTGTTCCCGCTCGTGGGGGATGACTGTAAATTAATATAGAATCATCCGGCAAGGTTTGCTTGAAAACATTGCCGGGAATTCAGGTTAGACTTATTGGTGAGAGAAAATGTTTGCTGGATGTAAATATCAAAAACTGGAGTTGGAATACCCCTGTAACTGGCAATATAAGGTAATAGGGGAGGACCATGAAAAGATGCGGCTGGCTATTGCGGAGTTTGTTCAAGATGTTTCCTGCTCAATAAACCATTCCAAGAGCAGCAGCAGTGGTAAATACCACAGCCTAAACCTGGAAATAGTTGTCGAAAGCGAAGAGGTACGTATCCTGATCTACCAGGAGCTGAAAAACCATCCTGCCGTCAAGATGGTTCTTTAGCCCTACTGCTGAAATTATTCCACGCCAAAACCGATGGCGCTGATCGCTGCGCGAATGGTCTCTATTGATACCGGTTTTTCTTCATCGTAAGTGGCCTGGCCTTGCTTCAGGTCTACCTGGACGTTTTTTATTCCAACAATCTCATTTAGCGTTTTTGTGACCGATGCTACGCAGTGGTTGCAGCTCATTCCAGTGATTTTTATAGTCGGCATGTTTATTCCTCATGTAAAGTTATACTATTTATTGCTGATCAATCATGTTGTTTCAAGTTGATATAAATATTAATTATAACAGATAGATTAGGGATAGGCATCATCTTCTACCACAAGGGCACCCCAAGGGTACTCGAAGTTTTCGCTTATCTCCTGCGGGGCGCATAAGTCTCGATGTCTCGTAAACTCGCTTATCGGTTTGAGCCGGCTGAGCGGCACAACTCAGTTTTATCATTTTTGACTTAAGGAGTCGCGTAGATGGCAAAGCAGGAGGGGACAGAAACAAGGAAAATTCAGGCGGTGATCAAAGGCATGCATTGCGCTTCCTGTTCCAGCCGGATTGAAAGGGTTCTTGGAGCTATGGCCGGGGTGGTCCATGTTTCGGTAAACCTGGCGACGGAGACCATTGATCTTGAATGGAAGAAGTCTTCTCTGGAGCTAACCGATATTGCAGGGAAAATTTCTAGCCTTGGTTTTGAACTGGTTGTTCCAGGTCAGGAAGTGGAGCTTAATTTTGCGATTAAGGGCATGACCTGCGCCTCATGTTCGGCCAGGATTGAACGGGTGATCGGTAATTTGCCGGGGGTAAACTATGCGGCAGTCAATCTGGCATCTGAATCCGGGCTGATCCGTTTTGATTCGCAACAGGTAAGTCAGCGACTTATTAGAGAAACTATTGCCAAACTTGGCTTTGAAGCCGAGATCTTGTCAGCAGTCGGGATGGATGATGCCGGGCGACAGCAGAAAGAGGCGGAGCGTAAACTGATTTCGATGAAAAGGGAATTGATCCCGGCTTTGGTTCTTGGCGGGCTGTTGCTTATTATTTCTATGGGTGAGATGGTCGGGGTGCATCTGCCTTTCTGGCTTGATCGGAGATTGTCTCCTCTTAATTATGCCTTTGTTCAGTTTACGATTTTGCTTCCAGTTCTCTGGATTGGTCGTCGGTTTTATCAGGTCGGTTTTCCCAGTCTTTTGCGGGGCGGACCAAATATGGATTCGTTGATCGCGGTAGGAACCAGCGCTGCATTTATTTATAGCAGCTGGAACCTGACGGAGATCTTTCTGGGGATTGACCCGGTTACTAAGGCCTCTGATCTATATTTTGAATCGGCCGGGGTGATCATCGCCCTGGTTTCTCTAGGTAAATATATGGAGGCTAGATCCAGGATCAAGACTTCTGATGCGATCAGGCAATTAATGCAACTGGCACCGGATAAGGCGATTTTAATCAAGGATGATGAACAGATTGAGATCAGGGCGGCGGAAATTGCGGTGGGTGATCTTTTGCTCATCCGTCCCGGCGAGCGGATTCCGGTTGACGGTGTGGTGAGCAAAGGCCAGTCCAGTGTCGACGAATCAATGCTGACCGGCGAGAGTATGCCGGTCAAGAAAAAAGAAGGGGACATGGTGGTTGGGGCCACTCTAAACAAGAACGGAGTCCTGCGGGTTAGGGCCGAAAAGGTTGGCCAGGACACGGTTCTGGCCAGAATTGTAAAGATGGTCCGGGAGGCCCAGGGCTCGAAAGCGCCGATCGCCAACCTGGCCGACCGGATAAGTCTATATTTCGTGCCGATTGTGATGGCAATAGCTCTGTTGGCCGGATTGTCCTGGTATTTTATCGGTTCTGTCGATTTCACCTTTGCGCTCAGGATTTTTATCGCGGTGATGGTTATCGCCTGTCCTTGTGCCATGGGGCTCGCAACGCCGACATCTATCATGGTCGGGACCGGCCGGGGGGCCCAGCTCGGGGTGTTGATTAAAAGCGGTGTCGCACTGGAGATGACCCAAAAAATACAGGCGATGGTTTTTGATAAGACCGGCACCTTGACTTTCGGTCGGCCGGTGTTAACGGATTTCAAACTTTTCAACCATGATCTGGCCGAGGATAATGTTTTGGCTCTGGTAAGCAGCGCCGAGACCGCCTCCGAGCATCCTCTGGCCGAAGCCATTGTTAATGCAGCAAAGGATAAAGGTCTTGTCTTAAAAGAAGTGACTGAGTTTGAGGCGCTACCGGGACGTGGCATTACCGCTACGGTTGATGGTCATGAGATTTTGCTTGGCAGTCGCGACTTTCTGGCTCAACATGATATCGCGGGGCTTGAAAACAGGGAAATCGATGCGGTCGCGGTCGTGATGGCATCGGCCGGAAAGACCCCTTTGTTTTTGGCGATTGATCGTGTCTTTGTCGGGTTGATGGCGGTTGCCGATACCGTAAAGCCAGAGGCCCGGCAGACGGTTATGGCACTAAAGAAGATGGGGATCCAATCTTTTATGTTGACCGGGGATAATGAGATCACCGCGCGGGCGGTTGCCGCCCAGGTTGGGATAACGGAAGTAATTGCCCAGGTCTTGCCGGAGCATAAGGCAGACAAGGTTGCGGCCCTGCAGGCAAGAGGTCTGTGGGTAGCGATGGTTGGTGACGGGATTAACGATGCCCCGGCCCTTGCCCGGGCGGATGTCGGAATTGCCATGGGCACCGGGATCGATGTGGCAATCGAAACCGGAGACATTGTTTTGATGAAGGGGGATTTACAGGGTCTGCTGGCCGCGGTCGGGTTGAGTCGGGCGGTGATGAGCAATATCAGGCAGAATCTGTTCTGGGCCTTTGCTTATAACATTGTGGGTATTCCAGTGGCGGCCGGTATTTTAATGATTTTTGGCGGGCCGACCTTAAATCCGATGATTGCCGGAGCGGCGATGGCCATGAGTTCCGTTTCGGTGGTGACAAATGCCTTGCGTTTGCGCTTTTATAATCCGCCTCTCGTTTAACTGAAATTTAAAACTTATTCAGGTCGGGGATTGTCGTTGGCCGCGATCCGGTATTCTTTTTTTTTCAGTTTTTATGGTGGCAACAAGATCATATATTTTTCATTAACTGGTTGATTTTAATTATTAACTAGTGTTAGGCTAATCAATAAATTTGTGGGGTAGTCGGTAATTTTTGAGGGGATATATTATTATTTATCCAGTTAACTTCAAATAAGGAACTAAATGAAATGAAAAAGAGCCAGGTCTTAAAGGCAACAATTATTATTTTGGTCTGTATCATCCCGGTTTTTGTCCTGGCCGAGACCTTCGGCCTCAAGAAAAAGCGTCCCAAACCGCATGAGTTCGGCAATGTGGTGATCAACAACTTCAGCGGAAAAAAGGATATGGCCCCGGTTGTTTTTAAACACTGGCTGCATCGTGCAAAATATTCGTGCCGGTTGTGTCATGTCGACATAGGTTTTGCCATGCAGGCCATGGGGACCCAGATGACGGAGCGGGATAACAACGAGGGCATGTACTGCGGGGCTTGTCATAATGGGAAAGTGGCTTTTGGTCCCAAAGAAATTGACTCCAATGGCAAGACCACGGTTAATTGCGATAAATGTCATTCGCAAGGGAAAGACGTGGTGTTCAAAAACGATTTCTATGAGTTCAGGAAGGGAATGCCTCAGGAACGGTTTGGCAACGGAATTGATTGGCTTAAGGCTGAGGAGAAGGATTATGTTAAAATTATTGATTTTCTGGAGGGTTTTTCTATAAAGAGAAGCGGCATCAAAGAACCCGAGGAATTTGATATTTCAGCCTCGGAAAAAAACATGCCTGATATCATCTTCTCCCATAAAAAACATGCGAAATGGAATGGTTGCGAATTATGTCATCCGGAAATATTCGGGGTTAAAAAAGGTTCGCAACCTTATACCATGGAAGAGATCTTTAATGGCAAATATTGCGGACTATGCCATGACTCGGTTGCTTTCCCCAATCTTGATTGTCAGCGATGTCATACCAAGGTGGTTATGTAATTATTGACGTATTTTTGTGGATGGTTGGAATTAATACCATTCGTCATAATAAGCTGACAGGGGATATTATTTTGAGCAGAAAAAGTGAAGTTAATCCTCCATGTACTCGGAGTGCCGCCGGATATTTTACTTCCGCTTATTTTGGAGCAAGATTAAAAAAGGGCCTGGTTTCTGCCGGAATATTCATTGTTTTTTGGGGGGTTGCCCATATTGCTTCAGCCGGTCAGTATTGGGATTTTCCGCCTTTGCCGGAACCCTATCAATACGGGGATCTTCTGATTGACCGGACCTCAACAAAGAATCAGGTTAAACCGGTATTTTTTTCTCACTGGAGTCACCGGGCGAAATACGCATGCCGGGTCTGTCACTTCGAACTTGATTTTGCCTTTAAGGTTAATAAAACAGAGATGACCGAAGAAGATAATCGTAACGGTCTTTTTTGTGGGGCCTGTCATGACGGCAAACAGGTCTTCGGACATACCGAGGGGAATTGTGAAAAATGCCATGCCGGGGAGAATATTTCAAGTCACGATAAGTTTAATCTGCTGGCCAGGCAATTACCTAAAACTGAATACGGCAACAAGATCGACTGGGTGGGAGCTGTCCGCTCCAAGCGGATCACTCCACGCTATAGTATTTTTAACGAAGATGAAATTCCTATGGCATTTAAAAAAGATTTGGAGCTGGCCGCCGAATGGTCATTTGTCCCGCCGGCTTTTTTCCCTCATGCCGCGCATACGCCTTGGCTTGATTGTGCTAACTGTCATCCGGATATCTTTAATATCAAGAAAAAAACAACCAAGCATTTTTCGATGAAGTATATTCTGGAAGAAAGGTTCTGTGGGGTGTGTCATTTGAAAATAGCGTTTCCGTTGAATAATTGCACCGGATGTCATCCTAAAATTAAGGGAAAATAAAATTGTAACTTATTAACTGGCAGGCAATAAACATGCATAGAATCCTGACTAGAATTATCCTGAGTGTGATATTTGTTTTTGTGAGTTGCGTTTCTTCTTTTGGTGCGGAGGAATGGCGAAGTGATTTTGACCGGCTTTGCGGTTATATAATGGAGATTGAAAAATATACTCCGGAAAAACTGAGAAGTTTTGTTGATGAATCTGATAAACTCCTGAAAATTATGTCGGAAAGCAAAGAAACCGACTTGAAAGTTTATATTTTCAGGTTGAAAAAATGCCGGAATTTCTTTGACTATATGGCGACGGTTAAGGAAGAAGAGGCCGCGAGTAAATAGTCGAGACGGTGCGCCTTGAATTTGTTCTGATGTCCGCCGGGGTTGGTTTCGGAGGTGTTATTACAGGACAAAAAGATAGTAAAGAATCCCGCAGGTTGACGTGATGCCTAGTATATAAAGGGAATACATGTATTCGTCGGTTCGGCGGCGGGTTCGTTGTTGTTTGATGCATATTCCGATCAGGCTCAATATCAGGCCTACTATCATCAGGACAAATAGATAGTTTGCCAATTCGACGTCCCAGGTGGTTTGAACAACAATATTGTATTTTTTGTCCAGCGCAGTTTCCGCTTCCGGTCTTGCTTTGCCGATTATGGCCAAGGCGGAAAACATTATCACCCAGCTTGCCACGCCTAGCCACCTGACTGTTTTTGTTAAACTGTCCGGTCTTTCGCCTCGCCTGTCTTTTGAAACTCCTGCGATGTATTTTGACATGTTGCCCCCTGATAAGTCATATTTGTAAATTCGGAATTAATTTATGAAGGCAATAATCCCCGAATAGAGGGAATTCTGTAGTGCAATGTAGTTTGTCCCAAGTTTTTCTATTAGTAGAATTATTCAATAGTTTATCAAGAAAAAAGTAAAGCTAATTTTTTTGCTCTTGAAAGAATTTTAAATCGTTTAAGTAAGCCAATAATCAGTTGACAGGTTATTCGGTATTGTTTGACCGATAATCGGTTTATTGCTAAATTTGGAGATGATTGTTGATCAATAATATTGAATGAATGATCTTGAATTATATCTCAGGAGATTATTGTGTTGAGTGAGAAATTTGAAAGTAAATTGGTGCCTGTTTTGCGGGAAGGGGTTGAGGTTGTGAAGGTCGTCTTTTTTAAAGAGTTGACGGGATATCTTTCCGCCAAATTTCCGGACAGGGAAAGATCTTATGTCAATAAGCTGTCCGGCGCTATGATCAATAATTTGTTTGGTACATTAAACGAGCAGGAGCAGGTTGTTGATTTTGTGCAAAATAATAAAGCTGTGATTAGAGAGGAGATGAAGGCAATAGCAACTGAATTTGATGGGTTAAAGATTTTGTTGACCGATGCCCTTCGTATTCAGTTCATGTGTGACGGGCAGGATGGCGTTCAGGATCAAGGTGTTCTTGAAAATGCCAGGGATTTGGGGATCCTGATCGTTGAGCGTAATATGCCGATGCCCGGCAGCTTTATAAGTATGGTGCGTAAAATTGGCGAATCTGTCGGCGTTCTGGCGAGATAGCATGCAACAACGTTAAGTTTAGAAATCTTGATTGAAATAAACCGAATTATTATCAACTGATTCTGCAATCATCAGTCCTTTTACCAGGCGGAAACCTGTGTCGGCATAGCGACCGTCAGGATTTCTGTTGTATCTGGTCGCCGAACGAATAGTACTGGGCGAGCGAAACCATGATCCTCCCCTGAGGACTTTTGCCTCGCCTGTTTTGGGACCTATGGGATTATGATGGGGACTGTCCTTGTAATAATCTTTTCCGTACCAGTCCAAACACCACTCCCAGACGTTACCGTGCATGTCAAATATCCCGAAGGGGTTGGGCGGAAAACTGCCGACTGCTGTTGTTTTTTGCCGGTATTCTTCCTTGGCTCCATAACCAAACAGATATGTGCCGTTATAATTGGCCTGGGTGGTGCTGATTATCTCGCCTGTGTTGAAGGGGGTTGTGGTCCCGGCCCGGGCGGCATATTCCCACTCCGCTTCGGTCGGCAGGCGGAATAAATTTTCTTTGTTTTGCCTGTTTAATATTTTGATAAATTCCTGGGCGTCGTTCCAGGAAACCTGTTCGACCGGGAATTGGTCGCCATTCTGGAAGTGGGCAAGATTGTTGCCGAGAACCTTTTGCCATTGCCCTTGGGTCACTTCGTATTTGCCGATCCAGAATCCATCCAGGCAAATTTCGTGGAGTGGCAATTCGTCAGCATAATATTTCACGTAATCTTCTTTATTGACCTCTTTGAGCAGAAAGGACTTGGCGATACTTCCCTGTCCCATTCCAAAGCAACCCGGTTCCACCCAGACAAATTCCATGCCGGTGAACGGCTCGGTCCAGGTCTTGATTGTCTTGTCTGGAGAGGGCTTCTCTCCTGCCGACCGCTGGTTGTCACCTGCTGTGTTTTTGTTTTCAGTGTCAGCCGCACTCACGGGACTATGGAGCAGGAAGAAGGTAAAGATTAAATATATTACAAGTTTTATCATTTTCATGATCGATAACAGCCTTTGATTATTGAAAGGATAATCTTTAATATCGTTAATATACATCAATAAATTTATTATTGGGAATTAAGAAATTTGTAATTTGTTATGGTTCCACGATCAAGGCGGATGCGCCTCGATTTTTTATTAGATGGTTTCAAGGGAAAAATCAAACAACTTTATTCTGATTATATTGGGGGCTGAGGTAATATGTAATCAAGGGTTGAGTGGTTTGAAATAAAGATAATGATGCAGCCCGGATTATTATTAATCAATTGAGCCTCTTGCAAAATGACCAGTTCAACAGGTTTGACAAAGTCAACCTGTCGTATTTTGGTCTCTCAAGCAGACAGACCAAGACTTTCAACACCTATTTTGCTGATTTTTCGTGAATATTATGCCCGCATGGGCGC
>JAHJIY010000068.1 GCA_018823175.1 Pseudomonadota bacterium
ATTGCGCCCATGCGGGCATAATATTCACGAAAAATCAGCAAAATAGGTGTTGAAAGTCTTGGTCTGTCTGCTTGAGAGACCAAAATACGACAGGTTGACTTTGTCAAACCTGTTGAACTGGTCATTTTGCAAGAGGCTCAAACAGTGAACCAATAATTACAATTAAACCAAATCAAGTGCTCCATCCAACTCGCGATACAGGATCATCTCCGTTCCCTGTCGGCTGGTTAATTAAATCGTTGCACGGAGTCAGCAAAAAGATGTCCCACAAGATCGGAAACGAAAAAGGAATGACGGAGGAAGCCTTGCGCGACAAGGCCAAACGGGAACAATCCTATCGGGAACGGGCCCTCAAACTTTTCCCTTGGGTCTGCGGCATCTGCTGTCGGGAGTTTACCGGCAAAAAGCTCAAGGACCTTACCGTCCACCACAAAGACCACGATCATGACAACAATCCGCCTGACGGCAGCAACTGGGAATTACTGTGTATCTACTGTCACGACAATATCCACTCCCGGACCATTGAAACCGGGCATGGCGGGGGCAGCGAAGAAAGCAGTCAAAGTGGCGCCACCCATCAGGCGTTTGGCGCCCTCGCCGACCTGTTAAAAAAACAGAAATAGCCGGCACGGGGTTGAGCAAATATTTTCTGATCTGTTGTTGTCCAGACTTGCTCCTATACCCATAAGCTTGGACAACCACAAGTAACTCAAACGACAAATCCGTGGTCCATATTTATCAAACCATATGAACAATCACCCAACCATCGTTCTTGATTTCGAGACAACCGGACTCTCGCCACAACAAGGTGACCGGGCGATTGAAATCGGCGCCGTCCTCATTGAAAACAACAGAGTGACCGCCCGCTTTCAGAGCCTGATGAACCCTGGCTTCAGGATCAGCGCCTTTATCGAATCATACACCGGAATCAACAACGCCATGCTCGCAAAAGCGCCGCCCGGCGAAGAGGTGATCGCCAGGTTTGCGGAATTTATTGGTGATCATCCTCTGGTCGCGCATAACGCCTCTTTTGACCGCAGATTTCTCGATTCCGAACTTGGGTTTATCGAAAAATCCATCAATAGCGAGATGGCTTGCTCGATGCTGACCGCACGAAGATTGTATCCGGAGGCGCCAAACCATAAGCTTGGAACCCTGGTCCGCTACTGTGAAATTGATAACGATGGCACATTTCACCGGGCACTTGCCGATGCGGAAATGACCGGGCAACTCTGGCTGGCGATGATTAATGAACTCAGGAATACTTTCGGAATCAACCAGGTGCCATTCGACCTGATGCAAAAATTATCCAGAATCACCAGGGCCAAGACTTCGGACTACCTTAAAAAAATTGCAAAAGAACAACGGTAGGCATGATTCCTGAATCTGATAATCAACAAGTCACAAATTACCTTTTTTTAAAAAAAATCGGATACCACGATGAAAAACAAAAATACCGGCTTAGTTTACTCGACCGAATCCGGCAGAATATGTCCCGCCTGCAATAATCAAACAGTTAAATGTGTTTGCCAAAAATTACAATCAGTCCCTAAAAGCGATGGCATTGTCAGATTAATACGGGAAACAAAAGGCCGAAAGGGAAAAGGCGTAACCTTGATCACCGGCCTGCCACTGGATCATGAGGGTCTGAAAAAAATTGCCACCTCCCTGAAACAAAAGTGCGGCAGTGGCGGCAGTTTAAAAAATGGCGTGATTGAAATTCAGGGCGACCACCGGGAAGTGCTGGAAAACGAATTAAGCAAACTGGGCTACAAAGTTAAACGGGCCGGTGGGTGATCAATTACAATCAGATGGAAAGTAAAATTATGGCTCATATTCATCGTCTGGTTCAACCCGGCCGATCAAAAGATCATGTCCTTTCGGAGTCGGGAGAACATCTCACCCCTCCTGCTGACTGGGCCTTTCTCCCCGCCGGGGATGCGGCAATAACCAGAAGGGTAAAAGCCAAAGGCGAGAGCTGGATCGTGCAGATCCGCAAAGGCAGAAGACTGATTTCAAAGGGAATCTGGGCTAAAGAGGCGGACATTTTGTCCGCAAAGTTTGAGACCGAAGACAAAAGATCAACCCCTGAATATGACCGGAAACGAAAGAATGATCTGGCCAGACGCGAGGCCAGACAGGAAGCATATGTCGGGGAGTTTTGCGCTGCAGTCATCAGCTTTCTCAATTTCCATCCGAGATATCAGAACGAGGCGAAACTTCTTGCCATAAAGATTACCGCCCACGCCACCCCGGTCGGAAGCGGCACAGTGGCCAGAACCAAACTGCTTCCCATTGCCAGACGCGCCGAGGCCGCAGTAATCGCCTGGATGCGCCACCAGACTACGGCCTACGAGAAAATGAGTATCGCGCCCATAAAAGGAAGAAGAAGAGAGATCCGCCGACAGCTCGCCGTAAAATCCGTTGCTTTGCTACACGCCTATCGTCAAGGGCAAGAAATTGCCGAAAACTGTCCTTTGAAAAAAAGCCTGGCCTGAAATCTTCCCACCCCATCTTCTCCCCTGTTTCGAAAAGTAAGAAGACCATGCGCAAGTCTTTATCCTTGCGAAAATCAATCTATTCTCTCTATATTTACAAATGCAGTAATTAAAAAAAATGAAATAGGAGCCTTCGGTTGGATCTCATAATCAATAATTTACACATTCCCCTTGAAAAAGATGGGCTGGCTCAATATCTAATCGCCTGTGGGCATAAGCTGGAGATTGACCAAGGGGAAATATCCATCGTAAAAATTATCAGCAAATCACTTGATGCGAGCAATACGGCACAATTCTTTTACAAGATCTCACTCGTGGTCTCTGTTGATGATGACTTCAAAAACAAACTAAAATTCCCAAGATACACCGCGCCAACCGAACCCAAAAAAAAAGCAGTGACCAACCAGGAACGTCCGATAATTGTCGGTTTCGGTCCGGCCGGCATGTTTGCCGCCCTTGAACTTATTGATTACGGGCTGAAACCACTAATCTTTGAACGGGGCAAAAAAATTAATGAACGCTCCGTTGATGTCCAGAGATTCATCAAGGAAAGGCAGCTCAACCCCGAGTCCAATATCCAGTTCGGAGAAGGAGGCGCCGGTTCATACTCGGACGGCAAACTCTTTTCCCGAAGAAATAATAATACCAGCTATGTAAATCGGGTCCTCAAGACCTTTGTTAAATTCGGGGCACCACCAGAAATTGAATACATCAGCAAACCTCATCTGGGAACTGATGTGTTGTGCAAAATTGTTCGCAATATCAGAGAACATATTCTGGAGCGGGGCGGCGAGATCTTTTATCGCTCGAAAATGACCGACCTCCTGATCTCGAAAGGACAGGCCAAAGGGATTATGATCAATGGTGAGCAAGAATATCTTTCTACCGCCATCTATGTCGCTCTGGGCCATTCCGCCCGTGATACCTTTAAGATGCTTGAACAAAAAGGGGTCGCACTTGAACAGAGGCAGATTTCGGTCGGAGTGAGAATCGAGCATCCGGTTGAGACCATTAATCTAATGAGATATGGCGCAAAATATCACGATTTTCCCGGTTTGGGGGCGGCGACCTACTCCTTGAATCATACCAATCGAGAAATCAAACGGGGGGTTTATACCTTCTGCATGTGTCCAGGAGGCGAAGTGATTAATGCTTCATCAGAGCAAGGCATGCTGGTTTTAAACGGCATGAGCTACTCACACCGGTCATCACCGTTTTCAAATGCGGCGCTCGCCGTAACCTGTCACGCCGAAGATTATCATTCAACCAGTCCCCTGGCCGGCCTTGAGTTCCAAAAGGAGATTGAACGCAAGGCCTTTAAAGCGGGCGGCGGAAACTGGGCCGTCCCCGCCCAGAATCTGCTCGATTTTCTGGGCGAGAATAATTCAGCCGGCTTACATGAAAACTCGTACAAGATGGGCGCGGTTCCAGCTGATCTGAAAGAAATATTTCCGGACTTTGTGGTCAATGAATTAATCGCCGCCTTCAGCAAATGGAAAGAAGAAGTACCATTATTTATCACAGATCAGGCGATCCTGTTCGGGGCGGAAACCAGAACTTCCTCGCCGGTCAGGATTAAACGCGATGAAAAATTTGAATCAATAAACACCAGAAATCTATTCCCGATCGGCGAGGGATCCGGCTACACCGGCGGGATAACAAGCTCTGCCGCCGATGCGATAAAGGCGGTCGAAATACAGGTAACACAAGATTAATCTGTGGAACAGTGACAAACTGACATTCTGTGTTCGATATTGTATTTTTTTATTGATGACCATTCATTCTTTACCGATCGGGCATCTTCCCGGCTAGATATTACTAGAAATCGACCAATAAAATAGTTTCTCAATTCCATAGTTGATCAGTGAGAATTCGCATTCGATTTGCATTTAATGCCAATTTCCACTATAAAAACCAGAGATGATTTAAGCCCCCCGCCGCAAAAAACTACAGGAAACAAGCTGCGAAGCAGATGTCTCCCTAACGGAGTAATTAAACAGAACATGGGGTAACGGTGAGCTTGGCAGATGCACTAGAAACTAACATTGCTCAAAAACTATAAAGGAGAAAAATTATGAGAAAATCATTCCTATCTAAAGCTGTAGTCGTGGCCCTGATCCTGATCGGCGGCTTACTCTTCGCTCCAAACAAGGATGCCCAGGCTGGCGCCAAAGTGGTCAACATCGAGGGGATGGACCTGACACTGAAAAAAAATTGGGTCAACAACATCAGAGGGTGCATGGACAAAAACATCACGGTTTACCTCTCTTCAGGACATACCATCTCCGGCAAAGTAAAGGCGGTCGACAACAGCTTTCTGCTTCTTAAGGATATTCCGCAGGAAGAATTCATGGACATCCTGATCGATGTTAATACTGTCGTTGGAGTCAAGACCCAAATCAGAAAGTATGAATAAAGTTAGAAACAAAGAATCACTATCCCTCCACAAAAAAAATGCCCCAAAAGAATTACCCTTTGTGGCAAATATAAAAAAAGGGGCCGACCAAAAAATTGGTCAGCCCCTTTCTTGAAAACCGGTTTATACCACAAGGGCATAAGTTTCGTTTGAGCCGACTAGCGGCTCAACTCAGCTTTATTTAACCGATTTTACTGCTGTTTAACATTCTCAGCAGCCGGGCCTTTCGGACCATCGACAACGTCGAAGGTCACGCGAGCACCTTCAGCCAGAGTTTTAAAACCCTCAGCCTTGATTGCAGTGTGGTGTACGAAAACGTCATTGCCCCCATCCTGCTCGATGAAGCCAAAACCTTTAGAATCATTAAACCATTTTACTGTTCCTTCTGCCATTTTACTACTCCTGAAATACGCGGTCCCGAAGGACCAGCTTAATAATGTTCCCGAATCATAAAGGTATGACCCGGCTGGCAGCCTGTTTGTTCAAACAAAAAAACCGCATTTACCCTTCCTAGGGTATGTGCGGTTAGTTTTTTCGTATTAATAAACTACAAACATACTGCACTTAAAGAGAAACAATAACACTTTGTATTGCACAAAGCAAGTTTCTTTTATTAAAGAAACTCGCTTTGTAACTTTAAAGTTATTACAATCATGCAGATCATTTTTTTATAATACATTTTCCCGGAGGAAAACTGTGGAATTCAACTCATTTGACCAGGCACTAAAGATATGCATGACCTCGGAAGAAGAAAGCCCGGAACAAAACGCCGCATTAAAATACTGTATCGAAAACGCTCCCCCCAATCTGCGTAAAATACTGACAGAACGTTTCCAGCAAGCACACGAGAATAATTGCGGTTGCGGGTGCCACAACCAACAGGATACTTTATAAGGTTTTAAACTAATCTAAAAACACCTCTTCTCTAAAATCGCTAGGTGCATTCTCATAAGAATACTCGTGCACGCCCATTCTTTACACTGTCGAATAACTACGGCAGGATTATCATATTATAATGACACAGCCTAATATCTCCAGGAATCCTTGCCCCTTATGCCATACTCTGGGGGCAAATGTCTTGCACCGAGACCCGCAGCGTTCCTATCTCGTTTGCCGAGTATGTAACCTGGTCTTTGTCCCATCTGAGTATTTATTATCACCGGAAAAAGAAAAAGCAGAATATGACTTGCACCGCAACGATCCGGATGACCAGGAATATCGCCAATTCCTTAATCGCCTTTTTTCTCCCATGCTCAAACAGCTGAACCCGGGCAGTCATGGTCTTGATTTCGGCTCCGGGCCAGGCCCTACCTTATCTATAATGTTTGAGGAGGCCGGTCACAAGATGACAGTTTACGACCATTTCTACGCAAACGACCCCGCCGCCCTGGATGAAAATTACGATTTCATTACCGCCACCGAAGTTGTCGAACATCTCCATGAACCACGAAAAGAGCTGGATTACTTATGGACACATCTGAACCCTGGCGGCCGATTCGGGATCATGACCAAACTGGTCCTCGGCCCGGAAGAGTTTAAAAAATGGCATTATAAAAATGACCTCACCCATGTCTGCTTTTTTTCAGAATCAACTTTTAAATGGCTGGCCAATCTATGGCGGGCAAAACTCACCTTCCTCGGCACCGATGTAATTATTTTTAATAAAAGCAATCCGGCTCCTGATCCGAAACCACGATGACTTGGACGATGCCCCCTGCAAACTCCCCCTCATACTTTTAAAGATCAAAAAAAACTGCAGGATCCAGGCGGCAGTTGCATGCAAAAAGACATGCAACCCATGATTTTCCTGAGAAGTCCCCCTGTCACCTCCCGGATATTCAAAAATAATTACCTCAAGAGTTTACGTGACCGTTCTATTCGGTTAAATTGGCCAGTTCAATTTGTAATCATACCTTGCAACAGGAGGCATATAGATGAGCTTGACATTCAAATCTAAAGTGTTCGAAACAGAAACCATAAAACTTGCTGAAACCGAGGAGATGATCGTCCGTGGTGGTCGTGACCGTTTCCATTTACTGCCCAAGGCCTTTGCCGGCCTCAATCAAATCGGCGTTATCGGCTGGGGTTCCCAGGGACCGGCCCAGGCTCAGAACCTGCGCGATTCCCTGGAAGGGACCAATATTAAAGTAAAAATCGGCCTGCGCGCCGATAGCTCTTCAATGGCCGCCGCCCGCCAAGCCGGTTTCAGTGAAGACAGCGGGACCTTAGGCGAGATGTATGAGGTTATCCGCGAGTCGGACATGGTTGTCCTGCTAATCTCCGACGCAGCCCAAGCTGACAACTACGAAAAAGTATTCGACAACTTAAAAGACGGCGCCACTCTTGGCCTGTCCCACGGTTTTCTTCTTGGCTATATTGAAAGCATCGGTAAAAAATTTCCCAAAAACGTCAATGTGGTCGGGGTTTGCCCCAAAGGCATGGGCCCTTCCGTTCGTCGCCTTTATGTCCAAGGCAAGAAAGTCAACGGCGCCGGCATCAACTGCAGTTTCGCCGTTGAGCAGGATATCGACGGCAAAGCAACAGATCAGGCCCTGGGCTGGGCAATTGCGGTAGGCGCCCCTTATATTTTCATGACCACCCTGGGCTTTGAATTTAGAAGTGATATATTCGGCGAACGCGGTATTCTTTTGGGCGCGGTCCACGGTATCTGCGAAAGCCTTTATCGTCGTTATGTCTCTGAAGAAGGAATGGACGAGGGAAAGGCCTTTACCGATTCGGTTGAAAACATCACCGGCCCGATCAGCAAGACTATTTCCCATCAGGGCATAATCGCGGTTTACAATCAGCTTGACGCCGAGGGCAAAAAAATATTCGAGCGCATTTACTCGCACTCCTATGGCCCGGCCTTTGACATTTTACTTGAGATGTACGACGAGGTATCTACCTGCAATGAGATCCGCAGCGTCATCATGGCCGGTCGCCGCCACAGCCGTTTCCCGATGGGCAAGATAGACGGAACCCGCATGTGGAAAGTCGGCGAGAAGGTCCGCGCCGCCCGCACCAATGCCGAGATCAAAATCAATCCTTTTACCGCCGGTATCTACTGTGCCACCATGATGGCCCAGATCGATCTGCTGATCGAAAAAGGCCACTGCCTCAGTGAAGTAGCCAATGAATCGGTGATCGAGGCGGTTGATTCGCTCAATCCTTACATGCATCACAAAGGAGTGGCGTTCATGGTTGACAATTGTTCAACCACGGCCCGTCTGGGTTCCAGAAAATGGGCCCCGCGTTTTGACTACAATTTAAGCCAGCAGGCCCTGGTCGCATACGATGAAGGCAAAGCAACCAACGACAAACTGATCAGTGACTTCAAAAATCACAACATCCATGGTGCCCTGGCCACCTGCGCCACCATGCGCCCGGCGGTTGATATTGCATTTACCGGCGAATAAAGTCGACACATTTTAAAAGCAGCAAAAAAGTCAATAATCTCAAGCCATATGCGCAGAATTTGATTTAATCCAGGCCTGAATGGCATCAGGGGCCAAAGCTTTTGAAAACAAAAATCCCTGGCCATAGTTACAGTCCAGACCACGGATCGTCAAGAGCTGATGATTCAGTTCAACCCCTTCGGCAATCACTTCCAAATTAAGATTCTGGGCCAGAGCGATAATCGTCTTGATGATCTCCTGATTATCGTTAGTAGCAGAAAGATTGGCGATGAACGACTGATCAATCTTGAGGGCGGTGACCGGGAAATTATGCAGGTAGCTCAGAGAGGAATAGCCGGTACCGAAATCATCAATATGAATGTGCACCCCCATTTTTTTTAGTTCGGTCAAAGCTTCCAGAACAATTTCCGTGTGTTCAAGAATCAGACTTTCCGTGATCTCAAGCGCCAGGCTTTCCGGGGGCAGACCTTCCTCCTGGAGGCAGGAGGCAACGCTCTCGACAAAGCCGGGCCAAATCAACAGCTTACTTGATATATTGACGCTCATCATGAGCGGCGAATCCATCCGATACATATCCTGCCAGATCCTCAACTGGCGGCAGGCCTCCTTAATAATCCATTTACTCAAAGGAATGATGACGCCGGTTTCCTCGGCCAGGGGGATGAAATCGTTTGGGTAAATGAGGCCACGACTTTGGTGGTTCCACCGGACCAGGGCCTCAAAGCCGTTAAGAAGATGAGTTTTCAGATTAATGATAGGCTGATAGTGCAAAACAAAACCGTCATGATGCTCCATGGCGCTGCGCAACTCACCTTCAAGCTGGTTTCGTTCAATAATATTCGAATGCATGGTCGCATCAAAAAACTCATGCCGGGCTCCGCCTTTGGATTTTGCCTCATACATGGCAACATCCGCGTCACGAAGGACCTCATCCGGGCGTTCATACCGTTCTGATTTCAAGGCAACACCGATGCTCGATGAGGTAAAAAATTCCTGCCCATGATAATGAAACGGCATCTTGAGTGATTCCTCAATACGCCGGATAATATCTACGGTATCAGCCCGATCAACGATATCTTCAAGCAGGATGGCAAATTCATCACCGCCGATCCGAGCCACCGTGTCACCAGGCCTTAAGCAGGATTTTAGTCGCCGGCCAACTTCGATCAGGAGCAGATCACCAACGCCGTGCCCCATACTATCGTTGATCACCTTGAACCGATCGAGGTCGGCGAAGAGAACGGCATAGAAAAAAGCGTTATTGCGCTGGGCTCTTTCAATGACGTGCGCCAGGCGATCCAGAAAAAGAGCCCGGTTGGGCAGCTCAGTGAGGGCATCATGAAAAGCGTCATGGGCCAATTGCTCCTCAGCGGACTTTCGGGCCGTAATGTCGGTCTGAGATCCGGCCAGACGATAGGCCGTGCCTTTCTCATCCCGAACAGCCAGGCCGCGAACCAGCACCCACATGATGGAGTTATCCTTGTGGCGGATCCGGTATTCACATTCAAACTGCGGTGTTTTACCATCGATATGGGCCTCGAACTTGGCTTCGACCTGCTCCCGGTCCTTATCATAAATCAGCCCGTACCACTCAGCCAGAGAACAACCTATCTCGTCATCATTATAGCCCAGCATGGATTTCCAGCGGTCAGAATAGTAAATCGTATTACTCCGAATATCCAGGTCCCATAGCCCGTCATTGGCCCCGCGCGCGGCCAGGGCGTATCGTTCCTCGCTTTCTTTCAGCGCATCTTCCACCTGTTTCCGATCAAAGATCTCCTGGACCAGCAACTCGTAATTTTTCTGCAGAGAAAGGCTCATGGCATTAAAGTTTGTGGCAAGTTCACCAAACTCGGTCTTATCGTCAGTGCGGAGGGTACTACTAAGATCGCCTTTGGTAATGGCCCGGGTCGCAGTCACCAGTTGTTCAATAGGACCGGTGACGGCCCGGATCAGATATATCGCAACCATCGCGCCTAAAATAAACGTAAGGCCCACGGTCAAATATAAAACAAAACGGGCCTGGTTGATCTTGCTTCTGGCCAATTCAGTTGAACTTTTAAGTTTTCGTGTAGCGTTAAAGGACATGGCACCGGTCTTGGCAAGGAGAACATTGCCAAGCTCTGCGGCCTCCAGTTGCAGCTTTTCGATCCGCTGTCTGTTCGCCGAGGCGGTTATATAATAACTGAGCGACTCCTGGTAGGCAGCAATGAGCCCCACAACCTCCTGAAGGTCTTGAGTAACTGCGGGTTCATGATGACACCCGTTACATTCATTGGCAGTAGCTTCCAGCTTACTGACATTGTCCGCTATAGTGTCTACCTTGTTGGATAGCAAAGTGTGAACGGTGTAGAGATCAGACTGAACCGTCTGAATCGAAATGATCAGGTGCTGCCTGAGGTCCTCAATCTGGTGAAGGGTAACAAGCCTGCTCAGTGTATTAGTGGTATTAGTAATAATATATGTTGCCAGCGTTGCGCCAGTAACAAAGAAAACAAAAAGGATGAGTAGCGCCGTTACTATCTTACGTTTCATGCAGGGAATCGCCTGTCCTAAAAATGGTTAAAACTATTCATTCAGGTAAGTATATTTTTTAATGTCAATCCCTGCCTTATCAACCATATCAAAAACAGGCTGGTAATCCACAGTTGTCGTATCGATAAACCTGAGCGCCCCGAATTTAGCGAGGACTTCTTGCCCGGCGTGATCTGATTCCAGATCAAGAAGGGCCTTCTTTAGTTTTTTCTGCATTTCAGGATCGAGAGTTTTGCGAACACATAAACCATTTGAAGGCACGGAGGGAGAACGGGCAGTGATGGCGATTTCTTCTTCAATCCTGGGATTATCTTTTTTAACCCGGTCGTATATACTGTGTTTTGCAGCGCCGACGTCGGCTTTGCGGTCCAGGACGGCGATAATCGCGGCATCATGGCTACCGGTAAAGAATGACTCACTGAAAAAATTACTGCTGTCAGTGATACCGTTTTCACGAAGGAATGCTAATGGAAATATATATCCGGCCGTCGTCGCTTTTTCCACAAAGGCCATACGTTTTCCACGCATATCATTTACTGATTTTATCCCGCTGTCTTTCCGGACAAACAGATACCCGTGATAAGTGGAAGTCCCATCGAGGTTTACCGGCCTGGCCAGAGGAACGACCTCTAGTTTCTGAATGGCCATTGCACCGGTGAAGGAACCGAAAAAAGCCCCGTCCATTTTTTCGGACGTGAAACTGTCAATAATATTCCCGTATCGGCTCAGGATCGTAAACTCTACTGGAATACCGGTTTTTTCCGACAGATATTCGCCAAGAAGCGTAAACCGCTGCTTCTGCTTGAAAATATTCATCTCAGGAATGAGACCAATGAGGAGTTTTTGTTGAGCGGACTGAGCAAAAACAGGCTGGACAAGGAAGATGTTAACCACAAAGAGTAAGGCAAACATACTATATTTTCTGATAGAGTTTTGATTGGACATTGCACCCTCCTTACAAGGTGGAAGAATTAGAAAGCCGTTTTACACGACCCCCAAAAAATGCCGAGCAACCTATCATTTAAATGTAATATGTTTATTAATATTAGTTAGTTATAACAGACCTACCTCCAATGTCAAGTCCGGGAAAAATGATTGCCCTTGATGAAAGTGCCGGTCAAATCATCATCCCGACGTCACCCCCCATCGACAAATCCCGGTCAGATTCCAGCGAAGGATACGATAATCAGATAATCCGGACCTCCGCCCTTTTCTCGCTGATCCCTCTTTTGAGAAGCTCGTGATTGTAAGTGGCAATAACATCGCGCCTCTTCAACATTCCAATTACCCAGCGATTATCCGCCGCCTCTACTACCGGAATCTCCTCAATCCCTTTCTCGTCAAAAAGAGTCATTGCCGTGTAGAGATTATCATCCGGAGTCAACACCACGACCTTCCGGGCACATATCTCACCAACCCGGGCATTAAGCCGCAATTCTTCGTCATGCAGAATATTTTTTACGTCCTGTAACGATACCACCCCGACCATTCGGCCTGAGTCATCGATCACCGGGAAATAAAAACTGTCCTTGGCCATGCTGAAAATCTGCAACAGATGATTTATGTTGGCCCGCTCGCTGATAAAGTCGACATCCTCGGTAATGACCTTGCCGACCTTGACCGATTTCATGATCGCGGTTTCACGCCCCTCGTGCACATCAATCCCTTCCCGCGAAAAATCAACGGTATCGATGGAATCAGGGTTAAGGCGACTGGCGACCACCGTCCCGATAATACTGGCCAGCATAATCGGAATGATGATCAGATAATTGCCGGTCATCTCAAAAAGAAGAAAGATCGCGGTCAATGGCGCATGGGTGGCGGCAGCCAGAAAAGCCCCAATGCCGACTGCGGCATAAGCCCCCGGATTGGCGGTGTAATCCGGCAGCAGATTATGAACAATCCCGCCGAAACTGCCGCCGATCACGGCACCGATAAACAGGGAGGGGGCAAAAACACCGCCGGCCCCACCAGCGCCAAGAGTGATTGAGGTAGCAATGATCTTCATGAAAATAAGCAATAACATTACGGTCATTACCCCATTTCCATCCAGAACGGTTTCGATGTAATCGTAGCCATCCCCCATGATTTGCGGAAAAAATACGGCAATAGTCCCGACCAGCACAGCCCCGACCACAGGCTTAAGCTGGGGATGGATAGGCAGGGCGGCAAATTTGTCACGCACCGCATAGAAAAACCGGATATAGATTACGGCAATAATCCCGACCATAACCCCCATCAAGATATAGAGAGGAACCTCGACCAGGGGATTGACCAAATGATAGGGCGGAATAGGAAAGGCGGGCGAGGCACCATAATAGGCCCGGGAAACCACGGTAGCCAGGGCCGATGAAATAACCAGCGCCGCAAACGACCCCATTTCATAAGTACCGAGCAAGACGATTTCCGCCGCAAAAAAGACCCCGGCGATGGGGGCGTTGAACATGGCCGCCACCCCGCCGGCACAACCGGCAGCGATATAAATCTTCATCCGGCTCCCGGAAACCCTGGTTATCTGCCCGACCTGAGAGCCCAGAGCGCCGCCCACCTGGGCAATCGGTCCCTCAACCCCGGCCGAACCGCCGGTACCAATGGTAAGAGAACAGGACAAAATTTTCAAAATAATCATCCGCAGCTTGACATAACCGCCTTCCAGATTGACCTTCCGCAAAAACTTCGGGAACCCGTAACCGTTTATCTCGCCGGGAAAAAGTAAGGAAAGAGGAATCAACAACAACATGCCGGTGACCAGGATCAACGGCAACAAAAAGGCATGCCAGCCCCCCTGATTGATCGCCAGCAGCTCATAACCACGGACAAAGATATGCTCATGAACAAAATCGGTAACCGTCCGGAAAACAATATTCGCGCAACCGGCGGCCAATCCAATGGCCGCAGCGGTTACCACCATCTTTGAATTTTCGCCGGGCAGAATTTTTTTTATCCGCCTTTTCATAATCTTTCCGGCACCTCACAACCAATTAAGCGGGCCTGGCTCAGAAAATAATCGTCCGTCATGCCAGCCATAAAGTCCCGGACTTTAGCCGCAGCCGGGGTATTTTCCAGATAAAAAGCACTAAATCCATCAAAAAAATCAACAAGCTTGGCCGAACCATAATCTGCTTTCTCGATCTTCTCCAGATAGGTCTCAAACAAAACCTGGTAACATTTTTTAATCAAATCCAAACCCTGCTTTATCGCCGGATTACAGTATATGCGCTCATAATTAAAGGCTTTCAGCCTTTTCAGACCCTCAGAAATCTCCGGACTGAAAAAAACCATATCCCCCTTGATGCCGTTCTTAATCAAGTCTTCAACCAGGGTATAGACAATCTTGCCATTGCTATTGCCAAGAATTTTTTGACAATCGACCGGCAACTCTTGCCGCTTAATCAATTTCAATTCAATAGCATCTTCAATATCTCGACCGATATAGGCGATAGTATCGGAAAATCTGACCACACAACCTTCCAGGGTCATGGGAACCAACGCGGTGAAAGGATGGCGGGATTTCTCCGCCAGCTCCCGATCAAAATCGGCGAAATTCTTGTCCCGACGCGGCCGCAAGGCGTGGCTGTGAATCTCCCCGTCATGACACATGATCCCATCGAGCGTCTGCAGGGTAAGGTTCCAACCCCTTCCCTTTTTCTCGATCTGATCCAGAAACAAGACGCTCTGGATATTATGCTGAAAAGAAGGCAGTCCATGCTTAACACAAAGGGCGTTCAGTTCCTTCTCCCCATCATGACCGAAAGGCGGATGACCGATATCGTGTCCCAAGGCAATAGCCTCAATCAAATCCTCATTGAGCCCCAGAAAACGACCGATGGTCCGGCCAATCTTGGAAACCAGTTGCACATGCAGAACCCGGTGGGTTATGTGATCGTTTCTGACCATATAAAACACCTGGGTTTTATCGATATAACGGGTGTAGGCCCGAGAATGCATAATCCGATCAGCGTCCAGGGCAAAAGACTGGCGATGACCCGTCTCCTCCTCCGGCAACCGTTTGCGGCGCAAACCATCACAACTAAAGGCAGCCAGAGACGAAAGACGGTCCTTTTCCTTGGCATCAAGCTGATCCCTCATTTCCAATAATTGCGGATCTGCAGAATAATCAATGGACATTAAAGCGAATAAACCCTCTTCATTTAGCAAAAAACGACAATATGTCGACAGGATAACCTATGTTTATGCCCCACTTTACCTATTTTTTCAAGTTGTCATTACAAACCGAGGAAAAGCGCCGGGCAATAATGACTTGACGCACTTCTCAAGCCAAACCGTAATTTTCACTTGATCAACTACCGCCTTTTTGTGATACCATAAGATATTGAAGTTTTCTGCCGCGACAAACAATACCAGACGACAAACCGCGGGGATGAAGCCCTTACGGAAATTACAGCTTTGCTTTCCACCTCTTCCATTTCAACGAGGATCAACCATGGCAACCAAAGGTCTATACGAAGAGAATCTTGAACTCTCAAGCCCCATGCGATTAACCGCGCTCCTCCCCCTGCATCGGAATAACGAGGTCGTCGACAACAGTCAAGCTCTCTACGATATGACCCTTGAGATGAGCACTGTGGTTGCGCTGGACCGGGCGATGAAAAACCCGGAAGCTTTCGGCTTAAAGAAAGGCAGCAAACAGATAATCTGGAACCACCCCAATCCGGTTGGTCGTTCGGCCAAGGCCCGAAAATTCTGGCACGATGCCGATCCCGAGGAACAGAAAAAATTAAGCACCGTGGCCCGCGAAGCCGCCCTTAAGTTACAGGAAACCGGCTCAATTACCACCATGGCCTATGCCGGACTGGACCAGGAATTCTGTGTCGGTCTGAGGTTTATCGGCAATCGTCACTATCCGGTGTCCGCCCTGTCGCTGCTTTTAAATTTCCAGGGGTTCGTCGATCAAGCCCATAAAAATTTCTACGAACAAAGCCGGTTAATCGACGAGCCGGACCTGTTGATGGTATATGATCCGGATTGGCACCACCCCGACTACGAGAGCGGGCTGGTCATTATTGACCGGGAATCAAAAGCCATATTCGTTCTGGGGCTACCCTATTTCGGCGAGATAAAGAAAGGATTTCTCACCCTGATCTGGCACACCGCCATCCACGAAAGGGTGTCAGATACCCAGATTCGGCGCTTTCTGCCTTTTCACGGATCGATCTGCGTCATCAATAGCAAGACGGTAATTATCATCGCCCTATCCGGTAGCGGCAAATCATCGTTGTCTCGAAACGCGGAAAGCATCGCCCATGACGATGCCTTTGTCGTTAGTATGATTACCGGCAAGGTAATCGTCCTGGAGCCGACCTTTTTCAATAAGACAGATGGCGATCAGATCGGTGATGACACAACGGAACGGGGGCTAATTTTCTTTAATATGGGACTAGCCCAGATAAATGGCAAAACTGATATTATCCCAGGTGACCGGCTGGTGGCAAATGGCCGGGTAATCCAGGAAAGACCGCATAACTCGGTAAACAGCTATGACCGGGTCGACATCGTCAGCCTGGTTATGAAAGACGATACCCTGCCCCCCATTTCACTGATCAATAACGCCGCCCTGTTTGTGGCGTTCGGCGCCTGCCTGATGACCAAGCGCTCTCTGGCCGAGGCGCTCAAAAGCATCGAGGAACAATTCGCCCTGGTAATTGAACCGTTTGCCCAACCATTCCGCTCGTGGCGGCTTAACACGGAATGTCGAATGTTTCAGCTTTTTTTGGAACTATTCAAACCAATCACCGTGATTATGAACACCGGTGATTTCATGGGCAAAAACATCTCCCTGGAACTAAGTCGTGACATCCTTCTGCCGAAGCTGACTAAAAACGAATTGGAATTTGTGCCATGGCGCATAATCCCCGGCAAGATGGTTTCTCTGGTCAAAAAAGAAACTCTGGGTCATGAATACAACCGCAATTTTGTTCCCCAGACCCGGGACAACAAATATGTATCACGATTTGTCAACCGGATGCAGACCAGAATTGACTTCCTGACCGCGATCCGGGAAAATAACCTGATCCATGCCGATTTCGTCGATCCGCTGGTTCAGGTACGGATCGCCCTGGACGAATTTCTGCAACGCGACCCGATCGGCGGCGATTTCTCATGGAACGAAGAGGACCTCAAGCAGCTGCGAAGTTATTAAACGGCAATCAGCTCATATTAACCACGATCCGTCCCATGATGCCACCCTTGAGCATCCGGGCGAGATAAGTGTCAAGTTGGTCCATGGTTATCTCGGTGCCGAGATGTCCCAGGTTATCAATCTTCCATTCTGCGGCGAGAAGCGCCCAGATCTTTTCCCGCAAGGCCATTGGACATTGGGCCGAGTCGATGCCAAAAAGCGAAACGCCCCGCAATATAAATGGATAAACATTGATCAAAAATTCCGGTTCGGCCACATTCCCGCAGCAGGTTACAGCCCCGCCATATCTGGTGGACCTGATGGCCGTAGCGAGCATCGCTCCACCCACCGTGTCGACCACTCCCGCCCAACGTCCTTTAAGGACCATCCGCCCGGAAGTATCAATTGCCTGCGCTCGGCCAATGACTTCAACGGCGCCAAGCTCACGTAAAAAATCATGGGCCGAATCCTTGCCGCTAACCGCGGTTACTGTGTAGCCAAGCTTTGCCAGAATCGCAACACTGAAACTGCCGACCCCGCCGGTCGCGCCGGTAACCAATATTTTACCCTGCTCCGGAGTAATCCCGTATTCCACCAGACGCCAGACTGAATGAGCCGCCGTAAAACCACCGGTGCCGTAAATCATGCTTTCCTGCAGACTCAACCCGGCCGGCAACTTCATAACCCAGGCCGCCGGCACTCTGATATATTGCCCGAACCCGCCCGGGGTGTTCATCCCCAGGTCATAGCAGGAGACGATTACCTGCTCGCCCGGCAAGAATTTGGCGCTATCGCTTTCCACCACCACCCCGGCAGCATCAATCCCCGGCGTATGCGGATAACGCCTGGTTACCCCCCGGTTGCCGCTGGCGGAAAGCGCATCCTTATAATTAAGGGAGGAATAACCTACCCTAACCAACACCTCGCCGGCCGGCAAATCTGATACTTTTCGCTCGGTTATGGTCCTGATAAATTGATCATCTTCATTTTTTTCAACCAGCAAGGCCTTATAAACCGTATCATCCATAAAAAATTCCTTTTTTTCCTTTAATCATTGGGCTCTTCTGTAGTAGAATTTCCTTTTCTATTCAACTAATTCTTTTGGCAAAATAACTTATAAAAATATTAAAAAGGAGGTCCAGCATGTCTGTCTCCCCGGCGGATTTCAACCAGGCGCTCAAAGTAGGTCGCCCACCGAACGTGGTAAAACTTTTCCCCAACTCCAAAGCCCTGCTGGTCAGCGGCAAGGTAATTGACCGGGCCTTAATTGCCAAGGGCAAAGCAATGACCATCGCGGCCAACGGCCGAAACAACTTCATCATTCGCGGCGCCCTGCAGGCCGCCCAACGGGCCAATGCCGCAATCATTATCGAAATCGCCCGTTCCGAAGGCGGTGCCAAGGCCTACTGTCCGGTCAATTACTGGAATATGGCCAGACAGGTGGACGCCGCCTGCAACGAATTAGGGATCACGGTCCCGGTTGCCATCCACGCCGATCATTATGGCATAAAAAAGGAAGAAGATCTTGCCTTTGCCAAGGTTGAAATCCCGACTATTTTCGAGGCCGGGATCACCTCCATCGCTATCGATGCCTCCCATATGCCGGATGACAAAAACCTGTTGGCCAACCTGGCGCTCGCCCCTTTCATCCCGGCCTGGGCCGGACTGGAAACCGAAATCGGTGAGATAAAAGGCTCCGAGGGACTGTCATCAGCCGATGAGGCCCTTTTCCTGATCCAGGGCCTCAACGCCCATGGGATTTTTGCCGACTGGATCGCTCTTAACAATGGCACGACCCACGGCCTCGAAACCAGCGGTCAGGGAATCCAGGTTGAGTTGACCAAAAAAATACACCAGACTCTGGCCCCCTATAAAGTATCAGGAGCCCAGCATGGCACCTCCGGCAATAAATCAGAGCGCCTCCGCAGCATCGCCAACCAGACCAACACCACCAAAGCAAATGTCGCGACCGCCCTGCAGATGATCTCCTGGGGCCTGGAAGTTAATGATTTCGGCAATGCATTACTCGACGAAAACGGTAATTTCAAAAAAGTAAACGGCGAGGGAATGAGCGAGACCATGTGGCAGGAGATGACGGCCTACGCTGACAGCAAAGGCTGGAAGGGCGGCAACTACAAAAACCTTAACCTGCCCTTTGAAACCAGATTTCATGGCCAGCCACAAGCCATTCGGGAACGGATGGCAAAAAGGGTGGAGGATTTCGTTCACCACCTTCTGGTCGAGGTCTTCAGTGCCGGGAACAGCGCCCCGCTGGCAATCGAAGCGATACTAACAGCCAATTCCTATGATCTAGGTCCCAAAACCAAACGGACCGAAGACCCGACCGAGTGGACGGCTGACAAGATAGCAAAACGGGCCGCCCTGCTCGATACCGACAAAGGACCGGCTGGCAATTTCGAAGATTGAGAAGATCGGCAACATTTGCCTTTTTACAAAAAAAAGAGAGTCCGGTCCTTGGACCGTCCTCTCTTTTTTTGTTCAAAATATTTCACAAATACTATTTGCCGACAACACTCCCTAGATCTTTCACCTTATCGACTTCTTCCTTCAGGGATTTTATCTCATTAAGCCCGGGAACATTTTCTTCCACTTCCCGTAAACCATTTTTAAAAGATTTAAGGCCCTTACCAAGGCCGGCGCCAATCTCAGGCAGCTTCTTGCCGCCAAAAACCAGAAAAGCAATACCCAAAATAACAATCAACTCCGGGGCCCCTAGTCCAAACATTTTTGCACCTCTTTATTTCCAATGTTGTCCAAAATACAAAATGGATCAAACATCATCATTTTTTTCTTCCAGCTCGTCCTTTTTTTCCGCATCACGGGTGGCATTTTTAAAATTCTTAATCCCCTTCCCGATTCCAGAACCTATCTCCGGCAATTTACCGGCGCCAAAAATAATCACAATTATAACCAGAATAACCAGCAGTTCCGGCATTCCCAATCCAAACATAATTAATACCCCTCTTTTCAGGTGTAATCATAATATCGACAAATCAGCCCAACCATCCTCAAATAACGCAGAACGACAGAAAGATGATCATTAAAAACTTTACCTCAAAACAGAGGTTAAGCAAATTAATATTATCATTACCCAGACATCCCACGACAGATCTTAGACCCTGATTTTATCGGCAATCGCCCGCATCCTTGCCATTACCGCCTCTTCGTCCATCGTCAACATGGTCCGGTTTTTCATGACCACTTGCCCGTTAATCACGGAATGGATTACGTCCCCGCCACGGGCGGCGTAAACCAGATGAGATGGTACATGATAAAGGGGAGTGAGATGGGGCTTGTTCAGATCAAGTACGATCAAATCAGCCTTTTTCCCCGATTCGATGGTGCCGATCTGACCGCCTGCCGCCAAGGCCTGAGCCCCGCCCATGGTCGCCATATGAACCGTAGTCTCGGCATCCATCACAGTCGGATCCAGATTGTAAACCTTATGGAGTTTAGCGGCGGTACTCATCTCCCCGAACATATCAACATCGTTATTACTGGCGCTGCCATCGGTCCCGAGGCCAACCGTGATGCCGGCCTTGAGCATCTCCGGGACCCGGGCCACACCAGAAGCCAGTTTCATGTTGCTTTCAGGGCAGTGCGCCACCTTGACCCCTCTGGCCGCCAGCAGAGCAATTTCCTCATCGGTCAAAACGACACAATGGTCAGCCAGCACTTTATCATCAAGCAGACCAAGATTCTCCAGATGCATCACCGGGGTCTTACCGAATCGCTCAAGGGCTCCCTTGACCTCGTCGGCATTTTCAGACAGATGAATAACATAGAGGGCGCCATGTTTGACCGCAGTTTCTTTCAACCGCACCAACAGCTCGGGAGAACAGGTATACACGGCGTGCGGATCAACGGTTATTGTAATCAGGTGATGGTCCCTGTATTCGGCAAACATCTCCTCGACATAAGCAAAGCCGGCCGCCAGTTCTCCGTAATTCGGCGACGGAAAATCATAAAGCACTTCCCCGACCCAGGCCCGCATCCCGACCTCCGACGCCGCCCGAGCTACGTCCTTGGCAAAAAGATACATATCGCAAAAACTGGTGGTGCCGGAACGAATCATTTCCATAATAGATAGCAAAGTTGACTGGTAAACGATCTCACTGGTCAACTTGGACTCCACCGGAAAGATATATTCCTGCAGCCATTGCATGAGAGGCAGATCATCGGCTAACCCCCGGAAACAGGACATGGCCGCATGGGTATGCACATTAACCAGACCGGGCATGATCAGGCCGTGCGGTTCATCAATCCGTGCAATTCCAGGATATTTTGCCGCCAGACGCGAAGTCGCCCCTGTTTCCAATACCTTATCGCCGGCAATTACCACCCCACTGTTTTCCTGAATAGTCTTCTCGCTACTGCCGGTTAACAGATATCTACCGGTAACCAGCAGATCTGGCGGGCCGATTTTAATTTCATTATTCATAAGATGGTCAAATCTCCTTCAGAATTTCCACTAAAAGCCGTTCAAAATTCACCGCTGCCTTCTCGGTTTGGGCGATGATATCCTCCAAGATTATCGGCTGTAAATTATCAGGGTCATTTACATTGGAAACCACGGAGATCCCCAAGACCTTCATGCCGGCATGCCGGGCGACAATTACTTCCGGCACGGTCGACATGCCGACCGCGTCGGCCCCACAATTTCTAAGATATCTGGTTTCGGCCGGCGTCTCCAGACTTGGGCCGGGGATGGCGCAATAAACCCCGGATCTTACATGTTCAAGACCAAGTCGCAAGGCACAGGTCAAAGTCTTCTCCTGCAAGGCCTGATCATAGGTCTTGGAAAGATCAGGGAACCGTGGCCCCCAATCGTCAACATTGGGACCACGCAGAGGATTATCCGGAATAAAATTCAAATGGTCCTGAATGATCATCAGGGTCCCGGAAGAAAAACCAGGATTAAGACCGCCGGCGGCATTTGATACCACAAAAGTTTCAGCCCCCAGCAGAGATAAAACCCGGATCGGTAAGGTGAGTTCCCGGGTGGCATACCCCTCATAAAAATGGAAACGCCCCTGCAGAACGGCGACTGCTTTTCCGCCAAGCCTGCCGCAAACCAGATTCCCGGCATGACTGGTCACGGTGGATTGTGGAAAGCCTGGAATATTTTTATAGGGGATCGTTAAAGGTTCAGTAATAAGATCGGCAACGGCACTCAAGCCAGTCCCCAGCATCAGGACGATTTGCGGCTTTTCCAGCAAGCAACCCTCCAAGAAAGAGACGGCCCGCTCAACCCTTGCCTTGAAATCATCAATACTCTCTAGCAATTAATAACACCTCGAGTTTTAACGGATCGGGACAAAGAAAAAGGATTGAATCTATTGAATATCTTTAACCCCGGCAAACGGCAGAGAAAAAGAAAAAATCGTGCCGCCCTCCGGCCTGGGAGTAAAGGTGAGCTCGCCGCCATGTAATTTTTCGATCACATGTTTACAGGAAGCCAACCCCAGACCATTACCCTGGTCCTTGGTTGTGAAATGGGTCTGAAAAATCTTTTCGCGATACTGGACCGGGACGCCCTGACCGTTATCAATTATCCGGACCATGGCCTGTTGACCATCGGATTCAATTTCAATGTCGATCCGCCCCCCCCGGTCACTTGCCTGGGCAGCATTAATCAACAGATTAACCAACACCCGGCGAATCTCCAGCTTGTTAAAAGGGAAAATCTGCGGCTCGCTGACAACTTTGACTCTGACATCCTTGTCCTGTAAGTCAGGATGAACATTAACTTCACTCTCCATCACCTCTTTAACCAGTTCGGAAATCGAAGCCTCGGAATATAATCGGGGACGATTCAAGCGCTTGGCGTTAGCCAGTGCCTCTTCCATCATCTGCAACAGATTGTCCCGGCCATTTTTCATGACCTTGACATATCTGGCAGGAGCTTCGGCCAAGGCCTGTTTCTCAAGAAGATCCAGAAACAAAAAAGATGACATCAGGTTTTTCATATCATGGATCAGGATATTAGCCTTCTCAAATTCTCCGGCAATAATTTCGGTATTTTTCCTGATTCGCTGACTGAGGGTCCTCATCATGGAAACAAGGGATTCAGGTTGACGGGCGAGATAATCCTTGAATTGTTTGGAGGTGATCTGCAGCAAAAGACTTGGGGCGGTAGCCTGCACCGTTGCCGACCGCGGCTTTGATTCGATAATGGCCATTTCGCCGATATAGTCAACCGGCTTGATTACGGTGATAAACCTGGTTTCTTTATAAAGCTTGAGAGAACCTTTCAACAGAATAAACATATCCAGACCCGGAGAACCTTCTCTGAAAAGGATATCGTTCTCCGCCAACTCGACCTCTTTAATGCTCTCGGCAAAACATCTGAGATCATCTTTTGAAAAAAACTCAAAGAGATCAATATTGCTTAAATATTCTACCCGCTGATCTATGTTCATATATTTCCCTAACCTGCTTTCCTCTCCATTGCAACCGGGCTATAAAAGCATCTACGCCAGCAAAGCTGGACAAAGAGAGAGATACATTCAGGGACCATTTGGCGTAGCCCCGAGGAACATAAAACCCTTTACAGTTCAGATTATTTTCAGAGTTATCTATCCTACTAGCAGCATCTGTGTTTTTAAATATATATCTCAAACAAAGGCTCTAAATTTACTTTAAAGCATGACTGCTGACAAAGTCACGTACTGTTTCGGCCTTTGCATCCATCACCTCGCACCGGGCATCTCTGTTTGCCAGATCAGCCAGAGATGCCGGCAAATCTGGCTCATGCCCGGTAGCCCTTAGTACGGCATCACCAAACTTGGCTGGATGAGCAGTAGCCAGACAGATCATCGGCGTCCCTTCCTTTTTAAAATCAAGCCCGGCCCGGACCCCGACCGCTGTATGAGGATCAAGGAGATATCCATCCCGGTCAAAGCTGCTGATCGTGGCAAGGGTCTCTTCCTCACTAATGCTTCGGCTTAAAAATACTTTTCTGATTTTTTCCTGTTGCGCCGGATCAAACTTCAAACTGCCGGTTTCAGCAAATATTTTCAGATCCCCGGCAACCTTTTTCTGGTTCCCTTCATGGAGATAGTACAAATATCTTTCAAAATTACTGGCCACCTGAATATCCATCGAAGGACTGCTGGTCTGGACCACAGAGCCGACGGCATATTCGCCGTTTAAAACAAACCGACTGAGCAGATCATTCTCATTAGTGGCAAGGACCAGATTGCCAATCAACCTGGGGGTCAGTCGCCGGGCCAGGTATCCGGCAAAGATATCGCCAAAATTACCGGTCGGCACCGAAAAATCAACTTTACCGGCCCCGGTATCACCAATAACCCGCAAGGCGGCATAAATATAATATACAATCTGGGCAACTATCCTGGCCCAGTTGATGGAGTTAATCGCCCCTAAATGATATTTATCCTTAAAAGGAATATCATTAAAAATACTCTTCACAATAGCCTGACCGTCATCAAAGGTGCCGCGAAAGGCAATGTTGAAAACGTTGGGATCAATGACCGTTGTCATCTGCCGTTCCTGGATCCGGCTGACCCTTTTATGGGGATGCAGAATGAAGATATTGATCCCTTTCTTCCCCCGCACTCCGTAAATAGCGGCACTGCCGGTATCACCGGAGGTAGCTCCCAGAATATTCATCTTGGAGCCTGACTCCTGCAGCAGATACTCAAAAACATTACCCAGAAATTGCAGAGCCACGTCCTTGAAGGCCAGGGTCGGACCGTGAAAGAGCTCCAGGACAAAAACCTCTCCAACCTTGACCGTCGGGGTAATTTCAGGATGATTAAAATTCCGGTAAGAACTTTCAATAAGATCGCGCAGATCATCGGCCGGGATATCATCGACAAACAGAGAAAGTATCTCATGGGCCAGGTCCTGGTAATTCAAACCTCGCCAGCCTTCGACAGTTTTTGCAGAAACACTTGGTATACTTTCCGGCAGAAGCAGACCACCGTCAGTGGCCAGCCCCATCATCACCGCCTCTTTGAAAGAAACCGGCGAAATCCCCCCTCGGGTACTTATATATTTCATTATATCAACTCTCGACTAGAAAAATCCTGAGTAATAATTCCTGCCCAGACAGCTTCACACTATTAAAATTTCACTCAACAATCAGACTTAGGCCTTCCATCTCTACCGGCACTTCAATCCTCAAAATATCAAGCACCGTGGGGGCAATATCCTTCAGCGACCCATCGGTCCGCATCCGACACTCTTTATATTTATCGCCAACCATAATAAAAGGCACCGGATTAGAGGTATGGGCCGTAAAAGGTTCGCCATTTTTCAGATCAAACATAATTTCGGCATTACCATGATCGGCGGTAATCAAAACCGTTCCGCCTTGTTGGGTAAAGGCCTCAACCACCCGCCCAAGACACTGGTCAACCGCCTCACAGGCCGTAATCGCCGCAGACAGATCCCCGCTGTGGCCTACCATATCGCCATTTGCAAAATTCAAAACAATAAGATCATAGACGCCCTGACTGATCCGAGGTAACAACTCATCAGTAACGCCAAAGGCGCTCATCTCCGGTTTCAGGTCATAGGTTGCCACTTCCCGGGGAGACGGGACCAATACCCGATCTTCATTAGCAAAAGGCTCTTCCCGACCGCCGTTAAAGAAAAAAGTAACATGGGCATACTTTTCGGTTTCAGCTATTCTTAACTGCCGAAGGCCGTGATCACTGACCTCTTCACCCAGAATATGACTTAAAGATACCGGCGGAAAAGCCACCGGTAAATCAAATTTTTGATCATAGCCGGTAAAGGTGACATACTCGGCCAATTGCGGCCGGCTGACCGGGACAAAACCGGCAAAATGCTGGTCAGTAAAGGCATGGGTCAACTGCCGGGCCCGATCAGCCCGAAAGTTAAAAAATACTACCGAGTCATAGTCCTTTAAAACAGCCAGCGGCTTGCCGCTCCCGTCCGTTAAAACAACCGGTTTGATAAATTCATCGGTCTCACCATTTTTATAGGCGTCATCTATCGCCAGCACCGAATCTTTGCCAAACACCCCTTTCCCGTCAACCAGGGCCTGCCATGCCAAATGGACCCTGTCCCAACGGTTGTCCCGATCCATGGCATAATATCGCCCGGAAATAGTTGCGACCTTACCAACCCCGATCCTTTGCATCGCATCCTGCAACTGCCGCATATATTGCGCCCCGCTATGCGGCGGAGTATCGCGACCATCCATAAAGGCATGCACAAAAACATTTTCAAGGTTATTACGCTTTGCCATTTCCAGAAGACCAACCAGGTGGTCAAGATGACTGTGAACACCACCATCAGACACCAGACCCATCAAGTGCAAAACGCTTCCCTTTTCCCGAACACCTGTCATAGCCCGGATCAGAATCTGATTTTTAAAAAAATCACCATTTTTCAGGGCCAGATTAATTCTGGTCAGGTCCTGATAAACAATCCTGCCCGCCCCGATATTAAGATGGCCGACTTCGGAATTTCCCATCTGCCCGGCCGGCAATCCGACCGCTTCACCATGGGCGACAAGCGTCGTACTTGGATAATCGGCAGACCAACGATCCATATTTGGGGTAGCAGCCATATAAACGGCATTAGTCTGACTCTCTTCGCCACGCCCCCAGCCATCAAGGATTGCCAGTAAGACCTTCTCTCTATTACTCATTAAATTTCCTGCAATTTATTGGCCCGGAACTTCAACTCGGGGCGCATCATGCCATAAACCTTCCAGGTCATAAAATTCCCTGGTTTCATTATAGAAGACATGGACAATCACATCATTATAATCAAGCAACACCCAAAGTCCTTCCGTCAACCCTTCAGTATTGCCTGCCTTAAGCCTCTTGCTGCCGATTTCATCATCAATCGCCTGGGCCAACCCCTGCACATGCCTGGTCGAACGACCACTCATAATTACAAAATAATCGGCAAAACCGGAAATCTCTCTGACATCAAGGACCACAAGGTTTTCCGCTTTTTTATCCAAAGCCGCCTTGCCGGCCAACAAGGCTAACTCAAGAGCTTCTTTGTCTTGGTACTGTTTACTGATTTTCTTCATGAAATCTCCAAACCTGAAAAAATAAAATACTGGGAACAAAAAAAATAAAGAAATAATTATTAAATAAGAAACTGAAGAGCAGTTACCTACTTATCTTAACAAAAAAATATGATTATAAGTTATGATAAAAATAACTACGCATTAAATAACAACTTAATCCACAAAGGCATAATTCTCGATGTCTCATAAACTCGCTTATCGGTTTGATCCGGTCGGCACAGTGCAACAAGTACCCTTGAGGTACCGCTCAGCTCAGCTTTATCCCGCAAGAGCATAAGTTTCGTTTGAGCCGACTAGCAGCTCAACTCAGCTTTATAAGGAGGTCATAAATGGAGACATATCTGCTCTGGCTCATAATTGGCACTGCCGCCTTTTTCTGCGGCCGATCCCTCTATCGAACCATGACCGGCAAAAACAAAGGGTGCGGTTGCAGCACGTCATGTGATACCTGTTCCCCGAACATAACCCCGATTGAAAGTATCAAACGACTAACACCGGAAAAACCAGGAAATAAGAGCGGAAAAAACAATTGATTTTATTTTCTAGTTCATTCCATAATATATTAATAGAAGGTCTTGCTAACCAGAACCGTAGAGAAAAATAACATGGACGGAAGTTACGAACCAGGATTGTATAACCATCCGACTCTCGGACTTATTAAAATATTTCTCACCGAAGATAACTGGGTATACCAGTGCTACACGCAAAAAGGCACCAAAGCCCTGTCCAACCCGAGACCTCTGGACGTATGGACCTGGGCCCTGAGCGAACCAAAAGCAGAAGATGAAGAATAAAATTACTGCAATCGCGCCAATGCGCTTGCCAGTCTCTTCATCCCTTCCTTGATAATATCCATCGATGTCGCAAAAGAAAAACGGATAAATTTATCCGCCCCAAAAGCCGCCCCCGGCACAGTAGCCAGCAAAGCCTCATCCAGGAGATAATCCGCCAGTGCGACGGAATCCTCTATTTTCTTACCGTTAAATGATCTGCCATAATAAGCCGACAGATTAGGAAAGACATAGAATGCGCCCTTCGGCAGAACACAACTAACATCAGGAATCTCCCGCAGTGCATTCATAATAAAATCAAGCCGGGGGACAAAGGCCTCTTTCATTCTGACCGGAAAATCCTGAGGACCGGAAACCGCTGCCAACGCAGCTTTTTGAGCAACGGAAGAAGGATTGGAGGTACTCTGGCTCTGAATCTTGTTCATTGCTGAAATTATGTGTTGAGGCCCAGCCGTATATCCTATCCGCCAACCGGTCATCGCAAAAGATTTAGAAACCCCGTTTAACACAAGAGTCTGTTCCTTGAGAGCCGGATTTACGTCAAGGATGTGCGCCAAGGTTCCTTCACCATAAGTAATCGTATCGTAAATATCGTCAGAAATCACGATCCATCCCCTTTCCAGGGCCATTTTCCCGATGGACTCAAGGGCCTGCGCGGAAAAAATAGAACCCGTTGGATTGGAAGGACTATTAATAATGATCCCTTTAGTTTTCGCGGTAGCATATTGCGCCAGGATATCAGCCTTCAAGTCAAAATCATCTTCTTCGGCCAAAGGCACGAAAACCGGAGTTGCCCCGCTCAACTGAATAATCGCCGGATATGAAACCCAGTATGGAGTCGGAACCAGAACCTCGTCGCCAGGATTGAACAGGGCCTGGGCCATATTGTATAATCCATGTTTTCCGCCACAACAGACCTGAATCTGATCCGGTTCATACTTCCAACCTCGATCCTGGGCCATGCGGTTGGCAATCGCCTCTCGCAATTCAATAATCCCAGGGACCGCCGTATAACGGGTAAAACCTTCATCGATTGCCTGTTTACCGGCATCACAGACATGAGGCGGTGTATCAAAGTCAGGTTCCCCAACACTGAAATTAAGAATATCGGCACCAGAGGCCTTCAGCGCCTTTGCCTTGGCATTTACCGCCAGGGTAGGAGACGGTTTAATCTGTTGCACCCTATTCGCCAATACAATCTTTGATTCCATAGTCCTCGCCTGTGTTTCCTTTTTTTAGAAAAAAAATTATTTAATAAAAAACTTCTTTCAAGAACAAACCATGGGCTGGAGCGGTTGGCCCCGCCATTGCGCGGTCTCTGGCGGCAAACAACAGAGCGAATTGTTCAACTGCCCACCGACCGCGACCTATTTCAATCAAGGTGCCGACAATATTCCGCACCATGTACCGCAGGAAACCATCGCCACTAATCTCAATATCAATATATCTGGGATCATTGGCACAAATCTTCAACTCAGCCGAAAATATTCTACGAATTGCTCCTCGGCCACCTTCATAGGAGAGATCGCGAGAACCGATTGCCTCAAAACTTGAGAAATCATGCTCTCCGGGTAACTCATTAAGGCAAGAAGCTACGGCCTGAAGATCTAAATTCCCGGGCAATTGCAAACGATAGAGTCGCTCGGTCGGCACCGAAACACCGCCCAGCGCCATCCGGTACTGATAAAACTTTCCCCGGGCACTGATCCTGGCATGAAAATCAGCGGCCACTTCTTCAATCTCAAGAACCCTTATATCATCAGGCAAAAGGCTATTCAACCATTTTTGAAAACCATCACACGGGATAGAAGAATCCGTCTTAAAATTAGCGACCATTCCCAAGGCATGCACCCCGGCATCTGTCCGTCCGGCGCCACACAAAACAGTTTTACAGTCGGTCATCAGACTGATTTTATCTTCCAGCTCACCCTGAATGGTCGGGCCATTATTCTGTCTTTGCCACCCGACAAAACGAGTACCATCATAAGCAATCGTCAGCTTGAGGTTTCTTTCCCCGACTCCCATAAATATACACCCGTCTCTCTGACCTGTGTTCTTACCTAAAAAATCAGGGAAACAACGGGACCATATTAAGCCCCGAATCTTCGGGAAATCCGCACATGAGATTCATGTTTTGAACCGCTTGCCCGGCAGCGCCTTTCACCAAGTTGTCAATAACAGAAATAATTATAATCCGGCCAGTCCGTTTATCCAATTTGAACCCGATATCACAAAAGTTACTGCCCCGAACAAATTGGGTGGCAGGATATGTTCCCTTCTTGCATAAACGGACAAACTTTTCATTACCATAAAATTCTTCATAAAGGGCGGCTATCTTTTCCGAACTGATATTGCCGACAATTTTGGCGTAAACAGTACTCAAAATACCACGAGAAATGGGCAAAAGATGAGGAGTAAAAGAAAGAATTACCGACTGATCGGCAAGCAAACTGACCTCTTGCTCTATCTCCGGTGTATGTCGGTGTTCGCCAATTTTATATGCCTTGAACCCCTCAGTCACCTCGCAAAAAAGATTCCCGGTCAAGGCAGCCCGCCCAGCACCGGAAGCGCCGGATTTTGAATCGGCGACCAGAGTGGAAGGGTCGATGATTCCAGCCTTAAGAAGCGGCGCAAGCCCCAAAATAATACTGGTAGGATAACAACCAGGATTAGCGACCAGTCGCGATTTTTTAATCTTTTCCCGGTAAAGCTCAGGCAAACCATAAACCGCCTCGGCCAAATACTCAACAGCGGTATGTTTCTGATACCATTGTTCGTAAACCGCTGGATCATGGATCCGAAAATCGGCACTGAGGTCGACAACTTTTTTCCCGGCCGCCAGCAAATCAGGGACAATAGCCATCGCGGTCTGATGGGGAACGGCCGTAAAGAAAAGATCAGCCTTGCTCGCCAGATCACTAGTTCCAAGATCCTGGCAGACAATGCCTTCCAATGACTGCAGACTTGGAAAAACCTCGGACAGGGGTTTCCCGGCATACTGACGAGAGGAAGCAACCGTCAGTTTAACCTTGGCATGATTACAGAGTATCCGGGCCAACTCCACTCCGGTATAGCCTGAGGCACCTATTATTCCTACCTTTAGCATTTCAATTATCCTTATAAATCCTACTCTCTATAGATACCTGACACCTTGCAATCAACTAGTCACAAAGTATCCCAATCTGCGGGGACTTGTTTCAAATTCGCAAGTGCCTTTCCCTTTGCGTAAACAGCCTCTGCAGATTGCGCAATAAATATAACAAAAAAATGGGGAAGAACGATACAATCGTCCTTCCCCATTTAAAAAACTAACGGCATCTAGAAAAATCAAAATGCCATGCAATTTCGATATTAACGTTTTGAGAACTGGAACTTGGCACGCGCCCCTTTCCTACCATATTTCTTTCTTTCTTTCATTCTCGGGTCACGGGTAAGGAGACCTGCTTTTTTCATGGTACCCCGATGTTCAGCATCAACTACTAATAAGGCGCGGGAAATACCATGCCTTAAAGCCTCAGCTTGCGCTGATTTCCCGCCACCGCGAACAGTGGCTACAACATCATATTTATTAAGGGTTTCAGTGATAATCAACGGTTTTTCAACTACCTGCCGGCTGAATCCACCACCGAAATAATCTTCAACCGTAAGTTTCTTGTTGAGTTGAATCTTGCCGCTACCCGGTTTCAACCAGACCCTGGCAATTGCTGTTTTTCTCTTTCCTGTTGCGTAATAACTCTGCTCAGCCATTAATTTTCTCCATCACCCAAAACTAAATTATAGTTCTAATTTTTCAGGTTGTTGTGCCTCATGCGGATGCTCTTCACCGGCATAAACCTTCAATTTCTTTAACTGCGCCCGTCCCAAGGTATTTTTCGGAAGCATTCCCTTTACGGCCTTCCGCAAAAGCTCCTCAGGTTTTTTCTCCAGCAGTTCCTTGGCAGTCATTGACTTCATCCCGCCCATGTATCCACTATGATGATAATATACCTTGTCATCCATTTTCTTGCCGGTCAAGCGTACTTTATCAGCATTAACCACGACAACAAAATCCCCATTATCCATGAAAGTGGAATAGGTAGGCTTATGTTTGCCACGAAGACGGATAGCAATCTCGGAAGCTAAGCGTCCAAGCACTTTGCTCTCGGCATCTACCACAAACCACTTTTTATCAATTTCTTTAACCGGTGTTAAATACGTTTTCATTACTCACATCCTCAATTGTAAAAAAAGCAAACGGCTGGCCAAAACCGGCTTCACCGTTCATCAACCACCAAGTTAAGCAATCATGCCGACAAGTGGTATTGAATCAATGAAAAAAGGTCCGAAGCGGGTTCGAACCTTTTAAATTTATGGAGCGGGAAACGAGATTTGAACTCGCGACTTCAACCTTGGCAAGGTTGCACTCTACCACTGAGTTATTCCCGCGTCAATTCACACTATGTTTTAAGAGCTGCGAATATAACCAAGGAGCCCTGACATTGTCAACAAAAAAAAACAACTTTCTCCTCATGTTTTCAAGATAATCCGAGGGTGATGGTTAACGCAATCCGCAACATGAATTAAAATCATATTATTCCGAAAAAAACTATCTTTCCTGCATGGCCTGCCCCATGGAATCAACATAGGGATCAAGAAGATATTCGAGCACGGTTCGCTTGCCGGTATGAATATAGGCAAGTAACTGCATCCCCGGCACCAGGGGATATCGCTCGGTCCGCCATGAAAAATAATCCTGTTCCGTCCTGATCCGAACCGGATAAAATGTCTGTCCGTCAGAGGTGGTCACCGCATCGGGGCTGACCCCGATCACCTTTCCTTTCAGATTGCCGTAACGGCGGGCATCTCGAGAGGCCAGCTTTACCACGGCCTCCTGGCCCTCCTGAACATAGCCGATATCCTGGACCGGCAGTCGCCCCTCCACCACCAAAGTGTCATCCGTAGGGACGATGGTCAGCACAACCTGCCCGGCACTGACCACTCCCCCAACGGTATTAACATAGGTCGTCTTGATGATACCGTCAACCGGAGAGCGGATAACACTTCGCCGCTGACTATCCTTAAATTTCTTGAGTCTTTCGCTCAACTCACCGAGTTCCTGCCGGGCCGATTTAAGCTCCTCGCCAACCTTCTCTCTAAACGACAGTCGAATCCACCGCAGGTTTTCCTCCGCCTCTTCCAGTTGAGAAATGGCCTTAGTTAGTTGGGCCTTGTCCTCATCAATCTTGCTGTTGAGATCAGCTTCTTCCCGCAGAAAATTAAGATGCCGGTATTCAGTAGTAAGCTGGTCCTTCAACAACTCCGCACTGATCGCAATCTGCTGACGTAACAGATCAAGACTACTCTGGTTATTGATTACCCTGGTCTCCAGGGCGTTGATCTCGCCCTTCCGCTGCTTAACAAGCTCTTCACGACCGGCCAGATCACTTCTGAACTTAGTCATCTGCAGATTGAAAAGTTCAAAAGCCTGCTCAATCAATCTACTGTGGCTTTTAGCCAATTCTTCGGGAAAAACCGGGTTAGCATGGCCATCCAACATTGCTTCAAGACGGGCAATATCCATTACCAAAGCAACAGTCCTGACCTCAAGTTCTTTGGCATTGGCATCGCTGGCGGTTCCCTCCAGAACGAGCAGAGGCTGGTCTGTATTAACCTGCTCTCCTTCGGTAAAAAGAATCTCACTGACAATGCCCCCTTCCAGATGTTGAACTTCCTTGATCCGGGAACTGGGGACCACCCGACCATCGGCCATGCTGACAACATCAAGCTCCCCAAACCAGGCCCAGACCAGAAAACTGCAACAAAAGGCAAGACAGATTACCAGAAAAAAATGACTCCAGCGGGAGGACTCTTCCTCAACAACACTCTTTTCGGTTAATTGTCCTTGCGGATCGATCATGACAAACCCTGCTTTTTCATGCGAGTCAAGGTGGGGACCGGTTTCACCCCGAGATCAAGAGTCAGATCAATTCCCTGGAGAATCTTCGGATCCCTGGTCACTACAATCACGGTTTTCTGATCCCTGACCATTTTATTTAAGACCTGATACACGGCCTGGCATCCTTCCTCATCGAGACCTTCCGTTGGCTCATCAAAAACCACCAACTTTCCATCAACCGCAAGGGCCCGAGCCAGCGCCAGTCTCTTTCTAATGCCGGTCGGCAGTTCGCCCCCGCCGCCGATCACCGGAGTATCAAGCCCCTTCGGGCTTCGATCAAGAAAGGAACGTAGCCCGGCCAGACCGACGATTTCAGCCAGCCTGGCCTGATCAATCTCCGAATCAGCCATGGTAATAGCCTCACGAACCGTACAGTTAAGAAAAGATGGCTCCTGGGGCAAATAACAGACCTGTTTTCGCCACCAGTGAGGAGCGATCTGCCTGAGACTTACGCCATCGACCATGATTTCGCCCCGAACCGGTTCAATTAATCCCATAATAAGCCGAGTCAGAGTCGTCTTGCCGGAACCGTTATAACCGACAACCCCAAGGGTCTGACCGGCATTAATCTTGACCTGGAGCTTTTCAAAAAGTGAAGTCGGGACGCCGGGAAAAGAAAAAAAGACATGGTTCAATTCCAGACTACCTTTATATGAAGCAAGGGCAGTACCGCCGGATCTTTCAACCGGCAACCGCAACAATTTCTTCATCTCCTGGAAAGCATCATCCGCCTTACTGATCTGATAGACCGTTTGCGCAAAACGGGTTGTGGAGGAAAATGCCCGCCCGGCCAGAATATTGGCGCCGATCAATCCTCCCACTGAAAGATTACCTTGCACCACCTGAACGGCGCCAACCGCATAAAGGATTACCGTCATCAAAAGATTGAGACTCATGGTCAAAGACTGATTAAATTCCTTAACCCCGGCATCCTTTAAAAAAAGACGGGAAAGCGTGCCGACCTGATCATCCCAGGATTCCTTGATAAACTCCTCGCCGTGAAAGGCCCGGACGGTGTCAGGACTATTAACCAGAGAAAGGAATTGCCCGCGATGAGCGATAGTGGCATTCTGTAAAGGCCCGAAAATCCTCTTGGTGAAAACCAGGGCGCCGGCAGCGGCGGCCAGACTGAGCAGCATTCCACCCAAAGAGATCCAGGCTAGAACTGGGGCCAGGTAAAACGTAGCCAGGACAAAAAGCAGACCGAAAGGTGCATCAAATAAGGCAGAGATGCTTGCCGCGTTATAGGCGGAACGGATCGACTGCAGGGCGTTGATCGATTCATGAAGACGGGATTTGGGGATATTCGAAAGGGGCAAAGACCGGGATCTAGTCAAGGCCAGCATCAGCCGCTGGGCAAGATTAAAATCAGGAAGACGGCTGATCAAGGAGGCCAGATTGGTCCTGATTATCCGCAAAGCAAACTGCAGCACGATCGCCACCAGCATCCCCAGGGTCAAGGTGATGAGGGTGCCGCTGAAACCATAACTCACATAACGGTTCAGCACCTGGATCACAAACAGGGGAGAGGCAAGAGACAGAATCGTAATAAATAATGTCGCAGCCGAGACCTCAAAAGTCAAGAGAGGCCGAAGGGCGAGTCTTCTGAAAAATTCCTGCATAGGCTCTTTCTACAATATAATCAATTCGTTGCAAAGCATTTTACATTACAAATCAACCGAATTGCGGCGGATATTCGGCCAGGACCTCCATAAGCGGAGTGAGAAAGGTTTCATAATTGCGCCAGCGTTCCTTCGAACTCTGATACAAAGGTTGCCGAACCTGCCAGACACTGGCGGTCTTGACCGCCCGCTCGGTCCGATGAAACTCAAGAAGTTTGTCGTCCCAATCCAAACCGATAAAGGTCAAAAGTTCCCGGCCTTTTTTTTCGGGCTCTTCAACCAGATCTTCATAGCGGAACTCATAGATTACCCCTGGGGGAAGAATCCGGCGCCAGTGGTCCATGATCAGGCGATAATCATTAATCATCTGCCCGATGTTCTGTAGATCAAAAGCGTAACTCATGCCGCCATGCTTATGTTTAAAATTGGTGAAATAGTTGGAAATCGCCACATCCCTGAAATCACGCTGAACATGAATGATTTTTGCCCTGGGAAAAATCAGGTTAATCAACCCAAGGTGCAAGAAATTATGAGGCAATTTATCAACCACGCGGGCGGCCTTTTGATCAAGCCGGCTGATCTTCTTTAGATAATATGAAGCAGCATGGGACAGCATCCATCTTTGCAAAGACCCGAGACAGATCGGATATGACTGTTCTTTTTTTACGACTTTCGGCATCAACCTGGTGATTGCCGTGATATATCCGAGTTCTCCCGCGCCGAATACCGCAGGGTGACTACAGAGGATCTGCTCAGTGAGGGTAGTCCCGGATCGGGGCATCCCGACGACAAAGACCGGCCGCTCGGAACGAGAACCGGTCGCCCGGAGTCGATCATGAAATTCTTTTGAAAAATTTTTGGCCATAATTTCCACCATCCGGTGGTGGCGGTTTTTCCGATGGATAATAGTCTTATTTGACAACTGATTAGCCTGCCCCGCATAATGAAAGGCCAGATCGTACTGCTGTTGCTTCTCAAACAATTTGGTCAGAGCGAAAGACAAGGAAATCCGCGGCCCTCGCTGCAGCAGGGGATTATCCGCCATCTTCTGCATTAAACCGATCACTTTCGGATCATCGGGAAAAGAGCGGGCCTCGATCAGACCGGCAAGAGCGGTTGGGTTTAAAGAAGCGGCGTGTTTGAATGAGTCAATTGCCTCCTCAAACCTGCCGGTTTGCATGAACAGATGGGCCAGACTACAGTGGGCCTCTAGCGCCCCCGGCCACAATTCCAGGGCCCGGCGCAGGTCCTGCTCAGCGCCGCCGGTATCATCAATTGCCAGCCTTACCTGGGCCCGAGCCAAAAATGACTGGAAGTTCCGGGGATTTTTCGCCAGCAGTTTTTCGACTGCAACGTCGGCCTTTTCGTGGTTTCCAGCTTCGGCTAGAGTCCGGGCCAACAAGGAAAGGAGTTGGGGATTATCGGGCTCAATTTTTTCTGCCTTTAACAGGGCTTTAATCGCCGGGCCATTTTGCTGCCGACTGAGATAAAGTTTGGCCAATTGAATCAGGAGTTCGACATTTTCCGGCTCAAGATCCACCGCCTCTTTCAAAAAAGAATAAGCCTCAGGAAAACGACCATCAGCCTCCAGGAGATTCGCCAGCATTATCCGGAGTGGCACCGAATCCGGGGTCAGCTCAAGTTTTTTCTCCAGCTCGTCGATCACTTCCGCCGCCTGATCAAGACCAACCAGCAGCTGATTGCGTAGGGAGATAGCCTGATCGAGGTCAGGATTCAGCTCCAGGGCCCGGCGAATAAAGGGAAGAGCTTCCTCTAATCGTCCAAGGTGGGTAAAAAGATTGGCGATATTATATTGATGTACGGGGTGATCCGGGTCCAGTTCCCGAGCCTTTAAAAAATTCTGCTCCGCAAGCGCCATATCTCCCCGGGCCATTTGGACCAGAGCCAGACGACTGAACGCGGCGGCGCCAGCTTCTTTCATGGCGACCGCCGCCGTTAAGTAATCATGGGCCCGGCGCAATTTCCCGACCAGATAAAAGCCACCGCCCAGATCAGCAAGCCCGGCCGAACTTAAGGGTGGCACTAGTCTGGCCTGATCAAGCATCTCGCGCCCTGCTTCAGCCTCTTCACACCGAAGCAGGGTAAAACCAAACAAGGCACAAAAAGTGGAGTCATCGGTCAGCTCAGGGTTTGCCGCCAAAAGTTCTCGCAGGGCAATCCGGCCGCCGGTTACGTCCCCGCAATAAACCTGGTGCCTGATATGGGTTAATTGTTCAGCTGACATAGGCCGGAAAGATAAGAAGGCTCCTTGATCCCGACCGATTGCCGGCGGAATCAAAGAGCCTGTTTGTTTGACTAAAAAGGAAAATGACAAGGACCATCATCAAAAATGGCTCACCGAACCGTCCGAACTTGTTCACTCAGCCTTTATTATTTAAGATCAAGCTACTAACTGGATGATATCGTAGTTCAAACCAGCTCCAGCTGGATGGCCACCGCCGGAGGTATTAAGGGTTGCGATGGTAGCATTATTATTCAACATCCCCCCGTCCGAATCATAGTAAAGTCGCCCATTTGCACTGTTGTAGGCGACATAAGGATGAGACAAAGTGAAGTAAATTACCGTTGACGCCGGCCCAGTTGCAAAAGTGGCTGTCAGATGAAAGGTTTGCGGATTGCTATATGCTCCCGGAACCACCCCATTACCATAAACATACTGGCTTACCAGCACAGTTGTTGAAGCGGTCTTGTTGGAATAGCCATTGGAGACCGGTGTCGTAAAGGTTTTCCAAACACCGGCCAACAAATAAGGACCCATTTCGAGACCGGGAAAAGCCCCGCTGTCCAATGAAATATCATCATCTAATGAAGATGTATATGTTGTAAAAAAATCAGCAATCAGATCCGCATTAGCCGGTCCCATTTCCCAGAAACTAAAGACATCCACCCCAAGCCCACCGGTCAGGTTATCCCTACCTGCCCCGCCCAGCAGCGTATCCATCCCCGAACCACCATCAAGGGTATCATTACCGCCCATCCCAAACAGGGTATCGTTGCCAGCAAGGCCAAAAATTAAATCTACGTCTACGGTCCCGGTTAACGTATCGTTGCCGGCCGTTCCCATAATCACATTAGGACCAGCAGGCTGCCCGATAATTTCAATGGTGACTTCGGCCGAAGACGTCCCACCATGACCATCACTGATCGTGTAACTGAAAGAATCATAGGCAATTGCCCAGAGAGGTAAAGAGGCAAAAGCCGCGGTCGGATCATAGGTTATCGTCTGATCCGCATTCAAGGTAACATTGCCCAAAGTGCCCGAGGTATCTACGTCGTTTACCGTTAAAACATCACCGGCATCCTGGTCAACATCATTACTTATGACATCAATCTGCACTGCCGCATTGGAATAGGCCCCGGCCTGATCCGCCATAGCCACCGGAGAATCGTTGGCATCGCCGATCGCAATAGTCAAGGTCTGCTGCATCGACAAGCCGTAGGGATCAGTCGCCTCAATAACAATATTCAGGTCATTTGGCGGGTTTTCATAATCAAGGGAAACCCCGTCTTTTAGTTTCAACTGACCGTCAACAATTTCAAAATCACTACCACCGGAGATAATCGCGAATTCATGGGAATCTTCCGGATTCTGATCAAGCGCGTCGAGCGTCCCGACCACAGCTCCGGGAGAATTTTCAGCAACCGTCATATTATCAAGCAGGATCTCGGTTGGCGGGTCATTGGCATCAATGATATTAATGGTAAATTCTTGCTCATAGGTCGCCCCAAGGGCGTCGGCAACCTGAACGGTCACTGTCAAATTCCCGGGGGGATTCTCGTAATCAAGCTGAACCGAATCTTTCAACTGCAATTCATTGCCGACAATCTCAAAATAATCACCACCGGTCAACAAGGTGAACTGATGAGTGTCCCCGGCATCAGGATCCAGGACGCTTAAGGTGCCAACCGGCGCACCGGCCATATTTTCCACAACACTGTTCGAACTCAAGGAAATGTCATAGGGGGCATCATTTTCAAAGGTATCAATCGACCCGGAAACATTAATGCCGAAAAGATCAAGAGTGGTCACCCCCGGCCCCGGCATCAGATGACCGCTACCGATAATGTTTTGCAAGCCGAACAGGTTGGCCTGAGAGACAAGGACGGTAACCCCTGGTCCGATTTCGATGGTGATAATGCCGGAGGTGTCAATGGCGCTTAAATCCACTACGCCATTACCGGTAAAACGAAGGATGGAACCGCCATCGCCGGTAATGATTTCAACCCCGGCCGCATTCAGTTGACCAGCGCCAAAGGTTGTGTCGGAATGCATCTCGATGGCTTCTATATCAATAAGATTGACCTGTGAATAATTCGTGGTTCCATAGGTCACTATCGTATCAAAGCCGCTGCCACCATTAATAGTTTCCCCGGCCATCAGTTGACTGGAACCATTACCGAAGGCAAGATTACCTCTGGCGGCATCAAGGCCATTATAATAATTCTGGGCAAAAGTCCCCCAGATCACCAGGGTGTCATCACCTGCTCCGCCAAGAATCTGATCAGCGCCCCCCCCTCCGGAGATTATATCGTTGCCATCACCACCGTTAAGCAGATCATTGCCGCCACCACCAATGAGCAGATCATTGCCACCCTGGCCGTCAAAAATATTATCTTCATCGCCCCCGGTCAACACCAGATCGACAACCGCCCCATTCACTCCCTGGTTGCCCTGACTGATAAGCAACCCGTCATTAGCGAATTGCCCCCCATTGAGAAATGAATTATCACGACCATAAACGGAAACCAGGCCGTTATCACCATATTGATCACCAAAAGAGGTATGCTGTCCGTTCTGATCAGCACTTTGTTGAAACAGGTCGGTATCATCATGGCCAAAAAGATCGTACTGATCCGACTTCACCTGATCTCCGGGAGAGGCATCGCCATCTGCTGCGTTGTCAGCGCTGTCGGAGCCATCATTGCCCTGGTGATGACCGTCTCCTTCGCCCTCATCCGTCGGCACATACGAAGTAATAGGCAGCAGGGACTGGATTCGGTCGATCTCTTCCGGGGAAGCCCTTCTTATTTCCTGAATACCGGCAGTCTCCTCAACAATTACTTCCATACCACTATAATTGATGAACCGAACCGAGCCGAACTGATCTTCCACCACCAGAATATGATTTTCAGAAATTTCCCCGACCAGGACGAGATCGCCCTTGACGCCGGTTTCTATGGAAAAATCAGTTCCTCTTATCCCGATGGTCGCCAGAGGGGTTTTGACATTGAAATTTTCAGGATTCTGGTCAGCGATCTTGCCGGTAATCACCCGAAAGGCCCCTTGCCCCATCTGAAAAAGAAGACTAGAAGGAGAACTACCCGCAGAATCAAAAACATAGTCATCAACGGTCATCCGACTGTTTGCACCCTGGGAAAGAATAGTCCCGTCATCAAACTTGACCTCAACCTGCCCACCGTCTTTGGTCACCACGATACTCTCATGATAAACCGGATTTCCAACGGAAAGAGGCTCAAGACCTGATGGGGTCTCCAGAAAAACCAAACCATGCGCGACAACAACCTGGCCTACCGACGTCTGATTTACTCCATTATTCGCCATTTTTCCGCCTCCCTTCTAATCCAGAATCTACTGAGTCTTCACCAGATCCATCACCAAGTCACCCATGGCATAATAAAGCTGGAAAGAAGCCAGCACTATCTCTACTTCCGCGGCAACCGCCTGACTCTGGGCATTGATATACTCAACTTCCCCAGTAAGAACATCAAGCAGGGAACGACTCCCGAGCTTTCGTTCTTTTCTGGCCAGTTCAAGGAATTTTTCAACAATCACGGCCTGATTCTTCAGATATCGATACTTCTCCCGCGAGGTCATCAAGTTTTGCCAGGCGTTACGGACATTCTCTTCAACCAGCATCCGAGTATCTTCCAGAGTGCCCTGCGCGGCGGCATGTTTTTCAGTGGCCGCCTTAACGGCGGAACTGTCCGCCCCACCCCGGAAAAGATTGTAGGTTAACTCGGCACCAACGAAACTATCCAGACGGGTCCCCTCAACCCCGAGGTCATCCTCTCGCCTGATGCCCTCCACATACAGATTAAGACGGGGAAAATACTGGGCTTTGCGAACCCCTATTTCCTGCTCGACAATCGCACTGTTATGTTGGGCGGCAAAGATGGTCGGATTATTTTCAAAGGCCCGGGAAAGCGCCGACTCCAAAGTCACAGGCTGGACCTGAGCAGGCTCAGCCGGAAGCCGAAATTCTTTTATTTCCTGATCGGTGGGGACAAACCCATAGACGGCCCGGAAACGATTCTTGGCTAGGGCCAGCTCCCCTTCGATACTGACTCTGAGCGCCTGGGCCCGGGCTAGTTGGGATTTGGTTTGCAGAATATCAGAAGACAAGCCGGCGCCTCGCTCGACGAGGACCTCTTCCATGCCGGTCTGCCGACTGATATTTTCTTCAGACTCTAAAGCATAACGTAATTTCTCACGGGCCTTGAATATTTCGATATAAGCCGTAATGCCTTGGAGCAACACGGTTTGCTGGGTAGTCTTAAGCTCTTCCCTGCTGCGTGAAAGCATAGCGCCGGCCATTTTCACCTGGGAGGAAGTGGCGCCAAAATCTGTGACCAGCTGGGTCAGGCGAACAGTTTCATAATTACTTAGTTCATCACTTTCAGTTTGATCAACTCGCTCAACCCATTCCCGGCCGCCATCAGCTCGAAGATCAAGGCTCGGATACCAGCCTCCCTTGGCAGAATCCTCACGGTACCTGGCTTCATTCCTAAGTGCTTCAGCAGCACGAACCAATTGATGTTCGTTCATCAGGCGCGGCAGATATGAAATAAGTTCTTTGGCCGAAACGGCAGCGGGGATAACGAGACTGAAAACCAGAAAAATAGCCAGGACAGATTTTGCCTTCATCATTTTCTCCAATTCATCAATTTTGGACGGAACAATTAACCCTTTCGGTCATAGCCGAAAGAAGGTTACCACGACAAATTTTACTGACGTGGAGTCCTCTGCTCAATACCTTACAATAATTAGCCCTGAAGGATTATTTTGTCCAGAGTTTTTTAGTTGACAGGTTGTCAAGCAAAACATTCGGTTCATCTCAAAAGCGCCGATGCGTCCATTTCATTTCATTTATCATTGAGCATTACCTTATATAATGATAATACCATAAAAACCTGTATCTGATCAAATGCAAATTATGCTCAAAACCATTCGAAAAAAAACAAGCGCATCCACTTTGGCAGCCGGAATAATTCTCACCATTATTCTGGCCCTGGCCTATGTTTACCAACCCCGCTTCTGTCGATTTCTCGACAATAAAATCTACGATATCATCCTGGCCCAGGTCCACAATACGCAGACCAGCGGAGTTCCCGTTATTATTGATCTTGACGACAAGAGTCTCCATGAATACGGGCAATGGCCCTGGCCCCGCTACCGGGTCGCGTTGCTTCTGGCAAAAATTCGTCAGGCAGGCGCGGTCGCCATCGGTCTTGATATTCTTTTTGCCGAACCGGACCGCTCCTCCCCCGCCAGTATCCAAAAAGAGTTAAAAAGAGACCTACAAGTCGAGATTGAGTTTACCGGCCTGCCCAATGCCCTACTAGACAACGATCAACTCCTGGCGGCCAATCTCAAGGATGGCCCTTATGTCATGGGGTACTTTTTTGACTTCGATCAATCCGCCCCGGCCAACCCCAACCCGCCCTTGCTTCATCCGCTTAATCTTGCGGTCATCAACTCGCCGGGAGCGGAATCCCCCCATGAATATCTGCAAAAGGCCCACAACGTAGTCGCTCCCCTCCCTAATTTGGTTGAAGCGGCGGCCGGATCCGGATTTTTCAACACCGATCCGGATGAAGATGGCATCATCCGAAGCACCCCGTTGATCATTTCATGGCAGAACCGATTTTACCCGAGCCTTTCACTGGCAACCCTCTGTATAGCCATGGGCAAGGTTCCAATAGTGCTCAAAAATTCCACTGGCGGGATTGAATCCTTACGCCTCAACAAAACAATCATTCCCCTGGACCGAAACGGCCGGATGATTCTCCACTTCCGGGGGAAAAGCGGCTGTTTTCCATATTTTTCGGCAAGTGACATCTTAAGCGACAAGCTACCGGCAGGCAGTCTGGCCGGAAAAATCGCCTTGATCGGCACCACTGCCGCCGGACTGAAAGACCTCCGGGCCTCACCCCTGGACCATCAGCTGCCCGGTGTCGAGAGCCATGCCACGATCATCGACAATATAATATGTGGCGATTTTTTCTCCCGACCAGATTGGGCCCCCGGCCTGGAACTGTCATTAATCATCTTTTGCGGCCTGATCACCTCAATTATGATCATGTTGACCGACGCCCGCTGGACCCTGCCGGTAACCGCCCTTGCCGGCATCTTTATCTGGCAGGGGGGACTCTGGTTCATGAAAGATTCCCGCATCTTTGTTTCGCCCCTCTTTCCAATTCTCACCCTGGCCACCAACTTTTCACTACTGACCGTGATCAAATTCTGGCAGACCGAGAAAGAAAAACTTTTTTTCCGCGAAGCATTTTCCCGCTACGTTTCCAAGGCGGTGGTTGACCAGGTGACAGAATCGCCGGAAAAACTAAGTCTGACCGGTGAGGAAAAAGAACTAAGCATCATGTTTTCAGATATCAGAAGCTTCACCTCTCTTTCCGAACAATTGACCCCAACCGAGGTCATCAATCTTCTCCAGGAATATTTTACCCCGATGACTCGGGTCATTACCGAAAATTACGGCACCCTCGATAAATTTATCGGCGATGCCATCATGGCCTTCTGGAATGCCCCAATTGACGTGGCTGAACACAAAAAATGCGCGGTCAAATCAGGGATCCTGATGTTGAAAGAACTGGGCAAACTCAATAAAATCTTCCTTGAGAAATATGGCTTTGAGATCAATATCGGCATCGGAATGCATGCGGGCATGGTGCGGGTCGGCAATATGGGAACCAAAGAACTGTTTGATTACACAATCATTGGCGACAATGTTAATATTACTTCCCGGCTCGAGGGTTTATGCAAGTTCTACGGGACCAGAATCGTCATCAGTGAGACCCTGAAAGACCATATTCCGGAAGGTTTTGTCCTCCAGGACCTAGATCTGGTCAGAGTCAAAGGCCGGGATACCCCGCTTCGGGTCTATGGTCTGTGCTCGGGAATGAGTGAGGAACGCAAGAAAATCGAACTGCAAACTTACGAAAACGCCCTAGAGAATTACCGAAATCGACAATTCACAAAAGCCCTGGAACTGTTTTCGCTCCTGAAAAATGACTATATGGACCGCAAACTTTATCAACTTTACATTGACCGTTGCCAGGTGTTCCTTGCCGAACCGCCACCGCCTGAGTGGGATGGAGTCTTCAGCCATACCAGCAAGTAATACTTGCCGCGTTATAAGTTCCAACTTTAATAAAACACGATTGATTTATCGTTACAAATTCCAATTGTTTTTAGCTAAAGTCTTTCAATGATATCAGCCAGCAGTTCTGCCGACGTATCAAAAGTTCTTTGCCGCAAATCAGATCCGAGAGCCGCAGCCTTTGCAGACCAGTCCGGCTCCCGGAGTAACCGTTCCAGGCAATCTGTAAGTTTAAGATTGTTTTCCAGACGGGACCAGATCAACCCGGTTCCCGCCGCCATAACCTTGTGAGCAGTGACGAGCTGGTCAATATTTTCTGCTAACAACAACATCGGTTTACCACCGATCAGCATGTCCTGCACCGTACCGAAAGTGGATTGCAATACCGCAAAGTCGCACTCCCGAACGACACAATCCATCCGCAAGGGTTGTGGCGAAAAATGCAGTCTATCTGATGCCAACTGTTTCCGAACCTCTTCCCCGATAGCAGGAGCATACAACAAAACAGAACATCCCGTATTTTTTAAGGCCCTGACTAAGCTGAAGATCTTTGGTGAAGGCTTAATGTATCCGAAAATCCTCCGGCCATTACCCTCCGGCCATTTTGGAATGACTCCCATAGCCCCCTTATTAAGAAAAGGATAATATGGCACATTATCTCTGGGAGAATATGCATCCAGTTCGGGAATGGTCCGCAACCAGTTCGTATCGCCATAAATCAAATCGCTTACATCAAATGATGACGGGATCCCGACAACAGCACCCGCCCGATTCATCGCTTCAAGCAAACGACTTTCATCTTTTCTAAGCGGTTGAGGATCAATCCGTGACCAAAATCGCATGGACGGGACCGGATCACCTTTAGGGGGTAACAAAATACCTGCTCCGATAACAAGGGTGGAAATTCCGGTACCCTTGGCAGCCAATAACGCGGTAGGGGCAAAATCAGCCACAAGGATCTTCGGTTTAAACGAATCAAACAGAAGACGCCAGGCGCGTAACCTCTCGACCATGGAAGCGGGATCATGATACCCGATATTGAAAAGCATCTGGGGCAGATTGTTCAACGGCTTTATGCGCTGAGCTTCAGGGGCTCGAAAACCAGGATGTGGAGCCTGCACATAAGGAATCGATGCCGGGTCAAGATATTGACCAGCCGAAACCATATTTTTAACCGCAAACAATATCTTGTGACCTCTCTTCTTAAGCTCACGCAACAAAGCAAGATGGTGCAAGATATGACCGTATCCGCCCCCTCGCTCCCAGGCGAACAAGATATTAGCCATAGTAAACTCCTCAAATTTCCAACTTGTCGTCTGCTGCCATCCTTCTCTCATCCAACCCACAAGATGCAGCCCATTATTTTAAAACAAAAATAGTTTTCCCCAAACATTTGAAAATAATTTTAATATTTTTTCCGAAGCCGACATCATATTTTAACCATCGGCCAAAACACTATTGCCAGGCAACAACCATAACTGGTATACGTTATCAGATAGTGCCTGTCCACAAATGGTCTTTTTCTCCGATAACTTCGTTGCTGCGTTCTTTGAAAGTGCTCACGGACACAAGTCCGCTGCGCTCTTCAAAATCCTAGCTCCTCGTTCTCGAACAAAAATCCTCATTTCTGGACAGACACTAGATAGCAGACAAGCTGTAAACTAATACAGTAAAGGCATCAGGACTAACAATCGAGGAGCGACCAATGACTTCAGCCGGAAGCAGAAAAATTAATATAGCACGAAAAACAAACGAAACTGATATCAAAATCTCCTTAAACATCGATGGCACCGGCAAAGCCGAGATTGATACCGGCGTTCCCTTTATCGATCACATGTTGACCCTGTTTGCAGTGCATGGTTTCTTTGACCTTACCATCAAGGCAACCGGCGACACTCAAATTGACGATCACCATACGGTGGAAGATCTCGGCATCTGTCTTGGCCAGGCCTTCAAGGATGGACTACATGGATTTAAGGGCATTTGCCGCTATGGGGAGAGCGCCATACCCATGGATGAAACCCTGGTCCGGGTAACCGCTGATTTCTCCAATCGCCCTTTCCTGCACTATGGTGCCAAGTTAGCCGACCAGAAGGTCGGCAAATTCGACACCGCACTGGCCCAGGAATTTCTTCGCGCCCTTTCATTGCATGCCGGCCTTACCCTGCATGTGGAAGTCGTCCACGGCGAAAACACCCACCATATCCTGGAGGCCATCTTCAAGTCCCTCGGCAAAACACTGGACCGGGCCACAACCATTGAGCCAAGGGCGACCGGCGCTCTTTCCTCTAAAGGTTCACTCTAAGCCGACTCAAAACTTCTCTATTATCAAAAAACACAGGAGCTTCTCCCTTGAAAAAAATCTTTTCACCTCTGATTTTCATCTTTGCCCTCTTGTTTTTAAGCGCCGTACAAGCTGATGCTGCTCTCGAAAACGACCATATGCCCGAAGAGATCCAAAAATCAAAGAGAATAGCGGTTCTACCGGTAATTTCCCATATTGAAGGAAAAAAGAAATCGGGGTACCCGGAAGAGCAAGAGATATTAAACAAGGTGGTGGCTGATTTTTTTATAAACCATAAATCGGTGGTTATAGTTTCCGAATCTCAAAAAGAGGCGCTGGCCGCTGATTTTGCCGGCGATCACGCGGCCTTGGCCCAGAACATCGGGACAAAACTCGATTGCGACGCACTCCTTACTATCGATCTCAGCCGTTTCCGGCAAAGGGAGGGCGGTGATTATTCCTCAAATACCCCGGCCTCCATTGCTTTTGAGTTCCGACTGATCGACCTGAAAAACGGCTCCATTTTGTGCAGCGGCATTTTTGATGAAACCCAGCAGTCACTATTTGAAAATCTCTGGGGGTTTTCAAAATCGATCAGCCGTGGTTTCAAATGGATTACCGTAGAGGAACTTGCCCGGGAAGGAGTTATCGAAAAATTCTCCAACTGCTCTTACCTGGTATCCGAAAACCAATAGTAATTCTTATTTTCTGCTATCCCTTACTCCCAAGAACCGCACGTAACAAAGGGATTAAAGTATAGAGAGACAAAGGAGTAACTTGTCACTTATCACTTTCATTTTAAGGTTCAATCCCCTGTCTCCCATTTTATTTACCGGATGATTATCAATAAAAACATAAACCGCAGTATCGGCCAGGCCATGCACACCTATGAAATGCTGGCCAACGGCGACAAAGTAATGATTGCCGTCTCCGGCGGCATCGACAGTCTGGTCCTGACCTGGATCCTGGACAACTGGCGGCGCAAGGCCCCTATTGATTACCAGATACTGGCCGTCCATCTGGATATGGGGTTTGGCGATCAGGAATCACAACTTGTTGAACAGCAACTCCACCGCCTGAAAATACCTTATCTGATCGAACAAACGGATTTCGGCAAAAAAGCTATGTTGGCCGAAGACGGGAAAAGCGGCTGCTTCCACTGCGCCAGACAACGGCGGAAAAGGCTGTTCGACCTGGCCGCTGAAAAAGGCTTTTCTAAAATAGCCCTTGGCCATCATAAAGAAGATATAATCGAGACCTTCTTCATAAACCTAATGTACGGCGGCAATCTCTCGACCATGGTGCCCAAACAAATTCTTTTTGCGGGCAAACTTGCCCTGATCAGGCCCTTGGCCTTTCTGGAAAAAAAGCAGATCAGAAGCCTGGGAGAAGAATTGGGAGTGACGGCGGTCGCTAACCCCTGCCCGCTCTCGGAAAAATGCCAACGCGCCAAAACCAGGGCCTTGCTGGAATCAATCTACCAAAAAGACCCGGCGATCAAATCCACCATCTTTACCTCCCTGGGGAATGTTAAGCCGGACTATCTGCTGACCGGCACCAACCGGACTTGACACCATGCAAACCGCCGCTTCCTGCCTTGATTGCTTCAAGCTCCAGATCGACTACACCACCAGATTGGCAGCTTCCACCCCGGAGAAACAAGCATCAATCATCGCCCAGGCAAGCAAACTGCTGGCCGGAGTTGACCCCACCATCTCGCCGCCGGAAAACGCGGTTCGCATCTACCGGAAAATAGCCGAACTCACCGGCTGCATCGACCCTTTTGCCCGGCTTAAAAAAATAAGCAATGAATTGGCCCTGGGAATGCGCCCGGAAATCTCCCAACTGATTGGCTCGGCCCAGGACCCACTTTACACAGCGCTCAAACTAGCCATTGCCGGTAATGTCATTGATTACGGGGCGCACCACGATTTCGAGATAGAGCGGATCGTGGCCGAAAGTCTAGCCCGGGAACCGGTTATTAATGATTACCGGCAACTCCGGCAGGATATCGCCCAGGCCGCATCAATCCTCTATCTTGGCGACAACTGCGGAGAACTGGTTTTTGACGGGGCGTTAATCGAACAGATCGGCAAAGAGAAAAAAATTACCCTGGCGGTCAAAGAAAATCCGATCATCAACGACGCCCTGATCAGTGACGCGATTGCCTGCGGTCTGGACCATTTATGCGAAGTGATCTCCAACGGCACAGATTGCCCAGGCACGCCTCTGGATCATTGCAACGAGACATTCCAAGAAAAATTCCGCCAGTCAGACCTGATCATCAGCAAAGGACAAGGGAACTTTGAAACTCTTTCCGAGACAAAAGGCCCGATCTACTTTCTGCTGACCGTCAAATGTAAGGTGGTGGCGACCCACCTTGCCCAACTCAGCAACCAACCGGCCGACACGATTAATCTCGGCGACCTGATCATCATGAAAAACAGGGCGCCCCAAAGGCACTTCCAACAGGGTGGATAAATTTCGTTTGAGCCGACTAGGAGCCTGTCGGAGCGAGAGCTTGCAATACCCGTGATTTTTCGCCCGTAATTTTATAAAAATTGATGTAGCACCTCGAACTTACAATAAAGCGCTAATACAATGCCGGATGCAACTCATATCATGTCGACTGGCTG
>JAHJIY010000069.1 GCA_018823175.1 Pseudomonadota bacterium
ACCTTTTACTCTGTGCCTTCTGCCTTCTGCCTCTGTGCCTGTTTACACGCTCACAGCTGACGACCGTCTGAAGGCGGTGGTGAACCCTGACTTGAGATTAATAAACAATCTCTCCGTCAGCATCGGCCCTTGAACCAATTATCAATTTACAGGCGCAGCACCTGCCGGAGAATGGATACCGCTAGAGTTGTTTGTATATAAAATGATCATTTTACGATTAATTCAACCAGGGAGGATATCATGAACGAGCTAAAAAAGATTCTGGTGCCGGTGGATTTCTCTGAAAATTCAAACAAAATCCTTCAATCCGCAGTCTTTGTCAGCGGCAAATGCGACGCCAGACTGAGCATCATTTACGTGCTCCAGAGTTTTGACGATTATTCCGGCTTCTTTGTCCCCCATATGCCCATTGCCCAGTTCGAGGTAGAAATGCTTGAAGGCGCAACCAAAAAGATGGAAAGTTTTATCCACGAAAACCTTGCCTCGGACATCCCCCATGAGGCAAAGGTATTAACCGGTGATGTGGCAGAAGAAATTTGCTCCTACGCGAAAAAAAACAGCATTGATATGATCGTCATGGGAACCCACGGTTACCGGGGATTTGAAAAAATACTGTTTGGCAGCGTTGCGGAAAAAATCGTCAAAACGGCTCCATGTCCGGTGCTGGTTATCAATCCGTATAAGTGATGGACTCGCAATAAGTCGCTGCAGCAAAAGGTCCAACACATAGAGTTGATGAAATCAATCTTCCCGAAGTCTCAATGCATTCGCCAGCGACGATTTCATCACAAGTAGTATTTTTCACCATGAGATTGTCGGACTTAGTCAATCCTGGCGATTATACAATAAATTGCGTCCCAAGTCCGACAGGCACCCCGACTGTCGGCCGTTATACCTCAAGAAAAGCCACAATTCCACTTGCCGGTAAACGGTGGGCGGCAAGCCTTTTTGGGTCAAAACGACAAATTTTTGCAAACAGCCCCTCGAGGGACATTTTTTCTAACAGATAAAAGGTCAGCCTGCCGCATTTTTGCCCTTTTGCAGCGATGAATTCCGCAAACTGCGCTGATTCCTGTTCAAGGCTCGAAACATTGGCTGCAATCTCGCCGTTGTTTTCCGAAAGCATCCGCAGCGCTTCTTGAAATCTTCCGAGACAATCAGCAGCCTCCTGCTGCAGGACATTTCTCAACGCAAGATATCCGCCAGGATCACGGGTATCATCAAAGAGGTCAATGCTGCATAATTGCCGGGGCATTTCTCCACTGAATGTTTCGTAATAATCAAATAATTGCTTGATGGCTTCGCCGTCATCAGCGGCAAGCACCAGGCACTCCTGTTGACTTCGGAGGAATAAATGCCCCCATGCCCTGAGAATGATCCCGGGCTTCCCGGGCTGTTCGCAGATCATTGAAATCCGCTTAAGGGTGCTGCCAAACAGCTCCTCGTCGTCTTCATCGTCATCACCCTTCAGGGCATGAAACAAATCCGACTCCTGATCGATTATCCTGGAAAGACCGGCCTCAATAACCTCTTTGTCCTGGTCGAGCATCTCGGTCAGTTTCAGAATAAGCCGCGCCTGCCAGAGGATATCTTTTTCCTGGTCTCTGGAACGCTTTTCCTTATTTCCGTGCGTTAACTCCGACACCAGCGCCCAGTAGGGCAAGCCGTCTGTTTCTTCATTGATTCCTGCCGAAATTGAAGAGAGGTAGCCGCTGTAAAATTCATTGCCGTGCATCTCAAGGTCTTTTACAAGTTTTTCAAACCGGCCCCTGTCATCACCAAGAGGGGCGGGCGAAACGCAGGAAACAAGTCCGGTTTCAGAAAATATTTCGGCACCGCAGGTATCACCCTCTGCCACGGTCAGCACCGTGATATTGCTGAAAAACAGCAGTAGTTTCCTGCCTGTCCTTTCCCGCAATGTTATTTTGGGAAAATAAAGAGTTTCCATTCCTTTCACGTTCCGATTATTGTTATTCCTGATTTTTTTTATCGCGCGGCTAAAACCGTATTGGCATTAGGCTATCAGGCTGAAGGCGTTCTGAAAAAAAAGGCCCCGAGAATATTCTACCGGCCTGATTCGATCACTATACATAAAACGAACAGCCTATAGTCTACAGTCTAACCAACTTTTATTAGTTACAAAAACCATGTTAAGCCTGAAAGAAAAAATATCACTCGTCCTGCTCACCGCCGCATATCTGGTCTGCGCTTTTCGCTATTTTCCGGGGCGCCTTTTTGAATCCCTTGTGGAAACAGCAAGCCACATCCTCGGCTCAGTGCCGTTTATTATCGGCCTCACCCTGCTGATCTTTTCCTTTTTCAAGAAAATGACCGGCAGCAAACTTTCCTGGGACCGCACCTTTCGAATCTTTCTGACCCTGGGAATTATCTTCGAAGTTTTTTATGGGTTGTATAATCTGCACGGCCCATCTTAACCCGGTTCACAGCAAACTTCTAATAATCAATCAGCGGATGAGAGAACTGTCGGCGTGATACCCTGATGGAACGGTGGTGTTGGGAAAAACAATGGCTCTTTTCCCGAGAAGAGTTCCCGGGTTGGTAACCGAATTACAGCCGGTCTGAACATGGTCCCCCAGAATGGCCCCCAGTTTTCGCAGGCCCGTTGCAAAAACCTTGTTCGGCGTTCTCACATGGACATCCCCACTCATGAAGCGCAGATTGGCCATTTTTGTCCCTGCGCCAAGATTCACCGCATTGCCGAGAATGCTGTCTCCCAGATAGGCGAAATGGCCGGCCTTGGCATCATCCAGAAAAATACTGTGCTTTATTTCGGTCACATGGCCCACCACACAGCGCTTGCCGATCAGGCAATACCCTCGGAGATATGCCCCCTGGCGGACCTCGGTATTGTCGCCGATTATTGCGGGTGATTTAATCAGCGCCCCTGACTCTATCAACACCCCTTTGCCGATGACGATTGCATCGCCCATGAGCACCGTACCGGCCATGATGACGCTTGCGCCTTCGAGCTGTTCACCCTTTTTTTGGACTGCCAGTTTTCCCTTGGTTGCATCACAGTAGTCAATGTTCAAGCCGGCGCTTGCCAGAATTTCACCATTATAAATGATAAGGGTTTCAGCCAGGGGCTTATCCGCCGGCAGTTCGATTCTTGCCGCCGCACAATAATTGTTTACATATCCCTTGAGATTTTTAAGGGCACCCCAGACATGGATCTGTCCGTCAAAGAGGCTTTTATGCTCAAAAGATGCAAGATCAAAAAAAAATTCATGTGCCAACATGAGAGAAATATCCAGAGTTATTTTTGTAAAGAAAATGAATCAGTCACCTGAATCGGATATATCCGCATCAGAGGTTTTTTCTTCATTACCTAGAGTCTCAGCAATATGGATTAATTTTCATTTTTGTTCAACAAAATTCCAAAGTTCTTGACAACTCGCCAATATCTTGACTTAAGTTTATTCAGTGTTTAGGGTAACATCATCCTAAGTAAGCGCCAGACAGTAAATGCCGGTCTTAAACATTCCCAAACCGCTTGACATAAACAATTATTTGGAGGCAATCCGTGGACTATAATGATTCAATCTCTTCCGGAATGGGAGATTTCCCTGAAATAGAAGAACAGGATATTCCGGAAATCATGCCGCTGATGGCAGTCCGTGATGTTGTCATCTTCAATTACATGATAATTCCTCTCTTTGTCGGCAGGCCCGCCTCGGTCAGCGCCATTAACGAATCCCTGGCCAAAGACAAACTGATCATGCTTGTAACCCAGAAAGACTCGGCAATCGACGAACCGGAACCGGATGATATCTATAAGGTGGGCATGGTCTGCGTCATCATGCGTACCTTAAAGCTTCCGGACGGCCGCCTCAAGGTTCTGGTCCAGGCGCTGAGGAAAGCCAAGGTCGTAGATATCCTCGAGCAGGAACCACACTTTTCCGTCCGCATTGAAACCGTTGCGGACAGCGAACCGGAAAACGTTGACGTAGCCGTTGAAGCCCTCATGCGCAACGTCCGCGAGCAAACGGAAAAAATAATGTCGCTCAAAGGCATTATGTCTTCCGATCTCATGCTGATTCTCAATAATATTGATGAACCGGGAAGACTTGCAGATCTGGTGGTTTCCAATCTGCACATGAAAACCGCTGAATCTCAGGGCCTGCTCGAAACCTTCGACCCGGTAGCCCGCCTGAAAAGAGTTGCCGAACTTTTAAATAAAGAACTCGAAGTCTCCACCATGCAGGCCAAGATTCAGTCCGAGGCCAAGGAAGAGATGGGCAGGACCCAGCGGGAATATTTCCTGCGCGAACAGCTTCAGGCATTGAAAAAAGAGCTGGGCGACATCGACGAAAAATCTCAGGAAATTGAGGAGCTTCGCGAAAAACTGACAAAGACCCGCATGCCCAAGGAAGCCCGCAAAGAGTCGATGAAGCAGCTGAAACGTCTGGAAATGATGCACCCGGATGCCTCGGAGGCCACCATCATCAGGACCTATCTCGACTGGATGCTGGAAGTGCCGTGGCGAAAAAGCTCCAAAGACCGTATTGATCTCAAAGTCGCCAAGGAAGTGCTGGATGCTGACCATTACGGACTCAACAAGGTCAAGGAAAGAATACTTGAGTATCTCGCGGTCCGTAAATTGAACACCTCCACCAAAGGCCCGATTCTCTGCTTTGTCGGCCCTCCCGGCGTCGGCAAAACCTCGCTCGGACAATCTATCGCCCGGGCCATGGGTAGAAAATTCCATCGTCTTTCCCTGGGCGGCATGCGGGACGAAGCGGAAATCCGTGGCCATCGCCGGACCTATATCGGCTCAATGCCGGGCAGAATTATCCAGGGCTTAAAAGATGTGGGAGCCAACAACCCGGTTTTCATGATGGACGAAATCGATAAGATCGGTTCAGATTACCGGGGCGATCCATCATCAGCGCTCCTTGAGGTCCTGGATCCCGAGCAGAATTTTGATTTTTCCGACCATTACCTGAACCTGCCCTTTGATCTTTCCAAGGTAATGTTCATCACCACAGCGAATATGACCGACACTATTCCGTCGCCGCTTCTTGACCGAATGGAGGTTATCAGGCTGTCGGGTTATACCCTGGAAGAAAAAATGGTCATTGCCAAACGTTATCTCCTGCCTCGCCAGATAAAGGAAAACGGCATCACCGAAAAACAGATCAACCTGGATGACAAAACCCTTGAAAAGCTTATTACCCATTACACACGGGAATCCGGATTGCGAAACCTGGAACGAGAAATCGGCTCGGTATGCAGAAAGATTGCCCGGCGCATCGCCGAAGGCAAAAAGGGGCCGTATACGATTTCCAGCAACACTTTGAGCAAATATCTCGGTCCGCCCAGACATCTTCCGGAGTGCGAGGCTGAAATCATTGATCAGCCGGGCCTGGTTACCGGTCTTGCCTGGACCGAGGTGGGCGGTGAAATTCTCTATGTGGAAATAATTATACTTAAAGGCCGGGGCAATCTTACGATGACCGGACAGCTTGGCGACGTCATGAAGGAATCGGCACAGGCCGCCTTGAGTTTCTGTCGCTCCCGCCTTGAACAGTTGAAACTGGGCGAAGCCTTTTTTGAAGAGCATGATATTCATGTCCATGTCCCTGCCGGCGCCATTCCCAAAGACGGGCCTTCCGCCGGCGTCACCATAGCCACGGCTTTGTACTCGGCCCTGTCCAAGAAAAAAGTCCGTCAGGATGTGGCGATGACCGGCGAGATTACCCTCAGGGGCCGGGTACTGCCCATCGGCGGCCTCAAAGAAAAGGCACTGGCCGCACTTCGAGCGGGAATCAAGACGGTTATCATTCCCGACCAGAACAAAAAGGATCTTGTTGAAATTCCCAAGAATCTGCGGGATAAATTGAATTTTGTCCCCGTAAAAAAAATGGACCAGATTCTGGCGATTGTTTTCGAGTAATTTGAATCCGTGAAGAGTGAAGTGTAAGGAGTGAGGAGGACTGCATAAAATTCTTTCAGAAATACACCCGTCACACCTCACCCCTTACTCCTCACGTCTTGTTTCCAGCATCATCCTATGGATACCAAAGACACCATCGAACAGGACTGCGATGATCAAAAATCCTGCAGGGTCTGCCGGCGCGTCCTTTACGCCGGCCTCACCCTGACCGGCATCGCTGCGGCATTGCTGTTCTGGATCTGGGCCTATGCTTTTGCTCCGGGACCGCAGAACGTTCGCAGCAAACCGATTTCGATAATCATTCCGCCACAGACCAGCCTGCAGGGTGTGCAAAATATCCTCGCACAACAAGGCCTCCTGCAAAATGACTACCGTTTCAATCTGCTGGCGCGGCTCATGGGAATTACCCGAAGCCTTAAGGCCGGGGAATACTCCTTCTCCAAAGCAGCAACACCTTATACAATTCTCACGGCTCTGGAAAAGGGAACGGTGGTCAAGCAAAGCGTCACCATCCCGGAAGGCGTAAACATCTACCAGGTTGCCGATATTCTGGCCCGATTCGACTGGCTGGACAAGGATAAACTGCTGGAGGCCTTTAATAACCCAGGCCCTCTGGAGGCCTTTGACATAAAAGGCGTGCAGAGTCTTGAAGGATATCTTTTTCCAGACACCTATTCTCTCACTCGGGAACAATCCCCCGAGTCAATTGTCCGAATGATGCTCAAACGTTTCAATCGGGTGCTGGGTGAAATCAATTTTATCGGGAACAATAAGACCGGGCTTACGCTCCATGAAATATTGACCATTGCGTCCATTGTTGAAAAAGAAACGGCAATCCACGAAGAAAAACCCCTGATCGCCGCGGTTTTTGGCAATCGCCTGAAAAAGGGCATGCGCCTTCAGGCCGATCCCACAGTGATCTACGGGATAAATCAGTTTAACGGTGATATCACGTTTAAGGACTTGAAAACCCCCTCACCCTATAATACATATATCATTAAAGGATTGCCGCCCGGCCCGATCTGCAACCCCGGTAAATCTTCAATCGAGGCGGTTGTGAACATGAACACCCCTCAGGGTCCGGACAACGCAAAGCCGGATGGTACCCCTTATGAATACATCTATTTCGTCTCAAAAAACGACGGAAGTCATTTTTTTTCAAAAACACTTGCCGAACACAACAAGGCAGTGACAAAATATCAAAAACAGAACAAGCGCTAATGAGTATCAGTTCAGTGCTGCAAACAAATTCCAATACAGCAAAGGGGACTCACATGAACCTGGATTTTTCACATTACAAAAAACATACAATTGAAACCCGCAAAGGCACCCAGGCGGGGTTCTCCCTCATAGAATTACTCATCGTCATGATTATCCTGGGCCTCCTCGCTTCCCTGGTCGGTCCTAAAATGTTCGGTCATCTGGGAACTGCCAAGCAGGAGACCGCCCGGGCCCAGATTGATCTTTTTCTGGCTGCCCTTGACGCCTATCGCCTTGACACGGACTCCTACCCCAATAGTTCGGAAGGGCTCGAGGCGCTGGTAAGTAACCCGGGGGGTGAAAAATGGTCCGGGCCATACCTTAAAAAAGGTATTCCAAATGACCCCTGGCAAAACCCCTATCATTATCAGAGCCCGGGGGAACACGGGGAAATAGATATTTACTCTTATGGTAAAGACAATAAGCCCGGCGGAGACAAAGAAGACGCCGACGTCGTGAGCTGGGAATAGCTCTTACTTATCGCTTATTACTCATTACTTTCAGATAAAGCCTTATCCTCGGAGAGAGACAATGACTAACAATGAGATCAAAAAAAATATCCACTGGGTGGGTGCGGTTGACTGGAACATCAGGGATTTCCACGGCTATTCGGTATACAAGGGCACGACCTATAACGCCTTTCTGATCATGGATGAGAAAATCGCCCTGGTTGATACGGTGAAAAAAACCTCCTACAGCGACCTGCTGCATCATATTCACCAGCTTACCGATCCTGAAAAAATCGATTATCTCATTGTCAATCATGTGGAAATGGACCACTCAGGATGTATTCCTGAAATTATCGAGCTCATCAAACCGGAAAAAGTCTTCTGTTCCGCCATGGGCAAAAAAACGCTCCTTTCCCATTTCCATCGGGAGGACTGGCCCCTGGAAGTCGTTAAAAGCGGCCAGACCATAAGCCTCGGCAAAAAAACCGTCCACTTCCTTGAAACTCCCATGCTCCATTGGCCGGACAGCATGTTTTCCTATATCCCGGAAGACAGGCTCCTGATCTCAAGCGATGCTTTCGGGCAGCACTGGGCAACCTCGGAACGATTCGACGACCAGGTTGATAACGCCGAACTCATGGCCCATGCGACCAAATACTTTGCCAATATCCTGCTGCTTTTTTCGCCGCTGATCCAGAAACTGCTGGCCAAGGTCCAGGAGCTCAATCTGGATATTGATATGATTGCCCCTGACCACGGCCTGATCTGGAGAAAATCCCCGGGGCAGATTATTGAAGCCTATGATAAATGGAGCCGCCAGGAGGCTTCGGCAAAAGCAGTTATTATTTACGACAGCATGTGGCACAGCACCACCAAGATGGCCAAAGCCATCCTCAACGGACTGGTCAAAGAAGGAATCTCGACAAAGCTCATGAATCTCAAGGTCAACCACCGCAGTGATATCATGACCGAGGTCTTGGGTGCCAAGGCGGTGATCTTTGGCTCGCCCACCCTGAATAACGGCATCCTGCCATCCCTGGCCGATATCATGACCTACATGAAAGGACTTAAACCCTCCGG
>JAHJIY010000070.1 GCA_018823175.1 Pseudomonadota bacterium
CAATATGTTCATCGCTAGGGGTGTTCTGCTGTGTAAACATGGCAACCCTAGGAAATACCGGTGAAAATTGCGCTGTTCTCGACTTCAAAGAAGAAGTTAATAGAGAAATTACTCCTTTTAAAAAAGGTGATTTGAAAAATTGCTGACAACAATGGAATACGACCGCATTCCTAACTTTTACATTTTACCGAAAAATAGTTAGGATTATTTTGGAGTTTATGCTATATGCTTCTTTTGTGCAGAAATGTTGTCAGGCAAATTATCTTCCTCTCTTTTTTCCCATCTGTCAAACTCGGGGTATTTTTTCCTGAAATCAAATGAAAACCAAGCAGTTGCCCCTGGATTGTTCTTTTCCTCTTCCTTAATCCATTTTTCTATCATGTTTAAAATATCAATATCAAGTCTTGCTTGATTCAAATCTTTCGGTCCAGTTCCTTCCATTAACCATTCAATGTTAATTTTATATTTTTTACTTATTAAGTAGGCCCATTCAACCGGGAAACTATTTTCTTTTCTACGGTTTGATAAACTTTGTGGAGTAACTTCAACAAAACCCGCCAACAATTTTAATTTTTTTATATCTGTTTCCCCCTTAACTCTCGTCCAAATTTCATCAAAATTATATTTTTTCATATTTTCTTTATTTTTACTGTTGACAATTCAGATTATATTAATTTATAGTTTGAATTATACAGATTTTATGAATAAATGATAAATATATGAATTTAACATTTTAGATTACCGAAGTGGTTGAAATTTGTCAAAAAAACAAAAAAACCGAGGAGGAAAAACCCCATGGCAGAACTAACAAAAAACAATAACATTCTCGTCCCGATCAAAGGAAAAATCCAAGAAGTCTATGAATTCAAAAAGAAAGATGGCGGCTATTTGTACGAAACCATAGTCGTAATCCCCAATGCCGATGAATATCAAGGCCCTTTGCGTTTATCCATTCGCTCAGTTGATAAAGAGTTGGGCAAAGTTGGTCATCTGATCGAAATCACTACTCGCATGCAATCCCGATATTGGAAAAGCGAAAAAGACGGCAAAGTCAATTTTTCACCGGAGTTATGGCTTAACCAGTAAAAAAAGGGTGATCGTTTCCCCGCCTCTGGCGGGTGGCGGTCACCCTTTTTTCTTTAAGGAGAAAACACAATGACCTGGACACCTTTAATTGATTCAAGCTGGTTTGATGGTATTAAAGCCGATCTTTTAACCGGTTCAACCGGAATTCTAACTTGTTGCTTAATCGTATTAGGTGCCGGGATCCTGATCCGGTCACTCATGAACCGCTAATTAGGCGCCGCGCGAAGTTAGCTTTACATATCTTATTAATCTTAAAAAAGGAGTTGTAACTCATGGCTGCATTATACACAGCTTTTGATCTTACCGGCTTGGAAGCCAACATTGTCACTGCATTGACTGTTGGCGTTGGAGTCACCCTTGTTTTTCTTGGTTATAAGTACATCAAGAAAATGGGTTGGTCTCTGTAATTTCCCCCCCTGTTCTATGGGTAAGTGCCTCCCTCCTTACCCATGGAACTATTTAATTTGCTACCGATCAAAAATGAATCCCAACGACATCATATTTCAGGCATTCACCAATTTAACTGGTGGTCTGATCGATGATATGACCACCGCAGTTATTGGTTTGGTTGGGATCATTATGATTATGGTCGGCTTCAATAAACTTAAATTAATTTTTGATTCCCGTATCGATAGCAAATTAGATGGTTTCATGAAAGAGCGTAATCTAGGTAAACAATATGAAGATTATGAAAACAGTCAATTAATTAAAATCAAATTCAATCGAAAATTTAAGAAATTTGAGGGTTTATAAATGGAATTCGGCGTTGTTCCTTTTTCTTGGGGTGTTGGTTTGGTGTTGGTCGGTTGGTTCGCCGGTATGTCCATATCTTATGTATTCAAAGCCCTAAGATATATAATTTGATGACCGCTCTTGAGCTTAGTGAAATAGTCAGCTTTTTTGCTGGTGCTCTAACTGGCATAGCTTTTGTAATTGCTGTTTCAGGGAGGAATTTTTAATGCCTACAAACATGATTGCCTTACCACCTAACTTCGATCTTCAGCAATTTGCAGATCAGATAATACAATTATCATTACCATTTGTAAGTATAAGTGTGGTTTTTTTGACTTATTTTTCCATTAAAAAAATTTGTAAACGCTTTTAGCCCATTTCCATGCAATTACCTTCATTCATAAAAATCAGAAGAGTGGCCTTGTTCCTGGGCTTTTTTATTGCTTTTTTTCTGATTGGTTTTGTTCGTTGGTGTTTTGCGGCTTCCTGCTATGCGCATTTTCCTGCTGTATATAATAAATGGAATATGTCTTCCTGGACTGCTGGTCCGGGTTGGGTTATCCAAATTTCCGGTGCCCCAAGCGAAGAATATATTTTGCAGTTTTATCCGACCTCCCGCTCAGTTTCTTCTGATCCTTATTATTTATATCCGGCCGGTTGCTCCGCCTTACCCCCGCCAGAACCTCCTCCTTGTGATGCAGAAAGAACAGCGGCTGAAGCTATTTGCAATAGTGGGGCAGTAACCCAGCCTGATCCGGAACTTTGTATTTTTGAGTGTGTGCCCAAGCCCTGCAGTCAATACGCCGCCGACTGCAGTCAAACTTGTGCCGGTGCTCCATCTCCGGATAATACCTGGGCAGAAGGGGCGGACGGTGATTGTTTATTTTATGATTGCGCCTGTGAAAACACGATGACCTGCCAGGACCATTACAATTATTGTAATGATTCCTGCAGCGGTAATATCTATAATTTTTCCTGTGAACAAAACAGCGGGCAAGAACCAGTAATCACCGTGCCTTGTGAATGTTATGCCTCTGACCCCACTGATCCCGGCGATGTTTATGATCCTTTTGATCCTGAATCAAGTCCAGGCGGCGGATTTAACGGTAGTCCCAATCTTCCCGATCCCCCGCAAGAAAACGGCGTTCCTGATCAATCCAATATTGCCCCAACCGGTGGCGAATTAGATAATCAGCTTCTTTCCATTATTGCGGCTAACACCAATGCCATTGCCAACAACACGACACTGACCGCCAATATCCTGGATTCCGAACTAAATGAATTAAACGCCAACACCCTGACCACCAATGATAAAATCGATGCAGTCGGCACTAAAATTTCCAGCCTTAATGAAAGTATAGATAATCTGCAAACCTCACTTGAAGGCAGTTATACCGCAGAAAGCATTACCAATGATTATAATTTACCCATTTCCGATATTTCTGAATTCACCTGTCGCTTCAATTCTTTCATTACCGAAGTGAAAGCAACCCCTCTCTTTTCATTACCCAATCAGATCTTGTTTAATATCCCCAATTCATCCGCTTCGGTTTACACGTTTGATCTAGGTTCTTACGGTACCGCTGATATTGATTTTGCTGATTACGCCACCCCGCTTTTAGCTTTAAGAGCAGCCTTTCTGATTTGTTTTTCTTATGCCGCGTTAAGAATCGTTATTTCAAAGAGGTAGGAGATGGAAGGAATATTAAGTTTTATCAATTCGTTTTTCTCAGCTTTCTGGCTCATCTTAAAACTTGGCGTTGATGTGCTTTTTGTCACCGCAAAAGCCATCTTATACATGTTTTTTGACGGCTTCCTGTTCGTGGTCACCAACCTTATTTCAACCCTGGATCTATCGGCCCTGGCCTTTACCGAATACGCAAAGTGGAACGATCTGCCCCCCCAGTTAATTTATTTAATCAATCAATTAGCTCTGCCGCAAGGTGCTGCCCTCATTGCCGGCGCTCTTGTGATCAGACTTATTCTTAATATTATTCCAGCTTCATTAACCAGGGTGTAACCATGAAAAAATTAAAGATCGCACCTGAGTATTTATTTCTTTTTGTCTTATTTGGGATAAGTATTTTTCTTATGATCTCAACCTTTTATATGTTGGTTTTCATGTCATGATCACTTTTTTTACCGGCACCCCTGGTTCCGGCAAAACATATGAAGCTGTAAAAAAAATATTGGACAACCTCCGAAATGGCAGAACTGTTTACACTAATATTGACGGTATGGATGATCCTGTTTGCCAGGAGACGATCAAGGTATATCTTGGCCTGGATGATCACCAGTTTTCTAAGCTGTTTCATCATCTGGGTTTTGATCGCCAGGTTATAGAAAATTTCTGGGATCATTGTGGATCCGAGTCACTTATTGTCCTGGATGAAGTTCAGAAATTTTTCAGTAATCGTGATTGGCAGGCTGATAAGAACAGGAAATTTGCCGATTGGGCTTCAACTCATCGACATAATGGTTATGACCTGGTGATTATCACCCAATCAGCTGAACGGGTTGATTCTGCTGTTCGTTCTCTCACTGAATGGAATTATGTATTCCGTAAAATCAATTTTTTTGGCGCTGCCGTTCAGAGGAAATATATTTGTAATGCTTATGCCGGAGAAGATACTAATGGCCAGCCATTAACTAAATCCGTCCGTCATTATAATGATAAGGTTTTTCGTTGTTATAAGAGTTACGTCTCAAGTGACATAAAAGAACTTGCGATCATGAAACACGTTAATGTCCTCAAGCACCCTATTTTCTTCGCTATTCCTGTTGTGCTTGGGATCTGTATCTATATGGTCTTTTTTAAGTCATCGCTTGGCACCGGCGATTTTTTAGGCACTAAGCAGATCCAGGCGCATGCACTTTCAAAAATCAGTACCACTCAAGCCCATGCTTCAGTTATTCCCGCCGATCGGGATCGCAGCCAAGACCAGCAAAATCAAGAAATCAATTCATCAGTCACTAATTCTTTAATTGATACTTCATCAGATCGATCCATCCAGCGGATCAAACTTAATTATGTAAGGGTTTTCCGTGAAAATTCTTCTTATTACCGAATTTTATATAACGGCGGCATTTTTAGTCTTAAGACCTTCCCTTATCCGGTAGAGATTAGTGAAGGTGAACTGTATGCGAATATTTCCGATGAAACTTCTCATTAAACAAATAATCAGAATTTTATTCCCCTCCCCTTTCATCATCTTAAAGGGGAGGGAATAAAAAGTCAGGCGAAGCCGTACCATTAATCTTAAGCAACGATCAAATACTACAATGTTAATTCTCATAACTGTACAGGCAACAAGCATGACACATTGATTTTTATGTGGCGTGATTGCTGCACAGTTGTGAGCCCCATAAAAAACGCCCTGTTATCTGTTTCATTCTTCGCGGGAAAGCACAGATAACAGGGCACAGCTTAAGGAATCAAGCCTTATGGAGAAGATAAAGACTGCAGGATCAGGCGTCAAGTGTATTTCATCAAAATCCCCAAGGCGAATAACATGGGGGTCCGAACTCGCCACCGGCTACGACAGGTTGAAGTTTGGCTTTTACGTGAAGTGGGAAGACTTCAAAATCTTGGAGCTCCTCGATGCTGCAAAAACAGAAGCAAAGGAACTCCATGACTCTGTGCCTGTTTCTCTCTCCCCTCATGGTGACCAGGTTTTCAATTGTCACCCAACCGGCCGTCAAGGTGGATTCGCCTATCACCTTTCGCGTGCAGATCTGAATATTTTCTTTTCCAGACGAAAAGATCATGACACCCCTAATGTGTGGGTTGATATCGGTTCCCTGTCCTGCTGGTCGCCCGGTTATACCGTAATCATCGAGGAAATAAAAAAACTACTCCGCGACCATAACGGCTTTATCATGCGCAACGTAATAAGTGAAGTCCATCTTTGCGCCGATTTTATCGGTCAAGATATCCAGGAATTACCGATTGATCACTCAGACTTTTGGATCACTCGAGCGAATAAATTCGGTGCCTTCCAGGATCGCCAACAACTCACCGGTATAACCCTATCTCAGACAGAAGGATATTTACCCAAAGGTAGTAAAGATACGATCAACGTAATGGAAACCGGCGTCCAGGTTGGTCAGGGTGATATCATGCTCCGAATCTATGATAAAGTCATAGAACTTAAGCACAACCCCTCGAAACAATCGGTCTTCTCTTCTGTCTGGGGTAAAGAGCAATACAACGAGACTCAAGTCACCCGTGTTGAATTCCAGCTAAGACGTGAAGTCTTAAAATATATGGCTATTCATAGCCTGGAAGATCTGCACCGTAAAAAAGCCGGTCTCTGGAAATATTGCACCATGGAATGGGCTCGCCTCACTATCACACCGGTCGATCGGAAAAACCGCCACCAGGATCGAGCATCAATTCACCCTTGGTGGCATGCAGTCCAGACTATTGATTTTAATATGGCCTTTGAAGGTGTTACCCGCCGAAAAGTCAGATCAGCCAAAAATATTGAATTCCTGCAAGATATGGTTGCCGGCTGCGCCATTACCATCGGTACAATCCTTAACCGTAAACATGATGATCTGGAAGGGGTTATTGCCTTCGGTCAAGCGGCCCTTGAATCAAAACTCCGTTACCTCTGGAAAGAAAAGACCGACACCGGCAAATGCCTGTTTCAGCACAAAATGAAAAAGCGTTGGTCTGAGGTCTGGCCCCTTGGTTACATCCCGCAACCTGTTTAACACTACCTATGCAAACACTATTAGAACCAGCTCAGAATGAATTAAGACATACAAAATTAGAAGGTATCTAATGAGATTACTAAGAATTGTATATTTATTTATGTATTTTTCTCTTTTACGTCTGATTACTTTTAATTCAATTAAAGACCGTTTTTATTTGCGTTGTCAATTTCGTTTAATACGACTTGTTAATCCTTCTGCACCCATACCATCTAGATTTTTTTCATTAAAAAATGTTCCTAAAACCTATTCAGATCAAATCATAGAAACTTTGATTGATCTTGAATTATCAGATTGTGAGGTCCAATGGCTAGGAAATGAAACAGTTTTTGAAAGGTTATGGTCTATCTACGCGGATCAAGAAGGTAATGATGATGCTTTAAGAGAATTATTTCCTCATTATTCTTAAATCAAGGTCACTTAATGAATTGTCTCTTATGTGGTCAACCATTACCTGAATCAAAAGGAAAGCGCGGCCGTCCCCGTATGTATCACCCGCCTTGCAGAAAAATAGAACAGCTTTTTTCATGGCTCGAAGATCTTCTAATTCCACTAGATCCAACACCAGAAAGGAAAAAAGCTATCCGCTCCCGATTTTGGGTATTGGCAAACATTCTAAATAAGAAATGACTTGGATTATTGGCCGTAAAATTAAACAGGTTTAGCACATCTTGACTTTGCCATTTAAAAATACTATCTCAAGGCAGGGGGTACTCTGCATGAGAGGAAGTATATATTCAAATCAGAAATGTTCTGTTTGTAATGGTAGTTTTTTATATTACGAAAGAAAAGGTGGGCTTTTTTGTCCTGAACATCAGGATCAAAGGGCTAACAGTTTATTTTATGTGAAATTTGGCCGGGAGATAAACAAACGTTTTAAAACATTTGAAAGCGCTGAACGATTTTTAATCGGTGTTAGATATGAAGTTGATCGCAATACATTTGATCCCCGAGATTATAAAACAAAAGCTCCTCTAGGATTCAAAAATTTATCTGAACAGTGGCTTATACTTAAAAAAAACGAGGTTAAACCTTCTTCCTATCGTAGTTTAAGAAGATTCATTTTTGCTGCTGTTGATACCTGGGGTAATAAAAATATAAAAGAAATTGGCTATGCAGAAATTGAAGATTTTCTTTATGCTCAGCCGGTATCTGATAAAACAAAATCCAATATAAAATCTTGTCTTCATTCCTTCTGGGTATGGCTGCGGAAACGCAAAATAATCACCATCCAACAATTTCCTGAATTCCCTGAAGTTAAATACAGGCTTGGAACTCGTAAGATCATTGATAAAGAGACTCAGCAAGCTATTATAGAAGAGGTTAAAAAACTTTCTTTTGATCTTAATCCTAAAATCTGGCTCGGCATAAAATGGCTATCAACTTACATTTCTATCAGGCCTGGTGAGTTGGTTAAAATGAAAGAAAAAGATGTTAATCCCAGAACAGGAATTTTTACAGTTTGTCATACAAAGGAAAATAGAGAAAAATATGTACCCATGCTCGATGCAGATATAAAAATTCTTGATTCTCTCCCAATTGGTTTACCTGATTTATCTTTTTTTCGTCATGTCCAAGGAGTTTCAGGCGTTGCAGCCGGTAAACCATTTGGTGAGAAATATTTTTATAAGTGGTGGAAAAAGGCGTGTGATAATTTAGGGATCGAGGGTGTTGATCTATACGGTGGAACTCGTCACAGTTCGGTAACGGCTTTAAGAAAGGTTTGCTCACCTGAGCAAATTAAAATCGGAACAATGCACAGCACCAATAAAGCTTTTGATCGTTATTTTCAACCTGGAATGGATGATGCTTTGGATGTCTATAAACATACCCAAGATGCACCACAAGTGCACCACCATTCCAGCGCACCTAAAACAGCTAAGTTATTGAAATTAAAACAATAAATTGGTGGAGGCGGCGGGAGTCGAACCCGCGTCCAGAAATACTCCCCTGCAAGCGTCTACATACTTAGTTCTGTTTGATTGCTTATCGCGCCTTGGCCTCTCCAGAACAAGGGGTTTTTGGCGCTATCCTGCTAAATTTCGCTCTCTGAAGGCAGGTACATTCGGAGAACTATCCCACTAGGCGACGTCCTTACCAGTTGCGCGGGAATAAACCGGCAGGACGGAGGCTTATTTATGCTGCCACAGCATATGCATAGTCATCTGCAACTATATTTACTGTTCTACCTGTTTTACGAGAAAGATAGAAACCTCGGTATGCAGCCTGAGCTTATATATCCCTGTCGAATCCGTTTCGCCCCCTTATGTTGATAAACAAATTAAATATTAATTTTTACGCTTAATAAAGTAATAATAAGTATTTAGACCAGATCACGCAAGGTTGTTTATATGAAAGTCTGTCGCAACCTCTGTCGGTCGGGGAGCTGAAATGACCAACTTTCATGTCTCTTTGAAGCCGGCCGATCTGGTCCAGCCATGCTGGTTAGTAGTTTTTCATCACCCTTTGCAGATCGCGATCCGTATCTTTCTTTTTGATAACCGCCCGCTTATCATAGAGCTTTTTGCCCTGACAGAGCCCGAGCTCAATCTTGGCCAAACCCCGATCATTAAAATAAATCTTCAGCGGGATCAGGGTGAGACCCTTTTCCTGGGTCTTGCCGATCAGTTTTTTAATTTCACGCCTGGAGAGCAGTAGTTTTCTGGTCCGCCGCGGATCAGGCGACTCATGGGTCGCAAACACATATGGCGAGATATGCACATTGTACAAAAAAACCTCATTATTTTTGACCTTGGCATACCCGTCCACCAGATTGGCCCGGCCGGCCCGCAGTGACTTGACTTCCGGGCCCTTGAGCACGATTCCCGCCTCATAAGTATCCTCGATATGGTACTCATGATAGGCCTTTTTATTGGTGGCAACGATCTTTCTGCCGGACATAGCAACAACCCTGTTTGAAGCAAACAAAAAACCCCTGCCACAGGATAACCGGCAAGGGGAAATGTCCAAAAAAAAAATACTATACTCTACTTTGCGGAAAACAACAATCAGACTAAGACATGCCGGTTACTTTCACCGCCTCCTCATAGGTGGTAAGACCTTTTTTTACCTTTGCCCAGGCATCTTCTTTCAGGGTAGTCATCCCTTCCCTGATCGCCTGATTGCGAAGATCCGCTTCCGGTGCCCCGATGCTGATCAACCGGCTGATCTCCTCGGAAACCGCAAATATCTCAAAGATCCCGCAACGTCCCAAAAACCCGGTTCCCCGGCACTGGCGACATCCCTTACCGCGCTGCAGGGAAATCTCCCCGGTTTCTTCTACCGGGAAACCAAAGCCCCGCAAAAGATCAGTGGAAATAAGAAAATCCTCGCGGCAATGCGGGCAGATGGTCCGCACCAGACGTTGGGCCATCGCCCCGAGCAGGGTGGAGCCGATCAAAAATGACTTGGCCCCCAGATCAATCAACCGGCTGATCGCCGACACCGCGTCATTGGTATGCAGAGTAGAAAAGACCAGATGACCGGTGAGGGCGGCCTGGATGGCGTTAACCGCCGTGTCCAGATCACGAATCTCGCCGATCATGATGATATCCGGATCCTGGCGCAAGATATTGCGCAGAATGGTCGAAAAAGTCACATCAACCTGCGGCTGGACCGCGATCTGGTTGAATTCCTCATGAACCATCTCGACCGGATCTTCAACCGTAACGATATTGTTTTCAGAAGAAGAGATATTCTTCAGGGTGGAATAAAGGGTGGTTGATTTACCGCTGCCGGTCGGGCCGGTGACCAGAACAATCCCGTAGGGACTCTTCATGAATCCCTGATAGACTTCATAATCTCGCTTCGAAAATCCGATGGTCGACAAATCCTGAAACATAATATCCGGGTCCAGGATCCGCATAACCACCTTTTCACCAAAGGCGACCGGCACGGTGGAAACCCGAATCTCCGCCTCCTTACCCTCATGGGCGATCTTGATCCGCCCGTCCTGGGGCCGTCTTTTCTCAGCGATATCCATCCGAGACAAGGTCTTGATCCGAGAAACAATGGCCGAGTGCACCGCAGTGGGCAGCTTGTAAATAATGTGCAACAACCCGTCGATCCGAAGCCGGACCACACTGTTACTTCTTTTCGGCTCGATATGGATATCACTGGCCCGCTGATCAAAGGCATAATTAAACAGGTGGTCCACCGCGTTCTTGACATGCTGGTCGGAAGAAGCGATTTCACCGCCGGAGGCGTTGATCTTGACATATTGCTCCAGGTTGCCCAAGTCAACTGAAGGGCGGCCCAGGTGAGTTTCCGCTGCCGAGATTGACCGCTGAAATCCGAAAAACTCAGCCAGGATCTTGCTGATATCGGCCTTGGTGCTGATATAGGGTTTAATACTGATCTGATTAACCCGCTCTATTTCCTGCAGGATATCGCGGCTATCAGGATCATAAAGAGCTACTTCATGCACCCCGTTTTTCAAGGCAAAGGGCAGAAAGTGATGCATTAAGGCAAAGTTCCGGGGAATGGTCTTGGTCACGATATCAAGCTCAAGATCAAGGGGGTCAAGCTTGATGAAAGGAAGCCCCAGGTCCTCGGCCACCGCCCGCATGATATGCTCTTCGGTCAGCGGCACCTTTGCTTCGGGAATCTGCAAATTAAGGGAAACGATGACCTCCACCAGATCGGGCGGCACCACCTTACCGCCGGCAACAGCTTTCCGTTTCCGCCTCTGGCGCAGGATCACCTGGCGCTGCTGCGGGGCCATCTGACTGACAATCTTCTGTTGTTCCGGGCTGACAAGTTTATGCCGAAACAATAAATTCAAAATATAGGTTTCATCATCAAGTAAGCTCATGGCGGCCATTGTAACAAATTTATCTGAAGACCGCATAAAGATTGCGTCTCATCGCTTGCAATGACTTCAATTGTTTATTCCCCCAATATAGCCCGTCATTGCGAGGAAACGCAGGGACCGAAGCAATCTCTTCCCTTGATTAATAAAGGGACATTAGCATTGCCATACAGACTGAGCCTCAATATAAAAAGGCCGCCGAGAATCAATCCCGGCGGCCTTGTCTTAAAAATTATTTTAAAAACTAATTATTTAACTTTCTGTACTTCAAGCGCTATCAACTTGCCCGAACTTTCCTCTTCTATTTGCACCAGAACTCTGTCCCTTAATTTCAGGGTATTGGGCGAAATAGTGTTACCTTTTGCGTCCCTGAAAATAGTTTGCCAATGCATTTTTCCCTTAACATTTTTAATCAATAAATGAATATCTTTTTCGGCAACAACCATCATTTTGTTACCTAGATCAATCTTCATGATGGTGGCATTGAGCTCAAAAGAGTCATTCTCCTCGGCAAAACTTGTATTGGTAAAGATCAACATGCCGCACAAGGACAACAGAACAATTTTTATAAAATGCTTTTTTAGTATAAACATTACGCCACACCTCCTTAACAAATTTTATTTAACCCCAATATTTCCGAATCAGGGAAGCGCCCCCAAGGTTAATGACCTCGGGGGCACACTTTTATTCTTCTGGACAATTAAGGGGTCACAATCTGCCGCCAGTAATACCGAAGCATATTAGGACTATCTTCCACCGGTTTAACATAAGTACCTTCCAAAAGAACAGCACCGTCTTCTTGAAAATCTATCTGAACTGGCGGAGGGATACCCTTGTTTTTTGTGATCCCCCGGCGATCCGTCCGAGATTTCTCCCTAAGTTGATGACCGTCGCTACCTTTTTCGTCATCATTAGTTGGATCCAGGTTAAATATCGCTTCTCCGTTCCGAGCATTAATCATATAAATCCACCCCATTCCTCGAGCCCCGGGGTTGGCACATGGGTCCGGTGTCGCCGCAACTACGGCATTAGGATCCTCGGGCACATACGTTGTAAGATAAATTACAAAATCGTAGATCAGTGGAGAAGAAACGACTTTTTCCCCCATCTCGATATCCGCCCCTTCAGTTCCCTCAACAAACCTAATAAACCAGCCATAATTATTGACGTGATGTTCAGCCTCAACGGCATAATTTTGATAAAGAGTTTGAGTTTCCCTGACAAACTCACGATTTTGAGACAAATCGTATGTTACATCAAGAATAAACTTCTCACCACTATCCCACACATTTTCAAGCTTTGTGTTCTGGTCATCAATCAGCTGTTCAACCAGAACGTGATCATCACTTATTGCTTTTATCTTGCCTTTATCATTCTTGTCAACATACGCTTCGACAAGATCAGGGGTTTCGCTGCCGTTCCAATCCCAACCATTTTTAATGGCATACAAGCCATTGACAATATCCCTTCTTTCCGGATGAGCGCGATCACCAGTGCCCCAGTAAACAAAATCGCCATTTATCATAGGTTTTATTTTCCCTTCCGTAGTAACGTATAACCGATCAAATGATTCTTCCATCAGACCAGGCGGATAAAATATCTTCTTGCCCGGAGTGGCAAATAATTTCAATTTTTGCGACCAGTTACCATCGACCTTCCCATCCAACACATCAATAGGTTTTGGTTGTGCCCCGGCAGGGGTTAATTCAAATTCTTTGATATCATCATCCCGAAATGCAAACATATTGCCGTCCATGTCCCCTGCATACACCCTGTTCACTGGTTCATTAATTTCTTGCTGGTAAGCAGAAAGCCCAATAATTGAATGGGTCATGGCTGGATAATTGCTCGCACTAAAGACAAAATTTTCAAGAAGCTCACCCGTCTGAGCATTAATTGCAAAGACCGCTCTTCCCACGCTGTCGGTGGGGTTCGGGACGGGATCAGGGGCAACCGCGTCCGGCAGCCCGTCCTGATTCTCATCATAGCCACCACTCATCAGATAAAAATCTTGCAAGGGGTTGGCACCCAGATTATTTTTATCAATCATTTTCTCAAGTTGAGGCCGCACCCATGACTGACCAAGCGTTTCATCCCCGGCACCAAGAACATCTTTCTTGATCTGATATTTAAAGACAGGAGCCTGATAGTCAGTTACATCCAAGACGCTATAAGCATCCCCCCCACGCCGCTCTCCAATGATAAGCCGTTTATGGGGTGGGGTTAATATATTTTTATCACCATCATGATCGTAGTATTGGACTGTAGGTGAACCATCAACGCTATAAACCTGCTTATTGCTAAGAGCTATCTCCTCAAGTTTATCATCAAGCAGGTCCGGGGGAATAAATCCCCATAATTCCGCCCCGTCGAAATCGTCAAAAGCATGAAGCATGCCGTCATTGGATCCGACAAAGATAACGGAAAGATCATCAGCACCATCACCGTCGATATCGTAATGAATCACGACAGGTTCAGAATGGAGTAAGTCACCTAACGGCCAACCACCATCCTCCCGCCTGATAATATTAATCACGCTGTCTGAAAGCCCTGCATAGGTATTCAACACGGCTTTATTATCAAGATGAAAGTTATTTGTGGCGTCTTTCAGGTCTTTACTGGTACCGGTGTAGGTATAAAGATTACGCGACATACCGCCCTGGATATCATTTAACAGCTTTTCACCGGCCCCGCCCATATTCACCTCGGGCCCATCCACACTTGTACTCCAGAATGAGATGGCATTGTCCTCTACCACGCCAGTGGTCGCATTTATCGCCGGATTACCATTTTTATCCCACAGCGCACCACCTGCCAATTTATACTTTTTCAGATTACCTACCCAGCTCCCTGAAATTAATGGTTGAAACAATCCATAATAAACATACTCCCCAGCATAGGTTTTATTGGCCCGACTGACCGGCACGGCGGCGGCGGAAAAACCCTCATTGCTGGCAATGATAGTAGAGATAATCGAAGTCAAGGCTTCATTCAAGGTATCGGCATTGTCGGCGGTATAATATTCGCCGCCGCCATTAAGCGCGGTATTTTCCAGCAAGGTCTGGTCTGACTGAAAACCGATGGTATAGGTGGTAACGATTTGCGCTTCGGCATCCCCCGGTTCTCCCATCGCGATGATCTCTGCTTCCGTAGGATTGGCACCAAGAACCCGCAAATCATTATGGGCCAGAAAATAAGCAACATTTTCCAAGTAACTTGTCGCAATAACCTCACCCGCCTCAGTGACCTTATGACCCACGCCTTCCTTGTCAATCAGGTATGGAAGCGTGCCAGGGTCGGAATTCAACTTAGAATCATCTTGGGTCGGCTCACCATCGGTCATCACAATAATATAATTTTTCTGACATCTGTACTTAATGGGTGTTTTATCACTATAATCATAGCATCCGACATTATTATTCGTACATTGACTGGTGTATTTACCGGTAGCCCCGTTAAACCAACTTTTTTGGCCGGAAAAATACCGCCCGGCCTCGGCCAGGGTTTCGGCCAAAGGAGTATATGTTTGCGATGTTATGGCGCCGATTGCGCCCAAGCCACCCTGAGAGGCGTCCGTATATATCGGTGGATTCAAAGGGTCATAGGCCCCGATAAGAGTACTCCTTGTTACGCCGCACTCGGATTGGATATAGCCCCCTTGATAAGCGGTGTCTTCATTAAATTTCATTAAGCCGAAATTTACCTGATCAAAACTATTATCAATTAATCTGGCGATGACTTCTTTGGCGACCTCCATCCTGGTTTTCATGCCGGCGCCTGGCAAATCATCATAATTCTCGAAATTACCCAATCGATAATTTCTGCTGTTATTGCCACCGCAGGTAACAACACCTTGATTGCTTTTTTTTAATTTACCCTTCCACCAACCAACGGTCAGTAAATCGGATTTTGCCGCCGCACATTGCCAGTTTGCAGAGTTTATATCTGAAAACCACAAATCATGATTTTTATCGTACACCGCGTTTGTATTATATGATCCGGCATACGCGGTCAGCGGATCATATTGCATACCAGGGACATCCTGGGTCCCCATACTGCCCGAATTATCAAAAATAATTAGAACATTTGGTTTAATATCTATATCTCCAACACCATAAATATCAATATCGTCGGCCCAAACAGAACCGGCCAGACACAGCATCGACAATAGAGTTAATAATGTTTTTTTCATGACTTCCTCTCCTTCCTTATGGATAAAACCATCAAATACCCAAAAAACTACATTAATTATAATTAGTAAAAACCTTATATATCCCCTCCTGTAGGATCAAATTTTTATTAGGGTCCGCAGATCGACAGGTCACAACATAGCGCCGAATCAGAAAAATTTTCGGGTCATAGCCCGATCCAGAATAGGGCAATCGAATATGCTCAAGACGGGTAAAATCATTTGCCTCGGAAGACAAATTAAGATTAGCCGTTCCGCTAATTTCTACGGGTCTGACCTCAAATGCCGCAATCATCCGCGCCGCATCAAGCGGGTCAGGGACTTCACTGAGATCCTTAAATCCATCACCGTCAACATCAACGTCCGCCGGCAACGGAAAACCAGCATCCTCTCCTGCAGTAACAAAACCGTCCGTAAACCAATTAGGGGTCATCGTTGTTTTGGCCCTTCCCAAACAAGTTTCCAGATCATAAAAATCTTGCTTTTCAATACGATCATTCAAGGCGATTTGTTTTTCAATATTTGTGGTGTTTGTGGCCATCGTCCCCATCGCAACCAGGACTATCATCACCAGAAGGGCAGTGACCAGCACAAACCCTTCTTCATTATCGACTTTATTGGCGGATAATAAATATTTCATCGTAACTCCCCCCGTTAGAATCTAGACTTAACGAAATTCACTGTGACGGTTTTCAATCGGTTATTCTCATTCCAAACCACATCCACCCGAATATCCAGGGCTACTTCCATCAAAGGAACTCCAGACATGATGGGCGCAACGTCCCAAAAAATCTGGTAACCATCCGAAACTAATAAATTGTCTGCAACCGCAGGGACCCCTCCTAAAAGGATCTGTGTCAACCCGACCGCCTCGTAATCCATCCGCTGATAAAATTGGTCGTTGTAATTAGACAAAAGCATCCGTGGCCGAGCAGGATCAGGAACAATCCCCGGATCAGGGTACTCAAGCGAAAAGAGAACTTCCGCCTGAGCAAGGGCCAGGGTTGTAGCTTCAGTTAAGTTTAAGGCGTTAGCGTTGCCGCCAATGGACGAGATCTGCATGACGGCAACTCCCAGAACCGCGATTGTGACCACCGCAACGGCGATCAACACTTCAATCAGGGTAAATCCCTTATTGTTCAGGTTTGCTTTAATTTTCATGACGCAAATTTCTCCAATCCCTTAATTACGTAAATTAACATTAACAACCAACAAACGGCGCCGAAAATCATCGTTGGGGGCAATACTATTGGCTGTCCCGGGATTAAGGTCCCATGGCGATCCTATCCCCTCAATACAACTATAATCAGGAGCACCAGGTTGCTGCGGGCAAGAGGCCGGGAAATACTCCAAGGTGTTGACAAACCCCGGCTCCTGACGTTCGGCACGAACCAACATCGAAATCTGAACAAGCTCGACCTTTTCTTGATCAGTGGTTTCAATTGGAATATCACTCGGCTGACCATTGAATGTTTGATTCGGATCAAAATAGAGATACCTGAATTCAATAGCTTCTACATTTTCAACAATTGGAAACGATGTACCGCCATCTACCTGCCGACAAAGATCAAGCAACGCTGGATCATCATTATTATAATAATCAAACATTAAATATTGAACGGTTTGCAAAGTACCGGCAGTATCAATCTCATTAATAAAAGTCAGGCTGTTCACCGCAAAATTCGCTTGGAGGCCGCCACTCAGATCATTCACATTATCCAACACTGGTGTATAGCTGGCCATTCTGATCTCTCGGGTCATTAAATCCATCCCGGCCCGAAGATTTTGCTGCATCTCAACAATCTGGTCCTGGGCGGAATAACTTTTTTCCTGCGAAGTAAAAGTTATGGCAACAACAGCCATGACAATGCTGGCAATAGCTACAGCTATCATCAACTCAACCAAAGTAAAACCTTGCTGAGGCAAATTATATTTTTTAAATAATTTCATTTTATTCAAACCAATTATTTGAATTGTTAGGCTGAATGCCACTATGTTTTCTCATTTTTATCGCCCCACTGGGCATGGTGGTAATCGCGTAAACCATAGCATTCTGATTGTTAATCAAATAAACAGTGTTAACTGGCGCGCCAACCACAGTAATGGTACCGTTACTACTAAAAGTACAACTAGGTAAAAGGGGAGGGTCAACGCGAAGAGGGTAGGTAACAGAAAGACCAACTACAACGTTGGTCCAATCTACCAGTCCGACACCGGCAATCCCAAAATCAACTCCGCTGCCGTATGACCCCAAATCTACCCGGGATTCACCCGGCTGGTCCACAAAGCCACTGTTATCAAGATCAACATAATAAAAACCAGGGTTAACGGTATTATTAAATATAACGCTAACATTGGCACCTCTTTGAACAGCAAGCAGCCGCGCGACCTGCAAAGTGCCGAAAAGGTCCCTGGCCGCACCTTTCAGACGGTGGTTAGGGAGCCAGTTGATCACGGAAGGGGTAACAGCGGCGGCCAGGATACCTATTACCCCGCAAACGATCATTAACTCTATAAGAGAAAACCCCTGATGATTATTTCGACGATATGATTTCTTCAAAATTCCTCCCGGCATTTTAGTATCTTATAATTCAGAGTTTACACAAAGCAAAAAGCATGCCTTTCTCGATAATTACTTGTCGTGGCACAATGGATGCCACATAAAATAACCAGCTTTTTAGACTAAAAATAGCTTATCACAAACTAAAATCCATTTTGCGAAAAATTGTGGGAGAGAATCGAAGAAAATCGTCGCGAGGAGAGTCAAACAGCTAAAATTATATAGTCAGCAGTAAGAACAATCTAGAACAAACCATCTTTGCTTGCAACATAGATCAAAGTGATAACCAAAAATTATTTATCAATAATTTTTGGTTATCACTTTGATCAGCTATCCTTAATTTAAATTTTCAAGCCTGCATAAATTATAAAATAATTTTACAATTATTATTTTTTTTACCAACTCATTTCAATATTTACTGACCCCAAAAAATTCAGATATTTTCCACGGGGGAAAGAAAGGCCCCTGCGTAAAATTTGGACGACAGTTTCGCAACACTTCACAACTATAAAAAAAGGCCGCTGACATAAATGCCAACGACCTCATCTTCTACTTCAGATTTGCGGATATACAGATTTACCGCAAAAACTACCGCAAAAACTACCGCAAAATTTTATTCAGCGATTTTACGTATTTCACGGGCGCTAATTTTCCCGGCGCCATCATCTTCCCCTTTCACCAGCACTCTATCTCTTTGCTTGAGAGTGACAGGCGAGATTGTGTGGCCCTTGGCGTCGACAAAAACGGTTTGCCATTTTCTGTCTCCATTATCCAGCCGCGCCAAAAGCAGAATGTCCTTTTCGCCGACAATCATCTTCTGATTGCCAAGATCAATCTCCATAATTCGGGCATTTAACTCAACCGACAAACCTTTCTGGCCGGCCAGAGCGGGTGTCGCAATCGCCAGCAGAGTACAAATTAATAATACAATATTTACAGTATGATATTTTCTTAAAACAGACATAGTCAATCACTCCTTGTTATGGATTTCATTCATCCTCTAGCTGCCGCCAAAAAAAACGGTTGAACGCAGAAAATTCAACTTTTTCCGCATAGGTACCGACCAGAATAGAGGCCCCACCAGGTTGAATAACCATCGTTGGTTCCGGCGGAATACCCCGGGTTGGCGTGACCATTCTCCTATCATGCACATCCAATTTCCCGATATTTTGTCCGTCGTCACCTGTCTCCTCATCATTTACAGTGTAAAAATTTTGGACCGCCGCCCCGGTCCTGTTATCAAGTTTATACAGATAACCAATACCCCGAGCGCCTGGACTGGCACATGGATCAAGCGCATTCTCCTCCACGGTGGCAGGGTCCTCGGGCACAAAGGTGGTAAAATAAATTATATGATTATAAATCAGCGGCGAAGAGACCACTTTTTCACCAACTGACTCTACCACCCCATCCACGTTCTCTTCCAGACGGATAAACCAACCCCGATTATTTGAATGTTTGATCGCATCTTCGGCATATAATTGATAACGCCTTCTTACATCAGGGTCAGCTTCCCGGTTCTGAATCAGATTATCGGTTACATCAATAATGAAAGGGACATCCTCTACCACCACGTCTTCCGGGGCAAAGGGATAACCGTCAGTATCTGTTAAGATAATGCCTGTCAGATCCCGGTAGGGACCGACAAGCACCCTGTTGGGATTATCTTTTGCTATAATCGAACCCTGAGCGGAAACATCAACAATAGCCTCGACAATCTCGGGGTCCTCACTCTCATGCCAGTCCCACCGGTTTTTGATGGCATAGAAGCCATTTGTAATGTCCTTCCGATCGGGGTGGGCACGATCTCCGGTACCATAATAAACCCAGTCCATCCCGGTCATTACCCTTCTATTTATGCGGCCCAACTCGTTAGTATATGGAATCGTAAAATATTCATCCAGAATATTGGGCGAATAAAAAATCTTCTGACCAGGCGTAGAATACAACTTCAACTTCTGCCCCCAGCTCCCATCAAGAGGATCAGGGATTTCTACGGCCCTGGCCACATTTTTAATAGTGTATTCTTTTCCATCAATTACTTCTTTTTTATCATAGACTTCATAATAACTGATCCCATCGCGGCGAAAGCCAAACAAATTACCATTCATATCCCCAGCATACACTCTGTTCACCGCATCTTGGCCCATTGGCTTAAAGGCGGAAGCGGCGACAATTGAATGAGTCATTGCCGGAAAATTATCGGCGCTGAACACGAAATCCTCCTGCAGAGCACCGGTTTGCGCATCAACCGCAAAAACCGCCCGCCCTTTACTGTCGGTAGGGTTCGGAGGGGGATCATCGGTCGGCAGACTATCCTGATTATCGTCATAGCCCCCGACCAGCAGCAATACTTCATTAGTTATCTCTTTATTATTGACAACATCAAAAACACCCGTGCCCCGATCAACGACTTGCGGGTTACTCCATGACTGACCCAACAACTCATGGCCAGGGCCAAGGATAGTTGGCCCAATTTCATAGTGGAGAAGCGGAGAGTTGTAATCCGTAATGTCGAGGGCGGTATAGCTATCCCCGCCCCGTCGCTCGCCAAAAAACAAGAGTTTTTTGTCTATAAAACCATCATTATAGGGATACAATTGAGGCGAGCCGTCAACAAAATACTCATGGGTATTGCCGGTCAACAAAGAAAGCTTATCAAGCAGATCACTGGGGATATAGGCCCATATTTCGCTACCGTCATTATCGTCAATACAATGTAGCATCCCGTCATTGGCCCCGGCAAAGACCATCGAATGATCATCGGCACCATCAAAATTATCATCATAATGCACCACCACCGGCTGTGAATGCAAAAAATCACCCAGCGGCCATTCACCTGCGTTCTCCCGCCTGACCTTACTAATCACACTATCGGAAAGTTCGACATAGGTGTTAAGTTTAACTTTATTATCCAGAGAAAATTCGTTGCTACTGTCGGTCAGCAAATTCGCCGTACCGGTATAAGTATAGATTTTACGGCTAAAACCGTTCTCGATATCATAGTAAAGTTTTTCGCCGGCCCCTCCCCTGGCTACGTCAGGGCCATCGGGGTCGAGCAAAGGGTCACTCCAGAAAGAACGGGCCCCGTCAAGCACCACTCCGTCAAGCGAGGCAATATTACCATTGACATCCAATAATTTATCACCGTAATATGAAAGGCCGTATTTCTTCAGATTGCCGAGCCAACCCCCTGAATTTAAAGGTTGAAACAGACCATAATAGACATATTCACCGGCATAGGCCTTATTGGCCCGACTGACCGGCACCGCGGCAGCGGAAAAACTTTCATTGCTTTCACCAATGGCATCGATAATAGAATTAAGGGCCTCATTCAAGGTGTCGGCATTATCCGCCGTATAATATTCACCACCGCCATTAGTCGCAGCCTCCTCAAGCAGAGGCAAATTCTGCTGAAATCCGATGGTATAGGTAGTAACCGTCTGGTTCTCGTAATTACCCGGCGAACCCATCGCCAAGATATCGGCTTCGGTCGGAGGGCTACCACCGACCACCCGCAGATCATTATGGGCCAGAAAATAGGTAACATCCTCCAAATAATTGACAGCGCCATCCATATGCGCATCTGGAATTTTACTGGAATTAATATAATTAGAGTTTTTTAACTTTGTATTCGCATCCTCAGTTGGTTCGCCATCGGTCATCAGGATAATATAATTTTTCTGACACCTGTATTCGATGGGATTTATGACATTATAATCAAGGCAGTTTTTATTTAAACTAGTGCAATCACTGGTATATTGACCGAGTAGCCCGTTAAACCAACTTTTTTGGCCGGCATAATAAAGCCCGGCCTCGGCCATGGTCTCGGCCAAAGGCGTATAGGTGGACGACTCGATGGAACCGATCGCGCCATAAAGGGCCTGGACGGAATCAGTAAAAATGGGAGGAGAGGCCGCATTATAGTCGCCGATCAACTCGGCCCTAGTTCCCCCGCAACCGGCGACAATAAATCCGCTTTCATTAGCAGAACTTAGATTAAATTTCATCAAGCCAAAATTAACCCGCTCGAAATTATCGTTAATTAATTTGGCCATCACCTCTTTAGCGACCTCCATCCTAGTCCTACTGCCACTGCCAGGTAAGGCGTCAAAATTCTCAAAATTACCCAGCCGATAATTTGTATTATTTTTACCGCCACAGCTAACAACACCAGTCTTCTTATCCTTGGTTAATTTTCCTTTCCACCAACCAAGATTCAACAAGTCGGTTTTGGCCGCCGCACATTGCCACTTGGAATCATTGATTGAGGTAAAATAACTTTTACTGTTTTGATACACCGCATTTTGACTATAGCTCCCGGTATAATTTGTCGCCGGCTCATATACTGAGCCTTGGACATCACTGGTCCCCATACTGCCAGAGTTATCGAAAATGATCAGAACATTGGGCTTAACATCTATATTTGAAATGCCATAGATATCAGTATCATCGGCCCATGCCGGCACAATCAGGTAAAACATTGAGCCTATAATCAATAATATTTTTTTCACGCCCCATTCTCCTTATTTTGTGCAACTTTCTTTTTCTAATCCTTTAATGACAAACTTCATTCCACTAAAATTTATTAAAAATCTTATACACTCCTTCCTGGAGGATAATATCGCGGGCATCGTCAGGGTTTTCACAGGTAACCACAAATCTCCTTGTTTCAAAATCCCTCTGGCTATAGCCGGAACCGATGGGTGGTATATCTATGTGATTCATCGGAGGATAATCATTGGCCGCATCAGATAATTTGTCTATCTTGAGCCCATCAGCAGATCCCTCCGAACTTCTTACTTCAAAGCGGGCCAGCACTTCCTCGGTATCGGGATCGCGCAGCTCCGTAAGATCATAAATTCCGTTTCCATTATCATCATTATCCGGGGTCAAATTTTCACTTGGATAATAAGCCTGTTTCGGATCATTAACCGCATACCCCAACATATCCTCATCTAACCAGTCAGGGTACCGCATCTTGGCGGTCGACAAACAGTTTTCCTGGTTATAAAAATCCTTGGAACTGGCTTTTTCGTTAATCGCAATCTGTTGTTCAACCGTTGTCGTATTGGTCGCGAAAATGCCAAACACCGAGACAATTGACAGAAACATGAGAGCGGCGACCAGAACGTAACCCTCTTCATTTCTAACCTTTCGCCATAAAAACGTACAATTCATGCGGGACACCTCCTGTTAACTGCTTTTTTTGGCCATAGCCTGATTCACGGTAACGGTTTTTAAACGATTATTTTCAGTCCAGACCACATCGACCCTAATTGTCCGGCCAATTTCTATCGGCGGATCAGGAGGAGGGGGAGCAGGAAGGCCAGGCCCCGGAGGAAGGGGAGGAGGTAAAAAATTGTAGCTAATATCCCAATAAATCGAATACTCCCCGACCACCGCAAAAGCATCCGCTTGGGCCGGCACTCCCGTTATGATCATCAAGCCGACGGCATCATGATCAATTTTTTGATATTCAACTTTCGCCAAGCCTAAAGCATTAATTGCATCGGTTAATTCTGACAGCATTTCCGGGTTATCAATATCATACAGGGGATATTTTTTTCGATCCAAGATTGAAACATTAGATTTGGGCAGCTCATAAGGCCAACTCATCAGAATCTCGACCCGGTCGTTTGCCAGGAGCGTTGCTTGCGTTAACTTCATGGCGCTGGCATTACCGTTGACGGCCGTTGTCTGCATGGCCGCCGCTCCCAACAGACCCATGGTCAAAACCAGAACGGCGATCATTACCTCAATCAGGGTAAAACCATTATCATTTTTGCTCAAAAAATTTCCCATAACTCTGACCTTTTTCCAGCTGTTCCGATTAGTCATTTCGTACATTTATGGTTGCGATCAGCAACCGGCGACGGAAATTATCATTTGGCGTGATATCCCCATCGACCCCGGGATTCAAATCCCAACTTCCGATAGTAGGATCACCAGGATCAAACCCGGTTGGCAACTTTGATTCGACACATGCATAATCCGCCGGCCCTGGTTGGGCCGGCGGCAAGGGTTCCGGACAGGAAGCCGGAAAATATTCCATCGTATTTAGAAAGTTCAGATCAGGCTGGTTGGCCCGGGCCAGAATTGAGACCCTGATACTCACTATCTCGGAGGCATCCTCAGTCGGCCGTTCCATGTCATCTAAATACATAAAGTCAATGGCCTCAATGCTTTCCGCAAAAGCACTTATATTCGCATTGATCCCAGGCTGGCGGCCAAGATCAAAAACCCCGTCCCCATTCTCATAAGAATCAAAAAGTCGATATTGAATCGATTGGCGAGTGGGATCGGGCAAAGCTTTATCTATCTCGAAACTAAAGGTCATTTGGCTTGGCAGGGTTTCGGTGAAGCCGACATCTATTCTGCCTTGGGATTTGCCGATGGGGTTGTAGGAGGCCATTCTCATCTCCTTACGCATGAAGGCAATCGCCGCTCGGAGATTTTGCTGCATCTCCACAACCTGATCCTGGGCATTATAGGAATTGCGCTGGGAGAGAAAAACCGACATCACCCCAGCCATCACCAGACAGGAGATCCCCACCGCGACCATCAACTCAACCAGGGTAAACCCCCGCATCCGATCATTATTTTTTTTATAAATTTGCATCTTATTCGAACCAGTTTTTTCTATGAAAAGGCTGCATGCCATTATATTTTCTTATCTTTATCCCGCCACTGTTGACCGTGGTTATCGCATAAAAAATCCTGGCCTGGTTATTGATCAGATAAACCGTACCGCCACCAACAAGCCCATTACTCTGAAAACTGCACATCTTAGCCGCATAACCAACTGCATTATTGATAGGATTGCCACCCCAGTTAACCGGGGCGCCGGGAGGAAGACCAAAATCCACCCCGCTACCGTATGTTGCCAAGTCTACCTGGTATTCTTCCGGCAAATCCACCACACCATTGCCATTTAATTCCAACCGATAAGATCCGGGACTCACCGCATCATTGAAAACCACCCTGGCGTTTATATCGCGCTTCACCGCCAGCAATCGCGCCTTCTGCATGAGTGAATATACATCGCGGGCCGCGCCCTTGAGCCGATAATTAGGCAGAGAGGCCGTTGTAACAGGGACAATTACCGCCGACAGGATCCCCACCACCCCTACGGTTACCATCAATTCGATCAGGGAAAACCCCCTCTTGTTGTTTCGAAAAAGATTCCACCTTTTAGAGTTAGCCATCGCAAACAATGACCTTAATAAGAAATAACAGTGACAGGTTTTTTCAAGCATGACGATAAACCCTCTCTTCATCAATTAATTATCTTTGGCCCACAATAAAAATCACCATTAAATCCACGAATAGAAACGGATCTACACTAAAAACAAATATGGATTTCCTGCGTGAATGAAAATAAAGACGCCTACATCACGACATTTCCTGGTCCAAATCAGCAACAAAACATAAAGAATACGCCAGGATCATTTAACTAACCACCAGAAACAGCCAATCCCTTATTGCAAGCAACAACAATATTAACCCACTGAAGCAAAATCCTGTAAATTCATATAATTATGGAATATAATATGACATATAATCAAAAATATTTACGCAAAACCATATCATCTATTTGTTATTAAATCTACTAAAAACTGCTTTTTTTTGTCATAAATTAATTTTTTATTATTTTTTCGTCACCACAGGCAACTCTTTGATTACGCACTACTACCAAATAAATACATGAAAACACGATTATATTTATCGATGCCCCAAGACAACTAATAATACTCACATTCAACAAAGGATTATATAGTAGACAGGTAAATTAAATTTTACCTATCATGCAGCCCAGACCACTTCTACATTAATGCTTTTACAATACGGTTGTGTTATTATGAAAAGATTAAAAATGCTGGGGGGGGGTGGGAGGAAAACTTCCATTGCTCGGAAAAAATGAGCAGACCTCAAACATGGCGTTATCTTAAAAACTAAAAATTATTTTTTGAAAAACACTTCGCAAGGCACAACTATGTTAAACATTGCGGTCGTAGGCTGCGGTTACTGGGGGCCAAACCTTATTCGGAATTTTATGTCCTCATCAAACACCAACCTGACCTGGGCCTGCGACCTTGACTCTGCCCGCCTGGGTAACGTTTTACGCCCCTATCCCGGCGTAAAACTGACCACAGAGTTTACCGATATTATTAATGACGCCTCCGTTGATGCGGTGGCCATCGCCACCCCGGTTGCCAGCCACTTTCCCCTGGCTAAGGCCTGTCTTGAAAACGGCAAACATGTACTGGTTGAAAAACCCCTGGCGGCCAAAGTGAGTCAAGGGGAAGAACTGGTTAAACTTGCCGAAAAAAACAAACTGGTCCTGATGTGCGACCATACTTTCTGCTACACGGGTGCGGTCAGGAAAATCAAGGAAGTAATCGACTCGGGCGCGTTGGGCAAAATCCTTTACTATGACTCGGTGCGGATTAATCTCGGTCTATTTCAACATGACGTGAATGTGATCTGGGACCTGGCCGTTCACGATCTGGCGATTGTTGATTTTCTACTGGACAGACAACCGGTCCAGGTTAGCGCCCACGGCATTTCCCACGCCGGAAACAAGGAAAATATCGCCTATGTCACCCTGACCTACCAGAATTCATTTATCGCCCATTTCCACGTCAACTGGCTTTCGCCGGTCAAGATCAGAAAGACCATTATCGGCGGCAGCGAAAAAATGCTGGAATGGAACGACCTGGTGCCCGGGGAAAAAATAAAGATATACGACAGCGGCATCTCGATTAATGATCAAGACCAGGAAAAAAAATCAAACCTTCTGGTCTCCTACCGCTCCGGCGATATTTACTCTCCGCGGATAGACAACACCGAGGCTCTTTCATTAATGATTAAAGAATTTATCGATAGTATAGTGGAAAAGAGAAACCCCTTAACCGACGGCCACGCGGCCTTGCGGGTCCTCAAGATCCTCGAGGCGGCACAAAGATCAATTAAAGCAGATGGCGCTAATGTCAGGATCGAATAATATGGAAGTACCATTTCTTGATCTGAAGTCACAAAACAGCTCCCTGCGGGACGAAATTCTGCCGCGCTGGGAAGAAATACTCGCTTCCGCCGGCTTTATCGGCGGCCATTACGTAACTGGTTTTGAGCATGGTTTCGCCCAGGCCTGTAACTCCAGATACTGCGTGGCGGTCAATAGCGGCACCGATGCCCTGCGCTTTATTCTGCTCGCTCTTGACCTGCAACCGGGCGACGAAGTAATTACCGTCCCCAACACCTTTATCGCCACAACTGAAGCCATTTCACAGGCCGGGGGCAAAATCGTTTTCATCGATATTGATCCGCTGACCTACAATATCGACCCGACCAAAATAGAGGCTGCTATAACCCCTAAAACCAAGGGCATAATCCCGGTCCACTTATATGGCCAGCCGGCCGAGATGGACACGATAAATAAGATCGCGGCAAAGCATAATCTCTGGGTGGTTGAAGACGCCTGCCAGGCACACCTCGCTGAATACCATGGTCGCAAGGCCGGGTCATTAGGAGTGGCAGCCGCCTTCTCTTTTTATCCCGGCAAAAACCTGGGCGCCTGCGGCGATGCCGGGGCGGTTACCACCAATGATCCCCAAATAGCTGACCAGATACGCATCCTAAGAGACCATGGCCAGGAAAAAAAATATCACCATATCAGTGAAGGATTTAATGGGCGCTGCGATGCAATCCAGGCCGCGGCCCTGCAGGTCAAACTTAAACATCTGCCGCAGTGGAACGAGGCCAGGAGACACAACGCCGCCCTCTACCATAAATTACTTAAAAATATTAAAGGGATAACCCTACCGACCCAGACCGAAAATTGCCTGCCGGTCTACCACCTTTTTGTAATTCTGGTTGATGATCGTAACCAGGTGATGACTGCTTTAAACGAAAAGGGAATTTCAGCCGCCCTCCATTACCCGGTCCCGTTGCATCGGCAGAAGGCTTATGCTGAGATGAATTTAGAGGAAGGCTCTTTTCCGGTCGCCGAGGAATGCGCACGCAAGCTGCTGTCGCTTCCAATGTTTCCGGAATTAACCAAAGAACAGATAACTTATGTCTGTGAAAGTTTAAAAGAGATCATCTTAAATAAGTGAAAACCATGCTAACGATTCAAGACAAACAATGCCTGATCACCGGCGGCGCCGGTTTTATCGGCTCCCACCTGGTTGACCACCTCATCAATAATGGCTGCCGGGTCCGGGTCTTTGATAATCTGACCAATGGCCGACTGGACAACCTGACTCAACATCTTGGGGCAAAAAATTTCGAGTTTTTACAAGGCAGTGTAACCGATCCCTTTGATGTGGAACGAGCCATGGACGGGATTGAGATAGTATTTCACCTGGCCTGCCTGGGAGTCCGTCATTCAATAACCCATCCCTTTGAAAACCACCGGGTAAATACCGAAGGCGCCCTGTTATTACTCGACGCCGCCAGGCGGGCAAAAGTAAAACGATTTATCCATTGCTCATCGTCAGAAGTATACGGCACCGCCCAATATGTGCCGATGCCCGAATCCCATCCGACCAGACCATGCACGGTTTACGGCGCGAGCAAACTGGCCGGTGAGGCCTATGCCATCGCATACCATAAAACATATGGCATGGAGACCGTAGTGATCAGGCCGTTTAACACCTTTGGCCCCCGTTCCCATCACGAAGGGGATGCCGGCGAGATGATCCCAAAATCAATCGTCCGTGCCTTAAATGGCCGTAACATCCTGGTCTTTGGCGATGGCTCCCAGACCAGGGACTTCACTTATGTCGAGGATACGGCCCGCGGCCTGCTTGCGGCCGCGCAAAACGATGCAATGATTGGCCGAACCCTAAATATCGGCAGTAATTTTGAGATATCAATACAGGACCTGGCTGAAAAACTGCATGACCTGGTCGGCAACCAAGAATCAGAGGTAGAAATGATGGCGGAACGACCCGGTGATGTCGGACGCCTTTACGCCGATCCATCAGTTTTCCTGAAATTAAGCGACTGGCGGCCGCAAGTTTCCTTTGCCGACGGACTGACCAAGACCATTGATTATTTCCGAAACCACCCGACCGGAATTGTATCCTTGCTTAAAGGTGAAACCGGACGCAATTGGGAGAAGTAGGGTTGAAGGTTGAAGGTTGAAGGTTGAAGGTTGAAGGTTGAAGGTTGAAGGTTGAAGGTTGAAGGACTCTACAAAAAACTTTCTGAACACATCAATAAATATATTTACACCAAAATCACTAATGCACGACACTGCCCCTAGTCTCCATTGAGTAATCCTTCGATAATAAGAGGCTTACCCCTTACCCTGAAAGTTGACAAAACACCCTTCTTTGTATAACTTATATATACATGATAAGTTTATTATTACAGAGTCGTCAACCATATCCAGTCACAGTATGTGACATATTGCAAGTGAGGCTTAATCATGGCATCGCAAATGATTATCAGGGTCGAAACAAGTTTAAAAAATAAAGTTAGTCAATTAGCAAAAGCAGAAGGAAAAAACCTGAGCGAACTCGTAAGAGAACTTCTCGAAAAATACACAAAAGAAAGAGATATGAGTGGTTATATCGACAACATCTGGGACAGGATAGGGCGTAATTTATCCCAGAACAAACGGTCAGAGGCAAATATTGAAGAAGCAATAAAACAAGTGCGATCAAAAAATGACTAGGGTCGTTATTGATACAAATGTATTTATTTCTTCTTTTTTTGGTGGTATCCCCAGAAAAATAATTAATCTTTGGAAGAAAGGCGGTATTGTTTTATGCCTGTCTCAAGAAATAATTGAAGAATATTTAGAGGTACTCCAACGGTTATGCCCAAATGAGAAACAAGAAATCACAAATTTAACCAGATTATTCGCTGAGGGATACAACTCAATTTACACCTCAAAAACGCCACAAATCAAGGTGGTACACGACGACCCGGATGACAATAAATTTATCGAGTGTGCCATTGCTCTTGACAGCAAAATTATCATCTCGGGAGACAACCACTTGCGAGATATTAAAAAATACATAGATATTGAAATCATGTCACCCAGAGAATTTATCGATCTTCACAACAAAAATAATTCTCACTAACCAGCAGGACTGGTTCAATTCAGCCAGCCCCCGCAAACCATGAAAGTGACCAGTAACAAAGAGAAAATCTCGTTACTCTTTACTTTTAACTTGCATATAATTATTCAAAAAACAAATGATCCCCATCGCCAAACCATTTCTGGGCGAAGAAGAAGCGGCCGCCGCCCGCGCAGTCATCCTTTCCGGTTGGGTGACTCAGGGACCAAAGGTTAAAGAGTTTGAAGAAGACTTTGCATTATATGTCGGAGCAAAGCATGCCTGTGCCGTTTCAAATTGCACCACCGCCCTGCACCTGGCCCTGTTAAGCGTCGGGGTCCAGCCCGGCGAAACAGTGATCACCGTCAGCCACAGCTTTATCGCCACGGCCAATGCCATCCGCCACTGCGGCGCCGAACCGATCTTTGTCGACATTGACCCTGAAACCTACAATATATCTCCGCGCGAACTTGAGAACTGCCTGGCCTCAGAATGCAAACAAGAAAACGGTCAAAACTATTATATTGATATAGAACGGCTGGCAGTTGGCGAGTCTCCTCTCTGTCACTGCACAAAGCCAACCGGTCGGGTAGCGGCAATTCTTGCGGTCCACCAGATGGGGATGCCCTGCGATTTAAGCAAAATCAAAAAAATAGCCTCTAGATACAATATACCGCTAATTGAAGACGCGGCCTGCGCGATTGGTAGTGAAATATCCCTTAATGAAAGAATATGGGATAAAATCGGCAAACCACAGGGCGATGTGGCCTGCTTCAGTTTCCATCCCCGCAAAGTCTTAACCACTGGTGACGGCGGCATGCTGACCACCAACGACCCGGAACTGGATGCTAAATTCAGACTATGGCGCCAGCATGGGATGAACGTGCCTGATACAGTGCGCCATACCGCCAAACAGGTTATCTTTGAAGAATACCTGACCACCGGCTTTAATTACCGGCTGACCGATATCCAGGCCGCAGTTGGAATTGAGCAGTTAAAGAGAATTGACACCATGGTTAACGAGCGACGGCAACTTGCCGCCACCTACCAGGAATTGCTTGGCAAGATTAAAGGAATTACCCTGCCGGCCGAACCGGCTTGGGCCCGAACCAACTGGCAGAGTTATCCGGTCCGGCTTAATCAGGCCACCCCAAAGATTCAATTACAAATAATGCAATTTTTACAAGACAAAGAGATCGCTACCCGGCGTGGCATTATGAACGCCCATCAGGAAACGCCTTATACTGAGGCCAAATGGAGATTGCCGGTCAGCGAAAAAGCCCGGGACCAAGTTGTCCTCTTGCCTTTTTACAACGGAATAACAGACGAAGAGCAAAAACACATTGCCGATAGCCTGCAGGCAGCCTTATCAAAATAAAGATCAATAAACATAAAGACTTCGTAAAAAATCAGATACGGTCATTGCGAGGAGTAACGCGCCGAAACAATCTTTATTTGTTTGAAGAAAACACAGATTGCCACGTTTCACTCACAATCACAAAATAACTACTTTTTTCTCTTTACGATTTCGGCAATATTAACCAGAAATTATTATGAAAAAAATCATCCTATTCCCTTTTAACGGCAATGCGATTGAGGCGGCCACGGTAATTGAAGATATTAATCTGGTCCGGGAAACCTGGGAGATTATCGGCTTTGTTGACGATGATCCCCAGAAAAAAGATCGTCCCTTCGGGGCATACAAAGTTATTGGCGGCAAAGAAAAAATACTCGACTATCCAGAAGCAATGATCCTGGCAGTCCCGGGCCGCCCGGAAAACTATAAAAATCGAGCCGAAATCATAAAATTATTAAATATCCCTGCGTCAAAATTTGCCACCATCATCCATCCGCAAGCCAGAATCGGCATCAATTGCATAATAGGCCATAATACAATTCTCATGGCCAATGTCGTCCTTACCGCCAACACCAGGATCGGCAATCATGTCGTGATCCTGCCTAATACGGTAATCTCACATGATTCCGTGGTCGGTGACTACAGTCTGCTCGGTTCAAATATTTCAATCTCCGGCCATGTCACGGTCAAACAAAACTGTTATATAGGTTCAGGGAGTAAAATTATTCAGGAAATTACAATTGGCGAAAAGTCCTTGCTCGGTCTTGGTTCGGTTGTTCTAAAAGATACATTTCCGGGTGCTGTGGTCGCTGGCAACCCGGCGAAGGAAATCAGAAAAAAGCAATGAAGCTAAGCATAGTTATTCCCGCATATAATGAAGCCGATAATATCGGCGAAACCATCAAAGAGTTGACCAAGATCATCCATGATCTTGACGATCCTCCCGCCTCTTATGAAATTATTGTGGTTGATGATAGTTCTAGCGATCAGACTTTTGAAGCAATACAGGCCTTAGATAATACAAATGTTCGGATTATCCGGTTGAGCCGCCGGAGTGGTAGCCATATCGCCCTGCGAGCCGGACTGGACGCGGCCCACGGCAATGCGGCAATCTGCCTGGCCGCCGACGGGCAGGATAATCCCCAGGCCTTGAATGCGATGATTTCTCAATGGAAAGCAGGCCATGATATTGTTTGGGGCCTGAGAAAAAACCGCCAAAATGAACCTTTACTTAACAATCTATTTGCCAACCTTTTTTATCGATTATTATCCTGGTTCGGCGAAACATCCTCGCCTGATATTGACCTGTCCCGGGCCGATTTTTATCTGCTGGACCGAAAAGTAGTAAACGCGATCAAGTCCTGTCAGGAGCGCAACACCTCATTATTCGGCCTGATTGTCTGGCTGGGATTTTCTCAGACCTTTGTTGAATATGACCGTCGGGAACGACGCGCCGGCACCACAAAATGGAATTTTAAAGGCCGATTGCAACTGGCCAAAGACTGGATCCTCGCCTTTTCCGGCCTGCCCCTGAAACTGATGACCGTGGTCGGTTTCTGTATTGCCGGAATTGGTTTTATCTATGCCGTTTTTGTTATCGTAAACAGCGTTATCTTCGGCAGCCCCCTGCAAGGCTGGGCTTCGGTAATGACCGCCATCCTGCTTTTAGGTGGCGGCCAGATCATGATGCTGGGGATTATCGGTGAATACCTGTGGCGGACCCTTGATGAGTCAAGGGACCGGCCAACCTATTTTATTGAAAAAGACACCCACGACCAGATCACCGTCCCGACCCTTTCCAGGCGTCGGATGGATTCAAACTGACAAGCCTGAAAACATGATCAAAAAATATTTATACAATCTCCTGGGCCACCCTTTTATCTATCGCCTATCCCAAATTATTCTCGCCCCCGGGGCAGAGATTATTCTAACCAAGAAAATACAAGATCTGGCTAAAAAATTTCCTGCCTCCGGTCGAATTATCGATGTTGGCTGCGGCCCTTCAAGCTGGCTATGGCAAATAAAAATGTTGCCGGTCGGCCTGGATATCTCCTATCAATATTCAGTTAATTATCATCGCCAGGCAAATCTGGCCGTAACCGGTTCAGCCATTTCTTTGCCGATATTAACGGAGACTTTTGACGGAATCTGGTGTATTGGTGTCCTCCATCATCTGCCGGACCAGGCAGCCAAAGAGGCCATAAATGAAATGCTCCGCATCTGCCAACCAGGCGGCCATGTGATAATCATGGACGCGGTCCTTCCGAAAAAATCATGGCTCCGGCTTATCGCCACCATGATCAGAAGAATGGACCGAGGAGAATTTATCCGTTCACAACAAGATCTCAGCTCCCTGTTGCCCGACGAAGTAAACTGGTCAATTTCCCGTTACACCTACGCCATGACCGGCCTGGAAATGCTGGAATGTACATATCGAAAACCGTTATCAGTAAAAAAATAATCCCATGACCCTGCCATCATCCCTAACAGAGCATTCAACTCCATCCTCAAATACCCCGAATTATCATTGGGGATGGGCCACCTTCCTCATCGTTATCACCTTAGCAACTCTGGGCTTTCGCTATGCGATGCCGATTCGGGACGGTGATATCTGGTGGCATATGCTCTATGGCAAGTATTTTTTGGATAATCTCACCCTGATTCCCGACCACACTATTTTTTCCTGGACTCCGTCTAATAACGACACCCTCTACTGCACCTGGCTGGCAGATATCTTTTTCTATCTGGTGCATAAGGTTTCCGGATTAACCGGATTATTCATTGTCCGTTATCTATGCCTATTCTCCCTCATCCTGACCTGCTTTCTTTATGCCCGCAAGCTGAAGGTCCTCTTTCACCCCATAGTCTGGATCGTTTGTCTTATTGCCTTGCTAATGTCCTATACGGCCGCCTTTGTCAAACCGGAAATCCTTTCCTTTATGTTTATGACTTTAATCAGTTGGAACTGGTGGCAGATAAGAACCAATGGCGAAAAAGCCTGGCGAAACTGTTACCTGTTCCCCGTAATTATGCTCATCTGGGTCAACAGTCATGGCGGTTTTATTTTTGGGGTAATATTCTTACTAATAATCGGGGCTGGGGAATTATTTAATACCTGGTTCAGTCATGGCAATACGTTGTCTCGTCAATGCCGAAAACATTTGCTAATTTCATTAATACTTGCAGCCATTGCAATATTAATCACTCCTTATGGATATACTTATCCACTTCAGCTTCTCCAGCAAATAATCCCAACTCAGGAAAATATAAATTATAATCAGAAAGTCGCTTCCTATATGGCTACATTTGATGGCGGCACGCCTTTTCATGATTTCTCATTATATGCCAATCTGGCAATTCTCTTTCTAGTGATTATTTATGGCATAAATTTTAAGAAAAAAAATATCGAATGGTCCTCTTTACTCTTAAACCTTATTTTTGCTTTTCTATATTCACGATTTTACCGAACAACTTTTTACTGGGCTCCCATTTTTATGTTTTCATGCATCAGCTTACTTCCCGGAACTCAATTTTTTTCTTTATTTCCGATCAATAAAATCTCCAAAAAAATTCAACAAGCCAGCCCAATACTCCTTATTTTGGTAGGAATTTCCCTCTCCGCTGATGCCTACAAAAATAGTGCCATTAACCCGGAGGCATATCTGTGGATGGGGTTTGGAATCAGTGAAATTAACCCTGTTGAAGAAGCGCAGTATATAAAAAAATTCTTCCCGACTAGTAGAATCGGCAATGGATATGATCAGGGAGCTTATCTGCTTTGGTTACTCTGGCCGGAAAACCGGGTTTTTTTTGATTCCAGACATTTCCCATATAAAAAATGGAGCGACGAATATTTTTCTTTTATCTTTGGCTCCAATGTTCGAGAAATGACTAAAAAATACCCTTGTGACCTTTGGTGTATAAGCCTTCAAAGAGCTCGGCTTATTTTAACCTTACTTCTCAATGACGAATGGAAGCTTGCTTATTACGGGAAAAATTCTGCAGTAATCATTCGTTCCGACATCCCTCTCCCGAACAAAGCTCCTCGCGTTAGCGAAGAAATCACGAATTCGAAAAGTTTACCAAACGCTATCAACATCTTCGCCTTTGCCTGTAACATCAAAGACTGGCAAATAGCCGACAAAGTACTAATTGCCATGCGAAACAACTTCAGATGGAATTCACAACAATTTAGAGTTCAACAAGCCACTTATTATCTCGAAGGAATCAAGGCTTATTACGAGCAGAATTACCAGAAAGCAATTGACAATATCATAAAAGCCCACCCTGACCTCATAGACTCAGACCTTGTTTTGACAAATTGTTTTTTAGCCCTTTCGGCACAGGCATGGAAAAACAATAATGAGTCAGAAGCGCTAGAACTTACCTTGAAAGCCTGGGAGCACTCACCAGGCAACCTATATTCGGCCTACAATGCCGGCATTATTTTATGGTATAAGCAGCAGCAAAACTTATCATCCTCCAACCAACCATCATTGCGTGACGAGAACACCCCGACCTGGCATGAATACCTTGAGTATTTCCTCAAAAAAGCACCGAAAAATTCATTTTATGAAAACCCTATTTACATTGCCCAAAAAATTCTGAATAATGAGTTTAAGGATCGCCCCCACATGATCCTTCCGAAGGAATTATAATTTAACGACATAATTAATTGAAATAAAGTCGTGTGACAAAGATTGGCGTACATGACAATAATTGTCATTTATTTTCTTATTTTACTTTCTTACTAAGAAAGGCTGGACTCTCAAAAGTCCTTTGTTTCCAGCTTTTCATGAAGGATAATTATATCTTGCTGTTTGTTTTTCAAAATGGCATAATGATTGCATTCTTTAAATCTGTCTTTAAAAGGCTTGTCTTTACGGGAGATTACACCCAAACATTAATAAGAGGAGGAGAAGTAATGAATTTCAAGAAAAGTAACGAACATGGTTTTACCCTCGTTGAGCTGATGATCGTTGTAGCGATCATTGGTATCCTGGCAGCAATCGCCATCCCGCAGTTTGCGGCCTATCGGACCCGTTCGATGAACGCCAACGCCAAGGCCTTGAACAAAATGGTAGTAAGTTCCGAGGCTGATCTTAATGCCGAGCTTGGCTGTTTTGGTGAAACGGAAAATCAGGCCGCCGGCAACACCTTAATCCAACTTGTTGGAGCGCCGGGTGCTGGAGCAATCATGGACTCAGTTGCTGTTCCGGAATATGCGGTTCCAGCCTCCGCTACTACAGCAGGTGGTCGTCTCTCAGGAAATAACGACGGCACCGGCAAAACTTTTTCAGTGCCACTTGGCATTGGTGCTAACATGGTCGCCTTGGCCAATACCCCAACGGCTGTAGCTGGGACAAACCAGGCTACCTCGCACACCATTTTCACCAAACATTGGCAAGGAGATACCGTCTACGGCTCTGACTCTGATTCACCAAACAATCTTTACAGCGTCAGTCATGCGGGCTGGGTAGGAAACACCACAAATAATCGTCTACAGGCAGCAACTGCCGCCGCAGTAACCAGTGCAGTCACCTTCGATGCTGATTTAGATCCGGCAACTGCTGATGTTGCTGGTGCCGGCGCCCCGACACCAAACTGGGCAATCGTTCAGTAAGCAACTGATTCAAATTTTCACCTAGACACAATCCGGGAGCTATAAATTCTCGGATTGTGTCTTTTTTTTTGTATATAACCTCACTGAATCAACTCTCTTTTAAAGAGTTGGTATTTTTTCAAAATAGCTTATTCTATCTCCACTCTCCATAAATGATCAAAGACTGAAAACTCATAAAGAATACCAATGCCCCCAGCCATCCAAATTGATCAAATCAACAAATCCTTTCTTTCTGGTCGCACCACAAATTACGCCCTGAATAATCTTTCTTTGATCATTCAAAAAGGCGAGGTTTTTGGCTTTTTGGGTCCCAACGGCGCTGGAAAATCGACAACGATCAAACTGCTACTCCATTTCCTGAGACCGGACAGTGGCACCATGCAAATAATGGGCAACACTATTGGCCGCGATGAGTTTCGCCATCAGATTGGCTATCTTTCAGAGTTCCCCTGTTTTTATGATCACCTATCTGCAACCGAGACCTTAATGCTTGCCGGTCGCTTGAGCGGTATGTCAAAAAACACATTGCATATTCGGATACCCGAGCTTTTAGCCCGGATGGGACTTTCTGACGCTGCAAATCGAAGAGTTGGTGGCTTTTCAAAAGGAATGAAACAACGTCTCGGCATGGCCAATGCACTTATTCATAATCCACAAATTTTAATTTTTGACGAACCTATGAGTGGCTTGGACCCGATCGGCCGACACCTCATTAAAGATATAATCCTGGAGTTGAAGAAACTAGGTAAAACAATCTTTTTCAGCTCCCACATCTTAAGCGATATCCAGGCACTCTGTGACCGGATCGGCATTATACATAAAGGCAAATTGCTTTACGATGGCAAACTGGCTGATTTCATTCAAAATGACCACCTTGAAGATCGTTTTGTCGCCATGATTGAGGAGAATGACCGTGCAGCAATCTCTCATTAACATCTGGGTTCTTGCTCTTTCCACGATGATCGAAGGAATGCGGCACAAGGCACTATGGGCGATTGTTGTTTTTGCCATTATTATTTCGATGACCAATATTTTTGTGACCAATCTCTTCTCCTATGATTTAGGAAAGGTTTCGATCGAGTTTGGCCTTTCCTCCGTAGCGCTTACCGGCCTTTTGCTGGTTTTTTTCCTCGGAATGAAAATTTTAGCCGATGACCTGGAACACAATCGGATCTATATGCTCATCTCCCGCCCGGTTTCAGTTGGCCAATATATCACCGGCAAATTTTTCGGCCTGGGACTTATTCTGTTGATTGGCACAACCATAATCGGTTTGGGATCCACACTCTCAATGAAATATGTCCTTTTCCGTTATGCGCCATTTGTTCCTCCCGATTTTTCCTGGACAACATACGTAATGGCCCTGTCCTGTCAATGGATGTCACTACTTGTGGTGCTGGCTGTAAGCTTCCTCTGTTTCTGTTTTGCAAAACAACCTTTTGTCGCCCTGCTTTTAGCTGTTTCGTCATATCTTGTCGGCCAAAACCTGGAGCTTTTACGCAGAGTCATCAACGAAAATCCATATACCGGAGCCCTTGCCGGCCAAGAGAAACTTGTTTTTGCTCTTTCCTGGATATTCCCGAATCTTTCTTATTTTGATAAAAAAAGTGTAGCGGCGTATGGCCTGTTATTCAGCGGTCAGGAATTCTTGTTTTTATGCCTTTACTGTATCTCCTACTGTGCTTTAATGCTTTATCTTGCAACATTGTTATTTAACCGCAAAGAACTTGCCTAGCCTGATGCGATCTGTCTCCAGAAACATACTGGTGGTCCTTGCTTTTACAGTTTTCTACATAGCAAGTCATAATGCCCTTATTTATTCACGCAACGTTTCAACACTAAACCAACAAATTTATTCCTCTACCTGGCTCTTACCAAGTATTGCCCTGGAAGTTATCGCCGGAGAATTCAAGGGCTTGATTGCAGACCTCATCGTGCTTGAGGCCGGGGCTCAGTTGGGCACTGAAATTATCCGGACCCCTGAAGGCGAATTTAAAACTGTCCGCAAACAATACAATTGGCCGATTATTTCCCGTCTTCTCTCCAATAGCCAGACCCTCGACCCTCGTTTTCAGCACACCTACATGTTGGCACAAGGATGGCTTCCGTGGGAAGCTAAGATGATTGACGAAACCTTTACTATCCTGCAAACAGCGGCTGAAAATCGCCCTTGGGACTGGCAACCATTCCGCCTTATGGGCTTTGACACCTATTACTTTCTAAATAATCCGGGCGAGGCCGGCAAAATTTTTCTCAAGGCATCCCAAACTCCAGGCGCACCACCTTATCTGGCTATTTTGGGAGCACGGCTCGCTCAGAAAGGAGGCGAAACATCAGCAGCAATCATGTTAATGAAATCAATGCTTGCCACAAAAACTGAAAAGGACTTCAAGTATCAGGCCATGGTTGACCGGTTGACAACACTTGAAGGAGTCATGATAATCGAAATCGCCGTCGAAAAATATCAAACCCGTTTTGGACGAAAACCATCTTCAATTAATGAACTGCTCGATAACGGCATCATCACTTCTCTTCCGAAAAACCCCTATGGCGACAAATACTGCATTGATAGTGACGGACGGGTCCAGTTCGACAATCTGTATTGCCCCCCGCCTTCTCAATAAAAATTTGCACCATCGTCAACTTGGTCCCGAGAACACCTTAAACCGCTTTTTAAATATCCATCCTTTTATTCGATATGAAAGGATCAAACGGATCATCCGCAAACCAAGAAAAAAAGCGACAATCTTATTGCCAGTAACAGCAGAATGCCCGACCCGTTGAGAATAATTGACCGGCAATTGAACGATCTTCATTCTGGTAATAACCGTCAGCAGCATCATCTCTGGGCCGAAAAAACTGCCGTTGACTGTAAAATAGCTTTCAATATGCTTGAGCGCTCGACGATTAATACAGCGAGTAGTGCAGCCGACATCAGTCAATGAAGTCGTATTAAAAAGAACCTCCATCAATTTAGCTACGGCATAATTCCCCCACTTCAGGAATATTCCCATATTGGCACCTTCCCAGATGAGTTCTTTTACAGTACGACTACCATAAACAACATCATAATCATCAGCATAAGCGAGCAGTTTGACAATATCGCGCCCAAAAAAGGTTCCATCAGGTTCCGAGACTATAATATATTCCCCAACTGCCTCCCGAAAGCCGCGCCGAATCGCAGCCCCATACCCTTGAGTCGGCTCCATAATCTCTCTGGCAATAGTCTTCGCCACCTCCTCACTGGTACCAGGTGCGGCATTATTATTTATAACAATGATCTCATCGGCGATATCCTGATATTGAAAATCTTCAATGGCAGCTCTTATGGATTCCTTCTCGTTATAGGTAGGAAAAACAACAGACACTTTCTTCCCTTGCCACATCTTGTCACTATTCCTTTACCGCCACAACATACATTTGGGCAGCCATGGGCTTAATTGGAGAATTAAGATAAAGTCTGACAAGAAATTGCCACTTGGGCAATCTAGACTTCATACTAAAAGGCAGAAGAGCTGGAACAAGGGTTCGAATAGCAAATCCGTATTTACCAAGAAACTCAGGCAACATTAAGTCAGAAAAAATAGTTTTATGGGTTGGATCGTCAAAATAGTTCTTCTCGCAAAAACGGTAGTTGGGCTGAATAAATACCAGTAACCCTCTTGGCCGAAGCACTTTTCTAATCTCCGGCATTAGATCATCCAACTCATTCATATCTAAATGCTCAAAAAAATTACTCGCAAAAACCATATCCACACTTTCTATTTCCAGACGGGATACAGCCATTGCATCATCACAATATACGCGGACATCATCCGCTGCATAGAGTTTCATCTCCGGATTTATTTCATAGGCAATTTTGTTGAACGCTGGAAAAAGATTGATGAAATCACAATATCCAGGCCCCAATTCCACTAATGTTTGAATATCACCTACATTTTTAGCAATAAACCGCACAATCTCGTGCCACACATGCCTCCTACTTTTCAATAAAGGATAACGATCTTTATAAGGATTGCCTTTCGTCATTGTTATAGGTTCTCCAATCAGTAAATCAATTGCTTACAACAACATATTCTAACAAAACCAGTTAGTCCAATTATTCAGCTTATTATTAGTTAGGAGATCTTATTTTGCCGGCATCTCTTTTAAACTACCGTTTTGAAGAATTGTTAGAAGTGTATTCGCTGTTTGATTTTTTGTTGAAAGTTCAAGGGATTTTTCGAGTAATATTTTTACTTTCTCACCATACAATCCCTTACCCATGAACCCAAAGGCGATGTTCGAATAAAAGTTACTGTGCATGCCATATCGCAGCCCCATTTTACCTTCAGCGATTAACTCATCAAAAAGAATATCTTTATCTTTTCTGTATAAATTGATGATGTGTTTAAATTTCGGGATATCTTTTAGAAAGATCATGACATAACCATCAGCGTACACTAGTATCCAGTTTCCAGAAAGATATAACTTTAACGGTAAAATATACAAATTCCCATTCAATATTTGCATCGCTTCATGAATGACTATTTCAGCATTTATAGAATTTAACAATACAAGTGGATCCTGTTGCGTATTGTTTATATCGTTGGAGTTTAAATTATAAAGTTGACTGCTTTTACCCAGAACAAGTTTGACAAAATTATTTCTTTCTGTTTGATAAATTGATTCCCCACCAGATATTTTATTCAACATTTCAATTCTATCCGGATATAAATGTCTTGAATCTACATAAATATTTGATTCAGGATAGAGACTAAACATAAGATATGATGACTTATTATATGTGCTGAATATATTACCAGAAATTAGATTTCTCCTCATGAACTCTGCCGCTGAGACTGGATAGGAGAGATTATTTTTAAAACGAAAAGTATTGATTTTTTTTCCTGGGTACAGCCATAATATTCCAATCATCACAATAAACAAGACAGTTAGAGATACCGGATAATGAAATCTCTTTGAAATTTCCGGCAATTTAAATTGTAAATGGCTGATCGCAATACTAACTGTAATGACCATTAATGGAATAAACCTCACAGCAGTGAAAGCCATGAATGTCGAAGCTGCTACTAATAATAACGGCAGAAGTTGTTTTTTTTGGATAGAATAGATAATTATCAGTAAATTCAGAGGAAGAATACACCAAAATTTAATAACACCCGGAGAGAATATTTGAAAAGAATGAAATGGTGACTGCAACTCTATTACATTTTTATAAACATCTGTATAATGAGACGCAAATGCGAACCCGATAGCATCCAATCCATTAGGGTTAAATGAAGCCATCACAAAAGACAATAAAGAAATGATAGATAGCTGTTTTAATAATGATCTGTCTAAACTATCATTCCAGTATGGCAAATAATTATTAATTATATATGCAACAAGATGAATAGTAATAATTAGAAGACCAAATATGTATCCACCATGCATATTTGCCCAAATAATCATCAATAAAGGAATTGGTATAATATATTTTATATTTGATTGTTTCGTAAATTGTAAAAATTGATATAAAATAATTGCCGAAAAAAGAAAAGAGATGAGAACAGGTCTTAGGGTGTAATATTGACCATGCAACAGATACGCCGTGTAGAAAATAGAGAATGCTAACGACAGTATAAAGTGTTTTCCTTTAAGGGTCTTCTGCACTATGAAGATAATAATTGTAAACAAAACGGCCCGTAAAGTGATAAGACCTGGCACACCGAATTTCGAGTAAACAAAAGCCAGAAAAGCCTGTCCAAGCCAGTACTGAGTCAAGACGAACTTACTAGTAAATGGCAAGAAATTATTGTCGGTGGAGTAAGTAAATGGATCACTTGTTGGAATTGTCTTTGTTGCCAAGATGTACTTTCCAGTGGCGAGATGCCATGGAAGATCCGGATCAATCAGATCGATAACAAAATACAGAAAAATAAGAATAAAAAATAATACAACTGTAATTTGCTGAATTATCCTGTTATATTTTACCAAAATCCCCTCCTTTGTTCGGCACTCATATCAGTTAGGTAATTACATATAATATGTTTCCCTGACTTTGCCAAAAAAACAAAAATTACATTGCCTGCTGAAATAGTTAAGCAAGATTCTAAAACCTTGACCGCAAATAACAAAATTTGGCAGAAAGTCTGAGAAACTATCTGCTATACCACTACAGCATTATAACAAGAATAAAATACCCCACTATAATATACAAACTCCGCTTTTCCGCTTTTTTTGCCTCGCAAAAGCTACCCTAAAAAGGTTTTGCAACAGGCTGATAAGTGGTTACGAGACTGATCGAACAATCCGACCTAGAAGGGTTACCACATATGATACTCCTCTATTTCTTTTTCCCACTCATACAAAACCATCCACAATAAAATTTCCGTATTATTCATTCTTTCCCATGTTAAAAAACGCCTATTCTGGTAAATTACAAATTTAAATATCCATACAAGAGGAGAATGTTTCTTTTGTGCAACAAATCCGCCGGTTCGTTTGAGATCTCATGCCGGCACCAAGGAGTATTAAAATATGCTGGCACGCATTCAGGTTGGGCTGAAACCAAAAATTATTGATTCTTTTGGCGAACAAACAAAAAAACGCATTCAGACCGATCTTCAGATCAAGGCAGACAAGGTCAGGACAATCAGGGTCTTTACGGTCGAAGCAGATATTTCCAAAGAGCAACTAACCGAGACCGCGCAAGGCCCTTTTTGCGATCCGGTTACCCAGGAATGGTCCCTAGGACCCTTGGCCCTGGATTCAGACCTTGAGTTCGACTGGTTGATCGAAGTGGGCTTTCGACCCGGCGTTACCGATAACGAAGGACGCACCGCGGCCCAGGCCCTGGAACTACTGCTCGGCCGCAAACTTAAACGCAATGAAGCGGTTTACACCTCGATCCAATACCTGATCTCCGGGATAATCAGCAGAAATGAGGCCAAAACCATCGCCTCAAAACTGCTGGCCAATGAACTGATCCAACGCTTCACGATCATGGACCGGGCAGAGTTTGTCGCGGCCGGCGGTCTGAAACCTTTTGCCCCGAAAGTATTGGATGAGAGCACCGTGCAGGTCAAGGAAATCAACCTTGATATCTCCGACCAGGAACTGATACGAATCAGCAAAGAGGGAATCCTGGCCCTTACCCTTGATGAAATGAAACTGATCCGCGAATATCTGGTCCGGCCGGAGGTGGTTGCCGCCAGAAAAAAAGTGGGGTTGACCGAAAAAATCACCGATGTCGAGCTCGAGGTCCTGGCCCAGACCTGGTCCGAACACTGCAAACATAAAATCTTTGCCGGTGATATCGATTATGAGGACTGGGAAAAAGGCAAGACCTCAAAAATAAACAGCCTGTTCGACACCTATATTCGTCAACCAACCAGTGAGATCCGGGCCAAAATGGGAGAAAACGACTGGTGTCTTTCGGTATTCAAGGATAATGCCGGGGTAGTCCGCTTCAACAACGAGTGGAGCGTTGTTTTCAAGGCCGAGACCCATAATAGCCCTTCCGCCCTTGACCCATACGGCGGTGCCCTGACCGGTATCGTCGGGGTCAATCGTGATCCCTTCGGCACCGGCATGGGGGCCAAACTGCTCTGCAATACCAATGTTTTCTGTTTTGCCTCGCCCTTTTACGATCAACCACTGCCGGCCCGCCTTCTCCATCCGAAGCGGATTTTCGAAGGGGTTCGCGAAGGGGTGGAACACGGCGGCAATAAAAGCGGCATCCCGACGGTCAACGGCTCCATTGTCTTTGATGACCGTTTTGCCGGCAAGCCCCTGGTTTTCTGCGGCACCGTCGCCATGATGCCGGCCATAATCCACGGCAAACCTTCCGAACATAAAAAGGCGAAACCGGGCGACCATATCGTGATGACCGGCGGCCGGATCGGCAAGGACGGGATCCACGGTGCCACCTTTTCCTCTGAGGAATTAAACGAAAATTCTCCAGCCACCGCCGTGCAGATCGGGGATCCAATCACCCAGAAGAAGATGTTCGATTGCCTGCTCAAGGCGCGGGACCTTGGCCTCTATAACTGCATGACCGATAATGGGGCGGGCGGCCTTTCGTCTTCGGTCGGTGAAATGGGCGAAGACACCGGCGGCTTTGAATTACACTTGGAAAAAGCCCCACTCAAATATGCCGGACTGCAGCCCTGGGAAATCTTTATCTCCGAGGCCCAGGAAAGAATGACCCTGGCGGTGCCGCCAGCCAAACTTGCCGAATTCATCGCTCTGTGCGACAAGATGGACGTTGAGGCCACAGTGCTTGGCACCTTTACCGATTCAGGCCAATTCCATATCCTATATGAGGGTAAAACCGTGGCCTACATGGGCATGGATTTTGTCCATCGCGGTCTGCCGCCCATGCAGATGAAGGCCATATGGGAACAGAAATTTTACCCCGAACCAAAATTTGCCGCCAGCCCGGACCTCAATGCCGAGTTAAATACCCTGCTTGGTCGCCTCAACATCTGCAGCAAAGAATATGTAGTCCGGCAATATGATCACGAAGTCCAAGGTGGCAGTGTGGTCAAACCGCTGACCGGGGTGATGAACGACGGTCCCAGTGACGCGGCGGTGGTCAGACCGCTGCTCGACTCATTTGAAGGGCTGGTGGTAGCGCACGGTATCTGCCCCCGCTATTCAGATATCGACTCCTATCATATGGTGGCCTGCGCCTTTGACGAGGCGGTGCGTAACGCGATCTGCGTCGGGGCCAGCCTTGACCTGATGGCCGGTCTGGATAATTTTTGCTGGTGCGACCCGATCCTCTCCGAAAAAACCCCGGATGGCCCGTATAAACTGGCCCAGCTGGTCCGGGCCAACCAGGCCCTGGCCCACTATGCCAAAATCTACGGGGTGCCATGTATTTCCGGCAAGGATTCGATGAAAAATGATTACCAGGTGGGCGACACCAAAATATCAATCCCGCCCACCCTTCTTTTTTCGGTGGTGGCCAAGATTGACGATATCAGACTGGCGGTAACCATGGACGCCAAAAAAGCAGGAGATCTGGTCTATGTTCTGGGTACGACCTATCCGGAATTGGGCGGCTCCGAATATGCCGCCCAGCATGGCGCAATCGGCAATAATGTACCCAAGGTAAACGGCAAAGAAGCTCTTGCCCGCTACCGAACCCTTTCCAAGGCCATCGCCAATGGACTTGTTTCCTCCTGCCATGATTGTTCCGATGGCGGCCTCGGGGTGGCTTTGGCCGAAACCGGTTTTGCCGGCGGCCTCGGACTAGATATTGACCTGCGAGAGGTCCCGGCCAAAAACATTGACCGGGACGACACCTTACTTTTCTCCGAATCACAATCACGTCTCGTGGTGACAATTTCACCGGATAAGGTTGGCGCCTTTGAAGATGTAATGTCAAATACCGGCTGGGCCAAAATAGGCCGGGTCACCGAAGAATATATTTTACAGGTTACCGGCTTGGGCGGCACAACCGTAATCAACTCCGGAATGTCAGACCTGAAAGCCAGCTGGCAAAAAACTATTAACTTCTAGTAAATAGTGACGAGTAACAAGTAAATGTTGAGTGCCACAACATCGCGCACACTTTTAAGTGCCATGACATCGTGGACACTCTTTATTTTTAACGTAATTTATAATCAAATTCCTCGACCTGGGATTTGCCCAGAAAGAGTTGTAGTTTTTGATCTTTGACATCGATAGTAGCCACCACGTATTCGTACATGAGTTCTGGCGGAACCCGGAAGAGTTCTCCGAAGATGTTGATCTTCGTATCTCTACGGATAAGACGGACTAAATGATACCTTCCCGTTATCGGTTTATTTAGCCGATGCCGAGGAGGAGCACCATTTTCTGGAAATCGCAATTTGGTTGCCGATGCAGCAAGAGCCCTGAGCGGTGTTTTGCCGCCAATTTTACTATAACGGTATTTGCTGTTATGGCGTTGCTCAAAGCCCAGCGAACTAGTTTCAAGATCACTCATTGAAAGCATTACTTGTTTGGCAAGGAACATCTGTTGATAACGGTCATTGAAACTTTCAATCATTCCGTTTCTCCATGGCTCAGACATCGGGATAAACCATGGTTCAACTCCATTGTGCAAACACAGTCGAATGAGTGGCCCCATTCCACGTGGATGGGTCGGACTGCCAAAGAAAGACATGGCATTATCAATTTGAATATGGTTTGGAATGCCCATGCGCTTCCAGATGAGCCATAACCCGTCTATGATTGCCTGCCCAGACTTGGAAAGTGCTGGGTGCAAACCACATCGGACAGTTGCCGTATCAATGATATTTAGGCTGTAAAATCGGATCGGACCCTTCAGATAGCATGGCCCGACCAGATCAGCTTGGTGTGTTTGATTCGGTATTAGTGACGATAGACCGGGATAAGCGATTCCCTTGGCTTCATATTTACCGGTTCTTCGATGCGTCAGCCCATTACGGTTTAAAATCCGGTTGACCGTTCTGTTTGATGGCAATGGTTTTACGCCAAGGTCTTCCAATTCCCACAGGATTGCCTGGGCGCCGCAGAACAAACCTTGATTGTAGAGATTGAGGCGAATCATTTTGACTATTTCTTCAATCTCTGAAGGTGTACGACATTGGATTGAATGCGGACAGCGAGATTGACTTCGATTCCATGAATTGTCATGCTCTCGATATCGTCTGATCCACTTATACAACCAGGTTCTGGACTTACCGAGCGATGCACAGATTGTTTCTGGGCTCTCGCCGTTTTTGAATCGCTCTACAGCATGAATACGGTACAACTCGATTTCTTCTTCCATGAACACCTCCTGAAGTAATGGTATTCATGAGTAAGAAATTAGTGGCTATTCGATTGTCAAAGAACATTTGTTGTGCACGATGTTATGGCACATTTTTTTGTAAACGATGTTGTGGCACTTACCAAGTAAATAGTAAAAACTTGTTACTCGTCATTCGACACTCGTCACTATTCACTCGTCACTATTAACTATTTAATCGTCAATAAAAATGGAAAAAGGCTGTTTCATTAAGGAAATTCAGGATAACCAGCCGGTTGCAGGTTTATTCCTGGTCAAGGAAATGACCCGGTCAGAAACCAAAACCGGCAAGCCATACCTGACTCTGGCCTTGATGGACAATAGCGGCGAGATCGGGGCCCGAATCTGGGAAGATGCGGACCGCCTGATGACCGAATGTCCAACCGGATCGGTTGTCGCGGTAAATGGCCAGGCCCAGTCATACAAAAATATCCTGCAGCTGAAAATCAATGAAATCAAAGCGGTAACCAAGGAGGAAGCGGACCTTACTCTCTTGATGCCGTCCGCCCCCGGCGATATCAAGGCCATGGCCTGTGAGTTGCTGAAACTGGCCAAAAGTGTTGAAGACCCCGACTTCCAGCACCTGCTCCTGCTTTTTTTCAAGAACCGTAAAACCTTTGACCTGTTCAAAAAAGCGCCGGCCGCCAAATACATGCATCACGCCTATAACGGCGGCCTGCTGGAACATACCCTGGGAGTGGCCCGTCTGGCCGACAATATCGCACGCATCTATCCCGAGATGGACAGATCCCTGCTTTTAAGCGGCGCCCTATTGCACGACATCGGCAAACTGGTCGAGTTTTCTTTTGACTCTTTCCCCTTTGATTACTCGGACAAAGGAAGGCTGGTCGGCCATATGGTCTTGGGTATCGAGATGATCCAGGACCGAATCGCCGAAATCCCGAAATTCCCCGATGAAAAAGCCACCAGACTAAAACACCTGATCCTGAGTCACCACGGACGCCATGAATTCGGCTCACCCACCCTGCCGATGATGATGGAGGCCTTTGTCCTCAACTTCCTCGACGATCTGGACGCCAAGATCAACTATATGAACCGCCTGGGCAGCCAGGCATCAGAGCCAGGGTATCAGTGGACCGATTTCCAGCGCAATCTCGACCGCTTCCTGTTTGTCAAAGGCCACGACTCCCAGAGCAAAAACGAGCAAGACCCCCAGGACGATAACGGAATTGACCCCCGACAACGGAATCTCTGGCAAGGCTAATAAAGTTAAGAATTAAAAGTTGAAAATGAAGATTGGTGGACTTTACACATATGAATATCCTCTCATTCGATTCTCTGATTGGCCAGGACAAGGCCAAAAAACTACTGAAAAATGCGGTAACCAACCATAAGATCAGTCACGCTTATCTGTTCAAAGGCCCAACCGGGGTCGGCAAAAAAAGTCTGGCCAAGATATTTGCAGCCTATATCAACTGCTCCTCGCCGATTGCTAAAACCGGTCCCTGCAACAACTGCCCCTCCTGCCGGAAATTTCAGACCGACAACCACCCGGACTTCATAATCATAGAACCAGACGGCGTATCAATCAAAATCAGCCAGGTTCGGGAATTAAAACATTCCCTGAATTTTCCCCCTTACGAGGCTGCTTACCGGGTAGTTTTATTGCCCGATATTCAGGCCATGCGTCGAGAGGCGGCCAACAGCCTGTTAAAGACCCTGGAAGAGCCACCGCCAAACACCATTTTGATTCTCTGCGCCGATGAGGCCAGCAATATTCTGCCGACCATCAACTCGCGCTGTCAGATCATTCCATTTTTCCCATTACCTTATGAGCAGGTTGCTCAATTATTGGCGCAGGATGGAATCAGCCCGGTAGAGGCCGACACCCTGGCCGCAATCAGTGAAGGGAGTATAGGACGGGCAAGATTGTTGGCATCCAACGAGTTGCTATCTTTACGCCGGGAAATCATCGAAAACCTGCTGCAGACCAACCTGAACAATCCGGAATCAACCGAAATAGTCATCGCCCTGGCGGAAAAGTCCGGCAAGCTCAAAGAGGATTTGAGCGAACTGCTCGACCTGCTCAAAATCTGGCTCCGTGATCTGGTGGTAACCGTCAACGCCCGGCCCGACAAGACACTGAGCCGCGACCTTGCTTCCGCCCTGCAATTTGCTAAAAACCGCTGGACCCTGCCTGAAATTTATCACCGGCTAGAACAGATTGACCGGGCCAAGAGACAGCTCAACCGGAACTGCAACCGGGGCCTGATCTGCGAAGTTCTTTTCTTTGCCTTGCTTTGATGTTATGTTGCAGCCAGAAAATTTCTGGCTAGTGTCTATCCATAAATGGTCTTTTTCTCCGATAACGTCGTCGCTTCGTTCTTTGAAAGTGCTCACGGACACCAGTCCGCTGCGCTTTTCAAAATCCTAGCTCCTCGTTCTCAAATAAAAATCCTCATTTCTGGACAGACACTGACCTTAATCATCGTTACAAAATTAAACGGAAAGATACTCTTAAAATATATGGAAGAAAAAACCGAAGATATCCTGGATGAATCAGGACAAAATCAGCCGGATCGGAAAGATCAGGACAATAAAGCAGACCAGCACTACCGGATCCAGTTTCGAGCCACCGAACAGATCTATTCGGCTATCTCCCGGATTGCAGGGATGAAAGCCGGAGAATTGGCGATGGCCCATACTGATCACGGCCCGGAACCGGTGATCGTAGTAAGTGTTGGTCCGACCAACCCGGACAACAGACAGGAACCTCTGGCCACTTATCAGCTGCTTAGGCGTTGTTCTCGGGATGAGATTTCCAAGCAGGAAAGACTGATCGAACGGGAAAATGAGGCCTATACCACCTGCCAGCAACATATTGAGAAACATAACCTCAAGATGAAACTGATCAAGGTTGAGCGCTACTTCAGCGGCAGTAAAATAATCTTTTATTTCACCGCCGAAAACCGGGTTGATTTTCGGGAACTGGTCAAAGACCTGGTCCAGGAGTTCAGAACCAGGGTTGAAATCAGGCAGATCGGAGTAAGACACGAGACAAAAATGATCGGCGGCCTGGGCTGCTGCGGGCGAGAACTATGTTGTTCGTCTTTCATCAAAGACTTCGCCCCGGTCTCGATCAAAATGGCCAAAGAACAAAATTTGCCATTGAACCCCACCAAAATTTCAGGGGTGTGCAACCGGCTGCTCTGTTGTCTTACCTACGAGTACAGTACCTACCATCGCCTCCGAAAAGGGATGCCGAGAATCGGTAAAACCACAACCCTTGACGACAAGAACTACCGCGTCCTGCAATGTAATATCCTGCAGGAGAATATCACCTTACAGGAAGTCGAAAGCCCGCAAAACACCAGGATAATCTCCCGGGATGAATGGCTGGCCATCAAGCCCGGACAAAGCGACAAGGGCAGAGAAGAAACCAAATCACGGAAGAAGAAAAAAAAGGAAAAAAACCCGGACAACCCAGCCGAACATCAGCAACGATCTGATCAGGCGGCAAAAACCCAAGAGAATCAAGAAAAATGAGTTTTTACATAACCACCCCTATTTTTTATGTAAATGCCCAGCCCCACCTGGGACATGCATACTCAACCATAGTGGCTGATACGATCAGCCGCTTCCAGAGACTATCCGGCGAAGAAGTCCGCTTCCAGACCGGGACCGATGAACATGGCGACAAGATTGCCCAGGCCGCCGCCGAGGCCCACATTACCCCCCGGGAGTATGTAGACCTGATCAGCGCCATGTTCCGGGATTCATGGCCGCCGCTTTCAATCAAACCAGACAATTTTATCCGCACCACCGACCCGGAACACATAAAAACCGTGCAGGCCATCCTGCAAAAAGTCTATGACCAGGACGATATATACTTTAGCGAATACACCGGACTCTACTGTCAGGGCTGCGAGAGGTTCCTGACTGAAAAGGAACTGGTAGCCGGCAACTGCCCCGACCACCTGAAGCCGCCCGAGAAAATCAGTGAGCAGAACTATTTTTTCCGCATGAGCAAATACCAGGAGTGGCTCATTGATCACATTAAGGCAAATCCCGAATTCATCTCCCCGGAATGTTATCGCAATGAAGTGCTTTCTTTTTTAAGCGAACCACTGGAGGATCTCTGCATTTCGCGCCCCACCAGCCGCCTGACCTGGGGCATCCCGCTGCCGTTTGACGAAAAATTCGTAACCTATGTCTGGTTTGACGCCCTGATCAATTACCTGACCGGGATCGGCTATCCGGACGGCCCCGATTTTGACCGCTTCTGGAGCGGGGCCGAGCATATCATCGCCAAGGACATCCTCAAGCCGCATGCCATCTACTGGCCCACGATGCTAAAGGCCCTCGACCTGCCCCCTTTCCGGAAACTCCATGTGCATGGCTACTGGAATATTAATGATACAAAAATGAGTAAAAGTATCGGCAATGTAGTCCGACCCGGCGAGATGATCGAACAATACGGCACTGATGCGGTGCGTTATTTTCTGCTGCGGGAAATGTCTTTCGGCCTTGATTCCTCTTATTCCGCCGATGCTTTGATTGCCAGACAGAATTCCGATTTGGCCAACGATCTCGGGAATCTGGTAAGTCGTTCCCTGACCATGGTCAAAAATTTTGCCGGCAGCCTGGTCCCTGCCCCAGCACCCAGTACCGACCAGGACAAGGAATTGATTACCGCAACCGAAGAGATGATCACCGAATATCGTCTGCAAATGGCGTCCTTCAATTTCCATCGGGCTTTACAAGCGGTCTGGAAGGTAATCGGTCTGGCCAATAAATATATTGTCACCACCGCGCCCTGGGAACTGGCCAAAGACCCTGCACAAAGTGACCGCCTGGCCACGGTTCTCTACCATCTGCTGGAAAGTCTGCGTCTGATTACTCTGACTCTCCATCCGGTTATGCCGGGCACCGCCGCCAAAATGTCCGCCGCTCTTGGCCTTGAAGGTACCCCCCAGCTCAACCAAGATGGCAAGTGGGGAATGTTGCAGCCAGGCACGACAATTAACCTTTGCCCATCTCTTTTCCCGCGCCTGGATAAAGCACAATCGGCCAGCACCGGCCAAGAAAAACCGGTTAAAGATAAAAAGAAACAAGCGGCCGCCCCTCCAAAATCAGAAAATGAAGAGAAAGGACTGATCTCCTTTGAACAGTTTCAACAACTGGACCTCCGGGTTGGCATGGTGGTTGCCGCCGAAAAAATAAATAAATCAGACCGTCTGCTGAAGCTGACGATCAATGCGCCGGAAGAACGGACCGTGGTGGCGGGCATCGCCAAATCATACAGCCCCGAAGAGATGATCGGCAAACAGGTAATTATTGTCGCCAACCTCAAACCGGCCAAACTAATGGGCGTGCCCTCTCAAGGCATGGTGCTTGCGGCTAAAGACGGTAACCGACTGGTGCTATCGGCCCTTGCCGACATAGTCCCGCCGGGATGCAAGGTTTCATAGTCAATATGTCCGGGGTAAAAACCTCAAAACCTGGTGCTTTCCTGGCGGAAGTGGAACGCCGGGCTCGCGATTATCCGATCCAGACAACCCGGATCACGGACCAACAGCAAAATCTCCGGGGGCTTTCCCTTCTCCTCGATCCCATCCTGGCTGACAAACAAAATTCAGCCGCTGGCGCCCAGGACAAAAGCCCTGACCAGACAAAATCCTGCCAGGTTACGGTTGAAGAGCGGTCCCAACTTTTTGAGTTTTTTAAGGATAGAGGCAAATGACCAGTAATGACAAGTTTCAGACAAAGGTTAATCCGCCGGTCATAATCTGCGTCAGTAGCGGTAAGGGTGGGGTTGGCAAAACAAGTTTCACTGTCAACATGGCGGCAGCCCTGGCCCACAATACAAAAAAAATTCTCCTGATCGATGGCGATCTGGGGCTGGCAAACGCCGATATCATGCTGGGTATTAACGTACGACATACCTTGCGTGAAATAATCGAAGAAGATCGGGACCCGGCCGATATTCTAATCGAAGTCAGTCCAGGTTTTCATGTGCTGCCGGCCAGTTCCGGCGTGCCGGAAATGGCTGCCTTGTCCTACGAAGAACAGGCCTTTTTAACCAGCACCCTAGACGGGATTATCAGCCGTTTTGATTATGTCCTGGTCGATACGGCGGCAGGGATCGGCGATTCAGTGCTCTGGTTCAACAATTGGGCGGATGAAAACATCATCATTCTTTCGCCAGACCCGACTGCGATGACCGATGCCTATGCCTTAATCAAAATTCTAAACACTAGGTACGCCAGAACAAAATTTTATCTGGTCTTAAATAACGTCAAAAACCAAAAGGAAGGCCGCGAAGTATTTGACAATATGAGCGCCGTCCTTGATCGATTCCTCCAGATCAGACCGGTGCTTCTCGGGGAGATACCACAAGACAGCAATGTGGCCCGGGCCGTCCGCCAGCAGAAACCATTTTACCTGTCAGCCCCTGATTCCAAGGCCGGACGCGCGTTAACGGCAATGGCTGCCCGCATCCTTGATCAGAAACCTTAATCGCTAATATGACAGACTAAGCAAATATTATTTAGCCGGATGAAATTACCTGACAAAACAAGACGTCACACAAGGAGGATATACGGATTAAGGAATAATACTTGCCACCACCATAACACCCTGTAATTACAGGTATTAAATTTAATCTCCCGCTTTCTGACCAATAATAATTTCCACCAATCCAGCATTACCAAATCACGATTAAAGATGTAACCTGTTGTTTTTTCTTGTATATTTTTCATTTTCTGATAGAAATATAGTTGAGTTTAGCCGATAATCTGTCACAAATATTATGAGCGCCAAAGTAGATAAGGCCCCCACAACGGGGTATAAACTTCAACTTCGAGTACCCTTGAGGTACCCTTGCAGCAGATAAAGCTGAGTTGAGCAGCTCGTCTGCTCAAACGAAACTTATGCCCTTGGGTGTAAAGAGATAATACTGAGTTTAAATCCACGTTACCCCTAAAATATCTTGGCGTTCTTAGATTCAGACCATTTGCCTCTGAAATAAAATCGCCTTTAAAACGGAATTTCCTAAATGTTTGTAATCGCTAATTTTTTAAACGCCATCGCCACCCTGATTGACTTTGTGCTTACCGCCTATATGTGGGTCATCATTGGTCGGGCCATTATTTCATGGGTCAACGCCGACCCCTACAACCCGATTGTTCGCTTCCTGCATGACGTGACCGAACCCCTGCTTTCGCGTATTCGCCGGGTCATCCCCATAATGGGTGGTGGTCTGGATTTTTCACCGATGATCTTAATCGTAGCCATTATGTTTTTACGAAGTTTTCTAGTGCCGACCTTACATGGCCTTGCCCTGTCGATTGGTTAAAGCTGAGCTGAGTCAGGAACTAACTCAAACGAAACTTATGCCCTTGTGGTATAAAGCTGAGCTGAGTCAGGAACTGACTCAAACGAAACTTATGCCCTTGTGGTATAAAGCTGAGCTGAGTCAGGAACTGACTCAAACGAAACTTATGCCCTTGTGGTATAAAGAGCGGCACTATACAATAAAAGGAGTCAAACCATGACAATGACCCCACAAGAAATACAGTCCAAGCAATTTCATGTCCGCATGCGCGGCTTTGATGTTGAAGAGGTAGATGGATTCCTGGAAAAAATCGCCGAAGAGTTTCTTATTCTGACCTTGGAAAACAAGCAATATCTGCAAAAAATTGAAGGACTTGAAAAAGAGATCGCCAACTATCGGGGCAAAGAAACCGCATTTCAGCAGGCGATTATGTCGGCCCAGAAAATAAGTGAAGAAATGCAGTTTAAAAGCAAATCTCAAGCCGAACAGACCCTGGCCAACGCCAGACAAGAAGCAGAAGAGCTGCAAAACCGGACCCAGGCAGAGGCAAATCAGTTACAGGCCCAGTCCAGAGAAGAGGCAAATCAGTTGCAAGCCAGGGCCAAAGCAGAAGCGGAACGAATTCAGAACGAAGCCGTAACTATTGTCGACGAACTGAAAGCGGAAATTAGCGGCTTATCTGCCATGAAGAACAAGATTCAGAACGACCTGCGCCAGCTTCTGCAAAATTATCTTAATCGGATTAATGAAGAGATCCCGGCAGGCCTGCAAAATATAACCCTCCCTGAACCACCTCACTCAGACAACCAGATTACCGAACTTTCCCCCCAGACCTCGAGCCAGGACAGCTTACCGAAGTTACCGGAAGATGACCTGTCCAACATTTATGAAAAGTTAGACCTGATTGACGAAACTACCCCGGAAATGCTCTTCCCCGAAGAGACAGAAGACATCCAATTAGAAGACCATCTAACCGATAGCGACGCATTCATGGAAAGTACCGATCTGGTTGACTTTACCCTTGAAGATAATGCCGAAGAAATAGAAATGCCGGCCATGACAAGCAGGCAAGAAGCAGAAATAGCTCTTCCCGACTTTGAGGAGAGCTCCGAACTGGATGAAGAGCTAACCATTCCGGAAATTGACGGCAACATGCTTTTCAGTCTGGAGGATCCGCTGGATGATTTAGGCCCCGCCGTGTCCATCGCCGATGAAGATAAAAAGTAACTATCCTACTGCACTCCAGATTTGAATAGTTGCAATTTCGAGAGTGGATCTGTTTACCGCTTTGAACTGAATAGTTACATCAGATAACGTAATAATTTCGTTCGAAAAAACCTTACTTTGACCAGATAAAATCAGAAATAAAGTAAAGATCAAAAGTCAGGACTATCCACAATATTATTATCCAGCCAGCCATAATTTTCAAGGCGGCAGGATTAAACCTGATAGCTTTATGACCCCGTGAACAGATCAAATGACCTACCTTGTACAGGAATCAGCCGACACCATCACGATCAATGTCTATGTGCAACCCCGATCATCTCGCAATTGCATTGTCGGTTTACATGGGGACGCCTTAAAAATCGGGACCAACGCCCCGCCGGTGGACGGCAAGGCGAACGAGGCGATAAAAAAATTCCTGGCCAAAACCTTTAATTTGGCTAAATCCAATGTTGTGCTTAAAAGTGGGCAGCAAAGCCGTCACAAAAAATTTATCCTGCAAGACATAAGCTTAGAAGAGGCGCGCAAAATTATTGAAAAAATCTACCCTGATCTGATGCAATAACCTGCTGCACAAATTATTGAGATTTGTAACTTATTGGCTTATCATTGATTTTTCCAAATATATACCCCATGGCCCAAAGAATATAAAATGTCAGATATCAAAATTGGCGTTCTTTCCGATACCCACCTTGCCCGGCCCGACGATACCTTTCGGCAGCAGGTCAAGGCCTGTTTTGCCAAGGTCTCGATAATTATCCATGCCGGTGATCTGACCGATGTCTCCATCCTTGAGGTTTTTGCCGATAAAGAAATCCATGCGGTGCACGGCAATATGTGTGAAGCTTCGGCCTATAAAGCGCTACCCGGGCGGAAGATAATAGAAGTAGGCCCCTACCGGATCGCAATCACCCATGGCGCCGGGGTCGGATCAAATATTGAGGAAACCCTTTACGATTATTTCTTCCCGATTGACTGCATCATATACGGTCACACCCATCAACCGGTCTGCCACCAAACCGGCCGGGTACTTTTCATGAATCCCGGCAGCTTCACCCGCACCAGCCGCTACGGAGCGCCCGGCACCTACGGCATCCTTGAAGTCGGCGACAAACTGTCCGGCGCTATTTATGAAATACCGAGGGCTCAATGAAGAATCTCTGGGCACCATGGCGGATGTCATATATCCTGGGGCAGGAAACTTTACCGACCGGCTGCATCTTTGATTTTGCAAAAGATAAAAGCCACGACCAGAAAAATCTTATACTGTTCCGCGATTCGCTTACCGTCATTTTATTAAACCGCTTCCCCTACGCCAATGGCCATCTCTTGGTTGCTCCAGCCCGGCATGTGGCGGAAATGACTGATCTGCACCAGCAAGAAAATCATGCCTTGATTGACCTCATCCAGCAAAGTGTCTCTATTATAAAAAAACATCTCCGACCAGACGGCTTCAACATCGGCCTGAACCTGGGGGAGGTTGCCGGGGCCGGACTGGCCGACCACCTGCATTTCCATGTGATTCCCCGCTGGAACGGGGACCACAATTTTATGACCGTCATCGGAGAGATCAGGTCAATTCCGGAGCATATCGATAATACTTTCGATAAACTGCTGCCTGATTTCCAGAAACTTACCAAAACCACAAATTGATTGCTGCGATTTAAGAATATGAACAACCCACCTAAATTAACCCCCATGCTCCAGCAATATCTGGAAATAAAAAGCCAGCATCAGGATGCCATTCTTTTTTACCGGCTGGGTGATTTTTACGAAATGTTCTTCGAAGACGCAGTGACCGCCTCCAAGGTCCTGGGCATTACCCTGACCAGTCGCAGTGGCAAGGATGACAAAAACAAGGTCCCGCTATGCGGCATTCCATATCATGCCGCCGCCAGCTATCTTGCCAAACTGGTCAAGGCCGGATTTCGGGTGGCGATCTGTGAGCAGGTGGAAGACCCAAAAGAGGCGAAAGGAGTAGTCAAAAGGGAAGTGGTCCGGATCATTACTCCGGGCCTGATTACCGAAGATCATCTTTTGGATGACAAAACCAACCGCTACCTGGCCGCCTTCTGCCACCATAAAACCAAATACGGCTTAAGCCTGATCGACATCTCAACCGGAGAATTTCTGCTGGCCGAACACGACAGCCTGGAAAAAATATACGACGACCTGCATCGCATGACCCCATCCGAATTACTAGTCGCAGATTCCTCTTCAGCCGAGGACGAAAAATTTTTTAAAGAGCTGACCACAACCCTGTCGGAATTATGTATAACCAGAAGGGATGAAAACATTTTCCGTCTGGAAAATGCCCGCCAAACCATGCTTGACCATTTCCAGGTTGCCAACCTGGCCGGTTTTGGTTGCGATGAAATGACCGCCGCCATCGGGGCGGCAGGCGGACTCATCCAGTATCTGCACGAAACCCAGAAAGCAGACCTCTCACACATCGAACGGATTGTTCCCCTTGATACGGCCGGGATTTTGATGATCGATGATTCCTCCCGCCGCAACCTTGAACTGACCCAAACCATTATCGGCGCCAAGCGCGAAGGCTCCTTGCTGGCCACCCTTGATTTTACTCGCACCCCCATGGGCGCCCGGCTGCTCAAAAGAAATATTCTGCTGCCTTTACGTGATGTTAATGAAATAAATATTCGCCTGGATAGCGTGGCCCAGCTCTACCATGCCCCGGCCGCCAATGAATCATTACGTGAAATACTCGACCAGATATATGATCTTGAGCGGCTGAACAGCCGGGTCGTCCTGGGCAGCGCCAACGCCAGAGACCTCCATGCCCTGGCCCTTTCTCTAGCCCGACTGCCAGCCCTGAAAGAACAGGCGATCGCGGCCGGCATCATGACCGAGCACTGTAAAAATCTCGATGAACTTACCGAGATCAAAGAACTGCTGGAACAAAGTATCCGAGATGATGCCCCAATCACCTTGCGGGAGGGCGGGCTGATCAAAGACGGCTACCATCAAGAGCTGGACGAACTTAAAACAATCCTGCGAGATGGCAAGAGTCTGATCCTTGATCTGGAAAACAGAGAGCGAGAAAAAACCGGCATTGCCAAACTGAAAATCGGCTTCAATAAAGTCTTTGGCTATTACCTGGAAGTAAGCCACGCCCAGACGGCCAATGTGCCTGATTACTTTATCCGGAAGCAGACCCTGGTCAATGCCGAGCGTTTCATCACCCCGGAACTCAAAGAGTTTGAAAACAAAGTTTCCGGAGCGCAGGAAAAACGACTGGATCTTGAATATCAACTGTTCACGGAAATCCGGCGCCAGGTCGCCGCGCAGAGTCCAAGAATTATCCAGGCCGCCAATTTTGTTGCCTGGCTGGATTTTTTCCGAGGGCTAGCCGAGGCGGCCCGAAAGTTTCATTACGTCCACCCCGTAATTAACAACTCAGAAGAAATTGCCATTAAGGAAGGGCGCCATCCGGTGATCGAACAGGCCCTGCCGCCGGGTAAATTTGTGCCCAATGATATTCATCTGGACCAGACCTCCGACGAGGTATTGATTATTACCGGACCCAATATGGCCGGCAAATCAACCGTCCTGCGGCAAACCGCCCTCATCGTCCTCATGGCCCAGATGGGATCGTTCGTCCCGGCCAGCTCAGCTGAAATCGGCGTCGTGGACCGCATCTTCACCCGGGTCGGGGCGATGGACGATCTGCGGAAGGCACAATCCACCTTCATGGTGGAAATGAATGAAACGGCCAACATCTTGAACAACGCCACCAGCAAGAGTCTGGTCATTCTGGATGAAATTGGCCGGGGGACCAGTACCTTCGATGGCCTCTCAATCGCCTGGGCCGTTACCGAAGAATTGACCAACAAAGACGGCAAAGGCGTTAAAACCATTTTTGCCACCCATTATCATGAAATAACCGAACTGGCCCTTACCTGTGAGCGGATTAAGAATTATAATATTGGCGTGCGGGAATGGAACGACACCATTATCTTTCTGCATAAGCTTTTGCCGGGTGCCACCAATCGCAGTTACGGAATCCAGGTCGCGGCCCTGGCCGGAGTGCCCCCGCACGTTGTAAAAAGGGCCAAGGAAATCTTACATAATATTGAAAAAGGGGAATTCACCAAAACCGGCATGCCCCGGATCGCCGGCCCAATCAAACGAGACCAACCGAGTCAATTGACCCTCTTTTCCGGCAGTGAAAGTCCTGCTCTGAAAAGACTTGCAGAAATACACCCTGATCGTTTATCTCCCCTTGAGGCGTTAAATATGTTATATGAGCTTAAAGCATTACATGAAATGGAATAATGAAGTCAATTTTGCCTCAAAACATAAAGTTTAAAAAATACACTCTTGCTGACCGCCAACAAGTGATCACGCTTAACCGGCCAACGACTCAAAACCTTGCCCTGGGCTGGTGGTTGTTTTCTTTATTGAGCGCCTTTTTCATATTGTACCTTTTGGTCGTTCACCCAACTTTAGCAAGAGCTGCCTCGCCGCCAAGTAGTTACACCCAATACACCGAGGCCAAGAATTATTACCAGAACCTGCTATCTGACCAAAAGAAAGCCGATTCGCGCCGGAGCTGGCTGACCGGCATCAAAAATTTTCGCCGAATTTACCACGCCCAGCCCGACCACGAAATTGCCCCATCCTGCCTGTTCATGATGGCCCGGATGTATAGCGATATGTACAAGCAATTTGACAACCCCCTGGATCTTGGCGAAGCGATCGCCTATTACGAGGATATAACTTCACTTTTCCCCAAACACCGTCTGGCTGATGATGCCTTATATGCGATTGGACGGATTTATTTAGAAGATAAAAACAATCCGCAAAAGGCGGCAAAAATTTTTACCAGGATCGTTGCCCTTTTTCCTAACGGGGACATGGCGATTCCAGCCGCAGGGCAAATCGAGAAACTGAAAAGAAACTCCGGGGAAAAAACCAGCGACGACGACACCTTTACAATTCTTGAAGCAGGACCCATCAAACAAAAAATTGGTGCCGATAAACCAGCCGATTCGATAGCAACCAGCAACGAAACAGCCAATCTACTACCCCTCAGGTACTGGTCGACCAATAACTATACCAGAGTTGTCATCGAAACTTCCTCCCCGGTAAAATACCAGGAATATCTCCTTGAAAAAAATGATAATAATCCGCGCCGGCTTTATGTTGATCTAGAAAATTGTCAAATTACCCCGGACCTTCAGAAAAACATCCCGATTGATGACGGTCTTCTCCGCCGGGTCAGAACCGGCCAGTATTCCCAGGATAGTGTCCGGATTGTGCTCGACACCCTTTCCCTGGACGACTACAAGATTTTCAGTTTGCAGGAACCGTTCCGCATCGTTATTGACGTCAAAGGCCAGAAGAAATCCACAATAACCATCGCCGAAAAATCAACCCCTGAAGCCCCCTCACTGGTTCAGCAGCTCGGCTTGGGGATCAGGCGGATAGTTCTCGATCCAGGCCATGGCGGCAAGGACTCCGGAGCTATTGGGCCCGGAGGGATGATGGAAAAAGATATCGTCCTTAATGTGGCCCACAAGGTTGCCCAAAAAATGAGAAATGAACTTTCCTGTGAGGTGATTCTGACCAGAGACAAAGATGTCTTTATTCCCCTGGAAGAGCGGACCGCCATTGCCAATACCAAAGAAGGCGATCTTTTTATCTCGATTCATGCCAATGCCGACCCGACCAAAAGAGCCCGCGGGGTTGAGACTTATTTTTTAGACCTGGCTAAAAACAAAAATGCCATGCAGGTCGCCGCCCGGGAAAATTCCTCATCCGCCAGCCAGCTCAGTGACCTGCAAACAATTTTAAATGATTTAATCCAAAACAGCAAAATGCAGGAATCGGTCAAATTGGCGGAATATATTCAGGAGAACATGGTAAACGGCTTAAGCGAAAAATATAGCGATATTAACGACCTGGGGGTAAAACAAGCCCCGTTTATCGTTTTGATCGGCGCCCGGATGCCCTCTATTTTGTCTGAAATTGCTTTTATCAGCAACCCCAAAGAAGCCAAACGCCTGCGCAGCGACAAGTTCCTTGACCACGTAGCCGATCAAATAGTGGCCGGCGTCTCACAATATGTCACCGATCTGAACCTGGCTTCTTTGGGTCCGCAATATTAGAGATCAAACAAAATAAACCACCCTCAATCTCAAGTAGTCAGAGGGTGGTTTTAACTAGTGTCGGCCCGGAAATAAGAACTTTTGTTCAAGAACCAGGGGTCTATTCTGTCGGAATCCTACCTTCTTTCAGATCCTGGCCTTCCAGATAGCGTTTAATCGACTCAGCCGCCTCCTTAGCCTGATAGATAGCTTTAGCCACCGTTTGCGGACCCAGTACCGCGTCGCCACCGGCAAAAATACCCTCGACCGAGGTCTGCATCGTAACGGGATCAATTTCGTAAGTCCCCCAACGACTCATCGCAAAATCTATCCCATCATTGGCCGTATGATCAACATCCTGACTGATCGCCGGGATGATGGCATCAGCCTCAATCATAAAATTTGAACCGTCAATCGGCACCGGACGACAGCGCCCCGAAGCATCACACTCACCAAGCTTCATGCGAATGCATTCAATCCTGGTCAGTTTACCTTTCTCGCCGTGAATCTTGACCGGAGCTGCCAGCATCTCTATCTTAACCCCTTCTTCCTCCAGATGATGAACTTCCGCCATCGAAGCCGGCATCTCTTCTTTGGTCCGCCGATAAAGAATAAATACCTTGTCGGACCCGGTACGTAACGCTGTCCTGGCACAATCAATCGCCACATTTCCACCACCTACCACGACAACATTGCGACCCAGATTTATTTCTTCACCCACATTAATTTTACGAAGATAATCAATACCATGCAGGACCCCTGCCAGATCTTCGCCATCTACCCCAAGTTTACGACTGGCGTGAGCGCCAATACCCATGAAAATCGCATCATATCCTTCGACACGCAACTGACTTATAGTTTTGTCCTTGCCGATGGTCACGTTATTAACGATTTCAACCCCGCAATTCTTCAATGCTTCAAATTCGGCATTTATGATATTTCGGGGCAGACGATAAGCGGGAATCCCGACCCCCATCATGCCGCCAAGAACCGGCAAACTCTCAAAAATTGTACAACAATATCCTTCATGGGCAAGATAAAAAGCAGCAGTCATTCCGGCCGGACCAGATCCGATTATCGCCACTTTTTTGTCTTTAGGCAAGGCACAGGCTTTTAAAAGATTCTTCCCATTGCTGACCATCCAATCAACAATATATCTTTCAAGCATGCCAATCGAAACAGGCTCGCCCTTTTTCCCTCTAATGCAAGACCCTTCACATTGAAATTCATGGGGGCAAACCCGGGAACATATGGCCGGAAGTGAATTTGTTTCGCGGTCGGCCCAATAAGCATCTTCCACCTTGCCTTCACGCAAAAGTTTAATAAAGCGCGGGATATCATTATGGATCGGACAGCCGTCACGACATTTTGGTTTTTTGCATGAAAGACAACGTTCTGCTTCATAAACCGCTGTTGCATGATCAAATCCGGCAACAACTTCATCAAAATTTTTTATCCGAACCGCCGCCGCCAGTTCTTTAGGGTTTTGGCGGGGGATCGCCATCCTCTCCTTGGCATCCATAGTTAACCTCCTGGAACTTGAATATTATCTGCTAATGTCGCGTAATTGATGCCATTTCATGTCGAAACGATAAATAGGCAACAATTTTTAGTTAATTTACTTTAAGAATGTTCTAATAAACCCACTCGAAATGAAAAAATAATCTTGCCGCTTGACAAACAATTTTGATTCGACCTACCATGATTATAATTGCAGTTTTCATCTTCTACGATAAGTGCTGATAATCTAAGGAATAAAACATGAAGGCAGAATTCATAAATCCCTTTTTAAACGCCACCAAAAATGTACTCGAAACCATGTGCCAAACGCCGGTAACACCGCAAAAACCACAGTTAAAAAAAGATGTAGCCACTTACGGTGAAGTAACCGGCATAATCGGCATGACCTCGGAAAAAATAAGTGGCTGCATGATTGTAAGTTTTACCGAAAAATGCATCCTAAATATTGTTGCAAACATGCTGATGGAACCACCAAAGGACAAAATAGATGAAGAGGTAACCGACGCGGTGGGCGAACTTACCAACATGATCTGCGGCGGAGCCAAAGCACAACTAGCGAAGCTTGACCATAAATTTGATTTATCAACTCCCACCATGGTGGTTGGTAAAGGGGTTGAAATCACATATTACTCTAATGCCCCGACCATCATGATTCCATTCAAAACCGAGAATGGAGATTTTGTCATTGAAGCAAACCTTGGCGAAAAATAATCCATATAAAAATTGTTTTGCAGATTTGTCCTTCCTTTTTTAGCCGAAAAAATACAACAAAAAAGCCGCATTAATTAGGGCATGCGGCTTTTTTTGATAATGTCCGACAATAATAATATCTGCCGGTAACTAATAAACAACCCCGCCGCAGAGCAGCGGGGTATTTGGTGCTAGAACAACGTTAGTTGCTGTTTCAGCAGCTCTTTGTATTGGTTTGTTTTACCTTGTTTCTTGACATAATTTTGAATGGATTTTTCGTTGCCGTGTTGC
>JAHJIY010000071.1 GCA_018823175.1 Pseudomonadota bacterium
CGATACTTGGCTGGGCAAACAAAATGATACAACAAAACTGATACATTATGGCTCTTGTGGATATATTCACTCATGAACCTTTTGTATCATCTTAGCTTATACGCCGCAAGCGGCGGGGAATTAACCCTGAGAGATTAAACATAACAAGTGAGAATTTTCTCCATGTTGGCACAGCTATTGCTATTGTTACATGATAACATTTACTTTTCTTCTTCCTCTTGTCAAAGGCCGACTTTCTCCCCTCCCCCTGAAAGTCGGCCTTGTTTTTTTAAAACAAAACACCCCCCCTCAAAGTTTTTTAAAGTCCATGTATGTTGACATGCGTATTCGGAAATGGTACATCATGGCATAAAATATGTGGAGGAATGGCCGAGTGGCTTAAGGCGGCGGTCTTGAAAACCGTTGAACGAAAGTTCCGTGGGTTCGAATCCTACTTCCTCCGCCATTGTATATACTTCAGGAGAGATGACCGAGTGGCTGAAGGTGCCCGCCTGCTAAGCGAGTGTGGGGGTTAAACTCCACCGAGGGTTCGAATCCCTCTCTCTCCGCCATAACACATTAATAAGCCCGGCATTTTTTGTCGGGCTTATTTTTTCTGGCAACTCCCTCCTTTTTTTATCTATCATAGCACATGATTGCACACCTTGCGGTAACACCTGCCCTTCCAAAATTCGTTGCAAAGAATTCTTTCAAATTCTATTATTTCGGTATATTCTTGCCTTGCATCTCCGAGCAATAATTGGGAGACTTAAAATTAATATCTATCTACAAATCAGCAACTATTATAAAGCCGCCTGTTTCGTGCCACGCATTCTTGTATTTTAACTAATTTATAATTGGACATGTCCTTAATTTCCAGCAACCATATCCAGCGGCGCAATTCTCCATTTAACCAAGCAGGAGGAAGTTGAAGATGAGAAAATTACTACGGGTCATCTTATTAGGAATGCTGGCAACTCTTCCTCTCTCTGGTTGTGGCGGAGGAGGCGGAGGGTCATCATCTCCCATCAACTACACCCCGGTTGCTGACGCGGGGATGGACCAAACTGTCGCGACCGGAGCAACCGTTACCCTGAACGGCAGTAACTCTTCCGATCAAAATGGCGACTCTTTAACCTTTAACTGGTCCATTACCAGCAAACCAGTCGGCAGCACGGCTGAACTTTCCAGCACCAATAATATCAGACCAAATATTGTCCCGGATGTTATGGGACAATATGTCATTCAACTTATCGTCAACGATGGGATTGCCGACAGCAGCCCGGACTCCATAACAATTACCGCCGTAAACGGTTACACCATCGGAGGAACGGTCAGCGGTCTTGCCGGCACCATGACCATACAGAATAACTCAGCCAACACCATGTCAATCAGCAGTAATGGCCCTTATTCCTTCCCCATCCTGATGACCGCCGGAGAAATATATAACATTTCAGTCCTTTCCTCGCCGCCTGGTCACACCTGCTCAGTTAGTAATGGCAGCGGCATCATTTCCGGCAATGTCGCCAATATTAATATTACCTGTTTCTCTTCTCTGGTTCCCGTTTCATTATCGGGGACTGTTTCCTCTGCCGCCGGAATCCAGATCGACAGCGACATCAACGACCCCTCCACCTCAGACGAAACCAGTAATAATACCTTTGCCACAGCCCAGAGCATCGCAAACTTCACAACGGTAAATGGTTTCGCCAGCAAAACAGGCACCGGCGGCGTTTTCGGTGACATCTTTGCCACACTTTATGACGAGTTTGATGTCTATGCCGTCCACCTGCAGGCAAATCAGACGATCAAGATGCAGGTGGTTGATTTCAATGGCACTGACACCTATCAGGGAGACCTGGATCTTTACGCGTTTGACAGTTCATATAATTTAATCGATTATTCGGAGGCAACCGGGGAATTTGAAGAAATAAACATAATGACGGAAGGCGATTATTACATAACCGTCCAAGCATATAATGGTATATCAAAGTATGTCTTGAGTATCGGCCAGACAAACTCATTAAACACCAATACCTCAAAAGGATCCGGCGCCGATTTCAAAATTAATGAGGCCGTGGTCAAATTTAAGGCAACCACCTTAAAAAATTCGATTCAAAATACAACATCCACCACTAATTATCAGATTCAGCACTTTAATCCAGGCAGAGATACCCTGATTCGTTTTGCAAACATGGACCATTCAGCCATAATTACCGCGCAATCATTGAATCCCCCGGCGCCTGCATCAGTTTATGACGAACTGGCCGTGCATAATCCGGAAAGCTTAGCCAAAATATTGACCCTGGGTGAAATAAAAAAACTCAATGCACGTCAGGATGTGGAATATGCCGAACCAAATTTCATTTATCATCCGACGCGGGTCCCCAATGACTCCTATTACAGCTATCAATGGCATTACCCGGCGATCAATCTGCCCCAGGCCTGGGACATAACCACCGGTACCCCGGCGGCCGGCAATGTCATCGTGGCAATTATTGATACCGGGATAGTTCTTGCTCACCCTGACCTGCAAGGTCAACTGGTGAGCGGCTATGATTTTGTCTCTGACCCCACAATGTCCAATGACGGCAATGGCATTGATTCCGACCCAAACGATCCTGGTGATAATTCTAATCTGGGGAGCAGCAGCTGGCATGGGACCCATGTTGGCGGCACCGTGGCGGCCAAGACAAACAACGCCAGTGGCGTCGCCGGTGTTTCCTGGGGGGCAAAATTAATGCCAATCAGAGTTTTAGGAATTGGCGGCGGAACAAATTATGACATCAGAGAAGGGGTTCGTTTTGCGGCCGGGCTGAGCAATGACAGCGGGACGGTGCCGGCCCAGAAAGCAGATATCATTAACTTGAGCCTTGGCGGGTCTGGGGCCTCCCAGGCCGATCAGGATGTTTTTGATGAAGCAAGAGCCGCCGGAGTTATTGTGATCGCCGCCGCCGGCAATGACAACACCTCCCAATTATTTTACCCGGCATCATACGAAAATGTAATTTCCGTCAGCGCGACTGATTATAATGACGCGCTTGCTCCATACTCCAACTATGGCACGATGATAGACATTGCCGCCCCAGGTGGGGACGTAACGGCGGATTCAAACAACGATGGCCGGCCGGATGGAATATTAAGCACCTTGGTCGATGATTCAAGCGGCAGTTTATCAGAAATATATAAATTCTATAATGGCACCTCAATGGCCTCGCCCCATGTCGCAGGAATCATGGCCTTAATGAAAGCAGTTCATCCCGGTCTGACCCCAGCTGACATTGATGCGCTGATCCAAAATGGTGATCTCAGCAATGAGGCCGGCACCACCGGTCGAGACAACCAGTTCGGTTATGGCATAATCGATGCCTTAAAGGCGGTTACCGCGGCTCAGAATCTTTCCCAGGGAGGAACATTACCCGCCATCATCGTCACCTCCAAATCAAGTATTTCGTTTGCCAGCCACGAGACATCCACCACTCTGACCTTATCAAATGTAGGAGGGGGGGCAGATTCAGTCACTGCCGTTACCGATAATGCAGACTGGTTAACGGTCGCCGCAACCTCAGTCGATGCTGACGGCCTGGGAGAATATACCCTTACAGTTGACCGTACCGGGCTGAACGATAATTCATATCTAACAACGGTTACCTTTACCCTGACTAGCGGCAATAGTGTTCAGGTCATGGTCAGCATGAAGGTATCCTCGTCATCCGATTTTGGCGATGCCGGGGCGGGATGGATATTATTGTTGGACGAAAATTATCAATTTGTTGATCAAAGAATTTCCACATCAATCGGAAACGGACAATATAGCTACACATTAAACAATGTCTTACCCGGCAACTATTATATTATCGGCGGCTCAGACATCGATAACGATTTATGGTTATGCCAATATGGTGAAAATTGCGGCAGCTATCCGGTCCTTGGCAGTACGTCCAGAATTGAAGTAACCAATTCCGACCTGAACAATCTCGATTTTACGGTAGATATCCTGACCGGAATCGGTGGTAATGCCGCAAATACGACAATGGGGGACCACGATAATGGTTTCCAGCTGAACAGTACCAAACAGAAACTTAATATTAAAAAGAAAGTAAAAGTTCAATAATGAACATGCAGAAGAAAACTTATCCCAAAAGGAACTTCAAGCTGCAGAGGAATGCCGAATTATGCTGGCTGTGGATCGCAATTTTCACCTTAGCCGGGTGTATAAATAACGGAACATTGCCGGTTAATATTGTTTTTGAATCGCAAACTTGCAACATCGAGGCGGGAATCATTCCCATCAGCCACCAAAAGGAACTTGAGAGAACATTAAAACATATTTCTTCATCTGTTATCGGCCGCCCCCCACCAAAAACTACTTCAGAAATTGACTTCAAAACCGATCAAATTTTCCTGATTTCATTGGGAAATAAACCAAGCACCGGATATTCCTTATCTTTATCAGCTAATCTGGCTGAAATAGATGAAGGGAAGATAAATCTACCGGTTGCCGTAAAAGAACCTGATCCAGACAAATCTTATGCCCAAATCATCACGAGTCCATGTGTTCTGTTGTCAATGCCAAAAAGAAACTACAAAGATGTGCTTATTGACGACAGCAATTTAAAACTGATTCAACAACATAATCACAAATAATCACAGGAGAGTTCTAATGTGTAGAGTTTCATTGTCAATAATTCTGTTTTTTTCACTTCTAGCCTATGCCGTGCCTCAAGTAAATGCCGCTGATTTCCAGAAAGGTTTTGAGGCCTCGCAAAAAGGTGATTACGCGATTGCTATCCAGGAATGGACCCCCCTGGCTGAGCAGGGAGACATTAACGCCATATATAATTTAGGATATCTCTACGACATAATTAAAGAAGTACAAGACTACAAGAAAGCGGCGTACTGGTACACCAAAGCAGCGGAACAGGGACACGCCAGAGCGCAATATAATCTTGGTTATATGTATTCCGAAGGCAAAGGCGGTCCCAAAGATTACAAAAAAGCTTTTTCCTGGTACTCCAAAGCCGCAATACAGGGGCATGCTAATGCCCAATACAATTTAGGGGACATGTATGAAAGAGGCGAAGGAGTCACTCAGGACTACAAGGAAGCCAGTTGGTGGTATACAAAAGCGGCGGAACAAGGGCTTGCAATTGCCCAATACAATTTAGGATATCTGTATGAAAAAGGAGAAGGAGTAACCCAGGATTACGAAGAAGCTATCAGATGGTATTCAAAAGCTGCGGGGCAGGATCTGGTGGTTGCTTTTTACAACTTAGGCAATATAAATTACCAGGGCAAAGGAACCCCCCAGGATTACGAACAGGCGGCCAGCTTATTTACCGAAGCCGCCCAACATGGGCACACTGACTCCCAGTATAATATCGGGGTTATGTACAACTTGGGCCAAGGAGTCCAACAGGACGACAAAGAGGCCGCCTCATGGTTCACCAAAGCGGCCGAGCAAGGTCATGCTGATGCCCAAAACAATTTAGCCTTGAAATATTACACCGGAGAAGGAGTACGGCAGGACTTTACAAAGGCCGCCTACTGGTATACCAAAGCGGCGGAGCAAGGCATAATCAGCGCCCAGTGTAACTTAGGAATAATGTATGCCAAAGGCGAGGGAGTAGTACAAGATTTAATCCAGGCCTATGCCTGGTTTGATGTTTCAACCGCAAAAGGTGACGAAAAAAACAAACAAAACAGAGACCAGGCGGCAGGGGTGTTATCTCCTAAGAGATTAGCCGAGGCAAAAAAATTAGCGGCCCAAATCAAACAGAAAATCAAACAGAAATAATTTCATTATAAACTGCCGCCGGCTTTTTCAGAGTAGAGCTTAAATCTGTTTGAAAAATCCGGCGGCCTACCACCCCCAGAGAAGACTACGCTCGACCCAACCGACCAGACCGTTTTCATGTTTAACCTCAACCCAGCCGTCCTGTCTGTTCAAAGTGCGAAAAACCACTCCGTAATTAGCCTTGCCAACTACTTTATATTTCTGGCCAGGACCGGAACGGACATTGACTCTTTTCTTTTTAACAATCATGTGGGCTTGATCTGACACCACCCCACTGTAAATCCAGCCGAGATCACCCTCAAAATCTGAGACCTTGTACCAACCGCCTTTGGATTCCTCAACCTTTAAAGGATAACCGGTTCCCAACTCCCAAAGAATTGAATACTTTTGCCCAGGGCCGGAACGCATATTCACCTGCGCGCCTTTCACACTTACCATCTTTGCTTCGACCGAAACCGCGCCAAGCAAAACAATCAAAATCACCAACAACAAACGCCTCATCATAAATTCTCCCAAAGTTCTATACATTCTCCCTGGCAACCGGTGCAAGATTTCTGCGCGAACCCACCGACACACCGCCAATCTCAAGATATATGGCATCAAATTTACATGCCTGATTCATACATTTCAGGCAGGTAATACATTCCAGATCATCAGGCGACTCGTTAAACTTTACTCCCATCGGGCAGACGGGATGACAGGCCTTACATGCGGTACACTTGGCCTCATCAAACCTTAATTTAATCAATTTAACCTTACTGAACAAAGCGTAAAAAGCGCCCAAGGGACATAATGTCTGACAAAAAGGCCGACTGGAAACAATACTCCAACCGACAAACATAATCATAATAACAAATTTATTTAAGAATAAAACCCCCAGGGTCGATTTGAGATCAGGTTGCAGAATAAGCATCGGCAACCCCGCTTCCAAAGTGCCCGCGGGGCAAATATACTTACAGAACCAGGGGCTGCCGCCACCAAACTCATCCACAACCAGGAGCGGCAGCAGAAAAACCATAAATACCAGAACAAAATATTTACAAAACCGCAAAACACGGGGAACTGAAAAACTTGGGGAAGGAATCTTGTTAAGCATCTCCTGGACAAAGCCAAATGGGCAGGCCCAGCCACAAACCATCCGGCCAAACAGCCCGCCCAGCACACCTAAAGACCCGAGAATCGACCCCCCCAGATAATACTGACCGCTTTCAAGAGAAAATCGTATGCCGGCCATCAATTGTTGCAGAGCGCCCATCGCGCAATAAGTAGTGGAGGCCGGACAGGAATAACAATTAAGACCGGGGGCACATATTACTTTTAATGGCCCCTGGTAAATATTACGGGTAAAGGGAAAAGCCCAATAACCGTTCATCACGAAACCGAAAACTATCTGCACCCATTTCCTGACAAATCCCATACTAGCCAATACCTATACAACTCAAACAAATCTGCACGGCCTGCTGAAGAACCATATTGGGTTCACCGCTGGCTACGCCCAGCATCCAGATCGCCAAGGAAAAAAGCAGGACATAGAGCGGCGCCTTACGCAGTTTATCTTTTTTGTTTTTAGCAGACATAATTTACAGATAAATTAGTATAATTAGCTGATAATCATTTGATTTCGCATTGCATCCAGGCAGTGCTTGATATTTTGATTTATCATCAAAGGCTCGGTCAAATAACTAATTAGAGCCAAGACCATCTCTTCCCAAAATACAACTAATCACGACACTGAATTTAAACAGAATGGCCAAAAAAATACAAGACAGAGACAACAACATCTCTAGATGTCGCGACAAACTGCTTATAACTCAAAGCAACTTTTCGACAAAACCAGAAGAGTTACACAGTAAAATCAACAAACAAATCAATACCTTAAAGCGCTACTCACCCTTGATCCGCATCCGACTGGAGATTGAATCGATCTTATCACCAAGCCTCACCTTCTTGTCCCGCCGATCGTCAAGGCTAATCTGAGTTACCACCCGTTGCACCCCTTTCTGAAAAGGCATCTCATGCAATTTGGCGGCTATGGCCAAAAGTTCCTTTGCGTCACCCTCAATTATCGTGCCCATATCTGTAAGCTGCAGAGAAACATTTTCTTTGCCTAAGGCCTTTTGAACGTGGGCCACAAACTCCCCTACACTGGGAGAACCTGTCCCCAGCGGAATGATCGTAAGCTGCATCAGCGCCATTTATCTCTCCTTCTAATCGTTGAGCAAATCCCCTCTGTGAGATTTCACCTGATCAAGGATATCCGGATCAAGCTCCGAAGCCCCGTAATCATCATCATCCAACAGCACAACATTAAGCTCATCTTCAGCTAACAGCCCCTGATAAATATCATCATCCTCGGAAACATAATCCTGATAATCATCGCCTAGTTCCTCAGGATTTTTGAAATTGAAGTAAACAATATTCTTCATGTGATAGAAGCTATCATCATCAATTTTGATAAATTGAAGCCCCACGCCACTGTCCTCTACCCGGACAACCTCGCCGACCATTTCCAAACTAAGATTGCTGGTCCGGCCAATCAGGTGCAGGATAATCTCGCACTGATCGCCTTTCTTCGGCCCTTTTATTCCATTAACAAAGGCCCCTCCCACACTGACGTTGGTTGTTTCACACTCCTTATAAATCTGATCGGCAAATTTCAGAATTGTAGTAGTTCGAAAAGTGACCCTGACATTCTCCCGTCTCTCACGTGTCGTCATTCCCCGGCATTCTCCAGTTTTTTCTTTTATCTGATTTATTTAAGCTGGTCCAGCAACGTCAGGCTATTTTTACCACTCTCAGTATTCTATCGCTTCCTTGTGGGCTACGCATGCTATAATTGGAAAAAGACCCTTTGCGGTTCCAAATTGCGCCCGGAGTAGTCCAGATAATATCGACAATCCATTTCCGGAGTCAAAAGATGGCCTGAAATGTTATCAATCCTCCGGCAAATAGCTCAATCATCTTCAGTCACGGATTCTTTAACAAAATCAAGAAATTCATCTTCCAGCACATCCGGATTTCCGGAATTATAGTATACAATATTTTTCAGATGATAGAAGCTGTCCAGATCTATCTCATAAAATCCCAGTCCGATTCCCCCATCATCAACCCGGACCACTTTCCCCTTCATCTTGACCAGAACATCACTACTGGTCCCGGAAAGATGAAGGACCATGTCGCAGCACTCACCCACCTGGTGCCCGGAAATATTCGGCACAAAGACCCCTTTCATGCTCAAATTGCCCGTCTCGAGGTTATCATAGGCCCGATCAGCAAATACCAGATCAACTGTGGCCTGAAAAGGTACTCTGGTGTTGTGACGTTTGTTGACTAATTTACCCATAGGAAATTCCTCCGAAAAAAGAAGACCAAACAAACTCTGATATTATCCGAACCACAACAAAATAAGTTTTTCAGACCATGACAAGAAAACCTTCCCGCTTCAAAAGAGAAACCACATTGATCAACAAAACTTGTTCGCCGTTATCCAAGAGTCCGGTGCCTACTTCATCACCGTTTCCAGACGGCGTGAACTCCGACATTTCCCCTGCCGTTCCACCTACCTCGGTACACAGGATAACCCCGTTCCAATGCCCTTCGTGAACTAAAACTGCGGCGTCCGCCCTTTTGTCCGGCAGATCGGGCAAACCAAACCCGTGGGGAACCATAACCGGAAGAACAATCTTCTTGAGTTTACTGTCCTTAATCGTCGAAAGCTCACCATTAAACTGACCGGCAAGACCGTGCATGAAACGACGGAAGTCATTCAAAGGTACTCGACTGTTTTTAACATATTTTTCCCGACTTTTCTCATCGATCTCTTTAATTAAAGATATATTGGCCTCCGGGACAACAATAACCCTGCCGTTAACCGACATCCTGCGTACAGCCTGCCCGGTTTTCCATTGATCACCAGAAGGTGATTTGACCTTGCCCCCCCCCCCGGACAACTGGTTTGGCTGCCCGGGATTTTTCTCTTCCTTCAAGACATTCAGTAAAGAAATACCGTCCTGGCTTACCAGCAACTCTCCTAATAACTTTCTGACCAGTAAACCTTTTTCATCACTCTGCCTCAGGGCCTCTAATAAAGAATTTACCAACTTTTCATTTTCAATAGACAAATCATCCACCACAAATTATTCCTTGCCGGACTCAAGACTGTCCTCCGGGATATTTAATCTTGAAAACCTACATTAAAAGCAATTCCATCCTATCATTAAGAGGGGAATAATGGTGTCCATAGATCTATCTTCACCCAGACCATGATTTCCTTAAAAAAATCCAGCCCGATTATTTCACCCGATAAGGAACGGCGATATGCCTTTTGCATCATTTTCTACCCTTGGCAGACAATTTACAACCTAAATAATCCGGCCGCCCTCATACCTCGCACACCGAACCACTATGCCACATCGTGGAATCTGTGATACAGATATCATTTAGATCATGATTATTCAATATCAGAAATATTTACAACCGGGATAATGATGCAAAAGGACAGGGATACATGTATATTCTTCTGATATATTTTCTCAAAGTCAAACCTACTACTCTTAATCAATAAACACAGGTTATTCATGGATTACTCAATCTTGATCCCTCTATTTTTCGCCATATTCGGCAGCATGATCGGCAGCTTTCTCAACGTGGTCATCCTGCGTCTGCCCGAGAACAAATCCATAGTCTTTCCGGCCTCACATTGCCCAAATTGCGCAACGGAAATCCACTGGTACGACAATATCCCGATCATCAGCTTTATTTTCCTGAAAGGACGTTGCCGCTCCTGCCACCAATCGATCTCCTGGCAATATCCGGTGGTGGAATTAGCCATGGCTTTATTATCTCTGGCCCTTTATCTGCAATTCTCCATATCGGTGGCATTTCCAATCTACTTTATATTCAGCGCCGCCTTGCTGGTCATTATCTTCATTGACTCTCATCATCAAATTATTCCGGACGTTATCAGCCTGCCGGGCATTATCATCGGTTTTGGCTTATCTTTTTTTAACCCGTTTGTCACCTGGCAGAATTCCGGACTGGGCATCCTCCTCGGAGGAGGAAGCTTTTACGCCATAGCTGGGACCTACTATCTGTTTACCAAAAGAGCCGGGATGGGTGGTGGTGACATCAAATTGCTTGCCATGATCGGCGCTTTTCTGGGCTGGCAGTCACTTCCCTTTGTCGTATTCGGCAGCTCAGTTATGGGAACCGTCGCCGGAATAGGCGCGATGATCAAACAACGAAAAGGAGGCAAGACCGTAATCCCATACGGACCATTCCTTTCCCTGGCCAGTCTGCTCTATTTATTCTTCCAGGAAAAAATACATCTTTTATTTTCCATTCTTTTTGTGCCACAATAGAAATATCAGTTAAAAAACATTTAAATTCGGATAGTTGATTGAATTTACTCGTGGCAGATAGCAACGTTGTGAGACTTCAAGCCAAGAGGGATCAACAGATGTAAGGATGTTGCCATCAAATTCGCGCACTAACCACTCGTTGGGGATGAGAACCTGCAACCCTCCGGGCTGAGGGGACTAGGTTTCGCTCCGTATGTTCAACTCACGAACAGACGGAAAGAGTTTCAATTTAATTTTTCAAAGATAATTTATGATCGACTTTGTCCAATTAATGGACCACCTCAGTATCGGAACTGCGGTCATCGACCCTTCGTTGCATATTGTTTTCTGGAACAAATGGATGGCGGAGCACAGCCTGATTTCCAGGGAAGAAGCGATGGGGAGACCGATCCATAAATTATTTCCTGAACTGGTCAAAAAAGGGTTGGTCAAAAAAGCTCGGGAAGTAATAAGGTCCGGCCAACCGGTGTTTTTTACCCATAAAGTACACCAGGCCATGTTCCCCTTTCATGCAGGACGTTCCTACCTGGGAAACAAATTATCTCCCATGCAGCAGACGGTAATTCTCTCCCCGATCAAAACCGAAGACGATATTACCGGTCAGGTGTTAATCTCGGTCTTTGATATCACCGACTGGGTTACCTACCAAAACCAGTTACTTAAATCGAAAAAAGAGCTTGAGACCTTAAGCCATATTGATGATTTAACCCAGATCCCAAACCGCCGTAATATCATGACCAAGCTACGAAATGAATTGATCCTGCACACCCGCCGGAACCGCCCCCTGGCTCTAGTTGTAGCGGATATAGACCACTTTAAAAAAGTAAACGATACCTATGGTCACCAATGCGGAGATTTTGTCTTAAACGAGATTGCCCACATCCTGTCCCATGAACTAAGGGGGTACGATGAACTTGGCCGCTACGGCGGCGAGGAATTCCTGCTCATCCTGCCGGAAACTTCATGGGAACAAGCAATACTGGTCTGCGAAAGACTGCGAATCGCGATTGAGGAAAGTGTATTCCGTTTTGACAATTACACAATCAGGCTGACAATCAGCCTTGGAGTTGCCTTTAAAGACAGTCAGGAAAAAGGTAACCCGGACAAACTTTTCAAAAAAGCCGATGCCTGCCTTTACAAAGCCAAAGAAAGAGGCCGAAATCAAGTGGTCGCAATGGTCAGAAATGAAGCGAAAGAGACGCCATAAAATCTCTACCGTCTATTTCACTTGTAACGGGCATGGCATTCCTTGTGCAAGTTGTCGACCCTGGCGCAAAGATCAATAAAGCTTGCCAAGTCTTTATTTCGAAAGGCCTCCTTTAATTCCCGGCAGGCTTCATTAAACACACCGTAATACTCATCCCCAAATCCCTGGTAGGAAGTCATAGTTTTAACCTGAGCCAAAAATTCATCTAGCACAGCGGCGGCAGGAAGTTTATTTTCGGCAACAGAAGTTTTGATCTGATTAAAACTGGCCTTGATTATCTTTTTCAAGGGCCGATATTTTGTCTCGGCCACATCCTCAAAATCCATCTCATTTCCTTTGTTCATGCCGGTAATCTCCGAAGTTTTAACCTTGATAGTAAGTGTCAGTTGGCCGCCTTGCTGTCTCACCAGGCCTAGTTTAAGCTTGTTAAACGAATGCAAGTCAACTCCGTAATCTTCAAGATCATCTCCACCCTGCCCTTCAATCGCGGCAGCCATCATCCGTAAGAATGAGGCAATTTGCTCACGATGTAAGGTTTTTTCTATTTTTATTTTTTTTGAATCCAAACTTACCCTCCTGCAGAGCCCTAAGATTGAAGAAACAAATTTGCAACTGGTAAATTTTAACAATATCCAATGAAAGTGATATTCTTAATATAAGAGAATATCAAAAAATTAATTTGACTATTCGGTAATTAATAATTAGTAATTATTACTACTACACTAAATACTTAAATTCAACCTGCGGGTGAGAAGATGAAAATAAACATCGACAGAAACTTGGTAGAATTCATACCGGAAACCCCCAGCGAAACATCAAACATGGAGGTCCTTTGGCGGGTACTGGTAGACTGCATGAAGTTCAATAAAAAATTGAACCCTATCGGCGAATACATCCCGGTCAAAGAGAATCTGGCCCGCTTCGTGATCGAAGATGAAACCGGCGGTAAAACCGAATGGAGCGAGCATAAGGCCATGGAGGACTGTGCCTATTATTGCGCGATCTGCAACAAATACATGAACGTCAAGACCGGCCAGCAAGTGCCGCTTTGTTGTGGCCGTGAAATGGAAATTTTGGAGTGAGACTTATATAAACTTTTTTTGAGACAAAATTTATAAATCAAAAATTAAATAAAAGGAGAATGAAAATGGATAAATATGAATGCCCTTGCGGATATGTTTACGACCTGGCAGAAGGTGATTCAGAAAACGGGATTGAAGCAGGAACTGCCTTTAAGGACCTGCCGGATGATTGGGTCTGCCCAAAATGCGGGGCGGAGAAAGAATACTTCACCAAGATGTAACCCTGCTTAAAGCACATAAGCCGGCGGGTAAAAAATTTTCCGCTTGCTTATGTGCTTTTAAAGCTGAGTTGAGCTGCTAGACGGCTCAAACGAAACTTATACCCTTGCGGTATAAAGCTGAGTTGAGCTGCTAGACGGCTCAAACGAAACTTATACCCTTGCGGTATAAAGCTGAGTTGAGCTGCTAGAAAGCTCAAACCGATAAGCGAGTTAACGAGACATCGAGACTTATGCGCCCGCAGGAAATGCCCTTGGGGTACCCTTGTGGTATAAAGAGTGCTTTTTGAGATGACCTTAGCCTAGGGACAAATAAATAAACAACCTACTTCCAGTAGTTATCTCAAATCAAGAAGTTACATCACTAGATAAGTCCGTTCTTCTTGAGATATACCTGCAGGACGGAAATAGCGGCTGGAGTAATACCTGAAATACGCGAAGCCTGTCCCAAAGATCGGGGCCGCACCCTGGAAAGTTTCTCCACCACCTCGGCCGATAATCCTGGCAACTCGGAGTAAACAAGAGCCTCAGGCAAGGCGATGGCCTCAAACTTCTTAAACCGGTCAACCTGTTCCTTCTGCCGCTTAATATACCCTTCGTATTTAACCTGCAGTTGAATTTCCGCCGCCACCCATGACTCCACTCCTAGCTCCATTCCGATGATCTCAGCCAGCAGGCCCATGTTCAGCTCGGGCCGCCGCAATAAGTCAGCGACGGTCACCTGCTGTTTAAGATTTGCGCTGTTATTTTCCTGAAGGCGAAGGTTTATCTCGGCAGTGGGGTTAACCGTTGTTTTCTGCAACCACTCCACCCCCTGCTCAATGGCCTGCCTTTTCTTCTTGAATAACTCATATTCTTCATCGGACACCAGACCCATCTGACGACCAATGTCCCGCAGCCGGAGATCGGCATTATCCTCCCGCAACAGCAGGCGATATTCGGCCCGGGAAGTAAACAAACGATAAGGCTCTTTGGTGCCGCGGGTCACCAGATCATCAATCAGCACTCCGATATAAGCCTGAGCCCGATCAAGAATCAGGGGTTCTTCTGCCCTGACATAACGGACCGCGTTAATTCCGGCAATCAGGCCCTGGGCGGCGGCCTCTTCATAGCCCGAGGTGCCATTAATCTGCCCGGCCAGGAAAAGACCTTTCACCCTTTTTGTTTCAAGAGAAGGGGCCAGCTCGAGCGGATCGACATAATCATACTCAATGGCATATCCAGGCCGGATAATCTTGACATTTTCCAGACCCTTAATCGATCTTAACATTGCGACCTGCACGTCAATCGGCAAACTGGTCGGGACGCCATTGGGATAAACCTCAACGGTATCAATCCCTTCCGGCTCCAGAAAGATCTGATGTCGATCCTTCTCCGGAAATCGTACTACTTTGTCCTCAATCGACGGACAATAACGGGCCCCAACCCCTTCGATAATCCCGGTAAACATCGGAGATCGATCACAACCCTGCCTGATGATCTCATGGGTCCGGGAATTGGTGTAGGTTATATGACAAGGGAATTGCGGCTGTTTAGCTTCACGACTGGAAAATGAAAAAAGATTGGGCGGATCATCACTGCCCTGGGGTTCAAGGTCCGTATAATCAATGGTGCTGCCATCCAGCCGGGGGGTGGTGCCGGTCTTCATGCGGCCCATGACAAAACCCAGCCTTTTCAAATCTCCCGGCAGGCTCAAAGAAGGGGCATCACCCATGCGACCGGCCGGGAAACTCTTCAGTCCGATATGAATCAACCCGTTTAAAAAAGTGCCGGTGGCAACGATAACGCTGCGGGCCCGGATTTCCTCTTCCAGAGAGGTGATAACCCCGCAAACCCGACCATCTTCGACCAGAAAACGATCGGCAACCGTCTGCCTTATTTCAAGATTTTTTTGACCCTCCAATACTTCCTTCATCCGCAAGCGATAAAGCAGGCGGTCGGCCTGGGCCCGGGAAGACCAGACGGCCGGACCTTTACTTGTATTTAACCGGCGAAATTGGATGCCGGTGGCATCAATGTTTTTAGCCATTTCGCCACCCAGGGCATCTATCTCCTTAACCAGATGGCCCTTGGCCAGACCGCCAATCGCCGGATTACAAGACATCGCACCGATCCCATCGGCGTTAATCATGACAATCCCGGTTTTGCATCCCATCCGGGCCGCAGCCAATGCGGCCTCGCAACCGGCGTGACCGGCGCCAATCACCAGAACATCATATTCAAACTCGCTCAAAGAAAGTGTCATCTCATTATTTACCAGTGCCCTGTAACTGCCAGCGCCAGACAGGTTTACGGGCCATGGCCCAAAAATCAGGGGTCAAAAGTACTGCCACTGTATAAAGCTCAAGACGCCCGGCCAACATACAAAAGGACAGAACCAGCTTGGCAAGAGGCGGCAGGTGGCCAAAATTCTGGGCCGGTCCAACCAGATTCAAACCTGGTCCAATATTATTTAAAGTAGCAATTACTGCAGTAGAGCCGGTTAAGACATCAACCCCCAAAGCGGTAACCAGCAAGGTGGCCAACAAAAAGAAAGCGATGTAAAGGGCAAAAAAACCAAGAATCGAAAGCATTACCTCCTGCGGCACCTTGATCTTGCCCATCTTGATCGCGCTGACCGACCGAGGATGAACCAGATGAGTAAGCTGCATTCTGGCATATTTGAAGAACAACAGAACCCGCACCACCTTGATGCCGCCGCCGGTCGAACCGGCACAACCTCCAACAAACATCAAAGAGACAAGCAGAACTTTGCAGACCGGCGGCCATTGTTCAAAATCAGCGGTCCCGAAACCGGTGGTGGTCAGAATGGAAAAAACCTGAAAAAACGCCGTCCGGATGTTGTCCCCCAAATTATCATAAACATGGTGATACATATTGACTAAGACCAGAAGCACAATGGCAAAAAGACTGATCCCGACATAAAAACGAAATTCTTCGTTCTGCCAGTAGGCCGACAACTTGCCGCTCAAGACCCGATAATGCAGGCTGAAGTTGACCCCGGCCAGGAACATGAAAACAATAATCACCGTCTCAATATAAACCGAGTTAAAATAACCGACACTGGCGGTATGGGTCGAAAATCCCCCGGTAGCCAAGGTGGCAAAAGCATGACAGGTCGCATCAAAAAAATCCAGCCCGCCGATCATCAGCAGCAGAATCTCAACCAGGGTAAAAAGCAGATAAACGCTCCACAAGATCCGCGCCGTGTCCTGGATCCTCGGAGCCAGTCGATCTTTGGTCGGCCCAGGCATCTCGGCCTGGAAAAGCTGCATCCCGCCAATCCCGAGCAACGGCATAATCGCCAGGGACAAGACAATAATTCCCATCCCGCCGATCCAATGGGTCAAGGCGCGCCAGAAAAGAACACTTTTCGGCAATACCTCAACGGTTGTAAGAATGGTGGAGCCGGTAGTGGTAAAACCGGACATCGACTCGAAAAAACAATCGACAAAGGCATTCATCTCCCCGGAAAAATAAAACGGCAAGGCCCCTAAAATGGCAAGGCCCAGCCAGCTTAAAACTACAACCGCAAAGCCGTCCCGGTAGCCCAGATCACTTTCCGGTGCAAACAAGGCAACCAGGGTAAAACCCGATATGGTGCCAATCAACGAACAGCTCAAAAATGTCATTACCATGCCATCATTGAAATATATGCTGAAAGGAATAGGACTAAGTAAACAAAGGGCAATCAGGATAAGAAGTTTCCCGAATATATTAAGAACACCGCCGGTCCGCATAGATCACCTTGTATTACTCAAAAAACTCTTCCACCGCTGGCAAGGCGTCTCGGGAAAAGAAAATAACCAGATTATCATTTACCTTAAGGATGGTATCACCCTTGGGGATAATCACCTTCTCTTCACGGACTATCGCCCCGACAATGGCCCCTTTTGGGAAATGCAATGATTTCAAAGGCACATCCTTAAACCTTTTTTTATCCGGCACTTTAAGCTCAACCACCTCGGCGTTACTACCCATCAAGGTGGCCACCGAGACAGTAGTACCACCGGCCCGCACAAACTGTAGAATCATATTGGCGGCAACCAGCCTGGGACTCAAGGCCATATCGATGCCGAGCTCATCGAGCATGGGAATAAAATCTGCCTTTTTAAGATGAGTTATGCATTTCTTGGCACCATAATGCTTGGCCATCAGGCTGGTCAGGATGTTTTTGGTATCAGTATTTGTCACCGCCACCACCAGATCAGCCCGGTCAATCCCTTCGTCCATCAGGGCATGAGAATCCAGACCATCACAATTTAAAACCACACTGTTCTCAAGATGCTGAGTCAAAAATTTGCATCGCTCCAGGTCCTTCTCCACAACCCGGACACCCATCCTATTCTGCTCCATCCGACGCGCCACCAGGTAACCGATAGTGCCACCGCCAATAATAAAAACTCGTCTCACCTGGCGGCTGGCAATATTCAAAAAACTCTCCACCGCGCGGGAATCCTCTTTGCGTGCCACCAGATATACCTTATCCTCAGCCTGAATAACATCATTGCCCCGGGGAATAATTGTATTATCTCCCCGGACGATCGAAACCATGACCCCGGGAAAATCGTGCATGTCCTGCAGGGACCTGCCAACCGTTTTATTACCCTCATGAAGAACATACCCGGCGAGCACCACCTGACCATCGGCAAATTCCGCCACCTCAAAGGCCGATGAACGGGTACTGAGTTGAAATATCTCCTCGGCCATCGCCAGATCTGGACTGATCAAAAGATCAATGCCCAGAGTTTTTTTAGTCAGGGCCTTGCCTTGATGATAAAAATCCTCATTACGAACCCTGGCGATCCTGGTCTTGACCTCAAACTGCTTGGACATGATACAGGCGACCAGGTTTACCTCATCGCTGTCGGTTACCGCGATAAACAAATCGGTTTTATCGATCCCGGCCTCTTCAAGCACCTTGGCCGAAGCCCCGCTCCCGTGAACGGTCATGATATTTAATTCCTGCTCAATCCGACGCAACTTGCTCTCGTCCCGATCGATCAATACTACTTCCTGACCCTCAATCGACAACTTTTCGCACAGGAAACAACCGACCTGCCCCGCGCCTACAATCATTATTCGCAAAAGAGTTTCCTCACTTATTTACCAATGTCCGGAAATCATGCATGCCACCAACGGATTCAGACGATCCCCTCTCATCGCAACGCAAGCCTTATAATAACGGTCGAAGACGATTAACTATAATCGTAATCTCCGAATCCTCGTCCTTTATCTTCCTGGTGCTGAAAGCGATCTCGAAATACTTCTCCGCCAGATTCAAGAATGCCGGCAGACTTTTACGTCTGACATCATGGGCCAGATATATTTCCCCGCCCGGCGCCAGAAATTTCCGAAAAATCTTTAACAATGGCGCAAAAAAATCCTTTCGGAACAAAATCTCCGCCCCGATGATTTTATCGTAAAGAGGTAACTTGGGCGGCTTATTCCAGTCAATTATCCTGAATTCGATATTATTAAGTCCGTTGACCGCCGCACTCACCCTCTGGAAATCAAGAATATGTGGTTCATAATCACTCAAGGTCACCTGATAGCCATGGGCTGCAGCAAACAGACCGGGCGCGCCTAGACCCGCACCCAACTCAAGCAATTTAGTTTCTTTCCCGCCCGGCAGGCTGGCGATAACATCAGACAATATAATCGCCGATTCCCAGAGTCTGACCCAGAAAGGAAAGTCGGCAACATCGGCAAAAGGGTCTTTGCCAACCAAAAGGGGCTCCAGATCTTCGACCTGCAGGATCTTCAAGGCGCAATCACGAACCTTCAGGGTATCGAAACCAACCTTGTATTTTTTACATATTTTTTCGTAAACTTTTGCCTCCTTCTCCGGCAGATCACTCGCGTCCATTTTTTACTCCTTTTTTATCAACCGAGAGCCAGGGATAAAAAAACCAAGGCTGCCAGCCCCAAACGATAATAGGCAAATATTTCAAAAGTTCTGGTCCTGACGAACCTCAACAGAAAGGTAATAAAAAAATACCCGGAAATGGCGGAAGAAAAAAAGCCCGCCACAAAACACCAAAACTGGTCCGGAGCCAGTCCAGACCTGATAATCTCCGGTGATTCATATACCCCGGCACCCAATATTATCGGAATCGACAGCAAAAAAGAAAACTTGGCCGCCGCCTGCCGATTAAATCCCAGAAATAATCCACACGTCATGGTAATTCCACTTCTTGATACCCCGGGCACAATCGCCAGCGCCTGGGCCAGCCCAATAAGGAGAGCATCGCGAATCCCGATCGTCTCAAATTTCCGGATATGACTTCCGGACTTTTCAGCCCACAAAAGAAGCAGGCCAATACTCCCCAAAGCGATAGCCACAAGCAGAGGCTGGCGGAAAATCATCTCCGAGGCACCACCAAGCAACAGACCAGCCGCCACTCCGGGGACCGTCGCCAGAGCAATATAAATAGCCAGTTTGCGCAGAAAAGGATAATCATCCTTATCATCCTTAAAAAACACCAAGGCCTTGGCCATCAACCACAGGTCATTGCGAAAATAGATGACAACGGCAAAGAGCGTGCCAAGATGCAAAGCCACGTCAAAGGCCCGACCCGCCTGCTCAAAACCGAGAAAGGCCTCGGCCAGAGCCAGGTGACCGGAACTGGAAATCGGCAGAAACTCAGTTGCTCCTTGTAGAACACCTAAAAGTATAGAATAAATGATATTCATGGGCTGGCAATATAAGTGAGACCTTAATAAATGTAAACTTTATACCACAAGGGTACCCCAAGGGCACTTCCTCCGGGCGCATAAGTTTCGTTTGAGCCGGCTAGCGCAGTATAACAAGTGCCCTTGGGGTGCGGCTCAACTCAGCTTTATACCGCAAGGGCACTCATTTTAGTACCCCCTTGAGGGGTATAAGTTTCGTTTGAGCCGGCTAGCGGCTCAACTCAGCTTTATACCGCAAGGGCATAAGTTTCGTTTGAGCCGGCTAGCGGCTCAACTCAGCTTTAACCCTGAATCATTGACCAAACAACCAGGATCCGCGCAGTTAAGGCTGGATCAGCAAATTTTCAGACTCACTGGCAACAGGGTAAAATTTTGTTACTCAATATAATGCTCTATGTTTTCATGATCGCCGGCGTCATCGGCACCCTGTTCCCGGTGTTTCCCGGGACCGCGATCATCCTGCTGGGCGCCGCCTTGCATGGTCTGTTGACCGATTTTGAACCGCTAAACGCCTTTGTCCTCCTGGCCCTGACCGGCATGTCCCTTCTGGCCTGGGCCGGACAATACGTCATCGCCGGGATCGGCAGCAGGAAATTCGGTTCTTCAAAATACGGAGTTATCGGGGCCTGTCTCGGCCTGGTGGTCGGCATTTTTCTGCCGATACCGGGAGGGATTTTCCTGGGTACCTTTGCCGGTGCCTTTATCTTTGAAATATGTTTTGCCGTAAAAGATCTGAAAGAGGCGACACAGGCAGGAATTGGCGCCCTGGTCGGGACCATTGCCTCGACCTTTTTTGAATTATTTGTCGCTCTGATCATGGTCTGGATTATATGTGCCCGTATATTTTAAAACAGGTTTATCCTTGCGTAATTTATGGTATCCGCAAACCAGGGCCCAAATAAAAAAAGAGCTGCCCACTTTTACATGGACAGCTCTCGACAAAGCAATAAAACTAAAACTGATTAACAGCCTTCGACACCTTTCTTTTTGGCCTCTTTAACCTTTACTTTCTGACCAACTTTCAGATCATCGGCTTTCTTGCAGTCCAGAGTAACGGTGTCGCCATCAATGGCCGTAACCGTACAATTTGTAGTAGCTGCAATCGCCGCTACGGTGCTCAGGGTAAAAGCCAAGGCCATTGCCAATACGAGAAGCTTCTTGTTCATGATAATTCTCCTTAGAAAATGTTGAAAACCTTTATCAGACATCGGCTCAAAGTATAAGATTTGTCGGGTAACTGTCAAGCTGAAAAATATTTTATCCAACACAAAGCATGATCAAAAATACGTCAACTCCCCAGATTATTTACCTAAAAGTGTATTCACATCATGCTGGAGCTGCTCGTGTGCGATCAACCCCCAATAACGTTTCACGATCATCCCTTGCTGATCAATCAGAAAGTTGGCAGGGATGCCGGTGATCCCGCCAAAATCACGTTTAATTTTATTGGTAGTCATCGCCACCGGGTAATTAATCTTTCTCTTGGCGACAAAATTAACCACCGTCCGCTCGGAAGTATCTTCAGAAATACCGATAACTGAAAATTTATCCGGCCCGAATTCTTCCTGTAATTTAATCAAAGAAGGTATTTCCGTACGACAAGGCGGGCACCAGGTTGCCCAGAAATTAATCAGCAGCACCTTACCCTTAAAATCATCGCTATTAATCGTGGGACCACCGATTGCTGAAGACAAAACAAACTTCTGCATAACCTTTCCCGCCTGGGTCTGACCGCCAGCCACCAGCAAAAAAACTGCAATGATCACAAACTTAAACAGAAAACCTGTTTTTCTCTTCATTCCTTAACCCCTAAAAATAAAACTTCCCTTACAGGAGGTAATCCAGTCAGCCCAAAATTAAGGTTTATACTTACAACCTTTTTATCCCTTCATAAAGAAAAAAAACCGGTCCATTTCCAAGAGACAATTTCCTGATCAACTTTAAGCCAAAGCCCTGGACCAATTGAAGATATAATGATTTTTCAAGAAAACCAAGGAATCAACCCATCTTGCCGCGCGAAATCACCTCGCCCCGCGCACTGATTACCGCTTCCTCCACCTTAATATCCTGACCGGAAACCTTCAGCGCCTCCCGAATAATCGCCCGCATATTGGCACAGCACGGCACCTCCATGATAACAATCAGCACGCTTTTGATCGAGGCCTTGGTAAATATTTCGGCGAACTTCTGCACATAGGAATCAACATCATCAAACTTGGGACAGCCAAGCATTACCACCCGACCAGACAAAAAATCTCGATGAAAATTCGGATATGCAAGCGGCGTGCAATCAGCGGCGACCAACAGATCGGCATTCTTCAAAAAAGGGGCGGTAGGCGGCACCAACCTGATCTGCACCGGCCAATGGGAAAGAGCCGAGGATGTTGAGGCCAGATCTCCGTTACTTACCGGTTGGTTGGCGGCCTGGCAAGGAGTCATCGGCGCAAAAGTCTTCAACATGCCGCCGGGACAACCGCCGACCGGCGGGGTAATCGGTGGCGGAGAAGCCGGCGCCTTCTTCTTGCCGGCCAGCAATTCTTCCACCGCCGCTTCATCAAATTCATCCGCCTCACGCTCAATAATCCGCAAGGCGCCGGTCGGACAATGCCCCAGACAGGCCCCTAAACCATCACAATATTTATCGGCAATCATCTTGGCCTTACCATCTACTATCACCAGAGATCCTTCGGCGCAAGATGGAACACATTCACCGCAACCGTTACACAATTCCTGATCAATCTCGATAACCTTTCGCTTTACTTTCATCGTTGTTCCTTTATTTCAACAAAACCTTACGGGCAACTTCCTGCCCCTGACTAGTCAAGAAAGAACTTTCCACAATCTTTGCCAGGTGCTCCGGCGGACTTGCCGCCTCTTTCTGATTTTCTTCAAGATTAGTGATCAGATCAGCGTCATACAAGACCTTGAAATTAATCGTTTCATCAGGCCTTGGCGTATGATGATGTCCGATAATATCGCAGACCTCATCAATTATCACCTCATCGACCACCAGACGAGAAAGAATCTCCCGGGCCACCGGCGGACCCTCCTGATGCTGATATTTAGCAGCTGAACTGTTAAACTTCCGCTCCGCCTCTTTTATCCCGATATCGTGTAAATATCCCGCAATCCCAGTCACCGCCGGACTATACCCCGCCGCCTCTTTATCATCGACCAGCAGAGCGCCGATCTCATCCACATACCGGGCCACCCGGCTGGCATGGCCTATTCTTTTAAAATCCGTCCCGAAATACCGTTTCATCTCAATGGCCACCCGGTCCTTGATCAGCTCTTTTTTCTTGGCCAATAACTCCGGCGGTAATTCACCCAGACATTGTTCGGCGTAAGGGCAATATGAGGCGCAGCCAAAATCAGTCCGCGGATTTAAAATCTTCTGACCGCAATTGGCACATTTACGGGTGGAATCATCCTTAAAAAACTCGACTTCGCTTCCGCAGTTGGGACATTTGGCCTCGAAAATGGCCGCCTCATCCCAGTACCGGCTATCCTGTCCTGGGCATTGCATGAGATTTCTCCTTTATTGATAAAGCAAACCGGAGGCGAAGCCTACAAGCCCCGCCTCCGTGCAAATTAACCAAGAATGGTTTGCAAATCCTCTTCCGGGGTGGTGATCGGTTTAATCTTAAAATTCTTAACCAGAACGTCCAACACATTCGGGGTGATAAAGGCCGGCAGACTCGGTCCCAATCTGATATCTGTAATGCCCAGATGGAACAGAGTCAACAAAATGGCGACCGCTTTCTGCTCATACCATGATAAAATCATCGACAGCGGCAAATCATTGACCCCGCACTCAAAAGCGCCGGCCAAAGCGACCGCAATCTGAATGGCCGAGTAGGCGTCATTACACTGCCCAATATCGAGTAACCTCGGGATGCCGCCGATATCGCCAAGGTTCTTGTCAAAAAACCTGAATTTACCACAGGCCAGAGTCAGGACCATACAGTCCGCCGGCACCTGCTCGACAAATTTAGAGTAATAGTTGCGACCCGGCTTGGCCCCGTCGCAACCGCCGACCAGAAAGAAATGGCGAATCGCCTTACTCTTCACACCGGCGATGACCTTGTCTGCCACCGACATTACGGTATTGCGGGCAAAACCGACCATTACTGTGCCCTGGTCGGTATCTTCGACAAAACCATCCATCGCCAGCGCCCGATCAATGACCGGTTTAAAATCGCGCCCTTCTATATGTTCAACCCCGGGCCAACCCACCAGACCGCAAGTAAAGATATTATCCGAATAAGACGCTTGCGGCTTCTGGATACAGTTAGTGGTCATCAGGATGGCGCCCGGAAATTCGGCAAATTCCTTAGCCTGATTCTGCCAGGCCGTGCCGTAATGGCCATAAAAATGCGGGTATTTTTTAAGTTCCGGATAGCCGTGGGTCGGCAGCATCTCGCCATGGGTATAAACGTTAATTCCCTTACCCTCGGTCTGTTTAAGAAGCTCGCCCAGATCCTTAAGATCATGGCCGGAGACCACAATGGCTTTCCCTTTTTTGGCGCCAAGCGGGACCGATGTGGGCACCGGATGGCCGTAAGTACCGGTATTGCCGGCATCGAGCAACTCCATGGCCCGCAGGTTTACCTCCCCGCATTTTAAGACCAGTCCGACACATTCATCAGCGGAGAGACCTCCTTTGAGTAAGGAGACAAGCGCTTCATGAACAAAGGTATAAATTGCTTCATCTTCCTGCCCCATGATTCTGGCATGATCAGCATAGGCCGCAAGTCCTTTTAAACCATAGAGCAACACCTGCTTCAGAGACCTAATATCGGCATCTTCAGGATCGGCGCCAAACATGGAGATGCTTTCCCCCTGCTTAACTAAACCGTCAAGGGTATCGGCCGGAGTGAAATTAGCTGCCGCCTGGGCAAGATCACCCTGGCCGCCGGCTGCCTTAATCTTGATTTTGAACGTCTCACGAAGCTCTACGGTCTTCCTGATTAACACCGCAAAACGGGCCGGATCAAAATCAACATTGGTCAGGGTCGAGAAGACGCCTTCACAGGTAAAAAGACCAATATCCGGATCAGCTATCCCCACCTTCCGACCTTCTACCGCATACAAAGAAAGACCTTCCAAGGCGTAGATCAGCAGATCCTGCAGGGCTGCCACATCCGGTTGCTTGCCACAGACTCCGATTTTGGTACAGGCCTCGCCTTTTGCTACTTGTTCACATTGATTACAGAACATGATATTTTCTCCACTGTAAATAAGGTTAATAAGCTTTATACCACAAGGGCATAAGTCTCGTACGAGCAGACAAGCTGCTCGACTCGGCTTTATTTTCAGGGTCAGGATATCAAATTCTGATGTCAAGCACTTTGACCTAAGTCAAAGTGCTTTGCTTTTTTATTTTTTTGCAGAAAAACAACGGAAAATCAAAGGAGGATAAAACAGGCTGGCAATAATCAGTACTCGATCTTGTCTTCCATCTTGTCCCAGATCTCAAAGACGGGCAAGGCAGAATCCCGCATCATCTGGGTCATGACCATATTACGATCGGCCACCGGTTTGAATAATTCTTCATATATATAATTATCGGCAAACCCTGCCCCGGCCGCATCTTTCCGGGTGGCAGCGAAGAAAACCCGCTTGATTCCAGACCAATAAATGGCCCCCAGACACATGGGACATGGTTCACAATTCACATAGAGATCACAGCCACCAAGCCAGAAATCACCGATTTTCAAACAAGCCTCTTTGATTGCAACAATCTCGGCGTGCGCGGTCGGGTCATTGGTCGAAGAGACCCGATTCCAGCCTCGCGCGATAATCTCACCGTTGCGGACGATAACCGCCCCAAAAGGGCCGCCCTCTTTCTGCTGCATTTTTTCCAAAGAGAGACGAATCGCCTCTTCCATGAATTCCGTCACAAAGTCTTCCATAATTTGCACTTCTACCATTATTTTTTATGACTATTTCCATAGCCAAAACTTCAAACAAAGAATACTCATTTGCAAGAAAAGAAACTTGACACAATTACAGAATATTTGGGAACCATTCAACAAAAAACTTACATTTTACTTTGTTTTTCAGATAAATAACGGTAATCAATGATAAATTTAATTGAAGCTCCCCGTAGCAGGATGCGGGGAATGCGTTTCGCTTTACATGTTCAATAACCTTAAAGCTGAGTTGAGCCGCTGGTCGGCTCAATCGAAACTTATGCCCTTGCGGTATAAACACAAATTAGACATGATAACAAATTATCTTCTGGTATTATCGGGATACCTGATCGGGGCCATCCCCTTTGGCCTGATTTACGGCAAACTGGTCGGCATTGACGTCCGACAAAACGGCAGCGGCAATATCGGCGCAACCAACGTAAGCCGACTTCTGGGCAAAAAGCTGGGATTGCTCACCCTGATCAGCGACGCGGCCAAAGGGTTAATCCCCATGGCCTTGGCCGGCTGGCTGTTAAAAGACCAACCAGGCACCGACCTCTGGGTAGCGCTCTGCGGCACCGCTGCTTTCCTCGGCCACATCTTCCCGGTTTATCTGAAATTTAAGGGAGGTAAGGGAGTCGCCACCGCTTTGGGCATTTTTCTTTATCTAAATCCCCTGGCCGCCCTGGCCGCTGTCGTCATCTTTATTGCCGTTGTTTATCTCGGGGGATATGTCTCGTTAGGTTCTCTGCTCGCAGCCGCAGCCATGCCGTTAATCATCTGGCAGACCGATGGTTCTCGGGAGTACATCCTGATGACTCTGGCCATCTCGGTACTGATCTGGATCAAACATCACGAAAACATTGGTCGACTTATCAGGAAAGAAGAAAAAAGCTGGAAGAAAAAGGAAAGCCGTAATGGCTGATTACAAGTGGCCAGAGATCATCGCCGCAAGAGAAACACTGAAACTTGGAAAAAGAGCAACTCTTGGCGAAATCAAAAAATCATATCGCAAACTTTCCAAAAAATGCCACCCCGACCTGACGAAAGATTCAAACAAAGATGCGGCTAGCAAAAAAATGCAAGAGATTACAGCTGCTTACCAGTTGCTCCTTGATTATTGCGCCAATTACACATTCCCCCTGGAAAAAACAACGGCAAGCGAGCCACTCGACGACAATGAGTGGTGGATGGACCGCTTCGGCAATGACCCTTTATGGAGTAAAAAAAGAGACTGAAGAAGATACAAAGTCTCAGGCCGCGCTTAATCTCGCTTTCCCGGAGGGTCACCCAGGGGCAAAAGGCCAACTGCCCAACAGACACAGCAAACCAAAGAAATAAAAAAAAGGGTCGCCGGCAAACAAATCCCGACGACCCTCTCCCCCCCCAAAACCAAACTATTCAGAAACGATCAAAATTGAGTGTTTATTTTGATCTCAGCCCTTGATCGAAGATACGCAATCCAGGCATTGAGCAGATTGGTTTTAGTTTCATCCATAAGTTTATTGCGTAATTCATCTTTTTTGTCGGCAAACAGATCAGCCGGTGCTTCCTTCTTGTCCTTGAAGACCAAAACATAATATTTATCACCATCCACCCCGATGGTCTCGGGATAGGGCGCGACCTCGGTTAACTCCAAAGCCGCCGTCATGAGCTTGGCCGGCAACTTTTGCTCTGCACTATTGGTCGCCCGCGAGACATAAGAACTGACCTCTACCTTCACTCCCGCCTTCTCGGCCTCACTCTCCAAACCGGCACCATTTTTCAAGGCGCCAAGCAATGACTCAGCCGCTTCTTGAGCCATGGCCCTTGCCCGGTCGGCCACAAAATCATTTTCAACCTGGTCCCGAACCGTTGCCAGCGCCGGTACCTCCGGCTCTTCAATATCATCGACAAAAATAATGGCATAGGCCCGCTCGCCCTCAATCAAAGAGCTCAACTCACCTTTTTTAAGAGAAAAAGCGGCATTAAGGAAAACAGTATCATTTGCCAAGATGGCTGGCGGCTTTTGTCGACCGAAAAAGCCCGTCTCTTTAATCTCAACCCCTGCTTCCTTGGAGTAATTATCTATACTGCCGGAGAGAATGATTTTTTCATATGCCGCATCGGCCTGCTTGGAAGCCATCTTCCGACCGTCTTCCTGCTGCATTTTCAGGACCATGCTCTCCTTAACCTGCTCAAGGGGGGTGGTCTGCGCCGCCTGGATTTCTTCAAGTTTCAAGACATGCAGCCCAAACGGGGATTGGACCAGGTCAATATCCCCCTCCTTCATGCTAAACAAACGATCATCAAAAGATTTTACCGTCTGCCCCCTGGTAAAGAAGCCGAGATCTCCGCCCTGAGCTGAGCTGGTATCATCGGAATATTCCTTGGCCAGCTCGGCGAAATCTTTACCGGCGATGGCCTGGGCCAGAACATCCTCAGCCTTAGATCTTTTTTCGCTTTTCACTGCATCGCTGTCATCTTCAGCCATTTTGATCAAGACATGGCGGGACCGACGTTTTTCCGGCACCGTATAGTCAGAGATATGCTCCTGATAATATTCCTTAATCTGCTCCTGAGAAAACTGCTCCCAGCCACCGGTAGCGACAAAGGGGAAGGTCAGATATTTAACTTTGATCTGCGACGCGGTCTTATATTTATCCTTATTCAGGTCAAAAAAAGCGGCCAGCTCGTCATCCTTAACCTCTACCTTTTTCTTGAAATCAGCGGCATCAAAAGAGACATAGGAAAATCTCATCTCCTCATAATCATAAGCAAAACGGCGGGCCATTTCAGGCTCCGGCACTTGCGCTAAACCAGCCAAGTGGGACATGACCTTGCCGGTCAGCAGATCTTCCTTCATGCTGTCCTCAAAATCACTGACGCTCAGGCGGGAACCGGCCAGAATCTGCTGGTACTCATTGAGATCGAAAATACCACTTTCATTCTTGAAGGCTTCCATCTCCTGAATGGCCTTTCTGACATCTTCATCGCTGACCATAAGTCCCATTTCACGGGCTCCCTGGCGCACCAGAGTCATCTGCACCAGATCATTGATCACCTTTTCCTTGATCCCGAGAGATTCCAGCAAATTCGCCGGAATAGTACCGCCGAGCTGTTTGCGGTATTCGTTAATCGTCCGGTCATAGGCACGTTGATATTCCGGCAGAGAGACAGAATCATCATTGACCATGGCCACGACATTCTGACCGGTCCCGTTATTAGTGCCGACCCCCCAGAAAACAAAAACCAGGATGATAATGACGATGACCACCTGTATATAAGTTGATTGAGCCTTCCTGCGTAACAGATCCAGCATTGCTTTTCTTCTCCTTTTAATGATCGAAATAAAGGCGTCATCCTAAGTTTTTTCAGCCTGATCGTCAACATTTTTTGTCAGTTTCGCAATCAGTGAAAAGAGTGACATTTCGAAAGACTCGTCTACCAATGGCCAGAATTGTCTTATTTTCTTATGAAACATCGGCCCATTTTATTGACTCAGACTGCTTGCGAAGCCAACCAATTCGATGCTTTTTACCTCACTTTCCTTAAATCGTCTATAGATCATAACCAAGTTATGATCTATAAAAAAAAGCGGGATGCCGATCATTATCGACATCCCGCTTTTTTTGTACTGAAAAAATCTGCTATATTTATGAGCTTTTCAAGGCTGGTTTATTTTTTCCGCACATTGGCCGCAGCCGGCCCTTTAGGACCGTCAACTATTTCAAAAGTAACCGAGTCTCCTTCATTCAGTGTTTTGAACCCATCTCCCTGGATCGCCGAAAAATGGACAAATACATCATCCCCACCCTCATGCTCAATAAACCCAAAGCCCTTTGCCTCGTTAAACCACTTTACTTTACCGTCCAACATACTTCCTCCCATTGCCCTGTCTTATTCGGGACATCTAATTGTGGTGCCGACAACTCTTCTTTTTAGCTATGGAATGTTTCCAGCGTAAGAGATATCGACGGTTGCTAATGAAGCAGAACTTAACTTGAAACTAAAAAAATTAAAACCAAAATTGATCATCACACAAAAAGTAGAAATCAGCTATCACAATCCAGCTCTATCAATAAATCAGATGGCCCGAACCGCCACTTATGGGGCTTTTACCAAATCGGCATCAAAAGATAAAAAACCTCGGCAAACCACCCGTAGTAAACCGGAGAAATCTTAGCCGCAAATCTGTTTACGTTTCAGCCAGACTCTTGCCACCGGAAACATTGACCACCAAAGGTACGTCAATCTCAAACACCGACTCCATAATATTTTTGACCAAATCCGCCGTTTTGTCAAACTCATTTTCCGGCACCTCAAAAACCAATTCATCATGGATCTGCAAAAGCAGTTTAGCGCCAAATCCTTTTTCCGTAAGTTGCTTTTCGGCCTCAATAGTAGCCAGCTTGATAATATCGGCCGCCGTTCCCTGAATCGGGGTGTTGATCGCCGTCCGCTCTGCAAACTCCCGCCTGGTTTTATTTGAACTGTTGATATCAGGCAAAGGTCGACGGCGTTTCAACAGGGTGGTGACATAGCCCATCGCCCTGGCCTTTTCAATGATCTCCGTCATGAATGTTTTTACCCCGCCGTAATGCTCGAAATAGCGCTCGATAAAGACCGCCGCCTCCTTGCGGCTCAGATTAAGCTGCTCGGCCAGGCCAAAAGCACTCATCCCGTAGACAATCCCAAAATTAATGGTCTTGGCCACCCGCCGCATCTGATCAGTAATAAATTGAGAAGTGACCCTGAAAATCTCGGCCGCCGTATGCTTATGGATATCCTGATCAGAGCGGAACGCCGCGAGCAAAACAGGGTCTTGCGAATAATGAGCCAGAACCCGCAAATCAATCTGCGAATAATCGGCCGCCAGAAAACGATGCCCGGCCTCGGCCACAAAAGCCTCTCTGATCCTTTGCCCTTCCGGAGTCCGGATCGGAATATTCTGCAGATTGGGATTGCTGCTACTCAAACGGCCGGTCGCCGTAACCGTCTGATTAAACGAGGTATGGATTCTGCCGGTTACCGGATGGATCTGGGTCAGAAGATTATCAACGTAGGTAGATTTAAGTTTGGTCAGATTACGATAGGAGATAACCGTGGCCGGTAGATCATGGTAACTGCTTAATTTTTCCAGAACTTTAACATCGGTGGAATAACCGGTCTTGGTCTTCCGGCCGTGGGGCAGATTCAATTTTTCAAAGAGTATTGCCCCGAGCTGCTGGGGAGAATTGATGTTAAACGGTTCGCCGGCCAGCCGGAAAATTTCAGCCTCCAGCCGGACCAGTTCATCACTGAACTCTGCCGACATCCGCCGCAGAACATCGACCTCCACCTTGATCCCGTTTCTCTCCATCCGGGCCAGAACCGGCACCGTTTCCATCTCGACCTTAACAAAAAGATCCCACAGATCCTGGGCTTCCAGTTGCGGCCTGAAATACTCCCAGAGTAATAAGGAGCCATGCACATCCTCGCAGGAATAATCCCTGGCTGCCTCAATCTCGACAAAAGCAAAATTTTCCTGCTGCTCCTTACTGCCCTCATTTTTCTTGATCTCGCCGACAATCTCCTTGAAAGAGGTCAGTCGTTTATGGAGATACTCCTCGCAGAGATCATCAAGTTTATGGCTCCGGCGGGATGGATCGATCAGGTAGGAGGCAATCATACTGTCCCATAAAGGTCCAGCCAGGGTAATCCCTTGAGTGAGCAGCACACTGTAATCAAATTTCAGGTTATGCCCCAATTTGGGCAGCCCGATCTTCTCCAGTAAAGGCCTGAGGCCCTCAACCACCTCGGCAAGAGCGAGCTGATTAACGCCAAGCACTCCGGCCAGGTCCCGGTGGGCCAAAGGAATATAAAAAGCCTCTTTGGTGTCGCAACACAAAGATACGCCGACCAGTTCCGCCGACAGTGGATCAAGTGAGGTTGTCTCGGTATCCAGCACCAGAAAATCAGCCTTCCCAAGAACAGAGACCATTGATTTAAGTTCTGCCGAAGTCCGCACCAGCTTAAACCCCTGATAATCAAGAACCGAAGAGGAGGTTTCTTTTTTTAGCAGCCGGGCAAAGCCCAGAAAGGTAAAAAGATCCCGCAGCTTTTCCTCGTTGGCGGCCGGCAACAGATAATCCTCCGGCCTGGGTCCAACCTCAAGATCTTCCTTTAACCGGATTAGACGTCTGGCCAGAAAGGCCTCATTCCGATTGACCGACAACTTTTCCTTGAGTTTTACGTTATCAACCTCATCCAGCGCCTCATACAACCGATCAAGGGAACCGAAACGGTTAATCAGCTTTTCCGCGGTTTTCGGCCCGACGCCCGGCACCCCGGGCACATTGTCGGATTTGTCGCCAATCAGGGCAAAAAAATCAAGCAGCCGGTCCGAACTGACATTGTATTTTTTCAGGACCCCGGCCTGATCCATGAAACGATCATTCATCGGATCCCAGAAAGAGATATCTTCGGAAACCAGCTGCAACAGGTCCTTGTCGCCGGAGACCATCACCACCTTGTGCCCGTTGTCCGCCAGACGCCGGGCGGCGGAGGCGATCAGGTCATCCGCCTCCACGCCGCTTTTCTCCAGGCAAACTATATTATAGGCCGCGACGATATCCTTTATATAGGGGATCTGGCAAATCAGATCATCCGGCATCGGAGGTCGGTTGGCCTTGTAATCGGCAAAAATTTCATTCCTGAAAGTAGGCCCTTTCAGATCAAAGGCCACCGCCAGGTACCGGGGATTTTTTTCCCGAATCACCCGCAGCAGAATATTGGTAAATCCCAAGACGGCGTGAGTCGGCAGACCGCTGCTGTTGGTCAGGGGAGAAATGGCGTGATAGGCCCGATAAATATAGGCGTTGCCGTCGACAAGATAGATAGGTTCATTTTCTGACATGGGGGGGATAGTAACATCAAGGCCATAATTTTGAAACCGGATTAATCATGCCCAAAACAAAAGTGACCCCTAACATATTTTTTTGTTAAAGTTTGTTTTAAAGGTGCCGATATGATAATTAGGACAAATAAATAAGTTAATCGATTTCGGTTAATTGGATCATATAAAAGGCCTTAACCGGCTGCAGAGAGAAAGAGATGAAACTATCAAGTTTATTACCGCAGATGAAGGCAGACAACAAAGTCGCCCTGAAAAAAACAGAAGAAGATAAGTCCGCCAAGGCCCCGGCAGAATCCGGCAAACAGGACAGTGAGTTGGCCGCCGATCGGGTTGATCTGTCCGGCAGTTCAAGAGAAGCGCAGAAAATGCAGGCCATCATCCAGGAAACACCTGATATGCGCCTGGAAAAGATCCAGGCCATCAAAGAAAAAATCGACAGCGGTGACTACAAAATAGATCCCCAAAAAGTAGCGGGGAAAATGCTGACCAGCTTATTGACCGACAGCACCGATCCAGAATAATCATAAATATTATACTGTAAAAAGAAAATCCCGTTGCCCCTCTTCTCCAGGCAACGGGATTTTTTTATAGCCTCTACTGCCCTTACTGACCGGACCGACAGGTTACGACAACACCCGCCAGGTAGAATCATATCTGGTCGGATCAAGCAACATCTGCCGCGCCAGTCTTTTTCTGACGTTAAAAACCACCGGCCCCAACAGGTTGGCCGTCATTTCCTTTGCCCGGCCCGCCGGGATTGTCAGAATCAACATCAGATCCATTTCGGTATCATCTTTAATCTCCAGTTCAGTCCTCACCTGCATATTAACGGCCGGCCTATATTCGGGATTAACCACCAGGGGTTGCACCACGACAAAGGCCAAATTTGGATTATCCAGCGATTGCAACCACATGAAAGGCGAATCCGGCCCATGGGCCCTGAGGAAAAATCGTCTTGATTCCGGAAACCCCAATAATGGACTGGTCAGGGTGATTACCCGATCAAGATCAACCTCGACCTCGCCAAAGCGGCTGGTCTTGACCATCACCACCGATGAATTTGCTGCGGAATTCTTTTCCCCGGTCGAAATCCCGGCAACCGATTCTGAAGCATGTACTCTGTTGTCTAATGCGACATTGCCCATGTTTGTACCTCATAAAACAAATTACTGGTTAGTGCCTGTCCATAAATGGTCTTTTTCTCCGATAACGTCGCCGCTTCGTTCTTTGAAAGTGCTCACGGACACCAGTCCGCAGAGTTTATGCCCGGTTGTTTCGGGTACTTTTCAAAATCCTAGCTCCTCGTTCTCGCATAAAAATCCTCATTTCTGGACAGGCACTGGTTAATCCTTTCTGGCGTTGCAAAGAAGGGCAGCATACTTTCAAAAAGTCTGTCATTCCTTATCCTGCCCACTGCCGGACCTCATTGACGATTCAACAAATCCGGCTAAATTACTCCTCTCTCCAAGAGCGCTGGCCAGCTCCGACAAATCAGCCGGGGCCTCAAGAGCCGCCTTCTTGTTTTCTTCTAAAATCCGGAGGAATATTTCCTCCCGGTGGACCGTAACATGACTCGGGGCCTCAACCCCAAGCCGCACCTGGCCTCCCTTTACTTCCATAACTCTGACAATAATATCATCGTTAATGGCAATGGCCTCACCCGCCTTCCTGGCTAGAATCAACATCTTTTGCGCCCTCCCTGGCTTTTACTTAAAAACTTAGATCTTTAATCCATCCATATTTATGGTAGTCCTTATCATAAAAAATTTACAAGGCTTAACTGCATGGTCTTGGAGGCGGCGGAAAGGGCTGCCTCGTAAGCCACTTCCTTGGCCTGCAATTGCATCAGCGCCTTAATCATGTCCGTGTCTTCTTTCTCCGACAGGTTCTCAGTAGTGGTCACTTCCAGACTGGCAAATATCTCTTTCTGCACAATAATCCGATTGGCCCGCGCCCCAAAATCCGAAACCTGGCTGGTCATGGTATTCTGCAGATCATCCAGATCACTGATACTCTGCTGCAGAGCCTGGACCTGGAACTGATCAAAAGTAATGCCGATCTTCTTGAGAAAGTTAGTGTCTCCGTCGGTCATGGTTAAACTGTAGCGCTTCTGATCAACGGTTTCGACCCTCAAATGACCGTCACTGTCCCAAGCCGCCTTGAGATTAGGAATCCCGTTAATCTTCTGGGCCATGCTTTCAAAAGTATCCACCGAGGCATCGACCGCGATCGACATTGAAAAGACCCGGGGCGGATAATATTCGTGATCGGTAACCGAGACGTTGAATGTGCCGTTGGTATATTGTTCTGACTGGTCCAGGCCGGTGATCGTGCTGGCAAGGGTCGCCTTGGGATCAACCGCCTGATAAGGGCTGACAATCTTACGAAAATTCTGGCCCAGCAAGGCATCTTCCAGCCCCTGCAAAACGGTAAACACCCCGGTATTGGCAATAGCGTCCTCGCCGTTTTTACCCACCGCCAAGGTACTCTTGCTGCCGATCCTGACCTCAAAATCATTCTGCCGGTCACCGGTATATCGGACATTGCCGTCCTGCTTGATAATACTGGTCACCGCGATCAGACCATCACCGGCCACATCCCCGGGCTCACCGGAATTAACCGTGCCGCCGTCCAATCCAAGAGCGGCCAGCCCGGCCTCATAGCCGCTGCCGGAAGGAGTGGTCTCCAGGAAAAATTCCCGATCCGAGCTTAAAATCAGCGAGCCGAAATAAACCCTGTCCTGACCCACCGGCGGCGAACCGCCATTAATATGCGTTACGCTTTCCCCGTGCGACGAGGTCTGCACGTGCAGATTTCGCCCGTCCACCGCCGACAATAACAACCCCCCGAAGTCTGAGCTACTGGCATAGACCCCGGTTAAACCCTGCTTGGCATTTATGGTCATCATCAGCGAATTGGTGACATCCTTGCCGGCGACCTCATGGGCCACCTCAAAGATATCAACCCCGTTAATTACCAGATCACCGCTGCTTAAAACAGCGGGCGTTGAACCGTAGTTAACAAAGCCGTCTGCCGCCAGATCGCCGCTGATCCCGGTCTGGATCTGCCCGCCGCCCAGACCTAATGCGTCAAGGATGGAATCATCATTTGGATTATTGGGACTGGTCAACCTAAATAAAGTGTCGGAAAATAATGAAACCTCTCCAGTATTGTGCGTAGCGTCAGGCGCCTGATTGACATCAGCCAAACCGGTGGTCGCTGTCCCGGTCCCGCCGTTATAGCCGGCGATCACGATATTGGACTCATCTCCGGACAATGCATTCTTCAGGCCCAAAACCCCGGCAGGCGCGCCATTGTTGCCATTACCGACAAAGGCCCTGACCCCGGTCTGATCGATCACCGAATTAATCGCCAATACTGAATCCTGGAGTGGGGCCGAACTAGTGGTATAACTAATCGCCACCCCATTGAGATCAAAACTTATATCGCTGACCGAACCTACCGCCGCCGGCACTGCCGCCGCCGACAAGGTGGTCAGTCGGGCCGTAACCCCGGTGGTCGTGGCCTGCAAATTGATCTCCGCCTTGGCGTTGACCGCCTTAGTCATATTCAGACCATCAACCGGCGCGGCGGTATTAATCACGCCCAAGATCGTGCCGTTAATCGCCAGATCACCGGCGGCGATCGCCGTATTGTTCAATAAGCCGGTCAAGGCAGTGGCCTCGGTTCCAGCCGTCACCGCCTGGGTGGCCATACGATAAGCAGTGGTTACCTCAGCCCTGACCCCGGTCGTCGCAAAATCACCGTTAATCGCCGCCGCCTTGGCCGCAGCCGAAGCATCAGCCAGCACGTCGGATATGCCATCGGCCGTTGCCGCCGAAACCGGCAGACCATTGGCCCACAAATCACCCGTTGCCAAACGGTTGCCATAAACCAGGATGCCATCGTTAGAATCATCGGCAAATCCAACCCCGCCACCACCAAGACCAAGTGAGTTCAGAATAGAATCGTCTGCCGGGTTGTTGGGGCTGGCCAGCTCAAAACCCTGGGCCGACGAGATGCTGATCTGCCCGGTATTATGGGTCGCATCCGCCCCTTGCACAAAATTACCAAAACCCAAGTCCGCGCCGCCGGCAACCAAAGTATTAAAGCTGGAGACCGCAATATTTGATTCGTCGCCAACTCGGCTATTACGCAAAACCACCCGAGTGTTATCCGTCCCGCCGTTGGTCCCATCGCCGACGACTGCGGTAACGCCGGTCAGATCACTGATCGAATTGATCGCCGCCGCCGTTTCACCGGCCACCGTTGCCTGGTTTGCACCGGCGCTGATATTTACGGTAAGCGGCACATCATTAAGATAGAAAAAGAATTGGGAGCCGCCGCCGCCATCCGCCGTCGTTGCTCCACCTTCATTTAAGGTAGTAAGCGCCACGGTAACCACCGGGTCAGCGGCCATAATTTCGGCCTTGGCCGAGGCCGCCTTGTCCATAAATAAACCGTTAGTCGGCCCGACGGTAATAATAGCGCCGACCGTCGGATTACCATTAACCGCCAGATCGCCAGGCGCAATATTGCCGGCCGCCATCGTCGCATTAAGCCCGGTCGTCATCGCCGCCGGGGTATAACCATTTATCCGGTGACCATCCACCAGATCCTGTAGAAAAGGAGTGGGCTCGGTATCGGTATAACCAGTTGTCCGATAACCGCCGAAAATAAACTTCCCGTTCACCTGAGAGTTCGACAGGGAAAGGGCCTGTTCAAAAAGATTACGCACCTCTTCAACCGCATTCAAACGATTTTGGGCCGTCATCGGCGCATTCACATCCTGCAGGGCCAGAACCTTGGCCCGCATGACCAGCTCCTTGGTTGAAACCAGAGCATTTTCCGAGGCGGTGATCACATTACCGCCATACATCAAATTTTCCTGAAACTGCATAATCTCGGCCAGGCTGCTTCGTAAGCTCAAGGCACCCGCCATATTAACCGGATCGTCGGAAGGCCGGGACATCTGCTTGCCGGAAGAAATCTGTTGATTTATATCATTCATACTCGAGGTTATCCGGTTCAGGTTCCCCAGGATATTCTGATGAATGGTCTGCATAGTAATCCGCATATGACTATCTCCTATCTTTTAACGCTTTCCAACAGGGTAACGAGCATTTCATCCGCCGTGGTTATCAGTTTGGCGGCTGCAGTATAGGCATGCTGGAACTTGATGAGGTTAGCCATTTCCTCGTCCAGCGACACCCCGGAGGTGGAGTCCCGCATCTCCTGCATCTGGTTAGAAACCAGCGAGTTATATTCAAAATCCCGATTTACCGTCCGGCTGTCAGTCCCGATCTCGCTGACCAGGGCATTATAAAAATTGTCCATGGTCGAGATCTTGCCGCCGGTAAAATTTACATCTTCCTTGCCCTGCAAAGCGGTAATCGATAAGCCATTGGTATTATCGCCCCGGAAAATCTCACCAAACTCGGTGACCGTCCCGGCCGCGATCAAATCAAGATTTTTGACCAGATCCTGGTTAATCCCGATATCACTTGAGTCGTAACCGGTGAAAAAAGTATTGATCCCGGCCACCTGCAGAATATTGGAATTATCATCGGCAAAGGCGAAGGTATGATTAGCGTCCGGGGTTATCCGCAGTTGGTTCTGCGCGATGGAGGCGGTAATCCACGGGGCGCCGCCACTGGCGTTGGTGACGGAAATATTGATGGCATTCACCACATCCTGCAGATCATAAGCCCTTTCCATGGATACCTCAACCGGCTGAGCCAGGGCCAGGGTACCGTCGCTGTTATACAACCAGAGATCAAAGGTGCCGCCATCGGTCACCAGTTGATCGGCAAAATCGTAGCCCTGCAGCGCGTAAGCAATGCCGCCCGGCTCATTAAAACTATAAGTAAATTCCCCGTCATTGGGCAGATCGCCCGGATGCAGACCGCCGCCCATGCCAAGCTGAGCCAGATAAAAATCGTCATTGCCGCCGTCCACCGAAAAAGGGGCGTCGGAAAAGAGTGAAATCTCACCGGTATTATGGGTATCATCCGCCACATAGATGCCGGCGGTCAATCCCAGGTTGGCCTCAATACCCGAAGCCGGATTTGAGGACAGGTTGGTGATCGCAATACTGCTTTCATCTCCGGCATTGGTATTTTGCAAGACGATTGAATTCAACACCCCGCCGTTGGTATTATCGCCGACTACCGCCTGAACAGTGATCGGATTAGCGGTGGTCGGCAATCCATTATACGTGGAAATCGCGGCATTAATCGCCGTTACCACATTCAGGGCAAAATCAGCGGCGTTGGTGTCATCGGTTCCAACCCCATCGTTGTCGATCTGATAAGTAACGTTCACCCCTTCGACCTCAAAAGAAATCAGGTCACCGTCATTGGTGCCGACCGGCAAAGGAATAGCGGTAACCGCGTTGCCGGCGACCAGGGTCGTCAGCTTGGCGGTAACGCCGGTGATTGCTTTGTTGATCTGGGTCACTGCGTTTTCAGCCTTGCCCATGACCAGCCCGTTGACCGCCAACCCACCGTCAATCCGGCCAACCTGCCGGTCATTAATCACCAGGGTTCCGGCCGGAATGGTCTCCAAGGCATAGCCCGAATCAACAACCGTACTCAGATGGGCGGTATTGGCCGCGATAGATTTGCCGGTAACCTCACCGTCAAAGGAAACAAGCCCCACCCCCTGCGCATGCTGTTGATTGATTTCACGAATCAGGGAATTAGCAAAGGCGTTTAATCGACCCAGATAATTGTCGGGATCATTTTCCAACAATTCACCCCGGACTTCCAGCCAACCACCGACCTTGCCACCCAGTTCGGCACCGGAACCGATGTCTCTGGCAACTTCCACCCCGTCCTTGTTGGTACTGAGCCACTGCAAGGAGTTGCCGCCCCAATCAAGGTTCCAGCTCTCGTTGGTCTCAACCAGAGCATGGCCGTCCGCCAGCAAGACGGTATAAGCGCCGGTTCGGGTCTCGAAATAATTAATATCCAAAAATCCAGACAGTTCCTTGCACAACTCATCCCTCTGATCACGCAGGTCGTTGGCGGTCCTGTTCTCACTTTCGGTATTGGTGATCTGCACATTAAGGGTGGCGATCTGGGAAGTCAGGCCGTTCACGTCACCAATCGCGGCATCAAGATTAACTCCGATATCATAACGGGCCTGGGTGATCTCCGAGCTCATATACTGCAACTGATCATTGATCAAAAGACCCATCTGCACCACGGTTTGCCGGGTGGCCAGAACATCCGGATTATTGGTCAGATCCTGCCATGAGGTCCAGAACTGGTTCATGACATCGTTGACCCCAAAGCCCTGGGCCTCGTTAAAAATAGTTTCGACCACCCGCAAAGCGCCCTTCTGAGCCTCAAGGTTGCTTAACAGTGATTGCTGACTGGCAATCCTCTGGGTCATAAACCGGTCATAATGGCGCAGGATCGACTCACCCTTGACCCCGCCCCCTAACGGCCCAACCCCGCTCGGCGAGGGAGTATTAGCCCCCAGCTCAAGGGTCTGCCGGGTGTAGCCGGGCGTATCAACATTGGCGATATTATGCGCCGAGACCTGGACCGACAACTGGTGGGCCAGTAAGGCTTCTTTGGCAATGCTTAATACCTGGGTTACTCCGGCCATGGTTTCATACCTCCTGGCTGATCAGCCGGGGAGCATTAGCCGCGCCCTTGGTCCTGCTTTTTGCATTGTTTCTTTCCTGATAAACCCCCTTCTTTTCAGCAGAACCGCTAATCAGGGAGATGGCATCATCAAGGTAACCAAGGGTGTCTTGGGCAAATTTTTTGTTCACCACATTGCAATCATGAATCATCCGACGACTTTGAATCAATTTTTCCCGATAATCTCGTAATCTCACCAGATCAAGGCCGGAGACAAATTCTTCCAGGGCCGAGAGCCTAATAAACTTTTCTTCCGGTTTATCAAGCAACAACCGTGCGTTTTCCTGTAATTGCAGATCAAACCTTAAAATCCTCTCGACCAGACTATGTTTTTTGGAACTGATTGCGAGCAATCCCTTGAGATCCATAGCCGTCAACGCTGTCTGCTCCTGATCAAGCAGGTCAACCAGTTGCTGACAAAGCTCAGTTTCGCTCTCAAGTACCACAAAAATTTTTTCTACAGGAGTTGATTCCTGAATCTGTTGCCCGTTCATGTTTACCCTCTCCTACTTTAAAATGAGCCGATCAGCGACTGCCGGTAGTTAACTTATCCTGGCCTGAGATCTGCCGATACAAAACCTCACCCAATCCCATACCCTTGCCATGCGCCAGGTGGTCGGCCAGGGCATTGTCCTGCATCGACTGATACATCTCCTCGGCATAACCACCTTTAAATAATTCACCTTTGGGAACACTCTTTCGCATGGCGGTAAGCCACTGCCGCAGAATGATCGCCTCAAAGTCAGCGCAGGCCTTGCGGGTTTTCGCGTCTTTCGCTTGATCAGGTCGGACGTTTGCAGAATTTTGGGGATTTCGGCTCTTGTTTGTAATATCGGCAGAAAAGTTTATTTCCTTAAGATTTGTCAGCGGCATAATTTATTAATTCCTCACCTGCTTAGAACCTCTGATCTTAAATTATTTCCAATTCGGCCTGCAAAGAGCCCGACGCCTTGATCGACTGAAAAATCGCGATCAAATCACGCGGAGCCACCCCGATTGAATTAAGGGCCCGGACGATCTCGCCAAGCGATACTCCACCTTCTTCAATCGGGACCAGACCGCCGGCCAGACCCTTGACCTGCAAACTTAGATTGCCATGGGACAAAGCCAGTTTGCTGATCCGGACATTTTCACCCATGACCACGGTCCCGGTCCGTTCGTCCAGCACCACCCGAGCCGGGCCATCCGGAATGATCTGCAGATTCTCAAGCATGGCCAGAAAGGCCACCTCATTGCTGTGATACTTTTCAGGCACCTTGACATCAACGGTCGCGCCATCCAGGGCCGTGGCATATGGCCCACCCAGCACATTATCGATCGCGTTTACCATCCTGAAGGTGGTAGTGAAATCAGCCACATCCAGACTTAAGGTCAGTTTTTCCTTGCCCAGAAATGAAATCGGCACCGACTTTTCTACCGTAGCACCGTTGGGAATGCGGGCGACAGTGGCGTGTCTTTTCTGCCCAGCGCCAACCGCCAGACCGGTATCTTCAAAGCCCCCGATACTAACCGGACCCTGGGCCATGGCATACACCTTGCCGTCAAGACCTTTAAGCGGCACCGCCACCAGGGTACCGCCCTGCAAGGAAGTGCAATCTCCCATCGAAGATAGAACCACATCAATCATCTGACCGGGTTTGATAAAAGCGGGCATTTTAGCGGTTATCATTACCCCGGCCACATTTTTCACCTTGACCCCGTCCCGGTTGACATGAATCCCCATATTTTCGAGCATATTAACCAACCCCTGGCTGGTAAAAGAGGCCTGACTGCCATCGCCGGTGCCGTTCAAACCAACCACCAGCCCATAGCCGACCAGCTGATTAGTCCTGACTCCCTTAACCGAGGCAATATCTTTTAACCTGACGGCTTGCGCCAAACCCGGCGTCAATAAGAACATCACCAAAAAACAGAGAAACAAGGCTTTATCCCGCAAAGGCATAAGTTTTGATGTTTCGCAAACTCGCTTATCGGTTTGTGTCGACAAGCGACTCAACTCATCTTTATACCGCAAGGGCATAAGTTTCGTTTGTGTCGACAAGCGACTCAACTCAGCTTTAATTTTTCCAGGCCGCATATGCGTTCACTCCCTTTGATTATCACCCAAAAATCAAACTTCAGCCTGCAGAAGAAGGCTGTAATTTCCAGAAAACACCCTGCACACCATAAATTTTGCAATTAGGGTGCCAGCAAACCGGCCCGCCGCTCTCTGCTATAAAAAGTGTTCTTATTTCAGGTAGTTAAAAAGAATAATACTGTTAGTGGAAATACTGATCAGGACATGGAAACGTGCTACCGGGAATTTTTTTCCCAGTTACCTGGATCCAAACAGGAGAGTGCTTTACTTGGCGCGCAGTGGCTAATTTTTTCTCGATGCTCAGTAAAGCAGCCCGACAATACATATAGAAGGGTGATGGGATCCTTCGATCCGGATGAATTAAAGATGACGAGGCAGGAACAGAATAAAATCAGGATGATGAGCAGCAAAAAAGTCAAATCAAGCAGGTCAAACAAAAGCAGAGTGGCGCCACCCCCATCGGAGCCGCGCCACTCTGCAGTAAAATCTTTAAAAAGTCAGATCAGTACGGTTCGTAAAAGCCGTGAGCGGTAATGGCAGCCCGCTCAAAATTCCAGTCAGCGGGCTCCTCAAAACTAACCTCCACCTGGTCACCCTGCTTGGTAGTCAGATAGTTGCCATCAATGACTTTAAGCGCATCCGGTTCAGGCATGAGCTCCTTCTGACTGCCATCCGAATAGAACAGAATCACCGACATGGCGTCGATAAAAGAGGTCTCCGGATCAATTTCGCGGATCAGCACCTTGCCGGAGAAATCCTTCAAATCCTTCACCTGGGTGCGCTCGGTCTTTTTCCCATTCTGGTCGGTAAGAATCGTGCCCTGCGCCAGCCACTCGCCATCGGGCTTGTTCTGGGTATAGATAAACGGACAGGCCTTGCCGCCGGAGTAGGTCCCCTGCGGCACACACATATTGTCAAGCACCGGCGGACGGGCTGGATCAAACTCGAAAGTGAACTCCTGCTTGGTGGTGCGCTCGACCCAGTATCCGGCAGGGCAGCTCAACTTGACGCGCTCGACCACGGTCGAGGGACGCTCGTCGATACAATTAACTTTGGCGGTAATCCGCTTCCGATCGAGACGTGGATCCTTAAGGATATCCACACACATAACCGCCATTTTATATTCTTCATCAACCGAGCTGCCTCCCGACCGGCAGGTGTTTTGCAATGCGGACTTGGTCGTAAACGGGACCCCGTAGTACATTTCATGTCTCAAATGAGATTGGGTTTTGTTGCCGTTGAATGAAGTCCTTCGCTCACCCCAATTAGCATTCGTCGCCGACAAAATAGCTAATACGAGATCGTCCCCATCACTGCAATGATAGTTGACCCAGGTATCGAATTTAATCGCATCACCCTGGACTTTAAGGTTGCTGGATTTACGCAACACCTGGCCGGAATTGATCTCAAAATCAAGCCAGAATTCTCCATTAGTCCAATCGTTATTAGTAGCCGGATTGATCAGATAATTTTTTGCGAAAGCCATAGTCGGGAAAGACAAATTGCCCAGGGGCACCAAGATAAAAGTGAGAGCAATAAGCAACAGAAGACTCGAAAAATGAAACAATTTGACAGAACATCCTTGATCAGTAACTTGCATCGGTAGTCTCCTCATTTAAATCTTCCATCAACGCACGCACATGACCGGACGAGAAGTGGCGAGATATCCGGACAGGCCACCTCCGTTGGGCAAATGATAGCCGGCTTGACACACGTGAAAATATCCCAATTTACTCATAATCGGCCTCACCGTGGGAGTGGAACTCGGCGGGTTGCCGACAACCGTCCCCTGAATAGCCACCGGGGTAGCCTGAATGACACCAATGGTGGGTCTGATGACCTTTTCCTTCTTGGTAAAAGCCCGCGCATCAGTGGCTGCCAGGCATAAACCCGCCATCAGCGCCATAAAAATCCAGCCTCGTAATTTTGTGATTTTTTGTTGCACAAGAATACCTCCTTTCGTTGTTTCGGGAACATCATGAACATTATCCATCAATCTCCCGCTCTCGCCGCTAATTCTATACAGAAGACATGATCCTCTCCTGATTACATCAACCTGCGACAAGACATCTACTTACGGCAGACTATTGATTTACATTCTTCTCCAAGATCAAATCACCAATATCCGAATGCAGGTTGCCATAGAGTTTTCCCCAGGAACCATCGGTCCGCCGGTCCTTGGCGATATGCAAGGTATAGAGACGCACTTCGCCATCGGTTTTCTTGGCCGCGACCTGGGCGGAAACACTACGGGTAGTGCGGTAGCGGATGACCGTCTGGGTGGTGTCGGTCCATTCCTTTACCGACTCTTCTTGCCAGTCTTCACTGATTACCGTACTCCGCAGAACCTTGCAACCGCTGATTTTGGCGATAACCAGCTCTTCGGCCTTGTTCATGATTTCGCTCTTGCCATCACCAGTAAACTTATCGGCAATCATGCGCGTCCGTTCAGCATGGATCTTGCGGCGCTCATCGTTCATCTTGATCAGAGTCGCCATTTTCTCTTGCATCTTAGCTAGTCCCGGATCTCCGGCCGGCAACAAACCGACAGCGGTATCGACCAATTGCTGGGCCTCATTGATTCGTTCATCGCTCAGGCAGTATGGGCGCTTGCCGGCATCACTCTTCCACTCCTGTTTACTTTCAAGAAAAGCTATTTCCTGGTCCAGCTTCTGCTCGACATTACCCGACTGGGCAGCGAGACTGCGTTGCAAAGTCTCGGGAAATTTAGCCAACCGATCTGCCAGTTCATCTGCGACCCGCTGCAAGTCAGGTGATTTACCCTGGGGGAACTCGGCTTTTTGATACTGGGCAAAGAGCTTACCTGCTTCGTCAAAGATCATTTTTTGGCTCTGCATCTGTTCAACACTACTGGTAAAGCTGACAATCAGGTTCTTCGCCCCCATTGAGGTGACAAAAGGCTCCAGCCGGTTCAGCCATTCCTCGGAGGCCTTGGCGGTATCTTCCTTGGCATAGGTCCCACGCAGGTCATCAAGAACGGTGCGAAGTGAATTCTCCGCATTTTTAAGCCCCATCGTTTTGCCAAGGGGGAAATCGACCTTCTGGTAATCGGCAAAGACGGCAGACGCCTCCCCGTAACTCTGCCTGATTTTAGCGAACTCAGCCGCCTCTTTTCCCCAACCGGTCGGATCGATATACTTGTTACTGTTGCGACTAATGAATGGCTCCATCCTGGCAATCCAGGTGTCAGCCAGGGCCTGATTGGCCGCAACCGCCTCTGCTTCAGCCGCCTTGCCCGCCGCAGCGGAACCGACCGCTGTTTCAAGCTGCGAATTAACCACGGCTATCCGTCCAGCGACCGCAACCATTTCAGGATGATCGGCCGGTGCCTTGTCCTGGTATCTGGCCTGTATCTCTTCATAAGTTTTGGTGGCCGCCTTGAACTCCATCTGGGCGCGTTGCACCGATTGTTTGGCCAGAGCTTCTTTCACCTTGTCCAGGCTTTGATCAATTTTTTTGATCCGGCTGGTCACGGCACTCGGCAGATCAGCGCCGGCCGTGGTTGAGACAGCAACCGGAGCCGCCGATTTCTGCGCAGCTTCCGGCGCCGGCCCTGCTTTTTGCGAAGCCGCAGTCTTGACCGATGGCTTTTCACTTCGTCCCAGGCGCTTCTCCAGATCCTGGTTCAACTTTGCGATCTGTTCCTCGAAACGTGAAATTTGTGCGTTTGCCGGATCAGCGTCCTTTAACTCCTCAAACAAAACCATAGTCGCCGAAAGTTCGCTGGCAGCCTTCTGAGGAGCCGTCACCGTCTGGCGCTTTATCGAACTGAAACTCTTCTGAATCTGTTTGACCAATTCAACGCTGTCGGCCGCGAATAGCGACCCGGAAGAGAGCAAAAAAACAAAAAGACAAAATAACGGGACGATCAGGTTTGTAACTCTTTTCTTTAAACTCATGATTTTTTCTCATCGCTTTAAAATTTTGAATTTCATTAGAAATCTGGTGAAGGTGCAATGGTAATAAAAATTGAGGTGTTCCCATGTCAAATTATGAGGCAAACTTACCGATCCCCCTGAAAGACGCCTCACACCTGGCGGTGTTTACATATAAAGACTCCCCGGCTCGGCTGTCAACACAAAACCATGATCAATGCAGCCCCGCCCATCCGCCTCTTCATCCGGGTCATCTTTACCAAATTATTCCGGTAATTTATCGTGACTGTGTAAGGGTGCGATATCACACCCTGGTGGCCGAGACGCGACTAAACTATTATTTCTCTGCCTGCGATTTATTAACTTAGTGGCAGACCGGGGGAAAAAGGTTCAGAAAATAAATCATGTGAACAGAAGGGATTTAGACGCGACAACTTTTGCCGGACGATCTTAAGAACAGCTCGGATTTTTCGCCATACCTCAATTCTTCAGATAGTGTCTTTCCAAAATCGAGGATTTTTATTCGAGTAGGAGATTTAACAGATTTTGGCAAAACGAAAAAGAAATCAAATAGTAAAAACTATTTTAATAACCGGTGCTACCAACGGTTTCGGCCAGGCCTGTACCCATCTGCTCGCCAAGGCAGAATGGCGGTTATCGGCAGATGAGGAGATCGCCAATGTCATCGGCTCAGCAGCGATGCAACCACCCCACGTCAACCTTAACCAAATAGAAGTATTGCCGGTTTACCAAAACTGCGGTTCATTCAACATCCACCGCGCCGAGTAACCTTAAAACGGCCAGACCACCTCAAGAAGACCGGCCAGCCAGCCCGGCTGCTGCTTGTCGGCAATGACCCCGGTGCCGCCATACTCTATCCGGGCATCGGAAATATAAGAGGAAAGGATCGAATTATCCTGGGAAATATCTGCCGGTCTGACAATCCCGGACAGGATAATATGCTGCGTTTCATTGTTAACCCGCACCTCCCGAAATCCGCGGATCACCAGGTTGCCGTCGATGGTCAGATCAACCACCCGGGCTGAGAGGGTTGCGGTTACGGTGCTGTTGCGTTTGGTCTCACCGGTGCCTTCAAAATCATTAGTCAAGCCGGCCTGCAATGACGTAGCAGAAGGGTCATAAAATTTATTGTTTTCAGCCAGCCATTTTTCTACCCCGAAAAGTGCGGTGACGCCGCCGGTGACCGTCGAGGCCCGCTCGGTCTTGGTAGATGCTTTCTTGGAACCGCTGGAGGTCTCAACGATCTTGACCATCAAAATATCGCCAATGGTCCGGGCCCGGGTGTCGCGGTACAGATCCATCGCCGTTTTCTCGACATAGATCGTCCCCTCCCGCACTTCCGGACGCGCCTGCTCCACGGTGGGCAGGCTGTAATTTTCAGGCATACTCGCACTCGGCCCGCTTTGGCTGCCGGAGGTCATGCAACCGGATAACAACAGGACTGCGGCCGAGATTATAAATCGAAATTGCTTTCCGTACATTTCGTCTCTCCTTAAGATAAAAAGTGACAAGTAACGAGTAAACAGTGATGAGTTTTTACAGGGTACCCGTCACTTTCATACTTCGTTATTCCCGCTTTCTAATATCTGATTTCTAACCGTTCACCTACCAGGGTCTTTTGGTCTTTTCAGATTAAAAACCTGACCGCCCTGCGCACTCGCAGTCGCGACCCCGATGACCGCTGATCAGAAGCTCACTTCGACCAATCCCGCATCCAGAACCTTGGCATATATTTCCCGCCGGCTCGTCATGTTCTTGACCCGGACCATTTCCCCCCGGGCCGCTGTCCCCTTCGCCTCTCCCTGGGTCTTAATCATCATCGGGCCGGACTGGGCCATAATGGTCACCAAATCCCCCCGGTTGACCAGCGGTGGATCCTCGACCTGATTCTCGTAAATAACCGCCCCGGCCCGCAACGAGGTCTTCAATCTTTTGTCGATCACCTGCTCCAGATCGTTGATCAGGCCACTATCCAGCATACTGATATCGCGGCGATCCACCTTAAGATCTTCCGCAGAAACAATTGAATTACGGGACATCTTATGGGTCACGCAGATAACATCACCCAACAGCCGCAAATCACCGCTCATCTGGATCTGACCAATCTCGCGGCCATTGACGCTTACTGCCAGCAAGACCATCTTGCGCCCCAGATGACTGTTATCTATCGGATTAAGAATTCGGTAATCCACCTTGCCCTCGGGCAAAATCAAAGAGTCGGGCAAGGCATTAAACCCGCTGACCTTCAAATTCTCAAGCGGCCAGAGGGCATTCTTCACTACCGCCTCCTGAAAGATGCTTTCCAGTTCCTGCTGGTCTAAAGTGACGGCCCCGGCTGAATTTCCCGCCCAGAAAATGAGCGACAACAAAAGAAACAATGCTCCGGTCAATCGGTTTAAAAACATAATTCCCCCCTTATCTGACCAGACTATTGGCGATTTCCAGCAACCGGTCGGCCGTGGTGATCCCCTTGGAGTTGACCTCAAAGGCGCGCTGAGTCACGATCAGATTGACCATTTCCTCGGTCACATCCACATTGGAGGTTTCGATAAAGCGCTGGGCAATAGTACCCAATCCGTCAACCCCGGGGTTACCCTCAACTGCGGGGCCTGACGCTTCCGTCGCCAGAAACAAATTCCCCCCCACCGCTTTGAGTCCCCCGGGATTAACAAAAGAGTGCAGGGTCACCTGGGCGCTGGCCAGGATATCCTGACCTGCATCCTTGGCCTGCAGCACTCCCCCCGAATCGATCGATACTTCCACCGTCCCGGCCGGAATCGCAAATTCCGGCTGTACCCGGTCACCATTCTGGGTGACGATATAACCGTCGGCGTCCCGGGTAAAAGTCCCCGCCCTCGTAAAATACTCCACCCCATTTTTGATCACCTGGAAAAAGCCGCGCCCCTCAATGGCCCAGTCCAGATCATTATCGGTCTGCTGATAATCGCCTTGGGTAAAAATCTTCTGCACCGAAGTCGGCCTTACTCCCAGACCCACCTGAATACCGCTCGGCACCTGACCGCCACCGGCCGTCCCGGCACCCACCGCCCTGATTTCCTGATAGAACAGATCCTCAAACTGGGCTCTACTCTTTTTAAAACCTGCGGTATTAACGTTGGCCAGATTATTGGAAAGGGTGTCCAGCTGCAGTTGCTGGGCGATCATGCCGGTCCTTGATGTATACAATGCGCGAATCATTTATCACTCTCCTCATCCAGTATTCCTGGATTTGTTAGTACCCTCGAAGTCTGTCGCCCAGCCGAGAAAAAAACCTGCTCCTGCTTAACTTGCCAAGCGGCCAAGCCGGCTGACCGCGTCTCCGTTCATAGAATCAATAACGCTGATCACCCGCTGCTGAGACTCATAATTTCGGTAAAGGTCCATCATGGCGGTCATCTCTGAAATCGTATTTACATTGGAGGTCTCAAGAAAGCCCTGCTGCACCTCAAATTCCTCCGGTACTTCTTCGGCAATTGCCGCGTCTTTTAATCTGAAAAAATTCTGCCCTTCTTTGGTCAGACTTTCAGGATCGGTAAAATTGACAATCGCCAGACGATCAACCGGCCGGCCATCAACATTGACCGTGCCATCACTGCCGATTGCCACCTTGCTTCCGTCCAGGACAATCGACCCGCCTTCGCCCAGCACCAGATAACCACTGGAGGTAACCAGTTGCTTCTGCCCGTTTAAGCTGAAATTTCCAGCCCTGGTATAACGAACACCTTGCGGGGCCTGGATCTTGAAATAACCATCCCCGTTGATCATCAAATCAAGCGGGCTGTCAGTCGCCTTGGCGCTGCCCGGCTGATGATTGGTAATGACCTTCACCCCTTTGCCGACTCGCTCGGGATTACCGTTTTTACTGATCAGAATCTCCCAGAAGGTATTATTTTCCTTCTTGTAGCCGGTTGTATCGACGTTAGCCAGATTATTGCTGATCTGGTTCATCCGCTGCTCCTGAGCCAGGAGCGTTTCCATGGTTTCGACAAGTCCCAGACGATTATTAATGAACACTTTACACCTCGTTAAAATTTAAAGACAAGTTTTTGCAACTTGTATGCCACGCCCCATTCAAGCTAAAAAACTACATAAAAACAAGACTTTGCAAAAGTTGACATATTATCGGAACTCAAATATCCAACTAGAGATTCCAAAAACGGCATTTTTTTCCTACCTTAAACTTCTACCTCGTCAGGCTCCTCCTCTGCTTTTGATTTATGTTTTGTGACCAATGACTAATATAAAAGGAAAGACCACCCAAATATTTCTGACTGCATAACCAGAACTTATAGCAAACAGTTTGACTTCTACTCCATAAGCATGATAAACAATTAACTCGACACCACACCGGGGAAAATGGCGTTCAGTTCGGAAAATTTCGGCTGAGATAAAATCTGATAGTGTTATCTGGTTTTCCGGCTATCAACGTTTTCGACATGATATCCGGTTAGAAATACCGGGAAATAACTTTAATTCAGATATCAACTTGATCTTGTCAAAGAAGATATGGGGAAACTTAATAATGCCTTGTTGAAAGACAAAACTGAAAACAAAGAGGAATCTCTTATGCGACTTAAAATTTTTTTTATTAACACTGCCTTCATTCTTATGATTCTCATAGGTTTAACTTTTCCTGGAAGTGCCAATTCCATTGAGAATGTCTTTGGATTTGGATTAGGTCTGCCTTACGGAGGCATTGGTGTCAATTATGAACTCAGTTTCAATGATTACGCAGTGCCAATAGTTAGTATAGGTTATATGCCTGATAATGTCGGTTGGAATGGGGGCATACGTTTATATTATCCAGGAAGAGAATCAAAATTTCGTGGTAGGATTACTGGACTGTATGGCACAAATACATTACTTGAAAAAAAATCATCTCATTCGAGCCAATATAATACAGAGAACGGGTTTTCAGGAGGTGTCGGTTTTAATTGGCGTTTTGGCCAATCATGGGCATTTGATCATGACTTGTTTTTTGTTAATTCAGATGTGCCGGCAGGCTATAAAAATGAAGGAAATACCGTTAAAATCTCTATGGGATTCAGTTATCGTTGGTAACCGTTTGAGATAGCAAATATGGGGCATAGTTTTGCTGGCTCATGCTCATGCTCGAAAAGACCAACAAGCCGTTCCTGCAGTTAAACCGCTAAACTGAATTAAAAAGCACAACAATATAGGAGACAAATTATGAAAATGATCAAACTGGTTAACTTGCTTTGGCTAACTTTGGTTTTATTATTCATTGTTACAGGCTGTGCTTTTTCGACAAAGCATTACAGTAGTAGTGTCGTACAATATCTGTATCCAAAAAAAGAGGGGGTGATTGAAACACCGACAATCCCCAATTTAACACTACCTCTTCGGGTTGGAGTTGCTTTTGTTCCTGAAGCCGGAATTAGAAGCCAAGCCCTCACTGAAAGAAACAAAATGGAATTGATGAAAAATGTAAGTGACCATTTCAAACATTATGAATTCATAAAATCAATTGAAATAATTCCATCGGCTTATCTTACACCTATGGGAAGTTTCGCCAATTTAAACCAAATAAAAACAATGTACGGCATTGATGTTATTGCCCTACTTTCCTTTGACCAGTCTCAATTCACCGATGAGGGGCTTGCCACCATTACCTATTGGACATTGATCGGAGCATTTGTTGTCCCAGGAGAAAAAAACGATACACAGACTATGCTTGATGCTGCAGTATATGATATCCAGAGCCAGAAAATGCTATTTAGAGCACCTGGGACCAGCCGAATAAAAAATAGCGCGACTCCTGTAAATCTTAGCGAACAAAAACGATTGGATAGCGAAGAAGGTTTCAAGCAAGCCAGTAAAGAACTCGTCACAAACCTTGTCCAACAACTAGAAATGTTCAAAGAAAAGCTGAAAGAACAGCCAGAAAATTACAAAATAGAGCATGGCCCTGGTTATACAGGGGGCGGGAGCCTTGATGCCTCAATCCTAATAATTATGGGTTTATTAATCTGCGGATATTGGATATGGAAAAAAACAACCCCAACCGCATAATAATTCATCGGATGCCTTTAGTTACGTTATCAGTTTTATTCCTGTGCGTCTGTGCTACTATTTTCTCACAAATAACCGCCGTAATAATTTATGACAGAAATGCGATCAGCTGTGGAGAAATTTGGCGTTTGATATCATGCCATTTTGTTCATTTCAACAATGCCCATTTAGCATATAATTTATTGGCCTTTGGTATTGCCGGGCTAATTATCGAAAATAAAGGTTATCCATATTTCAAATCACTTTGTTTTTTAATCTCCCTTTCCATAGGTCTGGTTATCTTCTATTTCAGGACAAATATGGCTTTCTATGGTGGTTTGTCTGGCTTGGCATGTGGCTCGATTTTCTATTTTGCTTTTTGGGGTCTTTACGAGACAAAACATTGGCGAATAATTTGTTTAATTTTGATCTTTTCCATCTCACTGGAAATAATTTTAGAGTTTGTCAATGGTTCTTCTCTTCTGCCATATTTGGGAACCAAAACATTCACTATAGTTCCTTTAAGTCATTTAACTGGAAGTATTGTAGCCTTTATAGTTTTTACGCTTGGGAGAGAAAAACAAAAACTGATTAATCAAGAAGCTCAAAAACCATGGGAGGTTAAATCTTTAACAATAGTATCAACCTAACCCGAAGATGCTCTGTCTAATAAAATTTGCCACTCTTGGGCTGACAGGTTACTCAAGACGTTACCTAATCAAAGCCCGAAGCCCTTGAGCAAAGATACTTAAAAATAACTTTTTGGCAGTTTAACAGTATACGATCATCATCATATTAAGGGAGAAGTTGGCATGAAAACATTCCTCCGTGAGAATCCCACTATCGCATTTGGTCTGGGTTTGCCGCTGTTACTCGTTCTGGTATTCCTGCTGATTTCGGGGATACCCACTCTGCTGGTTGAATCTCCGCAATACGATGTGCTTTATGCAACTGAATATTACAATTACCAAAATGGTGTGCAGATATCCGTTGTAAACCGGAAAGTACAGGTCATCTACCAAGGCAGTGTACTGAACAGTCAGAAACCACGCATCTGGCGTTACAATCCTCAAACCGGGGCGGTGAAGGAGATTGCCTTTATATTACCGCCCGGCCTTACTCCACCGGGGCAAAACCAGGCCACTCCCGAGGAAGCTTCAAAAACAACCCTGATCGATGTACCCGATCTCGAAGGATTGACGATTGATTCGTCCAGCATTGCACCTGATGGATACGAATTCAGCGGAGGAAACGATCGCTATTCACGTAATGTATTCGACGGTCTGTTTTATTCCTCGCGTTATCGCCATGAAGCGGTGCTGACAAAAAGTGGGCGCAGCATCCGCCTGCCGAATGCTGTTGATCAATATTACAGGGGTAATACCAACTTCATCGGCTGGGTGGTGTCGTTATGATTTCATTATTGGCCCTCATCGTCATATTATTGTTGATTGGCGGTGGCATCTGGGGCTGGCCACTGGTGGCTGGCGCCCTTGGCATCTCAAGCGTAACTGATAAGCCCGGCGCGCTTAAATATATTACGCAACTCATGATTACTTACGACATCACGCCCACCGAAGTCGAAACTGCCTTTCAGGCGTCTATCTCGGCCAGTTCTGCGACCACCAGGCGGAGCAAAGGCGATATTGCCAAGACTCTCTTTGCCTATCTCGGCGCGATCTTTATTCTTGCAGGCATCAGCACCTATATTGGTATGTTTTGGAATAACATGGGCAGCGTGATGCGGGTTTTCGTAACGCTGGGCGTGGGCTACGTTCTTCTCATTGTTCTTGTTTCTGCTCTGCATGAGAATAAATTTCCAAGACTCATCCTGCCACTTACCCTCGCCTGTGTGTTTATGATGACCGGCGGCTGGTTCGTACTCATCCACGAGGTGTACCCGCAGGGTGACAACTGGCGTGCCGCAGTGCTCTTTGTGTTCGGCATGATGGCTCTGCACCAGGGCGTATTGTTCGGTAAATATCAGCGCACGGCGCTTGCATTCACCGCACTCTTTTTTGTTTATGGATTTCTGGATGTGGGCCTCGATATGCTCGGCGTTCCGCTCGCTTATGTCGCCATTGTTCTTGGCGCCTCGGTGTTCCTGGTTGGCACTGCACTGGAAAAAACATCTCACCGTATTCTCACAGAACCTGCTTTGCTAATTGGGATCTGCTGGATGAACGGCGGCATTTTTGACCGCATAGCAGTATTCACTTCCCCCAACTGGGCGAGCTTAATCACAGGTGTGTGCTTGATCTTTACCGCTTACGGTATGAATAAAGCTGGGCGCTACCTGCGCCTGATCGCGCTTGGCTATTTCATCGGCTCGATCATGGCCTATAGTGGTTTGTTCGATCTCGTAGAAAACACGCCCGTCGAACTTCTCTTTCTTGCTGTAACGGCGTCTATTCTCTATGCCTGTGTAGTGCTGCAAAGTCGGGCGTTGTTGTTAACCACTGTCATTGCGATGCTCGCCTTCATTGGATATTTCTCCGAAAAACATTTCGCAAACTCATTGGGCTGGCCGATCACCCTCGTCCTTATAGGTATTGCTTTCCTGGGCGTCGGTGCAATCGCCATCAAAGTTAAGCAGCGGATCTAGCCCGTCCATATTCGTAGTGAAGGCACCGCGGAACGAACTTGGGGACACGAAGTACTAGAGAAAACCGGAAACACAAATAGAGAACAATGCTACTTAAATCGATTTGCTAACCCCTCGCGATTTATAGCTAGTTAAATTATAAAAACAAATCTGAAACAATGGCTAAAATCCTCATCATATATTCATCAACCGATGGCCACACGAAAGAAATATGCCTGCGGCTAAAGCAGATAACCGAGCGCAAAAATAATCACGTGACACTGCTTTCGGTTCATGACGTGAATGCCGCTGACCTGAACTCCTTTGACAAGATAGTGATCGGCGCCAGTATCCGCTACGGTAAATACAGCAAGCAAATTTATGAGTTTATCAAAGAAAATCAACAAATTTTAGACCGTAAACCCAATGCCTTCTTTTCGGTCAACGTTGTCGCCCGCAAACCGGAAAAGAACCAACCCGGGACAAATCCTTATCTCCAAAAATTCCTCAGGCAAATAACCTGGCAACCTAAAATACTCGCGGTTTTTGCCGGGAAGATCGAATATCAAAAATACAAGTTCTGGAACCGAATTATGATCCGGCTAATTATACCGCAAGGGCATAAGTTTCGTTTGACCCGAACTCGGCTCAACTCAGCTTTATACCGCAAGGGCATAAGTTTCGTTTGACCCGAACTCGGCTCAACTCAG
>JAHJIY010000072.1 GCA_018823175.1 Pseudomonadota bacterium
AATTTTTCTTTTTGTAATAAAAAAGGCCCCGATCTATAAAGATCGGGGCCTTTTTTGTCTCACCAATCACCACACAACAATCGGAAACAAAGCTTCAAGAAATCTCCATAAAATTCAGACGCCACTTAATCATATTAGTATACCTGTGCCAGGAATTGCTATTGACACCGAAATACTAAAAAACAAAATAATGTCCCTGAAGACAAATCAACCTTATACATGCCATGGGCACAGAAAACAGTTTACATAAACAAATTTAATTGGCTAATTTGAGTTTCGTATTTATGACAAAAAGACAAATATTTCACAAATTACATTTAGTGCCGACACTAAATGTCAAAAGGAAACGCAAAGCACTTCATCCTTGACCTCTACGTTTTCTGCCGGCAGACATGATCAGTATTTTTTCAGAGTTCTGAGCAGTATCCGTGTTACCAGGCCAGTTCATGCCTGGTAGTCAACATCAGACAAACAAGGCTTCACTGAAAATCCGACATTTCACACTAAAAGAAAGTACAATCAGACAAATACAATCATTGACTTACAACCAAATATACAAATGTCAGATAATCTACAGCAGAATAGTAACATCTTACAAAAATATAACCGCTTGCCGTTTATCGCGATCATTGGCCCGACAGCCATTGGAAAAACTAACTTATCGTTAAAAATTGCCCACGATTTCACCTGTGAAATAATTAGTGTCGACTCCATGCAGATCTATCGCTACATGGATATCGGCACCGCCAAACCAAGCCAGGTAGAGCGCGAGACTGTTCCTCATCACCTATTTGACATAGTTGATCCTGATGAAGATTATCAGGCAGCTCGCTTTGTCTATGATGCCGAAATGGCTTGCGAAGAGATAATCAAAAGAGGCCATATTCCTCTGCTGGTTGGCGGTACGGGGCTTTACATTAGATGTTTTCAGGAAGGATTATTTAATAAGGAAACCGGGAATACTGAAAAATACCGTTTGGCACTACAGCAAGAAGTCATCGAAAAAGGCCCCCAGCACCTTTACCGACAATTGGAAATAAATGATCCGGATTCAGCGATGCGAATCCATCCCAATGATACCAATCGTATCATAAGGGCTTTGGAAATCTATCAATCAACTGGCACTACCTGGTCAGAATATATAAAGAAACAACAAAACAATCTCAAAGATCAGATCGCACCGCGAAATTTTTTAAAAATTGGCCTGACCTGCGACCGCAAAATTCTTTACGACAGGATTAATCAACGGGTCGAAATGATGGCGGAACAAGGTCTAATAAAAGAGGTCGAGAGTCTTCTGGCCAAAGGATATTCCCCTGAGCTGAAATCAATGCAGTCGATAGGCTATAGGCATATTATAAATTTTCTCGAAAATCGCTGGTCATGGAGTGAAACCATGAGACTTTTAGCCAGGGACACCAGGCATTATGCCAAGCGTCAATTCACCTGGTTTAACAAGGATCCTTCTATCCAGTGGTTTTCACCGGAAAATGAGAAGGAAATCATAACACTAATCGATAACTTTCTAGCAAATCTAAAGGAAGGGCAGGTCCCCTGAAAGATGAATATCCCTAATTTCATAACCCTGGTTCGTATATTACTGATTCCGGTACTGGTAATCTTACTTCTGGAAGGTAAAAATGATCTTGCCTTGATCACATTTATAATTGCCGGAGCCAGCGATGCGCTTGACGGATTCATAGCCCGGCTTTTTAAACAGAAAACCGCTATTGGGGCATTCATTGACCCGATAGCAGACAAACTTTTACTTATAACTTCCTATATCACTCTGGCAATATTTGGCAAGCTTCCCGGCTGGCTGGCCGTAATTGTAGTAAGTCGCGATGTTATAATTGTTACCGGCATTGGCATCTTGATGCTTAATAATCGACCCCTGGAAATCAAACCAACCATTGACAGCAAAGTCACCACCTTCGTTCAATTACTAACCATCTTGTTTCTATTAGGGAAAGACTATTTGGGAGAAATCAACATGATTCAAACGCCACTTTTTTATGGTACCGCCCTGATAACTCTATATTCAGGTGGACATTACCTTGCAATCGGCATCAAAATATTAAGTAACAATGATATAAAATCAGCAACTGACTAACCAGTAGAACCTAAGGTAAAACATTAAGTGAGAACCAAATTGCGCCGACCCAAGAAAATATGGTCCCACCCAAAAACAGACCCTGCATCAGAACTAGAAATAGCCGAAAGACTGAATATTCCAACTGCCATCGCTTCGATTCTTTCGAAGAGGGGTCTCAATACCACCGAAAAAATAAATAGATTCCTCAACCCGACCCTGCAACAATTGGCTTCGCCAACCTTGATGAAAGGGATGACTCAGGCCGTAGAATTACTCCATAAAGCCATAGTTGAAAAACAAACCATCGCCATTTTTGGCGACTACGATGCGGACGGGATAACCGGCAGCGCTCTTTTGTATTTATTCCTCAAGGAAGCGGGATTTAAGGTCATCGCCTATCACCCTGATCGTTTCAGTGAGGGTTACGGATTAAGCTCACAAGGCCTGAATATTCTAAAAACCAGAATAGAAGAAGAGCAGGGCGGATACCTTAGCCAAGGACATTCGTCCCACCGCGCACCCCAAGAGCACTCGTTTCACAGCGGATTACACAGCGTCCTGATAACCGTGGACTGCGGGATCAGTAACTTCAATGAAGTTGCCGAGGCGCGAAAACTAGGATTTTCAGTAATCATAACCGACCACCACACTCCACCGGAAAGATTGCCGGAAGCAGATGCCATCCTTAATCCTCACCAAAAAGGCTGCACATTTCCATTTAAGGAGTTAGCAGGTGTAGGGGTTGCCTTCTACCTGGCAATGGGACTCAGATCACATCTAGTAAATAAACAATACTGGACCACTGAAACGGCCCCGAACCTCAAAGAATATCTGGATTTAACGGCCATAGGCACCATAGCCGATCTCGTCCCGCTAACCGGCATCAACAGAATATTAACTAAAGCAGGCCTGGAAATAATAAAAATAAGTAAGAGGCCTGGTATCCAAGAAATGCTAAAGAACGCTAAATTAGATGCAAAGACAATTATTTACGCCTCAGATATAGCTTTCCAAATCGGTCCACGGATAAATGCTGCCAGTCGCATGGAAGGGCGCCCGGATATATCATTTTCCTTGCTAACCACTAAAAACCAGGACGAAGCCACAATTCTCAGCGACAAATTGGAAACAATCAATGAACAGCGTAAAGCACTAACTGAATCAATTTACGAAGAAGCCTTGGGATATACAGAGAGTATCATGACGGAAAGCAAGAATAGCATCGTCATCTTTAAACCGGAGTGGCACCCGGGAATAACAGGCCTGGTAGCTTCAAGACTGATGAATCATTACTATAAACCAATTGTAATATTGTGGCAAAGTGAGGATGGTTATATTAAAGGATCATGCCGCAGCATACCGGAACTTAATATCATCGAAGTATTAACTAGTTGCAGTGAAAAACTAAAGTCATACGGAGGGCACCGGGGCGCTGCCGGTTTAAGTTTGGAACCAGGTAATCTTAAGAAGTTCATCGAAGCTTTTGAGCAGGAAGTGTCCGCTAAAATAGGCGCCATGGAATTGTCTCCACAGATCTTGATCGATCATCAAATAGAAATTCCTGTCGAGGTCCTCAGCAATGAATTCACATCCCAACTCAACAGACTACAACCATTTGGAAAGGGAAATCCAGAGCCAATCTTCAGCACATTTCAGCCCATATTTCTTGAAAACACCAGAAAAGTTGGTCGCGACAGCATGAAATTCACCTGGTCTAACGACGGCACGGAATATCGTGGTATAGGTTTTGGTTTTGCTGACTCAATCCCTGAAGTGTTAAATCAGAAGATAGTAATCGCTTTTACAATCCAAACAAATAATTTTAAGGGAAGAGAACAGGTGGAGATAAAACTGGAAGACTTTAACCTAAATACAACTATATGATTTTATTAATATTAATTAAACTATACATAATATACATTATGCGACATAACTAATATCTCTCCAATTCGGTTATTTAAACAAAAATCTTAGAACGAGCATTTTTAAGTGAATTCTGCTAAAGGTTTTCATCATAAATTCTATTAATACCAGCATGAAATCCGACACAACTCTCCCCGCAAATCAACGATAAAACGGAGAAGCAAAAAGAATGAACAGAGAGATTTACCAAGAACCACTCGTCAGTCGATACACCAGCCCGGAGATGCAAAGACTCTTCTCCGAACAAAACAAATTCGAGAACTGGCGCCGATGTTGGATTGCCCTGGCTGAAGCACAACACGAATTGGGACTAACAGACCTCATATCCCCGGCGATGATCGCGGAACTCAAGAAACACACCACGGATATCGACTTCGAGGTCGCCGCCAAAAAAGAAAAAGAGATACGACACGATGTAATGGCCCACGTTTACGCATATGGTAAACAATGCCCAACCGCCGAACCTATCATTCACCTCGGAGCCACCTCTCAGTTCGTGGGCTGCAACACCGACCTGCTTATCCAGAAACACGCCCTGGCGCTTGTTAAAAAATCCCTGATAAACGTAATTGCCAACCTGGCTAAATTTTGTCGAAAAAATAAAAATCTGGCAACTCTTGGCTACACCCATTACCAACCAGCCCAACCCACCACAGTAGGCAAACGAAATACCCTGTACATTCAGGACCTGTTAATAGACCTGGACTATATCGAAAATCTCGAGCCACAAATCAAAGCGCGAGGCGCCAAAGGCACGGTCGGCACCCAGGCCACCTTCCTTGAGCTATTCAAGGGCGACCACGACAAGGTTAGAGAACTAGACAAGCTTGTGTCTTTAAAGCTTGGATTTAGTGACGTTTTTCCGGTCACCGGCCAGACATACACTCGCAAACTTGACATGAAAACAGCTGAGACCATGGCCGGCATCGGAGCCTCTGCCCACAAATTTGCGGTTGACCTTAGACTTCTTTCCAATTTAAAAGTACAGGAAGAGCCTTTTGCCGCCAATCAGACAGGCAGCTCGGCCATGGCATACAAAAGAAATCCAATGCGCTCAGAAAGAATGACCGGACTGGCTCGCAAACTCATGGGACTCCCTGCTAACTTCTCAGCCACCTATGCCAATCAATGGTTTGAGCGCACTCTGGACGACTCTGCCATCCGCCGCATGGACATACCTCAAACCTACTTATTAACCGATGCTGTGTTAAGGTTATACCTTAACATTTCCAGTAATATGGTTGTTTTTCCTAAGCAAATCGAACGACATTTATTACAGGAACTCCCATTTATGGCCACCGAAAAAATACTGATGGCCAGTGTAGAAAAAGGCAAAAGCAGACAGGAGATGCATGAAGTAGTCAAGACCCATTCCCTTGAAGCCGGCAAGGTTGTTAAAGTAGAAGGCTGCGATAACGACCTCCTTGAACGACTTGGAACTGATGACGCCATTCCCTTCAACCTGCAGGAACTCAAAGAACTGATTGGGACCGGCCAGGAATTTACGGGCCGCGCCGCAGAGCAGACCGACGAATTCCTCGACGAAATTGTCCTGCCGCGACTCGACAAACACAAAGATCTCTTAGTCGACATGGATTCATCGCTATCTGTATGAAAAGATATCATGCAAAGTAACGAACCACAAAAAGAACTACAGCGTATTTACGCCCGCATTGCGCCAGAAAAGATCTCCTTATTACGCTTTATTCTTGAAGGCTATGACGGCCTGACGATCATGTCGACTATCGACCCTAAACAAGGAATAATCTCTTTACGTTTTCACCACAAATTAGCCGACGATGTCATCGAATTACTTGAAGGAATCAGCGACCAGATAACCACTGTAAAACATAATGTTTCACCTTAGGTTTTGTCGTTTTCAGCTTATACTTACTGGAGTAGTTACACCTTAAAATGATTCGCCAAAAACAAGCTTATATTGAGACGTTTGGTTGTCAAATGAATGACCGTGATTCAGAAATCATGGGTCAATTATTGACCGAATCTTCCTACCTACTTACCTCGAAGATGTCTGAGGCTGATGTCGTCATCATCAACACCTGCAGTATTCGCGGTAAAGCCGAAGAGAAAGCTTTCAGCCTTCTGGGTCGCTTAAAAAAGAAAAAGCAAAAAAAACCTTCACTTATTGTGGCCATTGCCGGGTGCGTTGCCCAGCAGGAAGGGAATAAAATATTTGAGAGAATGCCTCACATTGATCTGGTTCTCGGTCCGCAGAGTATTTACCGGCTACCGGAACTGCTTAAAGACCTGGAAAAAAATAAGCACAACAAAACTGCAACTGAGCAATCAACTTCATTCAGCATTCCAGCTTTTCTGCCTTCTCTGAAGGATAACCTGATTCCCCATAAGAAATTCGTCACTATTATGCAGGGATGTAATAATTTTTGCACTTACTGCGTGGTGCCTTACACCAGAGGTCGAGAGGTAAGCCGCAAACTTGAAGATATTCTGGCCGAAGTATCGCATCTTGCTGCCAAAGGCATAAAGGAAATCACTCTTCTGGGCCAGAATGTAAACTCTTACGGTCTGGAAAAAACCGGGGAATTACCGCCCGGCGGCACCTCTTTTCCCGATCTGCTCAGAGCGGTTGCCGGTATAGAGGGAGTTGCGAGGCTCCGCTTTACAACCTCTAATCCCAAAGACCTCTCGGAAGATCTCATGTGTTGCTTCACGGAACTGGACAACCTCTGCCCTCATTTCCACCTGCCGGTGCAATCCGGTTCAAATGATGTTCTTAAAAAAATGAACCGCAAATACACCATCGAATCATATTTGGAAAAAGTTGCTAAGTTGCGAGGATACAGCCCAGGTATAGCGATCACTACCGATATCATCGTCGGCTTTCCCGGCGAGACGGAGAACGATTTTGAGGCCACCATGGATTTGCTGGAAAAAATACGCTTTCATGGCTTATTTTCTTTTAAATATTCAGATCGTCCTCACACCAGATCAAATGAATTTAGCGACAAGGTTCCCGAGGAGATAAAAAGCAAACGTCTCGCCAGACTCCAGTCCCGCCAGGAAGAAATAAATATGGAAAGGAACCTGGAATACGTGGGACAAACCCTGAAAATAATGGTGGAAGGGGCAAGTAAATCGGCAGAAGGTCAATGGAGCGGACGAACCGGCAGCAACCATATCGTTAATTTTAATGGCCACTCTAACCTGCGACCGGGGCAAATTTTAGAGGTAACCATTGATGAGGCCTGTTTACATTCCCTGAGAGGCACGCTAATATGATAATACCAATAAGGTAAGTAAGATACGTTCTATTGTTGCCTTATTTTATTGCCTATTTGCCTATTTATGGATGTCATCCACAGAAAATAGCGATTAGCTTTCAGCAATTAGCCGTCAGCTAAAAAATCTTTAAAACCAAGCGGCTAAATTAATGTCTGCCCAGATTAAGGACAGATATTAACTAAAACTGATTGCTGACCGCCAACAACAGCGAGCAGCGCCATCTATTCATCAACAAGGTGATTCTCATGATTGATCTCCACACTCATACTTTTTTTAGCGACGGCGAACTTGTGCCCTCGGAACACCTGCGCCGGGTTGAAGTCTTAGGATATCAGGCAGTCGCCATAACCGACCATGCCGATTCCTCCAACATGGACTTCATTATTCCACGGATTATCAAGGTGGCACATGATTTAAACCGATTTTCCGAAACATTGCTGATCCCCGGCATCGAACTTACCCATGTCCCCCCTCCCCTCTTTGCCGAGCTAACCGCCAAGGCCAGAGAATTAGGAGCAAAAGTCATCGTGGCCCACGGTGAAACCGTCGTTGAACCGGTAAAACCGGGAACCAACCGGGCGGCCCTCGAGGCTGGAGTAGATATCCTCTCCCATCCCGGACTTATTTCCATCGAAGATGTTGAACTGGCGGCAAGCAAGGGGATTTTTCTTGAACTATCAGGCCGGAAGGGACATTCCCTTTCTAACGGCCATGTCGCCAAATTAGCGGAAGAAGCAGGCGCTCTTTTGGCGGTGAACGCCGATGCCCATGGCCCGGGAGACTTTCTTACTTCTCAGATGGCGGAAATCGTAGCTCTTGGCGCCGGCCTCAGTAAGAAAAGATATGAAAAAATCAGAAAGGACATGGCTGATTTTGTCGAAAGAATCAGCAAGTGAGTCGCTGGCTAACTGGAACAAACAAGGCATAAATAAACCTGTAAAAACAAAGAATTGGACCGTGAACTAAACTCAAAACATTAGCTGAAAGATTCGCTTTAGTTGCTATCTTTCACCACCCGCCAGGCAAACCTGATCGAATGGTGCCGAACCATCCAGACCCCAAAGCCGGCCAGCAACGCAGCGATTGCGACAAAAGCCATTATCATATAAAAATAATCAACGCCGTAATCATCAGCGACATAGCCGCCAATAGTAGTGGCAATCGATCCGACTCCGAAAATTAGAAAAAAGTTTATGCCAAACCCCATGCCATGCGAGGCCTTGCGGGTATATTTGGCAATCAGATAGTTATGCGAAGGCTGCCAGGCGTAATACACCAAACTGAACACACAGGCCGTCGCCAATAACCAGGAATCGGTGAAATGGCTCAGTAGATAAAGGGCCGGCGCCACAATGGCAAAAATATTCAGCGGAAATAGTTCCGGTCTTTTGATCTTGTCATTGATGTAACCACCAAACCATGAGCCGATCAGCCCCATAGAGAGTACGGCGGAGGTTACATACCCGGCAATCACCACCGGCTCATCGTGGCTGGTGATAAAATGAACTTCCTGTTTCAACAAGGCCGGGAAAAAAGTCAGAGAGCCCCGGAAGATAAACCCGGACAAAATGCTCCCGGCATAAAGAAGGAGCAGGGATACCGGCAAAATATTGACCTTATCCTGAGTGGACTGGTCGGTTTGCCCTGCGGCTTGCCCCTGTTCACTATTTTTGTACCGCAAGGGCATAAGTTTCGTTTGAGCCGACAAGCGGCTCGACTCAGCTTTAAAAATCTGCCCCGGCAAAGCCAAAACCTCACGCCAGCAAAGATCTTTTTCCTGCTCAACCCGGGAAAAATAAAGAATTATCCCAAAGAAAAGACCTGCCACGCCGTAAATCACATAAGCGGCCCGCCAACTCTGGAAATACATGATTCCCAGCCCCGCGATCAAGGGGGTAAGGAACAAACCAGCATTCCCCATTACGCCGTGGATGCCGAGGGCCTTGCCCTTGTTAAGCTCGACCCGGCGGGCAATAAGGGAAAGACCGGCCGGATGATGAATACTGGCGAATGTACCAAGCAGCGCATAAGTAATGGCAAACCCGGTCATGCTTCGGGAAAAGCCAACCAGAATCGAAGATATCGCCATCCCGAAAACCCCAACGGTCAGCATTCGCTTGGAGCCCAACTTATCGGAAAGATAGCCGGCCGGGAAAGAGCCCAGACCATATAAAAAATATCCAATATTTGCGATAATTCCGATATCCATGAAACTGATGGAATGTTCAGCCGTAATTACCACCAGGGCGGCGGGCAACAGGGTCATATAACCGTGAGTTATAAAATGAGAAAAACCGGCCAGCCAGGTAAGTTTTCTTTCTTCGCCGGTCACTTACTTGCTCTCCCAGTCAACCGACTTTGTCAAAAAAGGCTCATATTTTATAACCGCCAGATCCGGATCGTCGGCATGATCAAAAATCAACTCGTCAATCTTTTGCCGATTTATTGAGCCGAACCAGTTATTACTGAAATCAAGCGGGAAATCCTGGGCCTCGGCCGCCGCGACATTATAGTCACTATTATCATAGATATTATTGTATTCAAACTTGACGCCTTTGGCCTGATACAGATAAACCCCTTTTTTATTGCCGCTAATCTCGTTTTTTGTGACCAGGACATTAACGTTCTCCTTGGGCCAGACCCCAAAGAACTTATTGTTCGTAATCTCATTATGCGAGATCTCGGCATCGGAGTTCCTGAAACCAATCCCGCCTTTATTACCGGTAATCAGATTATCCGAAATGACCAATTTTGAACGCCGGCCAAACCAGGGCACTCCCTGAGTCTCCTCCTCGGCCTTAAAACTGATGCCGACCCCGTTTTTAACAAATTCATTGTGAGTGACCTTTACCTCCGAGCCATGGGCGTGAATCCCGTTATAGGCACAAAGAATTTTTGTGTGTTCAACAACATTACCATCACTGCCTAAAAAATTTAACGCCCCCCAATCCGCCGCCCTGGCATCCATCTCGGCGGAGGTAAAAACTATTTTTTTCTCTGCGGTGCCTTTGGCAATCAGCCGGCCACGGATGATAATCTCTGCCTGCGGGTAATATGGTGAATCAACATCGAACATATTCTGATCGCTGGTCTCATCAATTCTTTTAAATCTGATGACGGTACCCGGCGCAACCGTAAGGGTTACCCCCGGCGGCACATAGATATCACCCTTAATCAGAACTTGACCACTCCAGATGGTATCTGCTTTTAATTCCTGTTTTTCAAGCTCAAGAACCTTGTTCTGTTTGCTGCAACCAGATAATAAAAAAACGGCTGATCCTAAAATCAGCCAGCAGGAAATTAGAGTTCCTGTATTATACCACAAGGGCATAAGTTTCGTTTGAGCCGACGAGCGGCTCAACTCAGCTTTAATTTTTTGCTTCTTCATTAATTCCTCTCTAAGAATTGAAGATTTCAATTTCTGAGGTTTTACTCAATCAAGTCCGGTCTGATATTCCGGCGCAATCCCGTAGCCTCTCTTCCGGTTAACCAGGCCGACAACCAACAACAAGCAGATGCCGGCCAGAACCGCAATCTGTCCGGCGACCGGCGTCCCGGCAGAATTACCACCCAGACTCCAGTTCGGGACCAGGGCGGCACCTACCAGCATCCCCATCACTGTTGCCCCGGCATCGTTATCCCCTTGCCCGGCCGCGACCAATTGTCGCAAAGGACAACCCTTGATCAGAACCGAGCCGAAACCGACCAGCAACATGGCAAGAAAGGCCCAGCCGTAACTATCATTGGAACTTGGCTGGCCCTGCAATCCCAGATGAAACTGACCGGTCAATAAATTTGCAACAAAGGCAAAGCCTAAAAAAGAACCTATACTCAACAAAAGACCGCTGGAACGGGGGCAATTCATGACCTCGCGCGGTCCCCACAAAAACATCCGGGCAATTCCGCCGGTTATACAAAACTGAGTAAACTGAGACATCGCGCCGATCGCCAGCCCGATACCAAGGGAGAGCAGCAACGGGGCGTACTGGGCACCCGAACCTTTAACACTGGCCTGAATAAAAGAAGGTTTGATTATGACAAATACCAGTAAAAGCATCATCATGCCGGGCACGACAAGCCCGTTCGACACCGGATTTCGCCTGGTTTCTCCCAGCTGAAAACCGTTTTCGATAAACTCCAAGCCAATATAGATCCCGGCAATAAGACCGAGCAGACCGATGATGGCGCCCAGGTCCCCGGCCGCCAGGCGAAGAAACATCTTGACCGGGCAACCAATAAAAATTGAACAGCCGACAATCAGCAACATGCCAACCACAAAACGCAACAAAGGAGAACTGCCACCGGTCGAAACAAATTCTTTGCGATACAAAGAAAGGAAAAATGAACCAAGAACAAAACCGATTATCTCCGGCCGAATATACTGCATCCGGATATTGTCGTGCAAACTCAGAGCGCCGGCGATATTCTCCATGAAGCAGGAAACACAGACTCCGGTATTGGCCGGATTGCCGAAATAAGATAAAATTACGGCTCCAACCCCGATCACCGCTCCCATCAATACAAAATACCATTTACTCATAATCACACCGATATTTATTAATCAAGATTCAGCCGCAACTTCCGGCCACCTTCCGCTGCATATAATAAAGGACCACTCGATAATTTAAAAGCTCGGCATCAGCCGGATTCTTCGCTAATCCATCCAGAATCATACGTTTTGCCTCGGCTAGGGTAACTTTTACCTGTTTTCCCTGGAAAACCTCCGTTTTCTTGTCAAGATAATCCGGATTAAGATCAACCCCTTTCCGGTATTCAACAAGGGCGGCTAACGGATCCTGGTTCCGCATATAAAAGTCCCCCAGCAACATATAGGGGGCACCTTCATATGGAAAATCATTGATCAGACTTTTAATCAATATTTCTGACTTGCCGAAATTGCCGGCGGTCAGCAATTCTTTGGCCAACTGGATTTTTTTATCAAGATCGGGATTCACGATGGAACTAATGACTGCCTGCCGATCGGCCCTTGCATCTTCCGGCTCGACGGTTAATATTTGCACCACAACAAGAAAAATTGCCGCACCGGCAAAAATGACCGCTGCAACCAGTGAGATCAAATCGAGACGATCAAAGTCTGAGAGCCAATTTCCACCGACATCCTCTTCTCCGGATACGGGAATCCGACACGAATCGGTTGAAATGTTATGATCTGAACTCAAACCTGTTTCCTCGTAAAAATAATTACACCTACAAACCACAAGCATCAAAATTAAAAAGCAACCCAACAACACTAAGGTATTGTCAGATCAACGCCAATCGCGTCATTCTCTAATTTTATTTCTTTTTCTAAATAATAATCATTCTCCGGTGGAAAACCAGTGCTCGCGCCAAGGTAAAAAACTCCTCTTGGCAAATATATGACATAGGAACCATCATCCCCGGTCCAGGCAGAAAAATACTTGGGCAAAGATCCGAATAATCGGTGTTGATCAGCCATTACATATGCCATATTTACAGGTTGCCCACTGCTGTTCAAAATTAGACCGCTAACCTTGACCAATCCTTCATTCTTCTTCTGGTTCTGCCAGGCGGCTTCACGCAGGTCAAGAACCGTAAAATCAACCGACATTTGCCTCCGATCCACAGAGTTAATAATCACCGGCTCGCCGGAATGTTTATCTCCCTTTAACAGAGGTCCGAACTTGCCGCCACCTTTACGATAAACAGCCAGCGCCCAGTATTTGCCGGTAGGAACCTGCAGATTAAAAAGTCCATTCTCGGTAGTCCGATTGGAAATAAAATCCGCCGGCCGCTTGACGTTTGCAGTCTTAAAAAGATAAACTTCAGCCCCGGCCACCGGTTTGGCATTAAGATCAATAATCTGTCCCTCAAGGACAAAGTTTTCCATGGCCGACCCCGTGGTCGCCGCCAAAAACAGAAAACCAAGGGCCAAACAACCGAACAGTAGCCCGTGATATATAAATTTCAGATTCAACTTCACGGTTCAACTCCCAAACCGAGCTTAATCGCCTCAGACAGCACCGGCTCAAAATTAACCATCCCGATTTCCGGTTCATTATGACCGTCAAAAATAAGTTCCAGCGGAGAAATCCCTCCCCACCAGTTGTTGGTTGCATCGACATCTTCAGCGTTAAAATCACCGAGTCGCAAGGCATACCTGTCGTTATTTAAAAAATTATTGTGATGAATCTTAACCCCTTGGCCACCCTCCCGAACAAAGATTGAAATTTCATTACGATCAAACTCGTTGTCAAAGATCTCGGCGTCTCCCCTGAACGCCCTGATCCCAAGCCGATTCCGGCTGAACAAGGTGCGGCTGATCAACATCGGACCGCTGCGGAACCTTATTCCGCCGTCATTATGGCTAAACCGGCAACCGGTAATCGCAATGGGCGCGAAATGACAGTGAATTCCCCAGGTGGCATATTCAATATCACAATATTTAATCACGCTCTGCGCCACCTGCTCCATGTAAACCTCACCCCAATCGCCCGGGCCGCTCTGTTTAACCGAGGTAAACCTGATTCTTTTTTCAGGCCGACCGGTTGCCCGCAAATTTCCCAGGATATTAAGCCCCGCTTCCTTGTTGTCAAAAAAGACCGTGGTCCCGGCTTCGATCTTAAGAGTAATGTTTTTGGGGACAAGGATGTTTTCTTTCACCAATATTTCACCGGCCCAGGTCGTGTCATTGAGCAGCTTCGCCAAAGGCCAATTAAAAAGCACTGGTTTCTTCAGCTGCGGCTCATATGAAACCTCCCCCAGCTCGGGCTCATCATGTCGATCGTATATTTCCCGGGCCAAATCGCTATCGGCCCACCAATTGCCGGTCGCCTCCACATCGGACTTGCCATCCAGGCCGATGCCATAAAGGCCGTTACCCACAATGTTGTTATTGTTGATCGTGCCGGAAAAGCTCTCAACCCCAATCCCGCGTTCTCCGTTATATGCCAACAGATTTGAGGCGATTACCGCCCGCGATTCCCTGAGGCTTATCCCGTTAATTCCGTTGGCGGTAACGGCGTTGCCGCTGATCTCGACATGATCGGTATCACGGACCATGATCCCGACCTCGGAATTAGCGTTAAGAACATTTTTACTGAAATTTCCATAAACCGCGTCAGCGATCAGGAGCCCGGTCCTGTTGCCGCTCATCCGGTTTCGATTGACCCTCGAGGCGCCTTCCCTGATTCTCAGCCCGTCCCAATAATTATTGACAAAGGAGTTATCCCTGGCCTCTAAATTCAATCTGAAAAAATTAGCACCGTTAATATTATTAAATATTTCATTATTATCAAAGATAACCTCCGAATCACGGGCCTGCACCGCGCTTTTATTATCGTATAGCTGGGAGTTCCTGAAACTGACCAACGACTCCTGGAACTGCGCCCCACGATAGTTATTCCGCAATACGGCATGATTGACCGCCACATTGGAGAAATGAAAATGCAGCCCCCGATAGGCGTTCTCAATCAGACAAAACTCAAAGAGATTCTGGGCCAGATCACTGCCCAAAACATTGATCGCATCCCAGTCGCCCCTGTTCTTTTCCTTTTCGGCCGAACGAAAAATAATCGGCTCATCAGGCGTTCCTTTGGCGATGATAATCCCCTGCACCTGCAAACCATTTTCACCGATACCATCATTGTTGGTATCTTTTTTGGTGAATTCAATGATGGTGCCCGGCAAGATGATTAATCTGCCATCGGGCGGCAAACGCAACTGACCGTCGATCACCACTCGGCCCTGCCACACCGTATAGCCAACCAGGGCCTCATCTTTATATATTTTTGTAATATTCTTTTCTTCATTAACTTTAACCGGTCGGGAGCTGACCACCGTCATTCCCGGCAGACCTTTAAAAAAATCTTTTTTACCGTTTTCCTCAAAAACAGTTAACTGCTCATCAATCACCGCGTTATCAAGACTTAAAAGACCATAGTCATTTTTCCGCAAATGGCAGTTTTTAAGAGTTACAGAGGAACTATCGCCCTGCCCCACAATGCCGTAACGATTATCGGCAAACAGCCCATTTTCCGCCGATAAGCTGCCGTTGATAACGGTGACTCCAGACTCAGCGCTACGAATAGAAAAATGATCCAGTACGACCTGGCCCCCATCGACAATAATGCCGGACCAGCGACTACCCTCTTCTGCACCACCCAGTTTGAAAGAAACCGGCGCCGTGCTGTTGCCGTTAACTTTCAAAACTCCACGGACCAGGATCTCGGTCTGGTGCGACATGTATTCAGGATCGATTTTAGTATTTTCCGCCGGCCAGATCAAAATCTCGGTCCCGGCCAGAACGGTAAGGGTAACACCGGGAGGGACCAGAACATCTTCACGCAATTCAACCCTGCCCTGCCAGACGGTATCTTCAGTAAGGACCGAGGAGAAAACCGGCAGGGGTAAAAGAAGGAAAAGAAAAATGATTGTGACGATTTTGAACATTAGGCAAGCTTCATCAAGAGAGAACAGAATTGATATAATTTATCCATAAATGAGTATCTTACAAAAAAAATGAAGTGATGTCTCTTCAAAAGACATCACTTCATTGCTGATAAAAGCGCATTTATCTCACGGTACTATTTTAATAAACCGTAAGTCAACACCCTGGCCTCATCCAGTCCAGCCTCGATAGAAACACTATCTATTTAAATCTTCTCAACTAATTCCCGGCCCGGCCGATAAGTTTAATATCTATCAGAATATCAATAGCAGGAATCCACTATGAAAATTGCACGCTCGGCAATCAAACTAACCAGCAGCCACGTATTTAGGGAAGAACATTTCCGCCAGGAGAGCATACGATTCTGGTCCGCTACCAATAATAATCCCGATTCAGCAAATAATGAAAAACATCAGAACAAGATAATCGTCGATAGTGTCAGGGTCAGGATCTCAAAGGAGGCCAGAGAACAACATATCCGGAACATCTCACCCGAACCATTGGCCCAGGAAGACATTGACGACACGATGATGGAAGATCCCCAATTGCGGACGATGCGTCTCATTCTGGAGGGACTTACCGGCAAAAAGATAAAAATCAATCAATTTCAAAAACATGAAGTAACTCAAGCCCCGGAACCGGTAACTACAGAGAACAACGTAACTATGCCGCCCACTCAAGGCTGGGGGGTGGAATACGACTTGGAGGAGACCTATCTCGAACAGGAAAAAATGTGGTTTGCGGCCCAGGGCCAGGTGATCACTACTGACGGCAAAGAAATAAACTTCCGAGTAGATCTCAATTTAAGCCGTGAATTCATGACATCGACCAAGGTTACTCTACAGGCAGGAGACGCCAGATTGGTTGACCCTTTGGTGATAAATTTCAACGGCCCGGCGGCCGAACTCACCGACCTGAAGTTTGATTTTGATCTGGACGGAAATGGCGAAAATGAAGAAATAAACGCGATTAACGCCAACAGTGGCTATCTGGTCTTTGACCGCAACCAGGACGGGAAAATCAACAGCGGCCAGGAGTTATTCGGCCCGGCAACCGGCAATGGCTTTGACGAGTTAAAGCAATTAGACAGCGACGGCAACGGCTGGCTGGATGAGAATGATCCGCTTTACGAAAAACTGCAGATCTGGGTAAAGGACGCCGCCGGCAGCGACTATCTTTACAGTCTTAAAGAAAAAAACATCGGGGGCATCCTTTTGGAGTCGGAAGCAACACTTTTCAGTTACAAAAACTCCGACAACAACCTGCGCGGTCAACTGAAAGCCAGCTCAATCTTCCTGCGGGAAAACGGTACGGCGGGCACTATCCAGGAAATCGACCTGGCCGTTTAAGTAAAATTGCTTCAGTCAATATTGATTCCTGCTCAATATCCCGGAATAACTCCCGAACTGAACACCCCTCGTCTACAAGCCGAGGGGTTCGGACGGCTGTCAACTGAAGTTGACTTTGCGCCGCCTTTTTAAAACCACTGCCTTCAGGCGGTGGTAGTTTACACAATCAGGACAAACCCGTCGTCTTCAGACGGGGGATCTCCTTTTTGTAAAAGTCCCTTCGGGACAACCTGAAACTTTGCTTCGCCTGAAGGCGAGGGGTTTCAACCATCCCCGATGGGGACACTAAAAACCGGAATTCGTCTATCAATCAGATATTGTGTTCTTGTAAGTTGTATGGGGCCTTGGGCTGCTCATCCGACATCTTGAGAAATAGCAGATACGTCAACTGTGCTGAACAGGGATGTTCGAATACCGCGAGTGCAGGAGGCACAGGAGCGGTCTCTACATAGTCACCATAGCTTATCCCGTCGTCCCGCCGAACATTACAGCAATTCCAAAGTTTTTTAACGATATTAACTGGAGTCATTATCTTTGATTTTGTTCTATACAGTCATTTCTTCTTAAACGGTAAAAGTGACAAGTTGATCAAGAAGCGGCAGCTTTTTAATTTCATACTGCCGGTTCAGATAGTCTTTCGAGGTCGGGGTCGATTCGATCAGTCCAAAAAATACAGCGAAATTGGCCAGGGATCGATTTGAGAAGGAACGCCGCACAATTTCTTCGGCCGACATATAGGGTCGCTCATCCACCTCTTCAGGCAACTGGGGAAACGCCGCCAGAAAAATGTCTTCATAAAAGGTCTGGAGCCGTGTTTTGCCGCCATATTTTTGAAGAAGATACAGGGTAAAAAGAAATGCTTGCCGGGGAAAATCAAACTCCGGATATCCATCCAGATAGGCCCAGTTGAATTGTTGCACATAGGCCTTGAACAACTCGAAATAAACGGCGCCCGGCCCCGATTCGGCCACCACTTTTCTGAATTTGGCGGCCAGGATAAACTTACCCTTGTACTTCCGAATTATCCCCGCCAGTTCGGCGACGATTCGCAAAGCATGCATTTCCTGAAATTCCGGTTCCGTCCTGAGGCTGAATATCTTAATTTTATTTTGATATTTCACTTCACCCCAGAAGGCCAGCGCCGATTCCCGACAGAACTTCTGCGGCAGATTACCGGTGGCGGTGGTTTTCAATCCCTTTTCACCGATGGCGTCAATCAAAAGCGAAAAGAGTCTGATGACCGGGACATCCAGGGGCGGCTTGATGTTGTCGGAAAATCTGGCCAGATCAGGAGAATCAAACGGGAAATGAAGGAAGCGATACATCTGGGCTGATGAAAGGCCTTGAAAGTCGGTTAGGGGCGCTGAATTTTTCCGGTTCATGAAATCAGATAATAATTCCTGGGCCTCATCACGGGATGATAATTCGCCACTTGCAAACTTTTCTCTGACCTCAGCCAGGATGTCCTGCAAATAATCAGGAACCGAATCACTGGTCCCGCCCAGGCAACACTTCTTGTACTTTTTACCGCTGCCGCAGGGACAGGGATCGTTTCTATTTGTTTTCATGTTTTTTTCACCCTATTAAGGAAATCAACAGATCGATCATGCCTTCCCCCCCTCATCCTTCCTGGCCTCGATCTGCTTGATCATCCGGTCAAAGTCGCTTTCAAACAGCCGATCCTGAATGATGCGGTATTTCTCGAATTCACTTTCGGCGTGGGCCTTGGCGATCTCCGCTGTAACCTTGCCGGCATCCTGCAAAATTTCCCGGTCCCAGAGTTTCAGGAAGCCGCTTAGTCGCTCTTCCCAGTCCGCCATGGTCATGGGAATACGCCGCATGGTCTGAAGTTCCGCCATGTCGAGATAGGCTGATACAATACGCTGCATTTGCGCAAGCTCAAACCCGGAGAGGTAGTTCTTGGCGATGGCCACATCGTATTTGTGAATTTTCCCTTTGGGCGCACCATCCCAGCTGGTCAGGCCCATGTTTTCCTGCTGGTGATCGGCTCGATCTACGATGACTTCCGCCGCTGTCCTGCCGTGAATTGCATAGTGCATCTTGTTTTGAACGGCGGCAAAAAAACGTTTGGTCGCGGTGGCCGTCGGATCATAGTCCAGTGAGGTGGCGTAAATATCGGTAATCTTCTGATAGAACTTACGCTCGGAAAGCCGGATTTCCCGAATCTTTTCCAGCTGCCGTTCAAAGAATTCATCAGTCAGGATGCCGCCGCCGTGTTTGAGGCGCTCCACATCCATTGTCCAACCTTGAATCGTGTAGTCCTTGACGATCTGGTTAGCCCACTTGCGGAACTGCACGGCCCGCTCGTTTTCAATCTTGAAGCCAACGGCAATGATCGCCTGCAGGTTATAGTGCTTAACCTGATAGTTTTTGCCATCGGCGGCAGTTGTTAAGTATTGCTTAATAACTGCGTTTTCCTCCAGTTCGTTGTCGGCAAAAATGCGTTTCAAATGCTGATTGACGGCAGGAACCGAGACATCGTAGATGGTGGCCATCATCTTCTGCGTCAGCCAGATATTCTCGTCTTCATAGCGCATTTCCACGCTGGTTTCCGAGTTGCCGCCGGCCGCGACAAAGGTCAGGTATTCGGCAGCCGATGAACGAACAAAGGAGACCTTAATTTTCTTGGGATCCGGTAGATTATTTTTCTTACTCATCCATATTACCTCTTTGTGTACGCGAAGCCGCGCAGGCCCAATAGTAACAGGCCGAACCTCAAGCCTCTGCTTCAACCGGAACAGTTCTTCAACCTTCTGCCACTCACTGGTCAAGGCAAATTGTCCGCACATCGGTTACTCCAGCGTGTTACCTGGTAAACCCAATCAGCCATCATGACCCAGATCAACTGCTTTCACGAAAGTTATTATCTGAAGAGCGCCCCCCTGCCCCCCCAGATCACGTTTTACATTCCATCTATTCAGCCCCCTCCAAATCCTCGGCAATCTCTTTAAACTGTTCTAAAGCAGCCTGCAAGTCTTCGATGATTTCGGCGGCGATGATGCCGGGATCGGGGAGGTTGTCGGAATCCTCCAGGGATTCGTCCTTGAGCCAGAAGATGTCGAGGCTGGCTTTGTCGCGGTTGATGATTTCGTCGTAGTCGTAGGCACGCCAACGGCCAGCTTGATTATCGAGAGAAAAGCTCGGCGTGCGATCCTGACGGTTGGTTGGGTTGTAGTTTTTGACAAACTCGTCCAGGTCGGCCCGTTTTAGGGGATTGGTCTTGAGGGTGAAGTGGATGTTGGTGCGAAGATCGTAGATCCAGAGTTTTTTGGTCCACGGGGTTTCCGAGGCTGGTTTCTTGTCGAAGAAAAGGACGTTGGCCTTGACCCCCTGGGCATAGAACAACCCGGTCGGTAAGCGCAGCAGGGTATGGACGTCGCAATCGTGCAGGAGTTTGCGGCGCACGGTCTCCCCTGCCCCACCCTCGAAGAGGACATTATCCGGCACCACGATCCCGCAGCGGCCATGCTGGGCAAGCAGGGTTTTGACATGCTGGACAAAGTTGAGCTGCTTGTTGGAGGTGGTGGCCCAGAAGTCCTCCCGCTCGACAATCTCCGTTTCCTTGGAGGCCTTGCCGTCTTCGCCGACAATGGTGGTGCTGCTCTTCTTGCCGAAAGGGGGATTGGTCAGGACGATCTCGAAACGGTCGCCGGGATCGGCGGCCAGGGAATCGGCCACGGTCAGCGGCAGTTTGCCGCCGCCTGCCTGCCATTCCGGCGCAGATAAATTATTGCCGATACCGTGCAGCATCAGGTTCATGGCGCAAAGCCTAGCGGTATTCTGGACCAGCTCCCAGCCGGAAAAGGTCGTGTCCTTAAGCGCCCGCTTCTCCTCCTTGGTCATATTGGGGTTGTGGGCGATGATGTATTCATGGGCGGCCAGCAGAAAGCCGCCGGTGCCACAGGCCGGATCGCAGATGGTCTCACCCGGTTTGGGCCGGACCACATCGACCATGGCCTGGATCAGTGGGCGCGGGGTGAAATACTGCCCGGCCCCGGACTTGGTATCCTGGGCGTTCTTTTCCAGTAAACCCTCGTAGGCATCACCCTTGACATCGGCGCTCATCACCGACCAGTTTTCCTTGCCGATCAGATCGACCAGCAGACGCCGCAGTTTGGCCGGGTCTTGAAACTTGTTCTGGGATTTATTGAAGATCAGCCCCAGCAGACCTTTTTCCTTGCCTAATTGATCCAGAAGGTGCCGGTAATGGACAAAAAGCTCATCGCCATCCTTCTTGATCAGGCTGGGCCAGTCGCACCCTGCAGGCACCGCACTCGGCTTGTTATACGGGGCCTTGGTCCGCTCATCCGACATCTTGAGAAACAGCAGATAGGTCAACTGCTCGACGTAATCGCCATAACTCATCCCGTCATCGCGCAGGACGTTACAGTAGTTCCATAGTTTTTGGACGATATTCGCTGAGGTCATTTAGCAGCCTTATTTTTAGAAGTCGAAACATTGTTTTTATTAAAAATTCCTTTATTCATCAAATAACCATCAAATTTTCATCGTATGGTTTGATCAATTCAACTTCCAAAGTCTCCTTGATGTTTCTCTTATTCCTTCATGAACGTGGGTTTCGCCAAGTCGCACTGAACCTTTATCGAGCTTGAAGGGAACATTCAGGCTTTCCACAAGACGCGGATAGACCTTGAAATAGAAATTATTTCTTCTTAGTGTACGGATTCTTTTATCCAATCACACCCATCCGGTACCGCATTTGGCTTATTATAAGGAGCCTGAGTCCACCTCAAGGGCACTTCTCTGTTCAAAGCGGCGCTATTCAGCGCCTATAAATTAATGAAGGCGCGCTCATCCGACATCTTCCTGCCTGCATGAAATGCGCAGTGTCGGCTAATTGAAAACATGAACGCCCTCTCCTCGTATCTCGCCCTTTCTTTCACCCTTCGGGTATAAGTTTCGTACGAGCAGACAAGCTGCTCAACTCAGCTTCATAATCCCCATTTTGACCACAAAAAAGGCGATATAAGGGGAGGAAACGGGCTCATATGAAGAAAATATTTCGTGATATTAATCATTTGCCTTGATCCGACCTCAAACCGCTTACTTAGAAGGAATCAGGCCATTTCATGGAAGTGTGAACGATGCGTAATATAATAATCTCGCCGCCATACTCTGCGTAGGGAACGATGAAGGGCAGGCCGGGAATCACCAGTTCCCTGGTGTCGGCAACTCG
>JAHJIY010000104.1 GCA_018823175.1 Pseudomonadota bacterium
ATACGATTTCTCCAAAATAAAAATACTCATAACCGATGTCGATGGAGTTCTGACAGATGCCGGGATGTATTACTCGGAATCCGGGGATGAACTTAAGAAATTCAACACCCGCGACGGCATGGGCATTGTGCTTCTGAAAGAGGAATTCTCAATCCCGACAGCGATAATCACAAGAGAGAGAACGGAGATAGTCGCAAGACGGGCTAAGAAACTGAAAATCGAATGCTGTTTTCAGGGCGTGACAGATAAGATAGACACTTTCAATAAACTTCTCACATCTCTTAAAATCAAACCTGAGAACGCTGCGTATGTCGGCGATGATGTTAACGATCTGGGCGTTCTGAAAAAATGCGGATTCTCATTCTGCCCCTCCGATGCAGAGGATGAGATCAAAGACCTCTTCCTTCATGATGCGGCGGGCCTCTTCTGCGCTGGATGCCAGCAAGCACTGCCGCTGGAAACTTTCCACGATACGCCTTAAAGTTTGGAGAACGCATTCCTCATCGTCCACGATAAGGATCTTTTTCGGATTTTTCTCCTTTTCCATGTCATTCCCCTATGTAAACTTGATGCTGGATGCTGGATACTGTATTGAATATTGACTATTGAATATTGACTATTGAATATTGACTATTTACGGATGTCGCTGCGCCCTTTTAATTGAATATTGAATATTGACTATTGAATATTGGTGGAATCGCTTTCAGCCGTCGTAGTCCCGCGCCACGCGGGACGAAGTCTGCTCGCTCTTTCAATCTTCAATCGACAATCTTCACTCTTCAATCTTCAATCTTCAATCTTCAATCGACAATCGTCAATGACTCCCCCCCAGCACCTCCCTTACCTTTTGGGCCAACCCTTCAGGGGTGAAAGGCTTCTGAAGAAAGGCGATCCCCGGGTCCAAAACCCCATGGTGAGCAATAGCATCGTCCGTGTAACCGGACATAAACAACACCTTCATCCCCGGGTATAAGGGCCCCATCCGTTGCGCCAACTCCATGCCGCTCATCCCCGGCATCACCACATCGGTGGTCATCAGATGAATCGGCCCTGCGTGCGCTTCGGCAACCTTAAAAGCATCTTCCCCGTTCTGCGCTTCAATGACGCTGTATCCTTGCTGCTTGAGAACTTTGCGCGCCAGGTTCAAAACCGACTTGTCATCTTCCACCAGCAGAATGGTCTCGGAACCCTCAAACCTTTTCAAATGGTTGGGCTTCCTCTTTGCCGGCTCAGCCGCCGTTTCCACTCCCGGCAGGTAAATCTTGAAGGTCGCGCCTTGTCCGGGCTCGCTGTATACCCAGATGTAACCCCCCATTTGCTTTACAATTCCATAAACCGTGGAAAGGCCGAGCCCTGTCCCCACGCCTTTCTTTTTGGTGGTGAAAAGGGGCTCAAATATATGTGACTCGGTCTCCTTGTCCATCCCAACGCCGGTGTCGCTCACCGCCAGCATCACATACGGTCCAGGCTTCGCCTCTAGGTCGTATTCTTGCCAATAAGCCTCATCCAGATACACGTTCTTCGTCTCAATGGTAAGCTTGCCGCCGCAGGGCATGGCATCTCTGGCATTGACCGCAAGGTTCATAATCACTTGCTCCATCTGACCCTGATCGGCTTTTACCGAGATCAAATCTGATTCAAAAGATGTCAGAACCTCCACGTCCTCACCGATCATGCGCTTAAGCATCTTATTCATATCGGTGATGACTTCATTGAGATTCAGAACCGCGAGCCGTAAGGGTTGCTTGCGACTGAAGGCCAGAAGCTGGCGGGTCAAAGAGGCCGCACGATCACCCGCATCGCTAATCTCCTCCAGGTCTTCTCGTAAAGGATCTTTTTCGTCAAGGCCCATCAACAGAAGACTGGCATTCCCTATTATGACTGTCAGCAAGTTGTTAAAGTCATGCGCCACCCCGCCGGCCAACCGGCCGATAGCCTCCATCTTCTGGGACTGGACAAACTGAGCCTTTAGCTTCCTTTGGGCAGTGAGGTCCTCATAAATGACAAAATGTTCTCCTGTCTTCATCTTCACCGGGAAAAACTGGATCACTTTTTTTGAGCCGTCTTTGCATCTTGCAGTAAATGTTAGGACTCTGCACGGGCCAAATTTTGTTTCCTTAATAACGTTGATCCAGGCAGCAATCACTTGATTCCTGTATTCTTTATCAGGGTAAGCCTTTCTGAACCATTCCCGGCCTGTGGGAATCTCTTCCGGAGTATACCCGAACATGTCAACGAACTTGGGGTTGACATATTTATAGTCGCCATTTTCCCCAATTATAGACACTCCCAACGGAGATTCCTCTACCAGGACTCGAAACTTTTCTTTTTCATTTTTTAAAGCCTCTTCGTCCCGCTTGCGCTCGGTGATGTCTCGCAGCACAACCAATTCTTCTTCTTCTTCTTCTTCTTCTGCAACCAATATTCCCCTCGCCGTAATATTGAATATCCGTTCACCCGGTTTCTCCGGCCTTCCTGTGCCTTGCCTGTCTACCGTCCCGACGGGACAGGCAGGCTGATAATGCAGCTCAAAGTTCTCCAGCATATCTTCAGTCCCAAATAGTTTTTTTAGTTCGGTGCTGAGTTTTCCTTCTTTATCTTGCAGTATTTCGGTTATGCGAGTGCCTATCACCTTCTCAGGCTCTATCCCTGTTTGGAATGTTTCATAGAAGGTTCGATTCGCCTTCTTTATCTTAAGATCCTTATCCACAACAAGCAAGGAATCCGGAACAGTAGCTATTATGTTTTCTGAAAAATTCCTCTCTCTTTTTATTTCTGCCTCTGCAAGCTTCAGATCTGTGATATCCTTGGCTCCTGCCACCACGCCTGTGACGTTGCCCCCTTCATCGGTTATCACGCTGGCGTTAAAGGACATTGGAATGAACCGCCCGTCTTTGGCCCTGTAAGTGAGTTCGCGATTGCGGACGGTATCCTGTGGCCCGAGGGCCTGGGCCTTTTCGGATCCCCGGAAAAATTGGAAAAACCTGTAGACTTCTTCTTCTTCTTCTTCTTCTTCTTCTGCAAAAATAATACCTACAGACTGCCCAATGAGTTCCTCTTCTGAGTAGCCTAACAGATCACAGGTCGCCGGGTTCACGGTCTCTATTTTCGCTTTCGCATCAACCACAATGAGGGTGTCCATCATGGATTTAATGATATTGTCGAAATAATCCCGGGAGACCATTGTTTTCTGAAGGGCTTCAACCATCTTGTTAAAAGAATTTGCCAATTGCCCCGTCTCATCACGGCCCTTAACCGCTACACGCATGCTCAGATCACCTCTGGCTATACCGGCAGTGGTCTGGGCCAATCCCCTGATCGGGGCGGCGATGCTCCGGGCGATGAAAAAAGCG
>JAHJIY010000002.1 GCA_018823175.1 Pseudomonadota bacterium
CAGGTAATTACTGATACTGCGGAGCACACGGTTTCCGGCACGCTTACTCTTTACCAAAATCGTAAAGTCATCTGCGTACCTTGCGAATTTGTGGCCCCGCTTTTCCAGTTCCTTATCCAGAGGGTCGAGCATGATATTCGCAAGCAGCGGCGATAAAGGCCCGCCTTGAGGAACACCTTCCCGACTTTCGACAAAGACCCGGCCATCCATAACTCCTGCCCGCAGGTAAAGTTTAATCAACCGAAGAAGACGTTTATCCTTCACCTTATAACCAAGACAAGTCATCAACAAATCGTGATTTACCCGGTCAAAGAACTTGGATAGATCAGCGTCTACCGCTATAAGTCTTCTTTCGATGTTCCTTGATCCCCCATCAAAAAAAATAAAAAACCTCGTTGGCCCCGTGAACACGGGAGGATAGAATGAGTTATCCAACAACAAACCATCACCAACGAGGTGACTCATTATGCCCCAAGGATTACTTCCATTCAAGTACGAAGCCGAAAAAAAGCAAAGCGGTCTAACCGCGCTTGGCGGGCTGCCCGTCTATCTTGATCTCGCTAATGTGGCGGGCTTACAAAGATTGACGGAAAAACATCTCGCTGCCCGCAAAGCTTCTCAGGGTTGGAGAGACAGCCAGATGATAACGGCCCTGACCTTATTAAACCTGACCGGCGGGGATTGCGTGGATGATCTGGAGATTTTGGAATCAGATGAAGGGTTCTGCCAGGTGATGCGCCGGGCTGAGAACCATGGCCTCCCTCGCCAGGAACGCAGGAAGCTTGAAAAGCGCTGGCGCAAGAAGAGCACGCGTACCCTGCCATCCGCTTCGTCAGTATTTCGGTACCTGGATCTCTTTCATGATCCAGAGCAGGAGAAACTCCGGGTAACAGGTAAGGCTTTTATTCCGGCGACCAATAAACATCTGGCAGGTTTTACTAAGGTGAACCAGGGTCTGGTGGAGTTTCTTCAGGCCAACAAATCATGCGCCACCGCCACCCTGGACATGGACGCCACCCTTGTCGAGACCCACAAGTCGGCGGCTCTGTACGGCTATAAGGGGTTCTGCTGCTATCAGCCGTTTAATACCTGGTGGGCTGAACAGGAAGTCATCCTGCATACAGAGTTTCGGGACGGCAATGTCCCTGCCGGATTTGAGCAGTTACGGGTTTTCAAAGAGGCCCTTAATTGTTTGCCGCAAGGCGTTGAAAAGGTCCGGCTTCGCTCCGACACCGCCGGTTACCAGCACGATCTTTTGCGCTACTGTGAAATGGAAAAAAACGAGCGATTCAATCGAATAGAGTTTGCCATCGGCTGCAGTGTTACCAAAGAATTCAAGAAGGCGGTCGCTGAGGTTAGCGAAGAAGATTGGCATCCAGTCTATATAATCCGCGATGACAAACGGGTTCCGTCCGGCACCGAATGGGCCGAGATATGCTTTGTGCCAAATGCCATTGGCCACAGTAAAAATGCCCCCGTGTACCGTTATCTGGCCAAGCGCAGCGTGCTGAACCGCCAGCAGACATTGCCCGGTGTTGAACAAGAAAATGATGATCTCCCTTTTCCGACCATGGATCTGCGAGAGATACGCTACAAGGTATTTGGCATTGTAACTAACATGGATTGGAATGGGGAGCGGCTTATTCATTGGCATCACGAGCGCTGTGGTAAGAGCGAAGAAGCACATGCGATCATGAAGGATGACCTGGCCGGCGGCAAGCTGCCATCCGGTAAATTTGGTGCCAATGCCGCTTGGTGGTGGATCATGATTCTAGCCCTGAATCTGAATAATATAATGAAGTCGTTGGCGCTGAACGCCCAATGGCAGCCGAAACGGTTGAAGGCGATCCGTTTTAAACTGATTAACCTGCCGGGTCGGGTTGTTGAGCATGCGCGAACGCTTTGGGTCAGACTCTCCGGAAGTCATCCGAACTTTGATCAACAGCAGCCTGGCAGTTATAGCCTTGAATGAAACTCTTGGCGCCGCTGGCCGGCATGATACGTGATTCCGGGTCAGTGAAGTTGCGTTGTGTTTTTGGATCAGGTTTTTCTGAAGGAGGTTTGGGGGGCCGACCTCGTCGTCCAGTCTTCTCCTCGTAGGTCTTTTTCCTGGCTTCATATTCGGGCCGTTTTGCCTCGGCCTCAATGCGTGCTTCTTCTTCCAGGGCCTGTTTTGCCTCAAGAATCTTCTTAAGACGGCTTTGTCTGAATTGCAGTTCCTCGGGGAGTTCTTCGTTGCGCTTGCCTTTCCCGTAAAGAGCATCTTCTTCGGCATCGGCCAGCTCGGCCTGGGCCAGAAGTTGCTCAATCTCTTTCTTAAGTTCCGACGCTTTTTTCTCCATGCGTCCATAACTCATCGCCTTACGCTTGGAAGCGTTTGCCTTTACCTTTGTCCCGTCCAGAGAGATATGGCCTAATTTTACCAAACCGGCCTTCTGACAAAGGCGGAGTACCTGGACAAAAAGATCGGCAAGGTGTTTTAGATGACGCTTACGGAACTCGGCGATGGTATCATGATCCGGGTGTTGGTTGGCAGTGAGAACCCTGAATGGTATCCAATGGTGGGTCGCCTGTTCAATCTTGCGGGAAGAGGGCATCCCCACCGCATAGGCGTAAAGCAGAAGACTCACCATCATCGTCGGATTATAGGGCGGTTGTCCCCGTCGCTCCAGCTCATAAGGACGATGGATCTTGCTTAAATCCAGCTGCTTCACCACATCCATGATGAAGTAAACAAGATCCTCCTCGGGCAACCACTGCTTCATGTCTTGAGGAAGCAGAAATAGTTGATCCGGATTGTATGGTCGAAATCGTGATGAAGTTTTCATGTGGTAATTGTAGCGTCGATTTGCATTTTATGCAACAATAACAATGTGTTAAACTATTAGAGAAAACCTGGGGTTAATTCCCCGACAGGCTCCTAGCGAAAAATATTGGCGGTCGAAGCCTGCGGCGGATGAGCTCAGAAAAAAACTATCCTATTTAAGAATTTAGTTTTATTCTTTCGTAAAAGAAATTATGTTTCATTTTACTGACAACCTCAATTTACGATATGATGTAAACGAGGATGTTCGCTGGTCTGATTTATAACAATAATTTTCGAAATGGTAGGAAGACATGGAAGACTGTCAGGTGGGGTTATCGGGAAATATCGGCAAACCACAGTGTAGCGGAAATATTGCAGGAATTAAGGAGTTGTCGGACATCTACCGTTTTTTGGCACTTTCCATGCGTTATCCGACCACCGACTGGCTTAATAAGGATTATTTTGCCGCTCTCTATGTCTTGCTTGAAGGATTAGGCTGGCATGGAGATATATATACCCTGAAAGATCCGCTGCTGAGAGTTGCCGATATTATTGAGACCCTGCAGATTGAATACACTCGCCTGTTTATCAATGCTGTGCCTCATGTGATCGCTCCTCCCTATGGTTCCGTATATGTGCCTGGTGAAGGCACCGTTATGAATCGATCCACCGAACTGATCAGGGCATTTTACCGACAACATGGGTTTGAATTGGCTCCGGGGACCGAGATTGCCGATCATATTGTCTGTGAGCTGGAATTTTTGAGTCTCCTGGCTGAATCGGGAAAATCGGCAGATGAGGAAATTTTTCTGCATGAATTTTTTCGCTCCAGCTTTGTGAAGTTTCATAATCGGGTAATAGAAGGAGCGGATCACCATTTTTATCGGGTGGTGATCAGGCTTATTGATTTTTTTACGAAGGAGGAAGATTAGCCATGGCGATGAATCTTACGAGAAGAAAGTTCCTGCAGTCGGCTTCATTGGCGGCGGCGGCCGTGCCTCTATCCAGGGTGGCCCCGGTCCAGGCCAGCTTGGTCAAAGGACAATTTGCCGCTCCCGGCAGCTTTGCCCAGACTAAAACGGTCACCGGCGGGGTCTGCGAAATGTGCTTTTGGCGTTGTCAGCTGGTTGGCAAGGTTCGGGACAATCGGCTGGTCAAACTGGAGGGCAACCCCAAGAGTATTGAAAACGGCAAGAGTATTTGCGCCAGGGGCAATGCCGGGATCCAGCTTCTTTACGATCCGGACCGGCTCAAATATCCTTTAAAGAATGTCGGCAAGCGCGGCGCTCCCAAATGGAAAAGAATCAGCTGGGAAGAGGCCCTTGATGAAAGTGCGGAAAGGTTGCAGGCCATCCAGAAAAAATACGGACCGCACTCGGTGGCTCTTTTTCCTCACGGTGCCTCGGCCTTTTATCCCCTGCAATATTTTGAGTTCACCGGCACCCCTAATATCAGCGAGGCCTCTTTTTACCAGTGCCGCGGGGTCCGGGATATGGCCTACATGTCAACCTTCGGATTTCCGCCGGGCGAGAATGTCGATATGGCCAACGCCAAGGCCATCCTGCTGATCGGTTCCCACCTTGGCGAAAATGTCCATGTCTCTCACCTGAAGCAATATTTGAAGGGGCTGGAGAATGGGGCTAAACTGATTGTCCTTGATCCGCGTTTTTCGGCGGCGGCCAGTAAGGCCGATATCTGGGTGGCGATTAAACCCGGCACCGACACCGCTTTTCTGCAGGCGGTCATGACCCGGTTGATCACCACCGGTCGCTATGACAAGGAATTCGTGGCCAAGAGCTGTACTGGTTTTTCTGAACTTAAAGAGAGTCTGACCCACGCTACTCCGGAATGGGCAGCGACCATCTGTGATGTGCCGAAAGAGCAGATTCTTGAGGTTGCCGATCTGCTTGGCGTCTCCCTGCCCAATGTCTCCGTCCATCCGGGGCGACATACAACCTGGTATGGCACGGATTTTCAGCGGGTGCGGGCCCAGGCCTGTCTGTCTGCAATCCTTGGTGCCTATGCGGTGCCGGGCGGGATGATCAGGCCGAAGGGCATGAAACTGGGAACAAAGAGTTGGGGCCACGGAGTATTCGCCGAAGATTGTGACCTGTCAACCTTCTGGCCGTTTCACCCTCCGGGCACCCCGACCGATGCGATTCGCGAAGCCACCCTGACCGGCAAGCCATATCCGATCAAGGCCTGGGTGGCCTGGGGGCAGAATCCGATCCAGACTATTCCTGATCAGGCCCGGACCATTGAGGCCCTGCAAAAGGTCGATTTTGTTCTGGTTACCGATGTGATGCCGATGGATATTACGATGTACGCCGATATTTTATTACCCGAGAAGAGCTATCTGGAACGTTACGATTACGTCAAGACCGGCATGCAGTGGAATCCGGCTGATAAGCCGCAGCAGTTTGTCGCCGCTCGTATGCCATTGGTTGAACCGATGTTTGAGCGGAAGGATTCAGTCTGGATTATTAACGAACTGGCAAAAAGAATGGGTTACGCCGACAAGATTCCGGTTAAGTCTATTGAAGAGCATGTCGATATCCGCTTGGCCGAGGCCAAGCTGTCAATCGCGGCCTTAAAAAAAATGGACGGTATTTACCTGCAGGACGGTAAATCTCCCTATGCCCCGGCTGGGCAGCGGGCCTTTGAGTTTGAAACCGACAGCGGCCTGGTTGAACTTTATTCGGAACAGACGGCCGATAACAATTTTTCCGGCACGCCTAATTATATTGCCACCGAAGAAGTGCCGGCCGGATTTGCCCGCCTGCTCTACGGACGCTCTCCGGTCCATAGCTTCAGTCGGACCCAGAACAATCGTTGGCTGCACCACGAGATGCCGGAAAATCCTCTGTGGGTGAATGATCAGGTGGCCGGCAAGATGGGCCTTAAAAATGGTGATCGGGTGATGCTGGTTAATCAGGATGGGGCCAAATCCCGGAACAGTACGGTGGTCAAAGTCACTCCGGGAATCAGGAAGGACGCGGTCTATTTAGCCCACGGTTTTGGCTCAATGAATCCTGAGCTTAGTATCGGGAATGGTCAGGGTATCGATGATCAGGCCTTGATTACCAAATTCGGCATCGATCCCGAAACCGGGACCACCGGCATGCGGACCAACTTCGTCAAGATTATCAAGGATGGGCGAATTCTTGAGATGCCGGTTTGAGTTCAGAAGTGGAGCGACTGATTAATCATTACAGGGAGGAATTACCTTGAAACAATATGGAATGGTTATTGATCTTGAAAAATGTATCGGCTGCCATGCCTGCGCTGTTGCCTGCAAGGCGGAATGGGATGTGCCGGCTGATCAGGGTCGCAACTGGCTAAAAAGGCTGGGCCCTAGTAACACCCCGCATGGACTTGCTTCAACTTATTACCCTGGCCTTTGTAACCACTGTGATCAACCGGCTTGTGTCGAGGTCTGTCCGGCTGATCCGGTCACCAGAATCTTTAAGGATTCGGTTTCCGGCACCCAGAAAAGCATGGAAGTTGCCGCAACCTGGAAGGACCCCTTTGACGGTACGGTTCAAATCGACAAAGACCGCTGCCTGGGCTGCGGGGCCTGCGCCGAGGCCTGTCCTTATCAGGCCCGTTATGTTAACCCCGATCTGGGCGAAGACGGCAAGGCCGACAAGTGCACCTTCTGTGTGGAGCGTCTGGCCGCAGGTCTTGAGCCCGCCTGTGTCCAGACCTGTCTGGCCGAAGCCCGGATCTTCGGTGATCTGAACGATCCCAAATCGGCCGTGGCCAAATATGTTAAAAATGGCGCGATCAAAATGGAATCTGCGGCGGTAAAGATCGGCCCTAACGTCCGCTACTTCGGTAATAAACGGGACATCCATCTTCTGCAGGAATCCAGCACCCCGCAGGTGATGCCTGAGGCCTCGTTGCGCCGGGTGTTACTGGCCAGAATATCGCGTCCGTTGATTAACAAAACGAAGAAGATGTCGATTTTTGATCTGGCCTGATTGACGATAGGCAAGTAGTGAAAAAAGAAAACCCCCGATCAGGTTTGTCCTGATCGGGGGTTTTGCCATGCATGATAAATCCGGAGGAGGATTAGATGCCGGTAATCGCTGAGAACCAGCTCTGAGCCAGTTGCAAGGGGCCGCCGCCGGTGATCATCGCGCCGATGAAGCAGGCGGTTGCCCATAAGCCGATGGTTGCAGAAACAAGGCCCATGACCACTACGCTGCCTTTGGAAACCGTGTCCAGACCGGTCTGGGTATTAACTGCCTGGCCTACATTTACTTTTGTTCTGGTTCTGGTTGTTGTGGTCATGATGTTCTCCTTTATCTGAAGTCTAATTTGAGTTCTTTATTTAACTTACATGCCAATTGCGCTGAACCATGATTGGATCAGGCCGAGCGGTCCTACACTTGCGATGGCGCTGACGAAACAGGCAGCGGCCCACAAACCGATGATCGCCGAAGCGGTGCCGGCAACCGCGAAGACTCCTTTGGCTGCTACGTTAATGCCGGTTTCGGTGGTAGAAGTTGCAATGGCGTTGACATTTGTTCTGGTTTTGTTGGTTGCGGTTGTCATGATATGTCCCCTTTATATAGTTTAA
>JAHJIY010000073.1 GCA_018823175.1 Pseudomonadota bacterium
AGTAACCGGTGGTATTGGAGTAGAGCGCGCTACTGCCGGTAGCGGTGTTGTTATTTCCTGTATTCTGGGCCAGGGCATTATAACCGGTGGCGGTGTTGTCGACTCCCGTGGAGTTTTGGGCCAGGGCAAAGTATCCGTTGGCGGTATTGTTGGCGCCCGTCGTATTGAGATAAAGAGCAAAGGCGCCATTGGCGGTATTGGCCCCACCGGTGGTGTTGTAGTAAAGGGCCTGGGAACCGGTGGCGGTGTTGTTGGCGCCGTCGATGTTTGCATATAGGGCATGGCTTCCCAGGGCGGTGTTGTTGTATCCTGAGGTGTTGGCATGCAGGGTCAGGGTTCCGAGGCTGGCATTGGCATTGTTGGTACCGTCGTCTACCCCACCCGACTGGGCTCCCAGGAAAAGGCTGGAGCCGTCATATTTCGCATCTGAAAGATTGTCGATGGCCAGGGTTTCGGCAAGTTCGGCAGACAGTACCCCGCCTGCGTCTGTTACTTCAAGGCTGGTGCCGTTCATGGCCACGCTTGTGTTCAGCTCATTGGCCGAGTCGGCATCCGCATCATTGATCAGACTGGTGAGGTCGGCGATCAGTGTCCCGCCGTTATCCTTGAGTCGCAGATTTGTACCCATCAGAACAAGGCTATCGTTCAATTCATTGGCAGGATCGTTGTCATTATCGGCAATGGAAACCGTGCCGCCGCCATCTGACAGGGTAAGGTTTGTACCAAGCACGCTGACCGTCTGCAGTTCATTGGCAGGATCATTATCGTTGTCCGGAGCTGTGGGCTGCCAGGTGGTGTTACCTGCTGCATCAGAGGTCAATACATAGCCGTTGGCGGCTCCGTTCTCGATGGAGATCTCCTTGACCGCGACCTTGCCGCCGGAAACAACGATTCCGTCAACATTCACCAGGGAAACCGTCCAGGACCATTGATCTCCATAAGTGTGACCGTCAAGCGCGGCAAAACCGATGGTGACCCCGTTGCCGATATCAAGCCCCGAGGCAACCATATCGGTCGGCGAGGACCAGTTTCCGCCGCCATCGGCTGAGTACTCGATCTGGTCAGGGTTCGGCCCGACATTCTGCACCCGGACCGCATAGGCAACAGTGCCGGTTCCGGTGTATCCGGTGGAATCAACAACAATATCATCAAGCCCGGTTCCGGAAAAACCCACTACCCCCGGAACAATCTGCGTTGAGACAACATGCAGCTCTCCGTTCGGCGTCTGCGTTCCGATCCCGACCCTGTTATCGACAGGATCTACCGTTATCGCCCCGCCGACCTTGTTGACCTGGTCATAGACCGTGTCGAAGTTGGCGTTTACCTCGTCGGCGCTCGCCGGAGTTCCTGACGTGAAGGTGTTGGGTTTGACGACGGTGTCGGCATGGGCCAGGGAAGATAACAGTAAAACGCCACCGGTCAAGGTGCCGCAGACTGATATCAGCAGAAGGGTTAAAGATTTTTTTCTCATAGCGCTCTCCCGAAGATGTCTGATCTTTTATTTATAAATCCAACCGGAATCGATGCAGATATAGAGTCGACCGGTATAGCTGTCAACTTTCATCCGTCCTCTTTCGGATGTGGCATCACAGTCTGCGGCGGGCGGGGCTCCCGATGTGGTGGGGAGTTTTAAATACCCATTAGTTATACCCACGTCTCCGTTAAAGTACCCCGCCCACAGCGTTCCTCCGATAGAGCCGGTATTGCCGCTGGCGGTTGATTTGCCGACTACTCCAAACAACCCGCCAGACCCGACCTCACCATAGACGCTGTTTTTGTCCGCAGTGCCTAATTCGGCAATATTCGTAGTGCCGCCATCGGTCCATTCGACCCGCAGGGCCGTATCTCTTTCTGCGGCAACAGTCAGTTTTGCCGATGGATCGGTGGTGCCGATTCCAATATTTCCGGGAACATCGGCATGCAGAAGAGAAGGGGCGGTCCCATTGCGGGTATAGATCGTCGACCGTTCAGATACGCCGCCACTTAACCACCAGTCATTGCATGAGGTTCCTTCGTCATTGCTGGTATACATGTTGTGTGACGGGCAGTCTTGTGTTGCCGGATTGATATCGCAGAGGCATCTTGGTGAAACATGCGCGCCGGTTATACCGGTCTGCGAATAATAGTAATTCCCCGGTTTATAATTCAGACTTCCCAGGACGTCCAAAGTGGCCTGGGGTGTTTGCATACCCACGCCGACCTGATTGCTGACGACGGCAAGACCATCGCTGCCGACAGTGATATCGCCCGTAACAGTGACCTCACCTTCAAAAAAACCGGCCTTGCCATCCAACCCCTTGCCATAGACGCCGACCGCATTTCCTTCACCATAAACTCCCACTCCGAGGGTGCTTTCCGACTGAAAATGTCCGCCGTAGTTGGTTGTCTCGCTGCCGTCATCAGCCCCGAATCCGGAGACCCCGGCTCTGGCCCCTTCACCATAAACGCCATAGCCAAGATTGGTATCCTGGGAGTTACGCGCATCGATGATCGCACCTGTACTGGCTCCGGTCAGGGAAAAGGGCACATTGGCACTGAAGGTCGTTGCTGTAAGATTGATTCCGGTACCGGCCGTATAGGTCGTATCATTATCTCCATCGCTGATATCGCCCGGCACCCCGGTCAGGGTGCTCCAGCTTCGATAGTAGCTGCCATGCTGTCCATCAAGCAGGTCGGCATCGAGACCGCTACCAGAACCATCATTGGTTGTCACGATTGCCATCACTTCGGAATCGCGGGTGAGCTCTGGGGCTATCCTGGCCTCTGCAAGAGTACCGGTGGTCTCACCAAGATCTACCGAACCCCAGACGGGTGCGCCTGTGCCGCCACTTTTAAGAACCTGGCCGCTGGTGCCGGGAGATCCGAAGGCGTAGGCAGTGCCGGTGCTGTATGGAACTGAACCGGCATTACCTATACTGGTGGCATTGGTGCCGCCACGGAAGGTGTGGATTACTCCGGTGACATCCGAGGCGTCGTGGAGATGTTCTCCCGGCGCAAACTCGCTGGCTGGCAATCCGCCCAGGGTGTCGGCATCATTCGGCTGACATTGCCATAAGGTTGTCGAGGTGTTAAATCTCGCGATTTCCCTGTCGGCGCAAATAAGGGTTGCCAGGGTCTGCGGCACATTGATCAGACTGCTCCAGTCAACCGGGCCGATAAACCCCAGAGCCACGATGACGCCATTGACATCCAATTTGCTGGTGGTCGGAGTTTTACCGATTCCGATATTGCCGGTGGGCTGATCGACATTGATCGCTGCTCCGACCTTATTGACCTGATCGTAGACCGTATCGAAGTTGGCATTCACCTCATCGGCATTGGCCGGTGTGCCTGCAGTAAAGGTGTTTGGTTTAACGATGGTGTCAGCAAGAGTTGGTGCAGATGATGTGGCGAAAATGACGCAGGACAGGACACACAGGAATACAGCGCGGTTCATGAGATCACCTCATTCCTTATATAATTTATTCTCCGGACAAAAAACGGAGACGATGCGGCAAGCCGCAATCATTTATCTGTGTTCAGAAAAAGACTGCAGGGTACAGTGATGGCAGAAGGGCTGAAGAGAGAAAACCCGGAAGAGACGGGCCGCCACCAGATATGTTGCTCACCCCTATTTTCACCCTTCGGATACAAGTCTCGATGTCTCGAGAACTCGCTTTCGCCCAAGGGCATAAGTTTCGTGTAAGCAGGCACGCTGCTTAACTGAACTAATCGGTACGAGCAGGCAAGCTGCTCAACTCAGCTTTATCACCAAAGAGTCATTCGTAATATTGTTCGCATATTATTCCAAAAACGACCGATTTACAAGGAGTAATGCACCAACGAACATAAGGAAAACCTTACACTGTGTAGGGATTTTCCTACACGGAAGGCATGTCACATTGTGACATATGCAAGATAGATAGAGACGTTTGATCCAATTAGAGAAGCGCGACAATTCACCGCATTTTTATTCTTCAAATTAACGAGTATCGTCTTTTCAGCATGATGTCCGGGATGATGGGCTCTTCTCCAGAAAGGAGGTGAGGTCATAACTGCAGTATGCAGAGAAGATCGGGGTAACCGGGTAATCAGGCTGAATATACAGAAAAATAAATCTTAAAATTTAGAGGTGAATTACATGAAACGTTTATTGTTGATAATTACACTCCTGGCCATCAGTTCAACCTCCGTGATTTACGCGATTGCCGCTGATCTTGACTTCGGTGAAGAAACTCATCTGGTCTTCATGCGGGAAGAAGAAAAACTTGCCCGTGACGTCTATCTGACCCTGAGCGATATCTACCCCAATGTTTCGGTTTTTTCCACGATTGGAGAAAACTCGGAACAGACTCATACCGATACCGTCAGGGATATGCTTGTCAAACACGGCATTACCGATCCAAACCCGGATGCCAATAATCTGCCGGACAGTATCGGCGTTTTCACAGGTGCCGATTATGGCTGGTATTTCACTGAAAAATTTGCCTATCTGACAACCTGGGGATCAGAGAGCGTTCTGGATGCCCTGTATGTAGGCGCCTTTATCGAAGAGCTTGATATGCTCGATATCGTTGGTTGTCCCAAGGTCATTGTTGAAACCGACAACGGGATCGGTGCCGGAGAATGCGGTCTCACCTATACCGATGAGCCCGATCTGCAGACCATGTACACCCATCTGGTGGATGGCTCCAAGGATCATCTCCGGGCCTATGTGAAAAACATCGAAAATTTTATCGGTGTGGGAAACTATGTGGCCCAGGTCCTGACCCAGGAAGAAGTTGACGAGATTCTGGGCAGGTAATTAAACCAACATCTTGAAATCATACAGTTCGATGGGCTTTCATGCCCATCGAACTCCCACCTTTTTTGACGCCCCTGATTTTCAGGACAAAAATCAGGTCGTTAAACCCCTTCCCATCAATTGAAACTCCCCGGCAGAGAGAGAACAGCGTGAGACTTCGAGCCACGGGGTCGCTTTTATGAGCAGAATGTAAGTCATCTCCGGCCAGATCGTTCCAGTTCGTTGATATGAGAGAATAGCTTATGACCTTTTTACAGGAATTCTGTTAAATTTCTAGTGTGTATAGTATTTATGATGAAATAAGACTTGATACTTACATGAGGCTTTGATCATGGATTCCATTAGGGACGATGTTTATAGGATTCTCGCTGACCATAAAGGTGAGTTGACTGAAAAGTTTCACGTCAAGTCACTGTCCGTCTTTGGATCTGTGAGCAAAGGAGTTGACAGACCAGACAGTGATATAGACATTTTGGTGAGTTATCACATAACACCGGGGATGTTTGCCTTTCTTGATTTGAAAGAATACCTGGAATCCCTTGTTGGAAGGACAATCGACCTGGTAACGGAAGGCGCATTGAAAAAGCAGCTACATGATACAATCATCCGCGAGGCCAACCGTGTCACATAGAAATTGGCGAATGCGGCTTGAAGATATCGATGAAGCTCTGGAACGAATCGCAGAGTATGTAAATGGCCTGGACAGTTCTTCGTGGAAAAATGACAAAAGACAATTGACGCTGTAATTCGGAATCTCGAAATCATCGGAGAAGCTGCAAACCATGTACCGGGAGATATTCAGGAACAATACACAAATATCCCCTGGGCCAGGATGAAAGGGATGAGAAACATTCTGATTCATGAATATTTCGGAGTTGATACCGAAGTTATCTGGAAAACCATTCAGGAAGATCTGCCTCCTTTAAAAAGCAGGATCAACAAGTTGCTTGCTGAAATATAACAACCATCTTTAACTGACCCTTGCCATTCAGTCCCCTCACCCTCTTCTCAAAGCCTTTTGCCACGGTTTTTCTTAATCTTTCTTTTCAGCAGCCGTGCTTTCCGGACGATGCTGCCCCTGGTGTCCGGCAACATCAGCGCCGGGCTTCGGCGGTTCAACTTTCAGATATCCCTCCGGCAGGGCGAACAGGGAATCGTCAAGTTCCACCAGTTTCGCATCCTGCCAGTCGACGGTGAGCTGATACTCCGGGTCCTGCCATTTCAGGGGATAGTCGGGAAGCGATTCCGCAATCCAGAGGAAGCCATCGAAGACCCTGGCGCTGCCTGGCGAGGTGACCTCGGCCGCGTACTTGATCGCCTTCCGGTCACCGACCATCTCTTTAGCGATTTTCTTTTTATTGATCTTCACCTCGGGATGAAAAAACTGGGGAACACTCCGGCCCATCGCCGACAAGTCATACTCCATATACTGCCTGCCGATCGGGGCGAGCATCCAGAGGACCTTGCGGTCGTAATCGGTTATCATCGTCGAGAAGGTTCGGCCGTTCAGCACCTTGAGCTTCATTTTCCGCCCTTTGACCAGCAGTTCCGATTGGTTCGAATGTTTGCCGACCGTGGTCACCATCTTCGCCTGATAGCCCGTCGAACCGGCAGCCGATGCCGGTGGCAGTGAGACGGGCAGCAGAGCGGCGAGAATCATCAGCAGCGATATTCCCACAAAACGCACCGCGCTCGGAGCTGAAAGGTTCTCCCGCTTACAGATATTTTTGAACGCCATGTTTTTTCCCTCCGGGTACTTGCATGATAATCGACCGGGCCGGTCTCCCGAACCACATGGGAGACCGGCGCCAATGGAATCGGAACGACATCCTACTTATAGCTGACCGGGAAGGTAATGCTCGATCCGAGATCGGAGGTTACGGTAACCGTGTCAAGGTATGGAACACCGGGGATCGTCACATAGAACTCATCCTTGACCGGGTCGTAGAGCATGTCCCTGACCAGAGTGCCATAGGTTACGGAAAGATTTGCAATCTCGCCCGCATCGCTCAACGCCACAACCTTCAGGACCGATCTGCTGCTCTTGTATTCGGCCTCGGTCACCGTAATCACATCGGGCTCAGTCTCGCCCGGAGGGGGATCGTCTCCCGGATATGCCGGATCTTCCCACTCGACGACCAGCTGGGCGTCGAAGATCTCGGTACCGCTGTACTCACCCTTGATATAGACCATCAGATCGAAATCCTGGGTCAGCGGGCATCCTTCATACGAGAGTCCATCCTTGATGATGTCACTTGGATTTAACGGGTCCAGATCGTTGAGATCAAACCAGCCGGATGATACGGCAAGCGGAGATGGCGCGTTCGGATCGACCTCTTTGGTGACCGGATCGCGATAGCCCCAGGCCAGCACGTCAATGGTCGAGGTGGTGAGGGAACCCGCGGTATACCACGGGATCTCGACACCGGGGATATCCTGGCCGAACTTGCTTGATTTCAGGCGGAAACGGGGGTTGTCGCCGCCAAACGGATCCCGGTCGAGGCTGGTGTACCAGGCATTGGTGTATCCATACCACAGATCAATGGACCGGGCGGTGAGGTCGGCCATCGCCGGGTCTTTCAGCACCGTACCGGCGGGGATAAAGTCGCCGTCGCCCTCGAAGGCGTCAACGGCCGAGAGCCAGCGCCCTGCGGCATCGACCGTATAGCGGGGCTTGAGTCCTGTGGCCCACTCATTTTCGAAATCCTCCGGGCGGAGCTGGTCGTTGGGGCTGGTGGTGATCCGGTGGGTAACGGTCAACTTTGCTGATTTGACCTGATAATTCGCTCCCGCCTGCTTCCACTCCTCCGGTAACGGAATCTGCTTATAGAGGCGGAGCTGGGTGGGCCTTTTCTTGAAATTACCCCATTGATAGAGAATCTTGCCGTCGTCCTTCATCCGGGTGGTGTAGTCGCCGAGATTCAGCAGTTCACCGGTGAGCGGATCTTTCAAAACCTCGATCAGCGGCGGCATCCAGGGGGCGTTGCAGATGTGGTCCATCACCACGTAATGCTCGGTTCCGGCCTTGACGTCGAGACCTCCGAGCCCGGCCATCACCTCACCTTTGAGCATCCCGGTCAGATACCCTGGAGTCTCGTCATTCTTGGCATGAACGCCGATCACCGTACCGCTGGTGTCGGTGATTTCGGCGATATACCCTTCAGCAAACACGCCGTCCCGCGGCCTGGGATACATGGCCACGGCAGGGTCAAAATCCCTCACATCGTAGCCATACGCCGAATCGATGGCGTAATGGGTGTAGCTGTCCTTGAAAAAATCAAGGTCAACCAGGGGATTGGCCGTATCAACACAGCTGGTGCCGAAAACCGTATCGTCACACTGCAGATCGTCCAGGGTGAAATTCAGCTTCGGGCTGACAAACACCCTGGTGCCGGCAGAGGCGATCGTCGCCCCGAGTAAACCGACGGCCATTACACAAACCGATACTACCAACTTCTTCATCATTTTCTCCTCCTCACTCTTTCTTTCAATTTTGACTGCGGGACCCTGTCCCGGAACTTCCCGAAACATCCCGCAACCAGTGATGGAAGACCGTTTCCTCCATCCAAACAGCAAGAGCCGTTATCATTTTTCGTCGCAGATTTAAGCAGAAGGCAAAATCTGAGTGAGCAAGGAGCATGCCGCAATGTATTGATCAGGCAGGAGAATGATCCGGAGAAAGCGCTGGGCATTCCCGGCGAAGCGACACCGGAAAAATCAGGAAGCACTCTTATTTTATCGGGAGATGAAACAGATAGCTCAAGGTCGCCAGTTTCTGGTTACAGGGGTAGTCAGTTTCTGGTGAGGGCAGGAATAACAAAACCTGCCAGGAAAGTTACCATGCCGGACTCACCACCAAGGACCGGAAATCAACCATTCGGGGAGTGAAAGCCGAACCGTGATAGGATGCGTCCCGATGCCCCTTGATACATTCGAAACCGGCTGGCGCTATCCTATTTCGGCAGAGTCGTTTCGTTCCATCAAAAAATCAACACTGTTTCCTGCTCCAAAATCAGAGTCATCACCGGAGAGGTCATTCCCTCGGCAGGATGAATGATTATATTTTTTACACCGGTAACCGGCCCGCCCGGATCAAATGGAGGTTTTATGATTTTCAGGTGAAGAGAAAATGACCTTTGAAAAACTGCCCGGCAATAAGGGAATGATCTATATCCCTGATCATCGAAAGAACGCACAAAAGCACTCCTGCCGGGACTGCTTTTCCTGCAATTGGTGCAACAACGACCGTTGTCAGATCTGCCGCGGGAAATGCGGCCGGAAAAAAAAGAGGAAAAGTCGCCTGAGTCAAAGACTTAATGTTCCCGGTTGAAGCCGATGTCCGGCACCTCGAGAATAAAGATTTGCCCCCCAGCACCGGAAAAAGAAAAAGCCCGCGATCCTTCTGCAGGATGCGGGCTTCAATATATCTTGACCGGAGGTTTCCGGATCATCATCTGGTGGGATGCAGTCCCTTTAACCAGCATCGTAACTAATAGAAATCATAGAGATATTTCTGTTATGAAAACTGTGCATACCCCTAAAAACACCCCTAAAATATTCATATGAACTAAAACCACAGTTTATATTTACGATAAAATTTAAAGAAAAACTCCGAATAAGATATGACGGAATCATAAAGTGAAAATCGCTTATTTAGGTTTTATTGAAAATTGTTCAAACTTATGTATTATCAAAACATCCATCTATCAGTGAAAGAGGGTCTGATTGATACTCGGAGGTCATGGATTTGAATCCCATCCTCTAGAGGTCTCAAGGAGAATGGGGGATCTTAGCGAGCGGGATTTGGTGTAATGAAAAATGCCCCCACGATTCCTTGGGGGATTTGACACCGGCAGAATACATGTCGAATAACGCTGGAAACTCTAATTATGAACTGCTTACTTGAGGGGGAGCTTAAGTATGAATCGCATTGAATTTCTAAAAAGGAAGGTTCAGGAACTTTATCAGGCCCAGGCTCCTGGACGAGAGGAATGGGCTGATTGGTTGTTTGCCAATCACATATTTTTGGTTTCCGATGAGGCCGCTAGTCTTGCTATTCGGTTTGACGCCAATGCCGAAATCGCAGAAGCAGCAGGTATGCTCCATGATATTGCTGATTGTGTCATGAAGCGCTCTAATCCTAACCACGAAATGCATACCGAAAATATTGCCACTGAACTTTTGACTGAATGTAAATTTGAGCCGAGCGAGATTGAAACCATAGTCACTGATGCAATGAGACATCATAGTTGCTACAGCCCACAACAAAGCCCCAAGTCGTTAGAAGGTAAGGTGATGGCGACGGCTGACGCGGTCGTCCACTTGACAACTGATTTTTACGATCACGCTGTGAAAGACAAACTAAGAAATGAAGATTCAGGGGATGTTCGTCAGTGGGTAACCGCTAAACTACCTCGTGATTTAAATAACAAGATATTCTTTGATATCATACGCGAAGAAGTGCGCGAGGCTCATGACAGGCTCAAAGAAAAATACGATAGTTTAGATTGGGTACTAGAAAAAAAGAGCGCAATCTTATAGTGCAAATGCGCTGCTTTTAAATCCAAGAGTGAAAGTTATTATAGAAGATACTGCATAAGCAACACAGAGAGACTAAGGGAACAACTGATCGGGACAACCGATCTGAGTAACAAACGACAGATTTATATCCAGGCTAGGCAAGTAGCACTTCTACATGAAGGATGCAGATTGACATGAACGATGAACAGCTAGGCAATCCTTTAACTGCAGAGGCAGAATGTGATTTCTGTATTGAGTTAAACGGTGGAACAGATCACCTGTTCCAAGATATAGTTAAAAACACTGATATATCTCGCATTGTTCTAAGTAATGGAGGTCTTCGCGTTTTTCCTGGTTTGGGAATGCTAGCTGACGGACACCTCTTGATTTCGCCCACCTATCACGCCAAATCTTGCTTTCAACTTTACCCCGACGATGCCATCGGTCTGATTCATCTAATTAAGGAGATTAGAGATAAAATTCAAAAAAATACTGGAAAAACTCCGATATTGTTTGAACATGGCAATCCAACTACCTGCGAGTCCAATTGTAGTACTTGTATCGAGCACGCGCATTTACATGTTTTACCATTTGACCCTGGAATGCTCCCTGTAATTCAACAAGAAAGGCGGCTTATAGGATCTTCGCCACTTATTAGCAATCCACTTTCGCATGCGCAGGTAACCGAACCCTACCTCATGCTAGTCGATACCAACCTCGTTTTGCACTTCTTTTCCACTGATGACGCGCCACGCCAATATCTCCGCCACTTATACGCACGGTTAATCGGACAACCGGAGCTGGGCTCTTGGGTACCAAATATATCTGCAGAACAGACAATAACTAATGCCAATCATTATCGAGTACTTCTCAACACGTAAATAGTAATTATCTTATGATGTTTTCCAGACATTATTATAGAGAACGCTATCAAAATCCCTTGCAAGATATTGCTGCAAATCTTCTGGCACTTCGATAATCCCGGGCTTTTCTGTCATAACAGCTGTTATGGCTCCTGCCATCAATGTAGCTCGTGTAATTTGAATAATTTCTGGCGGAATTGGATCGGCGCTACCGTCAAAGTTTACCGGAAATCCGCCTCTGAGAAATATGCATTCGGACTGTTTCCTACGCAGGATAGTATTTCCGCGCCAAGGATATCCACTAACATCGGTGATAAATTCATATCCATGTTTTGCCAGCCTCGCTCTAAGTTGCCAAAGCCTATACTCAATGTCAGAGGAACCACAGTTTGCGAAAATAATGCGACGGTTTACTTCGCGAAGCACGGGCTCCCAGTCAAATCCCTTTCCAGTACTACTCAAAATAATGTCTGCGCCAGCCACCACTTCCTGAACGCTTTCTCTATCACTCCTCTCGGAGGCCTCATCATACCAACTTACAATATTTAGTCCCAAACGCCTTAACTCAATGATAATAGAAGATCCTATCGCCCCGGCACCGATTACGCCAAATCTTAATTTTGTTATGTCAGCATTAAAACTAGCGGTCAGAAGTTGCACTAAGCACGACACCATTGATTGCGCTATGAACGCTGCCTCAATTTCTTTTTTGTTTTTGCTGCGCGCGACATCAACTATAGGATAATGATTCGATAAGAGATGATACTGATGAGCACCACGAGCGGTCAGTTCGGCAACGGCAATTCGCGAAAAACAACTTGGTAAAACTGCTGCCAAAGCTTGAATGCCCAGACCGCCCTCATCTATCACGAGAAGCTGTTTGAATCCCCTTTCAGCAATAGCATGAAGTTCCTTTACAATATTCCGGCATATTTGGGCATCGAACGCTTCCAAATACGTGTATCCTTTATCAACATCTAATGCCTTAAAACCATTTTCAATATATTCAGTAAGGACCTTGCTATTTGTCGAGTACCCCTTACCAATAATTACGATATTATTCCGTTCTAATCCCATTCCAACTAAGAAGTCGGTGCAATCAATATTGCTCCTCAGTAGATGCTGAACATAAATACAATACCAATCTCTTAGACAACCCCTATGACCATCAAGCAATAAATTTAAACTTTCCAATAACGGGAGCATTCAATTCCCTTTCTTACTGGCCACCCAAAATCGGTACAGCCCAATTTGCGAACAAAAATGCTAGTGTGAGCATAACACCAATCGCCATCCATATCAGGCAACGCCTCAAATGTACAAATTTAGAAGCCGTCACCTTTGAAATCTCATAATTGTGTTTTATGCTCTCCATACGGATTGAATCTGCGTTCAATTTCATTACCTCGTCGGCATAGACTTCTGCAGATGACCATGACGCTATTGAACCAAAGAATACGTATCCACGAAAATTTGTCCACATGCGGGGTACTAAGACGGCGAGAGCAAATGCAGCTGAAACAACGAGAACGCAAACTGCTAGCACAAGGAGAGCGAGACGTCCCCACTGGGCTATATCCATGGCAGCGGAAACTTGCGTGACAGTTGGCCATTTCTGTCCGTTAAAGAGATATACTAAAAGCGCCGTATCAATAGTAAAGACGGTCTTCGCTTTATCATCCGCTAACTTGGTGACTTCTAAGACAAAGGTTTTCACTGAACTAGCGAACTCAATATAGTCTGGTTTATCAGGGGAGAGATCCTTACTACTACTTTCTGTTGTGGCACCTTTGGCAATTATTGAATTTAATCGAGAGATATTATCAAGATCCACGGTGCCGTCCCCTCGGCCGGAAACATTTTGGATTAATTCACCGAAGGTTATTTCGTTCCTATTTCGATCATCACCAGGCCATGAGCAATATACAACCCCTCTTCCTGTGATCGAAAGCTTCTTGGCGGCATAATTTACTATTGATCCACACAGCACTATTTCCTTTAATCCTGTTCGATTGACTCGGTTCACTTTCATAAAACTACCCCCAATCAACGATGCTTTGAAAGAGAATCCTAAGCCCTTTAATCTCTCATGGAGATCATTTAACATTCTACCGGCATCAATCAACAGATCTTCATCTGGGGAAACTTCAGTAAATAGAAGAAATCCATCTCCAAACGTTCGGGAGAGATGAAAATCATAACGAGAACAGATTTCTTCAACAATTAGGTACATGGGCTCTACGAAGCACCATTCTTCCGTTGGTGTTAGGTTTCGTACCGCAACAAGGTAATTGCTTATGTCAATAAATAGAATTGCTCCACAGATGATAGCCGGCTGATTTGCCTGATCTATGGCAATTTCTTCGTAATTTTGTTCAGTTGTCATAGAGAAAAGTCCATTGGCATAACATTAAAGAGTGTTGTACTGATACCCGTAATAATTGCCGAATAATTTCAATTGGTTATCAACGTTGTCGTTTGTTGTGTTCCGATCGCATCCTGTAAGGAAGTAAGGGATGATAAGAAATCGTTTTTTGCGGGTTTGCCAATTTTCTTGGCGGTTTTGCGATTCGGCCCAATTGCGACGCCAAATGTATCTCCCAGGTTTCATCTAACCAACATTCAGACCAGCCGTCAACCTGGAATTCTTAACCAACACCTGCCCATCTAACCTATTGCTATTAAGGTAATTACAAACCATCACAGTCAAAATATTTCTTGCCCAGATGTATTTGCTGAACAAGTCAATTCTGAACCTTTTACCCGAATCAAATTTGATAGTAAGGACATTTGGGTTTCGGTTTACTCATAAGATAGCATTAACATCAAGTTTTACTTGTACAAATTAATTATAACAAATTATTGAATTATTTTAATCGGAAAATTTAATTAACAATGGTAAAAAAAATTGATGCCCGACTCTGAATTAATTGGGTTCCGCATATAATAAAGTTAAATTCGAGGAATATCTCATGACCATAAAGATCAAAAAGTTCCAGAATGCAAAAGGGGCTATTTCTTTCCTAGAAGGATTAGCTCTTGATACTAATGATACTATCGTTTTCCGTGGTCATCCTGACTCTATGTACAAACTGGTTAATACTTGGCAACGGCACAGAAGTATTCCACATGAATCATGGATGTCAGACATAGATGAGGCATTAGAAAAATTCAAGGTTGGTTTAGAAAAAATCGGTATTACATCCCATGATCATTTAGATCGATTTGAATCTATGGAACATGGCAGGCATCATGGTGTGCCGACACCTTGTTTAGATTTTTCCTATTCTCCTTATGTCGCCTTATTTTTCGCTTTTGATGGTGTAAGAGTAAATTACAAAAACAAAAAGAAAGACTACTCCGTCATATACGCACTAAATATCAACCAACTGGCTTCTGAATGGGCAAAACAAACAAACCCTCCCAAGGCAAATGAGGATAAATTTCACGAAGCGTATTGGACTTTCCAAAACCCGAACGATGATTTCTTAAAAAATGGTTTCCCCGCAAACAAACTACAATTTTTCCCATACCCAGGCAAAAAGAACCAAAGGATGCAAAAGCAGTTAGGAGCGCTGTTATATGACACTCTCAATTACGAGCACCTGAAAGTAAAAGGTCTTGAGGAATATATTGAAAAAATAAAGGAAATTCCTGTCTCAGAAAACGGCAAATCTAAACCAGGTGCCCCCATTCTTTACAAAATATTTATTGATCAAAAATGCACCGGAGACATATTCAAAAAATTAGAGCTAATGAATATGACAGGAGGCACTCTCTACGGTGATGCTGATGGTGTAGCACTTGATATTAAGAACGCATACAACTACAATCCAAAGTTTTCTTATCTCAGAGATATTAAGTCTCCAGATATAGATGATACAAAAACATACTAATGTAGTTCGGCGGATGACGAGAATCGTTGCGGCGCTAACCGCGGCAACTTCATTCACCTTCACCTGCATTAAAATGAGATTCCTCAAACAAATCTAGGCCTTAGATGGCTTGCCAGATCATCATGCTATTCAAATAGATGTGATGTGTGGCACGGATCTATACTTTCATATATTTGCCGATTCTCCTTTTGCATGAAACCACAGGGATTGTATAGTGTTATTTCCCGCGGTGGCTGGCGCGTTGCCCGCTGAAAAGGACATTTGCGGCTAAACTACCAGAACCTGGCATGGGGGGTCTGTTTTTTGTTGGTTCATTTCTTCAGGTCCCTCCGATAAAATCTGGGCCTTACATCTAAGAATTGCCCGCATATCCCTGCAACCAGACAGTTAACTATTCGTTATTAATGTGTTTTTTGTTTATAGCACATGCCGCATACCCCTAAGAATACCCCCAAACACTTTGCTCTGAGTTTCTTCACACTGTTACAAGTTTTTCACTCTGAACCTCTTGGCCTGTCCTTGAGATCCTTCATCAAAGCTTTAAATATGTCGTAGGTTTCTGTCTCCACACTCTCTTTAGGTTTGGCCAAGTCTCGAATAATCTCACCCTGGCGCTGACACTGAACCTCGCCGTAACTCGTAAAGGTTGTCAATACGTTCTCATGGCCCAGGTTCTGGCTCCAGGCCTTGAACTCCTCGGGTGTCCTGCACATCTTTTCGGCGAGAGAAGCCAAGGTTTTCCTGAAACTATGAGGATGGAAATAAGGGTGACCGGCTCGCTCAAATGCCTCCCGGAAAATCCTGCGGATGGGTTCAGTTGTTTTCCAGTTCCTTTGATCCAGTCCTGCTGGCCCGAACTGTTTATCAGAACCTTGACTGACCATTGTGGCCGGGAACAACGGATCATCATTCCCCCAGAGCTTCTCTTTAGTAAGATATTTTATCCAATCAGTTACGATTTCTAGAATTTCATCACCAACAGGAAAAAAGTAGGTTCTGAATGTTTTGCTGAATTTTGTGTTTACTTCACGTGCATCCTGATCGACATAGCCTTCTATAAGATCGACATGTTTCAGCTTCATCGAGACAATTGCGCCGTCTCTGGCCCCGGTCAGTAAAGTAAAAGCGATCAGTGCCCGGTCCCGTTGCTCAATATCGTTGCCACTCGACATCGTATCAATGACATGCTTGATTTGTTCTAAAGTAGGAACCCGCTTTGGCCTTCTTGCTCTGGCCACCCGAGTGTCCTTCTCTGAAAGGTTAAAATATTCGGCATCTGGGTATTGTAATTTCGATTTGTACCCGGGCTGCATCGACAACCACTGGAAAAAACTTTTGAGCTGATTAAGGGTTGCATGCAGGGTTGACTTGCTCAGTCGCTCCCCGGACTTCTGTCCATTCTGTTCTGAAAGTTTTCTCTTAAAGGCTCTGGCCTGTTCAAAGTGGAAGGACTTAAAATCTCGAAACTTTGTATGTTCCTCGAAGCGTTTCAGGGCCTTCGCAATAGCATCGATAGTTGCTTCACTTTGACCTCTGGCTTCCTTCAAGAAAATCAAATATTGTCGCTTGATTCTTTCGTTTGCTTGACTGTGCTTTTCCATGGTTTTTAGTCTCCTTTCTGAAGTGACTGTTTACGGAGGGTTTGACACTCTCATTTAATTGTCTCAGTGCCTCCGGAAAACTGACGTTTATTTTGCCGCGAATCCGCTCGATATTTTGCAGGCTGATGCGTTGATTTATGATCGTGCCGCAGTCACTGCAGTTAGCTACCAAGTTGCCAAACTTGTCTGTGACTTCATGATATTCAGCCATGTTCCCAGCAGGGTATTTCGGGGCTCGGCATCTAAAGCAATAGAACTGCCCCGGTTTGCATGGTCGCTTGTTTTTCGTCCAGCGATTTTTGAGAAACTCTTTCAAAACATGACCAAGAATTAGCATGGGGCGTTTTTCGTTTAATACAGGAAGTCCCGACTTTATCCAGGCACGCACAGTTCTTTTGTGAATGCTCAACAACCTGGAGACCTCTTCTACCGTGTAATTATGGTGAATCTTCACAAGGCGATAATTAGAGTGACGTTTTCTCATTGATTACACCAATCTCATCTGTCGAGGGTCATAACTGACACTGGCATTGTTTTTGTCATCGTCAGGTCTGACACTTTTTTCGTATGACAGGTTGGAAACCGATAAAACCGGCGAAACCGATTCCACCACCTCCACCTGCCACGCCTCGGCCGAACGGTTGCCGCTGGCCCTTACAAAGCGCAGTCCATCGATGATCCGGCCAGCATGTCTCTTGATCCACCATCCCAACTTTCGTCGGTTGATCTCGCCACGCTCATCCGCTATGTCGTGCAGAACCTCTCGCAGTTCGGCGTGCTCTTCCTGGAACAGTCCAGCCTGTTTCACGGCATCCCGAATCATGGCTGGCATCTTGCCGAATACTGATTGCCAAGCTGTCAGCAGGCGGCCCAATATCTCCCGGTCAGGGTCTTCTGTCATAGCCTCGAACAAAGAAACGGTCGGGTCAGCACAGCCGAGCCATAAGAGCGGTTGACGGCACAGATCGGACCAGTCACCGAACCCAGCCAGCGATTTACAGGTGGCCTTCGGCCTTCCGGCGACAAGCCAGGCCCGGACTATGGTCAAGGCTGCCGATACATAGCGCCCTCTATCCTGCAGAACATCTCGTACCAGATCGGGACGCCGGAAAGTTCGCGCCGCAGGTATCTCGCAACTGGCATCAAGGCGGATGGATATACAGCGCCTCGCCATGTCCTGGACCGGCCCAACGTTGTTGCCGCTAGAAAGAAATAAAACCCGGGTGCCTACGGTAGCGGTCTTGGATACTCCCAGGATGCGACCGGTAATGAACTCCGACGTCAGCGCCGTGCAGAGGCTCTTATGTGCCACCAGGTCTCCGGTCAGATTGTCAAACTCGATTACGGCCGGCGACTTCAGCAATTCGGCGAGCAGTATTTTGCGGCATTCCTCGTCATCGGAAGGAAAGGTTGTCGGAGTCCCATGTTGCGGTGTGGAAAAGACGGTAATCAGTTCACTGAGATAAGATTTGCCGGTTCCGACCATATGGGCCCGAATGTGGAACATCGGGGCATGGGCAAGACTCGGCCGGACTGTGGCAGTCAATATACCCGCCAGGGCTGCTGCTACGTCCGAATGGCTTGCGAAAGGGAACTCAGTCAGCAAGTCTTTCAGTAACTCCAAAGCAGCTTTTGCTTGTTTCCTCGATGGTGATTTGGGAACAGAATACTCCCGCGCATCGAATACCCCGAACATGCCGGTGGTCAGGTCGTAGCCTGCTTTGGTCATCAGGCTCCCGTCCGGTCGCAGATAAGGCTGGCGCGCCAAGCTCTTCAATACTGGCAGATGCGGATAGCTGGACGAATCGAACAAGACAGCGGCGTATCTGGCAGGCGGGTCGATCCTCACCCAGTCGGTGCTGCGCCCATCGAAACGCTCCCAGGTTGCTACCCCTGCCAGTGCCCGAACTAGAGATGGTTGGTTTATCTCCTGGATTCTCGTTTCACTGGTCCCGGGATCAGTGACCACAGTCACGATCAGGCCGCCACGCTGGTAGTGTTTGTATTTCTGCGCCAGTTCACACTCGGCAGCATCCACCACCCGGTTCAGCTCTCCGGGCACGACCCGGATGGTCGGCTTCATCCGCGCAGCACTCACATCAATGTCGAGCACTCTCAGCAGATCACGAATATGCCGTTCCGAACAATGGCCATGAAAACACTTGAATCCTCCAATCGGCCAGAGGTCGTCAGGTTCAAAGTAGGCAGTGCCACCATCGACCTGATCGGTATGTTCTTCCACCCAGGGGCAGGTGATATCGTGTTTGCCCTCGCCAAGCGGTGCTCTGTAAAGACCACGGTTTTGTAATGCTACCAGAACAGCATTCTCTTCCGGGCTAGGAAACCACACCGGATCGCCATCGGTCGGTTGCTCTTGGATCGGACGAGTTCTATGTCGTTTGGGCCGACCTGGCTGTGCCATCTCTAATTGCAGACCAGCGACCAGGTCCTCGACTGAATAGCGTTGCTCAGGCGACCAGTCCAGCATCCGGCAGACAAAGGGCGGAGAATGTTTGCCGTTCACCGCTTCCGGCAGTCTGGCCAGCCGCGCCCGTGGTCCATTGGCTCCGGGATCGCACAGACCAGCCGCGACAATGGCATTCATCAGGTGATCGGCACTCGCACCATCTTCAAGGGGAGTACGCAGCAGATATCCCGCCTGGCAATTACCAGGGGATGTTTCCAATAGCCAAGTCGGGGGCAAGGTCAAGCGCTCTCTGGGGACTTTGGTGCCTATATCATCGAGCATCACCGCATGCAGGGCGTGAAAAAACGCCTTCTGCCGCCGGTATCGACCGGCCTCGTCGGACCTGAATACCGCAAGACTGAAATAATTATTGGAGGCGGCAGGTAAATCATTTTTGTCCTGCCACGGCTGCCCGGTCCAACTTTTTCCTGTGACTTTCGCGGGATTTCCTGAAAAGCTGACCACCACCGGCAGCGCATTTGCAAGATTTTGGCCGAAGACAACCCGCAGAAACTCACCGTTCTCGACCAAATAGGTTTCATCGGTTTTGTAGGTTTCAGCCAGACTTGGCGGGAAAACTGTCAGGGGTGCATTCATCACCACCACCATTACTTCAAAACCTTGCGGTCGGTTTCAAGCTTCAACACCAGGGTGCGGATCTCCTCATTGCTTTTACCGGAAATACGGGCCGCGTTGATAGCTTCCACCTCATCTGATGGCCAGCCTACCGCTCTGGCGCCGAGAGAAACCGGTTTGGTCCAGAGCCCATCTTTAATTCGCAGGTAAAGTGTGGAGCGGGAAAGCCCCGATTCATTTTTTACTGCCGGAATCCTTAGTATGGTTCGCTTCATCTTCACACCTCTTTAAGTGTTAATGAGATTGTTTAGACAAAGCTTAGTTGTGCGATTTGGGCGATACAACACCAGGACAAGACACAACGGTAGTGTTGAAATGCTTTAGGAAAGCTCATATTTAGGGATACAGGATAGTTGTGAAGGTTGGTGCATTACAGCTAAAAACAGGTAAGTGGCTGGAAACAGCTCTAGGTTGGGGAAGAAAGTTGGGCGAAAAAATTCCACCCAACTTTTGTATTATTTCTTCAGTTTTAAGTGATTTTTTTTTATAGGTCTGGCATGCATTTACAGTATAGACGAGTATATATAGACGGAAACATCTTCACTTCTGTCAAAGTTATGATGTAGTCATGCCATATACAGTTGCAGTTTAGACACAACGTCTTGGTCAGTGGCGCGTCCGGCGCTCGCCCGTTATGGCCACCCGACTTCTTCACGCCCACTACACTAAATTGTTCGGCGGTTTATACCATTTTAGCCGTAAAATCGACAAAACATCCTGGCAATATCAACTATTTATGAAACATGCAGTTTGGCATTCCACTATTATGTTAGTTGACTCGCGTGGTCCGCCCCAGGAAATAGCAATTTGTTGAGCGTTTCTTTGTACAATGCAACAGGATTTCTAAGCACGGTATCTTATGTATAGTAAGTATATCGAAACGCCTCTGTTATTATCTTGTTCGTGAAGTGCATGCTTCAACAATCGTTGCTTTTGCAGACTTCCCATGCCCTTTCTTCACAACTTTCAGCATCTCTTTATTCTCTTTTTTTTCCTTTTTTTCTGCTTTCATAATTTTCTCCTTGTTTGCAAATAATGGTTATAACAAAAAACTACTTCCTGTTTTATGTGGCCCTAATGTGTGCTGATTTTCATGGCCATCACTTCATTTTTAATTAATTCTGTAGAAACTTTTTCAAAGTAATCTTTTTCGCATGTTACCCCATTAATAGTTTTATCAGCTGATAATGCACTCATTCTACAACCGCCTGCGCATATAGGTAAAAACTTGCAATCCCCACAATTATTCCATGGGTCGGCAGTCATAAACGATATGTTTTGCGCACCAAATATCACAGAATCGAAGTCATCAAAAATACTTCCCAATGCAAGATCTTCGCGTCCAACCATTGCTGCACATTTATATAAAACACCAGAAGGATCAACGATGTAAGTGTTTTCTTTTCTTGCTTCGCAAGGACCCAGTTTAATCCGAGAATAGGGCTTGTAACCATGTTTCTGCACTTCTTTTCGCAATGAATTAAATGTATTGAGGTCAGTCATAGAAAATGTGTGTGCATCAATATGATGTGTGGAGTTTGTTTTGTGTTCAAAAAATCCTTGAATTGGCTTGAATGCAATTTCTGAAATATCACTTGATGAGAAACCTTTTTCCTTTAAATCCCGATATAAAAAAGGAAGTCGTTTTTGTATCATTTTGTCATAATTGCTGCCAATGATGATTGGAACTTTCCCCTTAATCAGCAGGAGTTTTTTCATAATTTCTTGATAGCTTCCATGCCCCCCCTTGCGAGGGCGCATTTGATCATGCATTTCCTGGTCGCCATCCAGGGTGATTTTAATCCATTCAAGCCCATATTCATTCAACTTATCGATAAGTTGCTCTGACAAAAGCAATCCATTTGTTATCAATGCAAGCTCCAATGAAACGGAAATTGTCTTGGTTTGACTATAGAGCTTTTCGGCTACATATGTAATTATGCTTTCATTTACAAGTGGCTCCCCTCCAAAAAAAGTGACGAAAAGCCTTGGTGCATGAGTCTCATTTAATCGTTCAATAATCCAGTCGCATAACACATCAGCCGTATCTTTGCTCATATTTCCGGAGTTCTTCACCCCTTGTTCGAAGCAATAGACGCATTCCATGTTACAAGACATTGTGGTGAGCAGTGTAATATCGAGCACGCTGTTGTCGAATTTTATACGGTTTATCCAGTATTCAAATTCCTTTTTTTCATCCTTATTTTTATCAACGATTATACCAAGGTCTAATAGTTGGTTCAGATGTGACTCAATTAATGTGTTTTTTGGTTTTTTGGTTTCACAAGTAATAATAGCGTCTAAAAGTTCCTCCGTAACAATGATACGAGAGTCGGATAGGGTGTTGTAGACAATGGTCTCATCATGCTCAATCGGTATATGCACATTATAGCGGGAAGGTTTCATTGTTATTCTCTATGGGATAAAGTTATGCTTATTGTCGTAAAATATATAAAACTTAATTCTTTTCTTTTTCATTGCACAATATTTCCAACTTAGGGCACCGGATAAGTTTCCTAGTCGGAAGATCTATGATTTATCCAATCGGTCTACAATGAAATATCTCTAAAAACCGTACTTCTGAAAAGAACCGCTTTTTTCAAATTGTTCGCTTAGAACCTGAACTAAATCCGACTTGGAGACGCAACCTCTTTTGAAGAAGTGTAGGGAATAATCTTTTCTAAGGCAGCAGGTTTCAACCTCTCTCGGATTTACATAGGTTTTGTTGGTGACATCGTTTTCGATCTCTATGTTGTTGATGGCCCGAATTTGTCTGGTTTTAAAATTAAACTTTAATCCGATGTCTGCTGGGAAGAAAATGGGGTTTTCTTCAAACACTAAGTTAAACATTTTTGTTAATGCTTGCCGATGCCCCTTGAACTCTTCCCCAAATTCGGAGATGAAGCAAATGTCCGGTTTAACGGTTTCGTTGATTTTAGTTAGTCCTATCCGACCAAGATGATTTTCATAGAGCGCCTTTTCCTTTTTGGCATGATCTGGTTGAACATAGTTAATCTCATGGTCCTTAAAGCCCCCGATATGAGCCACCAATAGTTTATAATGCTCTTTGTGCTTTTTTGTAACGTTATCGTATGCCTTTTCAATGTCAGTGTTCCATCCGGTATCGCCTGTGTAGATAACACAAGAGTCTCCTGCAGAGATGACAAACCCAACGGAATCCCGGTCGGATATAATGTCAGAATGCTTTGCGTCAATCACGTCCAACCGAATGTTTGCTTTTGTGTTTTTTTCAATTTTATAGGTGTTGTTTTTTTCGATCAGGTGGATTCTATAATCAATATTTGAGGTCAGCTCAAAGAGTCCTGAATATTTTTTAAACACGCTTAATGTAATGTAGAGATCAATCAACTTGCGCTTTGGCGATATTGCAAAAGCTTCATTTATTTCACTCTCGGGAATGCTGACCGGAGCTTTCCCTTGCCCTTGTGCAATCGCATCAAGGACGGATTCCTTGGCTTCCGCATTATATTTATGAAGAAGCGTGAGAATTGATTCCAAATCGGAAGTGTGGTCGTTGTGTGCATGGGAAATGATAATTGTATCTACTTCATGAAACTTGTGCCCCTCGCCTCTAAAGTTATCAATAAAGTTGAATCCCGGATCAATGACAATTCCCTGTTTCCCGATTTTCAGGAAATATCCACCACCTTTGCTAATGTGAAAATTGTCTGCCACAATCGGTGTATAAGAGTTCCAGCGGCGTAAAACTTCAAAGTAGTATTCGTCTTGTGGGGCATTGTCACCAGGGATATCGAGAAACTCTAAAGAGGCCTCTCTGCTATTCTTGATTTTTTCAGCAATACCGCTATCACGTGTTTTGTTTAAAATCTCCAAGACACGATGATCCTCCCCATGAGTCGTTGCGTCTCTCTTAAGAATTTCCTGAGTGGAAATCTCCTCAACAACATCTTCAAGATCACCTTCGGTGACAAATCGCCAATAATGATCCTTTTCTTTTTTGTATTTTTCAATTGCTTTTTGGTAAAATTTTGCTGCTTTTTTATATTCCTTCATTTTGCTATAAAGCATTCCTACATTTCTCAGCGGATGTGCCTCGGTATCATCCAACTCAAGGGCTCTCGCATAGGCCTTTTTGGCTTGGTCGTATTCATTGATGTCAGAATAGACATTCCCAAGGCCATTCCATGGATACGCGAAGGTGTCATCAAGCTCAATGGCTTTCTTAAAGGCATTAATGGCTTGATCATATGCCTTTAAACTAAGATAGACATTTCCGAGTCCATGCCACGGATATGCAAGTGCATTATCTTGTTCAATGGCTTTCTTGAAATCCCTTTCTGCATATGAATGATTATTTCTCAGCCAATGTATGGTGCCGGTAAAATATTTATGGAAGGCATCCAATTCTTCATGCGGTTGAAAAAGATTAATGCATCGCTCGAAAAACAAGATACTATTTTCGATCCCTGAAATCGTGTTGTATTCTTCCTTAAATAGCTCCTTCAGCTTTTGAATAGCCTGATCTCGGTTCATAAATTTGCCTCTATTACTATACTGAATCAAAAAGGAACAGATGTCCGTGAGTTAGTCAGACTTTGTACTATCTGGTAAAACAACTTCTGTCTTCCCCCTTTTTCATCACACCATCTTTTTTGATACCATGGCTCATGGCATTTATTTTTTGAACTAGATAAAATGGTAGATTTATCTCAAGATAAGTTTAACTAATACTTTCAGCCGAACTAATTATTACGTTGAATGTTTGTTTTTGACAACCTAACTGTTTATGACTCCCCAAATACATCATAACTTTTTGAACCACTGAAGTGTTAAGGATCTGGCAAGCACCTACCGCGTAGACAGGTGTAGACGGTAAACATAATACATAGGGAACCTTCATACATTTTGTCAAAATACATCTAGATTTTCACCCTTTCATCTGTTTGCGGATGGTTTCGACACTGCGGCCCTGGGCAATACCAATCTTGAAGATCTGGTGGGCATACCATTTATCGGTTTTGCCCGGCTTGGTGCGTTTAAGTTCACGATACTTTTTCCGCCAGCTCTCGTACATGGCCTGAGTATCAAGTTTGCGGGCTTCGCGTTTAACATTGCTGGGCGTGTATCTTGGGTCTGCCGTGCTCACGGAATCAATCAATCGGCGGATCATTTCGCGACCAAGAGAATACTGGCTGGCCTGATACTCAACCACCTCGGCCAGCGGCACTTTCTTATCTCCGGCTACCAGGTTAAACTCATCATTGTTCTGCAGGCATAGCATCTGAGTGCGCTTGTCGCCGGTCGCGATACCAATCTCCCACAGCTCGGTGCTGGCTGTTTGCCGGTCGCTCCGGCGCAATCCAAGGCTGGTCGCAATAAATTCGCAGATTAAATCTGCGCTGCACTGCCATTGAATCAGACGTTCTGCGGGAACCGCCACCCGGTTAATATCGCTCCGTTTGTCGCAAACTATAAACGATGCCGAAGCACCCTGCTTTCCGGGAAGAGTGTGTACAGGCATCGCGCATTCTTCCTCACATCCTGGGCATATTGCGTTGGTGGCCGGGCGGGTTTTCGTTATCAGCTTCTGCGCTTTCAATGCCTTTAATGCGCCGGTCGGCCATTGCCGCAATTCCTCGTCGTTGACCAGAACCGTAGCGCCCCGGTTGGCAGCCACACGGTCTAATAGCTCAATCAGTGCGTCCAGCGGTGTCATACTTCAACCGGCACATTCGCTTCGGCGCTTTCTGCCAGTTCCTTGGGCTCAATCCCGGAGGCTTCCAGCATGTCACGCAGCTTCAGGCCAATCTCGTCATACTTGAGTGAACAGGAATTGGGATAGGTGATGCGGATGGTCACCGTTTTCGGCGGCTTGTTGGCATCGATCACCACCGAAGCGGCAAGTTCCACTTGGGTTACACTGTACATGTGCGTGGGTAGTGCTTTGTTGACCTCTGCAAGCAAATCATAAACGGCATCCGGCTTTTCGTTCGTATTGGCTTCCAGGGTAATCCGCTCGCCTTTCTTCACCCGCGATGAAAGCCGCAATTTCTTCACGGTCACTTTCTCAATACCACTGCCAACATCGTAGGTGAAATCGAAACTCTTTTGGAGCAGCGGGGTTAGATTGTAGATGCGCTCATCTTTTGGATCAGGCGGCAATTCGTCAAACTTTAGTATCGCTGTCGCGAACATCCCTTGCAGGGGTTCAATGGCCTTGTGGGAGCCCCTGAAATTCAGGTCAAGCGAACGCTCTTTTTCTGAGTAAACATAAATGACCTCAAAGGCAGGATTATGAGGGCGGCGGTCAAACTCACCATTTACCCATTCAATGCTTTGCTGCGAATAGTCTTCGGGATAAGCAAAGAAATAATCCAGCTTTCCCCGGCGGAAAGGCTCCACCACACAGTTTTTGCCTCGTCCCTCGGTGTGATGGAAATAATTGCGGATCAGTTCGGCAAGCTGCTGGATACTGGCATCGTCCACCGCTGCCGGTTGGTGAGACAGATTTTTGCGCTTGCGCCAGTAGGGCAGGGAGTCGGCGTGGTAAAAGCGGGTTGCTCCCCTCCAGAAAATATTGTGGTCCAGGAAGGTGGTCATCGCCCGTTCGTAGTGGTTCGATACTTCCGACATTCTTTCCACGAAAGCCAGGAGGTCCTCATCTCTCAAGTGGTACTCAGCCTCGTCAAGAATCGCTCGAAAACCCTTTTCACAACTCATCCCGAAGATGTCCCGGAACTCCGCATCCATCAAATTGCGTTGTTCGTCCGGAAGCGCCAGCCAGGCCGTAAACAGCTCGTCAGGCTTGCCCTCCTTCATTGCAGCAAAATCCACATCGCCAGCAAACAGCCCCCGCCCCTGAAAATAGCGAGAAAGTAGAGCATTCGGCATCTGCCGGAAAAAGTCTTTGGTTGAGTAGTGCCTGGCCATGGATTCACTCCTTTAGGAAAGAGAAATCATAACATTGGGATTATGCAGGACTTTACTGTATATTGTTGGACTTCTGAAGGATAAATTTAAATTGTTCAGGATGCTGGTGAGGATAATTCTTGAAGCAAGATAATTTGGAAATATTTTGGCTGGCAAAGACTGATGGTGCTCCCAGAATTTATTAGCTTATCTATAATAGGAAGGTTCATTCGCTATGAAAATCCGCACAATCTTGGAAAAGATCGACGATAAGCAGCTCTTTATCCCAGCCTTCCAGCGCGAATATGTCTGGAAGCGGGACGATGCCAAGCAGCTGATCGACTCGCTGATCAAGGAGTATCCCACCGGCACAATGCTGACCTGGGAAACTGCCAACCCGCCGGAACTGAAAGGGCCGCACAAGTACAACGAAAAACAGGGGGCGGTGCGGCTGCTGCTGGACGGTCAACAGCGGATCACTTCACTCTACATGCTAATCAAAGGTGAGGTGCCGAACTATTACACCTTGGCCGAGATCATGAACGACACTCGGGGGCTCTATGTGAACCTGGAGACCCTGGAGCTCTCATACTACATGAAGACCCGGATGGAGAACAACCCGCTCTGGCAGAACATCACCGATGTTTTCCAGAAGAAGGTCGGGGCTTTTGATCTACAGGCGCAATTCGCTACTGTCGGCAAAGAGATTACCATGGAGGAGTTGAAGAAGCTCAACGACAATATTACCAGGGTCACCGGGGTGCTGGAGCGCGATTTCCCTGAGCAGGTTATCCCGGTCAAGGCGACGATCCGCGAGGCCATCGATATTTTTTACAAGGTCAACGCCAGTGGGGTGGCCCTGACCGAAGCGGAACTCGCCCTGGCTCAGATCTCCGGCTATTGGCCACAGGCCCGCGATCTGTTTAAGGCGAAGCTGGCGAAGTTGGCGAAGGATGGTTTTGTCTTCAGGCTGGATTTCATCGTCTATGTCCTCTTGGGCTGTCTCTATCACCTGGGTTCCGAGATGCGCAAACTGCACGGCGAGGAAAACAACGAAAGCCTCCGATCCGCCTGGGAACGACTCGACAACCAGGTACTTGATTACGTGGTCAACATTATGCGTTCAAACGCCTATGTGGACCACACTGACGAGATCAACTCGATCTACGCTTTGGTGCCGATCATTGTCTTCTGCTTTGATAAGGATGGCCAACACCTGAGCGAGACAGAAATCAAGAAGATGGTCAAGTGGTTCTACTATTCGCAGATCCGGGCACGCTACGTCAGCCAGTTGCCGCAAAAGCTGGACCGTGACCTGAGGACGATCAATGAATCGGATAAACCATTCGACGACCTTTTGCAGGTGATCGAGGAGGAAAGCCGGCTGGAGGTCATGCCGTTCGAGTTTGCGGGGCGTGGGATTATGCACCCACTCTTCAGCCTGATGCGCTGGTACCACAAGAGCCGAGGTGCGGTCTGCTTCACCACCGGACTGACTTTGCGCCAAAACATGGGGGCAAAATACCAGTTGGAGAAGGACCACATTTTCCCCTTCTCAAGGCTCAAAAAAGTTGGTTATGGCAAGGGCAACCGAGTGAAGTACGCCCTGGCCCAAGAACTGACCAACCGGGCCATCCTGACTCAGGTGGCCAACCGAACTAAGTCCGCCACCACGGCTGAGGAATACCTGACTCAGGTTAAGGATCGCTTCCCCAAGGCACTCGACCTTCAGAGCATCCCGGAAAACGAGGATTTATGGAAACTGGAGAACTACGAGCAATTCCTGGAAGAGCGGCGCAAATTGCTGGCCAGGCGGTTTAACGATTTTCTGGAAGGGATCACCGTGACTGAAGAGGTCGTAGTGCCGGTGACCTTGGTAGAGTTGATTGCCGATGGCGAGAGCGACGAGTTGGAGTTCAAGTCGTCGCTGCGCTGGGATTACGTGGAGGGAAGGGTCAACAAGGATCTGGAACAAGTCATCGTCAAATCGGTAGCCGCCTTCGGTAACGGTCAGGGCGGCACCTTGCTTATTGGGGTGAAGGATGACGGTGAGGTTCTTGGTCTGGCCCACGATTACACCTCGCTGGACGAGGCAGACCGAGACAAGTTTGAGCGGCACCTGCGAACCCTGCTCGGCAATCAACTGGGGGCCTCCTTCGTGGCCGGCAAGGTCAAAGTGAAATTTCACAATGGCTTGGATGGCAACGAGGTCTGTCAAATCGAAGTGTCCCCAGCCCAGAATCCTCTGGTCATCAAGGTGAAGGACAAGAACAACCAGCCGATTGAGAAGTTCTACGTGCGCAGCGGCAACGCATCGCAAGACCTTCCCTTGAGTGAGATGAATACCTATATCAAGGGGCGATTTGCTTGAAAGGGCCGAAGGATTCAAAACCTGTAAAAATTATAACCAATCACTGTTTTTTTTGGTTAGATTGATTTAATTTTTTTTTGTAAATACGGGTAATACTCAGATGCAAGCATTCCCCAGTTTGTTTTTTTAACGGACATGCGAACTCTCTATAAAAGGATAATCATGAGCATCCATTCTCTCTGCAAACCGCGACCATCTGCTTTTTCTGCTGATAGGAGGGCAACCGTTCTCAGCCTCGATACATTCCTAAAAGGTCAGGTAAACGGTCCTGAGTTTTTCGAGGAAAACTTCTTTACTAACGGCATGCTCACGCTGGTTGATCGAGCGTTTCGTCAGTTGAGCGGCACTGGAGCTGGCTCGTCAGTGTTCATGCTTTCACAGGCGATGGGTGGTGGTAAAACCCACAGTATGATCGCACTGGGATTACTGGCGCGCGATCCGGATTTGCGGAAGAAAGTACTCGCCGAACAAAATCCTGCGCCGAAGCTTGGCCGCTGCCGTGTAGTCGGATTCAACGGGAGAAGCACCGATGCCGCCGGTGGCATCTGGGGATCTATCGCGGACCAACTCGATAAAGCAGATCAATTCGCCCGCTATATCTCGCCACTCCTGAGTGCACCTGGGCCAGAAGCCTGGAAGCAACTACTTGGCGGAGATCCTCTCGTTTTCTTTCTCGACGAGCTTCCACCCTACTTGGAATACGCTGTATCCGTCCCGGTTGGCAACGGTGACTTGGGGGTAGTGACAACCACGGCGCTTGCTAATCTATTTGTGGCAGTCGCTGAGATGGACAATGTTTGTCTTGTCCTCTCAGATCTCGCCGGAACCAATTTTAGCGTCGGTCAATCCAGCCTGGAGGCCGCTTTCAATCGGGCAGTTCAAGGAATTACTTCAGAATCAAAACGCATTGCGGTTCCGATCACTCCGGTCAATCCTAATGGTGACGAACTCTACCACATTCTGCGCAAACGTCTCTTCGAGCATGTCGCCTCCGAGAAGGAGATCCAGGAAGTGGCCGGCGCATACCGTGAAGCGCTCCGTGAAGCTAACAGGATGAATCTGACCACCACCTCACCGGAAGCTCTCTATGCTCGCGTCCTTGATGCCTATCCATTCCACCCAGACCTCCGGGAACTCGTTGGTAAGTTCAAGGAAAACGAAGGGTTTCAGCAAACCCGTGGCGTGATTCGCCTGATGCAGATGGTGGTCTCCGACCTCTGGAAGTCAGAGAAAGCCGCGGGCATTGATTTGATTCATCCCTATGATCTCGACCTCAATCTCGATGAAATTGCCTCAGAAGTTCGTAGCATAAACCCGTCCCTAAGTGAGGCAATCGCCCATGATATTGCCCATAGTGGCGATGCGGAGGTTGAACAGATTGACCTTGCTAACGGGAACTCCGACGCGTCGGATGCCGCCCGCCTGATCCTGGTGGCCTCGCTCTCAACCACCCCTGGGGCCATTCACGGTCTGCGCGAATATCAACTTGTTGATTGTCTCCAGCGTCCCGGCCGCGATCTCTCTACTTTCAAGGCCAACGTCCTCGATAAATTGGCTACCCGTGCCTGGTATCTTCACAATTCCGCCGATGGGCGACTTTTCTTCAAGAACCAGCAGAACCTTGCCGCCAAGCTGCGCTCGACCGCTCTCTCGCTTCATGCTGAAACGGTGGACAGAATGCTTAGAGGGCACCTGGAAGATTATTTTTCCGCTTCTCTCCGCGATTGTTATCAGGCAGTGAAGGTGCTGCCGCCACCTGATGAAGTTCAGGTCGAGCAGGAAAAGACTGTACTGGTTATCGTCCGCCCAGGCGGGCAGGCAAACAGTTTGCCCGTCTCAGCCGACTGGCAGGGGTGGTGGAGCCAGCAGCAGTACAAGAATCGGGTGCTCTTTCTTACTGGTTCGAGAGACACCTTCCAGAAGGTACTCGACTCGGCCCGACAAACTCGTGCCCTGCAGAGTATTGAAGACGAACTCAAGGCGGAGATCACCCCGTCCGACGATCCGCAGTGGCGGGCTCTTGATGCGCTTCGCGACCGGGTTGGCCTGCAATTCACCTCTGCACTCAAAGAGGCCTTTGACCAGATCGTCTATCCTTCGATCAACTCCGCCCTGCGGGCGACCGGTACCGATCTCGCCTTTGCCGGCAACCAGAACGGCGAAGCAACCATTCGCAAGACTCTCGAAGGTGCGCAGAAATTCACGACCAAGATTGATGACGACAGCTTTCGCTCCCGGGCCGAGGCACGCCTTTTCGGAAATGCGGAAACCAAAGTGGTCCTGTGGTCAGACTTTAAAAGGGCGGCGGCGGTAAATACCAACTGGCCGCTCCACAAGGTTTCAGCCCTTGATGATCTCAAAGCAGATTGCCTCCGGCGTGGGCTGTGGCGCGAGGAGGGTAATCACATCCGGCGCGGCCCCTTTGCCCCACCGGAACCCGAGGTTTCTATCCGCGAACTCTCCATGCAGGATGACGGCGACGGACACACTTTCTTGAAGATCGAGCCGCTTCATGCACCTGCAGTAGTCTATGAAACAGGTGATTCCGTCCCTACGACCGCATCCAGTCCGGTGCCAACCCCGGCCCGTTTTGAAGCAACCGGCTTGCGCTACCGTTTTCTCGCCTTCGATCCCGCCGATTCTGTTCGTGTAAGTGAGGTAAAAGAATGGACCGCGAAGCTCCGCCTGAAATATCAACTGCATAATCGGGGAGACCATTTTGAGGTAGAGTTGCTCTCTTTACCAAAAACCAATGGGATTGCCATCCATTACACCACAGACGGTTCCTCTCCTTCCGGTGCCGGTTCTGCGATCTATGACGGGCCATTTCGTGTGCCCGACAAATGTCGCGTCGTGTGTGCCATGGCTGTATCTTCTGTTTACGACCTGAACTCCGAGACGATCCGCATCCAGATTCCGCAGAAGGGCCAAGAAGAACGCACCCTGGACCCGAAGATTCCTGCCCGTTGGAATCAACGGACTAAGCTCGATGATTCCGGGGCGGTCTGGGATTTCATCCAGCGCCAGGAGAAAGTCTCGGGAATAAGTGCCTATGAAATACTCATTACGGCTGAGAGTAGCGATGGTCAGCAAAACTTGGAATACTCCGGAGCCTTGGAAGGCGGTTACGATGCCGCCGCTCTCAAAACTATCGCCGAGAAACTACAGGAAATCGTCAGTGGCGGCAGCCTGCGGATGACCATTGGATCTCTTGGCTTCCCCACCGGACAAGCTCTACTCGACTGGTTGCAGGCCACTAATCAACCATTTAATCTAGCCAGAGTTAGTCAATAACCATGCGCCGCGCATCATCACCAGCACGCAAGGTCGTCGGCCTTGGCTTTCTGCCGGAGGAAGCCCGCCATGGTTTTCTCATCACCATCCCAAAGGGCAGTGGCGGTAATGACATGATTTGCATTACTGAACATAGGGGTTCAGATCTCGACCATCTGGGGATCAGGGCGATCCCGATGGTATCACCCAGCGACCCTTCTTTGCGAGTCATAATTGATCGTAACCGCTGGCTGACTCTGGGCCCGGCGTTCTGGGAAGAGGCTAATCGCCGCCTCCGCGCCAATGGTCTGCCCACTGCCAAGTTTCAGAAGAACCCTGGCAAACCTGTACCGGTTCACCCCTCGCTAGGCAAGGAACTCTGCATCCTTTGCTGGGCGGTCGAAGAGGCTTCCTCGGACGACATTCCCAACGCTTTGCGAAACTGGGAAGCCCTGGCCCCGGAAGAGCGCTGGTGGCTCTTCACCATGACGATTGCCACCACCGGCCAGGCCCTGCAGAAAGGTATCGGCTGGCGCAAAGCCCTTCGTGCCGCTCTTGCCGACAATCCTTTTGTTAAAGGTGAAGGGCTCTCACCTAAGGCCAGGCGTGAGTTGCTCGGCCATTCCCAGTTAACGCTTCCCCTGTAAACAAGGAACTATATGCCTACCTTCATCGAAACCCAATTTCCCATCGCTCGCCTCTCTGCAGAGTCTTACAAAGAGCGCAAGGCTGGTGCCAGCCAGACACTGACCGGCCTGGGAAAATGGTGGGGGCGCAAACCGCTGATTCTCGTGCGGGCGTCCATCTTGGGCATGCTCATGCCCGCCTCCGGGAACCCGAATAAGGACCGCGAGATATTCCTAAAGATTCTTACCATGGATGATGATGGTGCCTGGGATCGCTGCAAACCCCCTGCCCAGCGCAAAACCTCTCGCTTGGCCTTCGACCAATTACCCTATGCCGAACGCATCAAATTGTGCGATCGCCCTGAAAATGTCGCGGGGCCTTCGGAGGCGGCATGGGCTGAGATCAACGCCCACCTTGGCACTAAGGCAAAGTCATTACCCGAGTTGGTCGAACAACTCGGCCAGCGCACCTTCGGCCACACGCCACGCGTGGGGGATAGCTTTTGCGGCGGTGGCTCCATTCCCTTTGAAGCTGCCCGCATCGGCTGCGAGGCGTTTGGCTCAGACCTCAATCCTGTTGCTGGCCTGCTCACCTGGGCGAGTTTGAATCTGCTCGGCGGTGGCAAAACAATACAAGACGAAGTACGTAAGGTGCAGGAAGCCGTCTTCGCCACTGCTGATAAACAGATCACAGAGTGGGGCATCGAGCACAACGACCTGGGCGAACGCGCCGAGGCGTTTCTCTACTGCGTCGAAGTGAAACCCGAGGGCTGTGACTATTACATTCCGTTGGCACCGAGTTGGGTGATTTCGGAGAAATACCACATCGTCGCCACTTGGCAGAAAGTACCGGGTTCAGATCGCTTACAGCCGAAGGTACTCGCGGTTTCCGAAAGTGAACTTAAACTCTATAAGGAGAAGAAGGGCGCGACGGTGGGCGGCAGCCGGGTCATCGATCCCTTTGATGCCAGCCGCTCCTGGTCGGTGGAAGCATTGCGCGGCCCGGAAGGTCTGCGTCGCTGGAGCAATGACGATGTGGTGCCTCGCCCAGGCGATGTGTTTCAGGAGCGGCTTTATTGCATTCGCTGGATAAACGATAGGGGTGACCGCCGCTACGCCGCCCCTGATGTCGCCGACCTAGCACGGGAAGCCAAAGTGCTGGAACTGCTGCGTGAACGCTTTGTCGAGTGGCAACGAAAGGGGTTTATTCCGTTGATGGCAATTCCTGAGGGTGGTGACAAAACCGAGGAGCCGATTCGCACGCGCGGCTGGACTTACTGGCATCATTTGTTTACACCGAGGCAGTTGTTGATGTTGGGTTTGATTTGGGAAGATTTCCATGAGAGGCAAACCAAGTTAAACCTTACTGCAGGACTTATTTGTATTTGGAGAACGCTGGATAGACATTCAAGGCTATGTGGATTGGACCCGGATAAGTCTAAGGGTCCAGGCTCGACAAGAAATGTGTTCTTTAACCAAGCACTTAACCCGCAGTATATGTTTGGCTCCAGAGCCCTATCAGGTCTAGCAGATTTCTTGATTTTAGATCTCAGCGGGGAGAGTAAGCACCGTATTGCTGGCAATGTTGTTTCGTCAGATGCTCGTGATCTAAGTCAGACTTGTGACTTTTGGATTACCGATCCACCGTATGCAGATGCTGTTAACTACCATGAACTGGCCGACTTTTTTCTGGCATGGGCGGAGAAGCCTCTCACCAAGGCTTTCCCTGAATGGATGCCCGATGCCCGTTCCGAACTTGCGGTGCGTGGCGATGGCGAAGACTTCCGCCGTTCCATGGTGGAGATCTACCAGAACCTCGCCCGGCACATGCCAGACAACGGCATGCAGATGGTCATGTTCACCCATCAAGACCCAGCAGTTTGGGCCGACCTCGGCATGATCCTCTGGGCAGCTGGACTTAAAGCCACCGCAGCCTGGACTATCAGTACCGAAACTGAAGCGGCCGGCATCAAGAAAGGCAACTATGTACAAGGTACCGTTTGTCTCGTCCTGCGCAAACGCACCACCAACGAACCTGGCTTCCTCGACGAAGTGTATCCGCTGGTGGAAGACGAAGTGAAACGCCAGATCGAATCCATGCAGGCGCTTGACGAAGGAGGCGAACCCAATTTCAACGACGCCGATTACCAACTCGCTGCCTACGCAGCTGCGCTCAAGGTGCTAACCCAATACGGCAACCTGGATGGCAAGGATGTGGAGCACGAAGTCTTTGCTGTGCGTGCGAAGAACCAGAAAAGCGACTTCCAGACCGTGATCGAACGTGCGTTGGGTATTGCTTGCGACACGCTGGTGCCGCATGGTCTGGACAACTCATGGCGTGATCTCTCGCTGGTCGAACGCTACTACCTGCGGGCACTGGATATTGAAAGCCGGGGTGAACGCCGCAAAGGCATGTATGAAGAGCTGGCGCGTGGCTTTGGCGTCACCGACATCAAGCCGCTGCTCAAAAGTGATAAGGCCAACGGCACCCGCATGTTCACGCCCACTGGCTTGGCTTCCAGCGTGATGGGTCCTGTTGAGGGCGCGCAAGCTGCTGCCGCAGGGCTAACAACTGCCCTCGGCCGTGCCGCCGCTTCTGGGGCACACCCTTTTGCTGCTGCGCCGCTGCGACACTTGATGTTCGCCGTGCGAGAAACCAGCTCCGCCGACAACAGCCCGGAGCCTGGCCGCCAATACCTGCGCGACACCTTTGGCCAAGGCTACTGGGGCAAACGTGAAGGCTTCGTCTTGCTCCTCGAATGGCTTGCCGCCCTGAGCAGCGCCGAGGGGATGCACGAATGGAATAAAGACTCCGAAGCCGCCCGCATTTTGGCCGGGCGCCTTCGCAACGACCACGCCTGATGCTGAAACGACACTCCAGCCGCAGAAAGCGACTCGACCAGACGGTGCTGAGCCAGCGCCTGGAAGGTGCTGTTGCCTATGATCGCATCGCAGGTTATTTCCGTTCCAGCCTGTTCGAGGTAGCTGGAGAGGCAATTGCCAAAGTTGCTGGCCCGGTGCGAATCATCTGTAACTCGGACATTGATCCCCAAGACCTTGTCACTGCTGCCGCTGCTCAAGCCGCAATCCGCCGAAGCTGGTGTGGTGGCCGGCCGGAGGAAGCGCCCCCCAGTGCTATTCCGCGTTATCGCGCTCTTTACGAAGCTCTCACTAATAAGAAGATGGAAGTGCGGGTATTGCCCGATTCCGCCTTCGGGCTTATTCATGGCAAAGCTGGAGTAGTGCGGCGTGCGGACGGTTCAGCCACCGCTTTCCTTGGCAGCGTCAACGAGAGTGCCTCGGCCTGGAAGGTAAACTACGAATTGTTGTGGGAAGACGATGATCCCGAAACCGTGGCCTGGGTGCAGGAAGAGTTCGATTCCCTCTGGAACGATCCGCGTGCGGTTGATCTCGCCTACTGCCCTTTCATTGCTCAGGACGTGCAACGAATTATTTCCCGTAAGGTCATTGGGCCGGAGGCCTTAAAGGATCTCACCGACCCTACGGATGTCGCCGCCGCTGCTGCAGTTGAATCACCCGTCTATCGTCGGGAGCAGGGGCTGTGGCCACACCAGAAGTATTTTGCCCGCTTGGCATTGGAAAGGCACCGGCTTGGTGGCGCGCGACTTGTTCTCGCCGATCAAGTCGGCCTGGGGAAAACCATTCAGCTTGCAATGGCCGCTATGCTTATGGCACTTGATGATCCGACTGGCGGCCCCATTCTCGTCCTTGCCCCCAAACCACTTCTTCAACAGTGGCAGGGTGAATTAATGGAGCTTCTCCAGCTGCCTTCGGCCCGCTGGGATGGTCGCGCCTGGGTGGATGAAAATGACCTGGAATATCCGTCAGAGGGGCCGAAATCACTCGGCAAATGCCCGCGCCGGATCGGCCTGGTATCACAGGGGTTGGTAGTGCGCGGCATGCCGGAAGCCGTCAATCAATTACTGAGTCGCCGCTACACCTGTGTCATTGTCGATGAATCGCATCGCGCCCGCCGCCGCAAAGTGCCAAAGGTTGATGCCGGTGCCGAGGAAATTGATGAACGGGCCGTCCCGAATAAGTTGATGGCTTTTCTGCGGGAGATTGGTCCAAAAACCAAAAGCATGCTGCTGGCCACGGCCACCCCGGTGCAACTTCATCCTGTTGAAGCCTGGGATCTTCTGCATATACTCTCCTATGGAAACGAAGGCGTGCTCGGCGGTTGGACGCAGACCAGTCCGTGGTTTCGCCCCAGTCATTGCCTAGCCATTGCCACCGGGGAAGCGACTGTCCCCGCAGATGATGTACGAGATGGCTGGCAATACGTTCGCGATCCGATGCCGTCCAGGTTTGAAGATCAGGCCTTGAAACGCATCCGCGACCATCTTGGAGCAGAGGACACTCGCTGGCAGTTCAATCCCGAGAGTTTAGATAAACTTTCGCCAGCAATTCAGAGAGTGCAACTCAAGAACGGGTTGCTTCTCGACTATGGAGAACGCTTTAATCCCTTGCTGCGTTGCATTGTTCGCCGCACCAGAGCTTATCTTGAAGCGACGATCAATCCAGCCACTGGTAGTTATTTCTTGCCGAAGGTCACCGTGAAACTGTTCGGCGAGGAAGACGAAGGCGCCCTTGTCCTCGGTGGCTATCTGCTTGAAGCCTACCAAGAGGCCGAGGAATTTTCCAGGCTCCTTCAGCAGAGGGTAAAAGGTGCGGGATTTTTCAAAACTCTTCTGTTGCGTCGCTTGGGTAGTTCCATGGAGGCCGGCCGCAGCACCATTGGCAAACTTCTTGGTGAATATCCGGATTTACTGGATGACGAGGAAGAGGATGAAGTAGAAGAGGAATTGCTACCCCAGGTCGGGCGACCGCCACAGGGGGCTAGTGATTTCAAAAACTTCACCTCTGCTGAAATATCTTCCCTCCAGCGCTGCCTTGATCTTCTCCGGCAAGGCGGAAACAATGATCCCAAGCTCGAAGCACTGATTGGCTATCTTCTCGGTACTTACCCTGGTGTTACTCATAGTTGGCTTGATCTGGGCTGCATCCTCTTTTCACAGTATTACGACACTGTGCGTTGGGTTGGCGATGAACTTGCAAAGCGCTCTGAATTTGCCAATTTGGACATTGGCTTATATGCCGGTAGCAACCGTTCCGGTTTCTGGCGTGATGGCCAATTTCAACGATGCGATCGGAATGTTCTCAAGGATCGTGTCCGCGCTGGCGACCTCAAACTTTTACTCGGTACTGACGCCGCCTCGGAAGGATTGAACCTTCAGCGTCTTAGCACCCTCATCAATATCGACCTTCCCTGGAATCCGACCCGCCTTGAGCAACGTAAAGGCCGGATTCAGCGAATTGGCCAAGCGCGCAACGAAATATGGATAGCCAATCTTCGCTACCGCGACTCTGTTGAAGATCGCGTCCACCGAGTGCTGGCAGACCGCCTTGAAGCAATTCATGGCCTATTCGGCCAAATCCCAGACACCCTTGAGGACGTGTGGGTTCAGGTTGCTCTTAATGACGAGCAAGCCGCCCGACAGCTCATTGACCGCACCACTGCCACCAGAAACCCGTTTGACGTGAAATACAGCAAAGTGGAAGACGCCAACTGGGAAAGCTGCGCCTCGGTCTTGAATAGCTTGAGCATGAAGGAACTTCTTTCACGCGGGTGGTGAGTGGGACTTGTAAGGACATAGGCATTCCTCAATAGCTGCCAATGGCCAAGTCGAAGATTCGGTTCAAACCGATTTCATTCCTGACAATAATTCCTTGATGTGAGATAGGATAATATGCATACTTGCCCTCCGCCCAAAAAAGCGCTGAAAGACTGGCTTACAGAATACCCAACGGCAAAGGGCAACTATGGCCATCTCTTGCTTGAGCAGAAAGGGAAACTAAGTAAATCTCTGGTCGATGCCTTGCGACCATATTTTGAGTCAGCTCATCTTGATGCACGTGAATATTTTCATGAAGCTATTGGAATAGATCTTCATCCTGACGCGGGTGTTGTTGGTTCTCATGCTCAATACCCAGGATGTCTTCCTTCCACAACACGACGTGGACTCTTCGGTGAAGTGATGGCTGGTCTCGTCAGTGAGAGTTACAACTTTGTTGGTGGACACAGCTGGTCTATCCCCGTCTTTTTGTTTCGTTATCATGCTGATGTTGAAAAATACCTCTTTGATCTCGCACGTGATCCCTCAAGAAAACGCACTGTATTCGGCCGCTTTGGGTCGGATTTTCTTGGTGTATCATTTGGCAAAGATGGGTCAGTGGTTCGATTCATCGCAGGAGAGGCAAAGTGGCGAAAGAAACTCCAACCTTCGGTTGTAAAAGAGCTGTTATTTGGTGAATGGACCAAAGATGATGACGGAAACCGCGTCAGAAGCGGAAAGGGTATCTGGTATGAAGTAAACAGAGACACACCAGTTCCCCATGGCTTACGCCAACTTCAGCGACTGCTCGAATCCGGTGATCCTGTCAAATATTCGGCCGCTATACTTTCACTGGACAAAGCGCTGCTTCGACGGGGAGGAGTAAAGCTCCCACGTACTGACCTTGTCCTAATCGCCGGGAATGATGTCCCGACCAGAGGATCAGCCAAATCACTTATACCCTGGGAAAAAGCCCCATCAGAATACACCGCTGGCAACAATTTTCAGGTCGTGGAAGTAATTCTCAAAGACGGGGAAAAACTAATCGACGCTGTCTACGATAGCCTTTGGCGGGAATAGGGGGAGCTATGCCTAAGCATGACAGTGAGCGGCTCGGAGTTGCAGATTCTGTCCGTGCTTCCCTTGCAATTGAAGACACCTTAGATTCGGTACAAGCTCGTTCTTTCGTGCGTTGCCTGCAAACCGCTTGGAAAGTACCAATCATTAAATGGCGAGATCGTGAATCTATTGGACAACTAGATGATGCTCGCCGGCTTATTCATTCTGCGAGAATTTATCGGCAGATCGAAGGAGCATCTTCTCAAAATGCGGCTTTATGTTATCGGCGTGCGGCAGAACTTCTTGAATGGTTGTCTCGTGCCACCGACCCACTTACTTTGGGAACACCAATAGAGTTATTTGCTGCTGCGGCCTATCAACTCGGAGGCTTGCCTGCAATGGCATCAGGTCTCTTGGGGCAGGTGGAATTAGCAAACAAGGGATCGCGATTATATGCCAGATTCTTGAAGGCAGATTTCGACGGGGTTTTGCTTGTGGCGGGAGCCTTTTGGCGACGACATCCTGAGTTGACTACTCCTGAAGGATCTACTCCCTTGTTGATAGAAGCCGACCTCGATTCAATCTCTTGGTACATTACAGTCGAACTAGTCCGCAGCCTGGGATTAATAGCTGATTCATTGCGGCGTGGCGACGATGTCCGACTTAATATGGCTCTGGCAAAAATCAAAGCCCTCGATAGGCTAGCGATTAGAGCATCAAGTGATGACGCGTCCATGCTCATCTCCATGCTTTATGACGTTGCTATGGGGTATAGCGAGTCTAGTATCTATCGCCCAGTTCTTCAACTTGCTGAACTCAGCCCAGAGCATATTCCACGACTAAAATCCTTTGCGCGTGGGCAGTTTAGCCGTGGACGCGGCATTCTTTGGTCATCGCAACGACAAGGGCTGGACAAACTTCTCCATCAGTCTTCGTTTGCCCTCTGCACGCCAACTGGCTCTGGGAAAACGCTCGTTGCCAACCTCGCCTTGGTTAAAGAACTATTGCTCCGGACATCCGAAGGACAGGCCCCTTTGGCCCTTTATCTGGTACCTTCACGAGCATTGGCAGGAGAGGTTGAAGCAAAACTTACAAGTGAACTTGGTCAGGATCTCGTCATAACAGGTCTTTATGGCGGAGCGGACTGGGGCCTCACCGACTATTGGTTGACTTCTACTAGGCCCACTGTCCTCATTGCGACCGTCGAAAAAGGAGATGCGCTTATGCGTTATCTCGGCCCAGTTCTGCTCACGCGTCTGCGCCTACTCATCGTTGACGAAGCCCACCAGGTGGTAGCCGATGATAATGATAGAGCAAGGATCGCTTTTGCTGAACATAACAGTAGGTCACTCAGGCTGGAGAGTTTTGTTTCAAGATTGTTGGCGCAGGCGCCAGATATTGTGAGGATTGCGCTGACAGCCGTTGCCGGCGGGGCTGCAACGCCGGTTGCTCGATGGATAGAGGGGCGAAACGAAGCGAACGCTATTGGGTTACAGTATCGTAGCACACGGCAGATTATTGGAATGTTTGAAACCAGACCAAATTCTTCCGGACGAATGCTCCTCGATTTGATGCAAGGAAAGCCTCTATATGTTCGAGAACGTGATGAGCCTGTTTACATTAGTCTTCAAACCCCTGCTATGCCGGAACTTCCACCTGTTATGCGAACCAGCATTTATCGTTTCAACGAGTTATCTGTTTTATGGACTGCCCTTAATCTCGTCGATGACGATCTTCGTATTCTCATATCGATTGCCCAAGAACCTGAGAAAACCATGGGGTGGTACAAGAATGCGTTTGAGTTGGAAGGTTGGCAGGATGTTGCTCGCTTCGATTTGCCAGAAAATCCAGACAGTCTCTCACGGTTTCAGAAAACTCACGATGCATGCGTGGATTATTGTGGAGCTGATTCCTATGAGGTGGCTCTACTTAATAGAGGTATTGCCACCAACCACGGGCAGATGCCTCAAAGACTTCGTCGTTTGATGACTGATCTTATCGAACGACGCATTTGCCCTATAACCCTCGCTACAGCGACACTGACAGAGGGAGTTAATCTACCTTTTGACCTGATATTTGTAACGTCACTTACACGCAGCATATTCGACAGAACCAAGAACCGTCGTGAATTAATTCCCCTAAGCATAGCAGAGTTTAACAATCTCGCAGGAAGAGCTGGTCGTCCAGGAGCAACAAAAAGTATTGAAGGGATGACATTAGTGGCTGTGCCTCAACGCCCCTCAAGCACAGCAAATGCACAGAAAAAGATGCAACGACGGCAAATAGCTGTTCTAAAGGAGGACTACAAAAACCTGATTCGCGCATTATCAGTAACAAATCGACAGACTGAGGAGATAAACAGCCCCCTCGCGCTGCTTTTAAACAGTATTTCTGACCGCGCTAAAGAAGTTTTAGGCATCGAAAGAGACCAGTTCCTTAACTGGCTGGAAGGCGCAATTCCCATTGAAATCAGCGACAATGCCGGGATGGCTGCGAGTTCCTCTCAAGCCCGGCTCGCCGACAGTGTAGATGAACTGGATAGCGTTCTGTTAGGTGCCCTGGAGGAGTTCAGCCGGGTTGAGAACCAAGACCTGGAAGGAGCTGAAGCGGAGGCATTCTTAACCGATCTTTGGCAAAAAACATTTACAAATGTTGCAGCATTACAAGAATCATGGTTGGAGCAGGCTTTTATCCGGCGAGGACGTGCTGTTATTGAAGCAATTTATCCTGACAAGGAAGAAAGAAAACGACTCTATCAGTATGGTTTTACACCTTATGTCGGTCGCCGGTTTGAGAGTGTTGCCCCCGTTATCCTTACCGCTATTGAGGAGGCGACAACCTATGGACTTGCCTCTTCAGAAGAGCGTCTTGCTGTTTTCGAGTCACTAGGTGAATTTCTTGATCAAGACCGGGGCTATGGATTTCGTGTCCGCGACACTCAGACGGATCAGACAATTCTGCGGAACTGGCAAGAAGTGCTTGCTTGGTGGATGCAGGTGGAGGACGCGGATCGTCCAGAACCAAGCGCGCTCAGGTCCTGGCAACGGTTCGTTTCAGAAAATCTGGAATTTCGTCTGGGCGTTGCTATCGGAGCGGTTGTCTCCCAGGCTTGGCATGATGGTACTGATGACTTGACAAGAGTTCCGTCTCTAGATACTTGGCGAGAAACGACAGGGTTACCTTGGTTCGGGTTTTGGGCAAGAGAACTTCTACGTTGGGGTACTCTAGACCCATTTGTCGCCTACGCACTGGCAAATAATCTCGCCCATACAAGGAGTGAAGCGACTAATCGCCGTTCAGAGTTCGTCGAATGGCTTCAGAAAGAGTACGATGTCATTGAGGATGATGACTGGATTGACCCTCGATTATTTCAAGAATGGCAAAACAGCCTTCCCAAAAGAGTTGTTAAAAGACTTGGTAGTGATCCAATTTCGGCCACTCTCACAGGTTCAACCGGTCAACGGGGCAGATATAACGTTATCCCATTGATAGATGGAGATGGTACAACAATAAACTGGATTGATACATCCGGTTACACGGTTGCACAATCTTCCGACGCTCGAAAACTGGGCAGAATGCGTTGTCGGGATGATTTCGAGTTAAGCATAATTAATGGGGCAGCAGTCGTGAGGCGGCATTTTGTTCGGCATTAAAATGCCATAAACTCATAATTCCACCAAAACAGCAATCCACCCCCGTTGGTTTTCATTTTTAAAGCTCACCCTGGAAAGGAGATTGTGACGATTCCAAAATAAGTTCATACCGAAACCACATCGCTAACTCAATGAAAGCCTCATGCCGATTTAATATTTAAAATCTTGGCCCCAGCCTTTAGCGCATCCAAATAATCTGCCCAGGCCTGCATCATCTTCTTCCGCTCCGGCATGAACTCGGCATAGTTATAAGCTGCACGAATTTTGTTTCGATCAGCATGGGCAAGCTGCCGTTCAATAAGATCTGTATTCCATCCCATCTCATGCAGCAAGGTGCTGGCCATACTCCGGAAGCCGTGGCCGCTCATTTCATCCTTTTCATACCCCATCCGACGCAGGGCAGACAGAACAGCATTATCACTCATCGGCCTTTTATCAGAGCGAGGACTTGGAAAAACATATTTCCCGTCACCGGTTAGAGGCTGGATTTCCCGCAAGACCGCTATTGCCTGCTTTGACAGAGGAACGATATGCTTCGTTCTTGCTTTCATTTTCTCTGCCGGAATATGCCACTCAGCCGCTTCAAAATTGATTTCAGGCCATTCGGCATGCCGGAGCTCGCCAGGCCGCACAAATACAAGAGGAGCGAGCTTGAGCGCACACCTGGACACGATACTTCCTTTATAATCATCTATTGAGCGTAAGAGTCCGGCAATTTCCTTGGGATCGGTGATGGTGGCCATGTGTTTTTCCGAGGAGGGGGGTATTGCACCGCGCAGATCGGCGGAAGGGTCACGTTCGGCCCTGCCGGTGGCTACAGCATAGCGGAAGACCTGGCCGCAATTCTGATGGGTTCTGTGGGTCGTCTCCAAAATGCCCTTGGCCTCTATCCTTCTCAATACCCCAAGCAGATCAACTGGTGTGATGGACTTGATCGCTCTGGCTCCCAACCATGGGAAGACATAAATCTCAAGACGCCGAATGATTTTGTTTGCATGGCTCTTGGCCCAGGACGGTGAAAACTTGTTGTACCATTCGCGGGCAATAACCTCGAATGTCTCCGTCTCCTCTGTATTCGCAGCTTTCTGGGCTTTCTTGGTATCGCCCGGATCAATACCATGGGCAATCAGCTTGCTGACCTCTTCCCGTTTTTCTCTGGCATCGGCCAAAGAAATTTGGGGGTATGCACCGAAAGAAAGTAGCTTCTCGATACCCCCAAAACGGTATTTCATTCGCCAGAGTTTGCTGCCAGCCGGAGTAATCAGCAAAAAAAGACCGCCTCCATCAAAGAGTTTTTGCTGTTTTTCGGCTGGTTTGGCCGATTTAATCTTGATGTCAGTGAGAGGCTTAACATTTCTTGGCATGGCACCATCCTCCTTTTTTTAGGGGTATCGTGATTGCGAAAGAGTTGAATACCCCCAATCGTACCCCCAAAACCTTAGGATTTCAGTGTACCAAGATAAGTTTTGCTGGACAACAGAAAAAGGAAAAGCCCTGTATTAACAGGGCTTTCGAGACAGTATCGGACGACACTGGATTATGTTTTGGTGGCGATGCAGGGACTTGAACCCCGGACACTACGGATATGAGCCGTATGCTCTAACCAGCTGAGCTACATCGCCGAATTGGAAAGGGCTTTTATGGTAAATTTTGACGACATTGTCAATAAAAAAAGGGACCTCGTTCAATCAGCCGCCCGGGAATTCTCTCCCGGCCGACAAGATCTCTTCATACGATCAAACCGGCTGCAAGAAAACGGTGTTCCTCAATCGGATCGCGTTCTGTGACAAATGGGCATATCGGCGGGAAGAGCACCCATTTATCAAGCCAGCCCCGAGATCTTGGACGGAGAAGTTTATTCCTTGACGAAAGCCTCTTAATGGATGCCCCCTTTTTCAGACATGAGCCAAAAGCGGACCTGCCCTCCTATTGACCCCCCTTTTGTTGGCAAGGCATATTCAGTCTGAGCAGGGTTAAAATATTCAAGAGCTTTTTTTGACTTCCGAATGCTTCCAAATACCCATTTGTCAAGCCCTCGCTCTCGCTCTATGTGTCGACCTGGCCCCGCCCCCCCGACCCCAGCGCCGTCCAGATCATGCGGGTCATTTATTGCTTGCAATCCATCTTAATATGGCATAGAAGCAAATGTAGGCCAAACCATATTAGCGAGAGACTTATGAACTATATCCCCCTTGAAATCCTGACCAGACTTGATGAGAAGCTGGCCCGCTTAAATTCCTTCCGCCCTCTGCCTCCACCTCTTGTCCGTAAGCTGCAAGAGCAATTCGAGCTTGAAATGACCTACAACTCAAATGCGATTGAGGGCAACAGCCTGACGCTTAAAGAGACCTTTCTGGTCGTCAATGAAGGTCTGACGATCAAAGGGAAACCTCTCAGGGATCATCTGGAGGCCAAAGGGCACACAGAAGCGCTGGAGTTCCTCTATGACTTAACTGCCAAAGATGATCAGGATTATTTAAGCGAAAAAGTAATCAGGGAATTTAACGGGATAGTCATGCGAGATATCGACCGGGAATGGGCCGGCAAATACCGCAACCGCAATGTCATTGTCGGCGGAGCAGCACACACACCACCGGAAGCTTTTGAGGTCCCGCAATTGATGCAGGAGTTGATCAGCTGGACAAACAGTGCCGGCCGAAACCTTCACCCGGTGGAACTGGCCGCTGTTTTCCATCACCGTTTCGTTCAGATCCATCCTTTTTTCGACGGCAATGGCCGCACGACCCGCCTGGCGATGAATGTTACCCTGCTTCGAGCGGGATATCCCCTGGTGGTGATCCTTAAAAACGACCGCCGAAGATACTACCGTTTGCTGGCTGAGGCCGACCATGGGAATCTGGTGCCTTTTGCCGGATTTATTGCCCAGGCCGTCCAGCGGACCCTTGATCTCTATCTGAAAGTGGTGACACCGGGCAAAAGAACGAAGGAAAAATTCATCTCCTTGGCCGTACTGGCGAGTAACTCCAGTTTCTCGGCCAAATACCTCAATCTCCTGGCTCGAACCGGCAAACTCGAAGCCCACAAGGAAGGTCGCAACTGGCTCTCGTCGGAGGAGGCACTCAAGAGATATCTGGATGGCAGGGAAAGAAAAAGAAGATAGCTGTGGACTTTTGTAATCTCCATATTGACGTTTTTGGCCATAATAACGACAATATAGCCCCAAAAAAGGCCTGTTTCAGGCAATGATTCATAATGATTTTAAATAGTTATCGTGGTCCGACCCCGGTAAACCCTCGCCCCTCGACCCTCGCTCCTAAGGGGACTAAACTGTTTTATGGTTGACATCCGAAAACCATTATTGGCATAATATGCCATAACAAATCATTCAGGAGGATGAACCATGCCGACTCGTAATGTTGTCTTGACCGACCATCAGGCCGTTTTTGTGGAACAACTCGTGACTTCAGGCCGATACCAGAACGCCAGTGAGGTGCTGCGCGAAGGATTGCGTCTTGTCGAGCGCCGCGAGGCGGAAGAGGAGGCGCGTCTGCTTGCGCTTAAGGATGCGGCCCGAATCGGCATTGCCGATATCGAGGCTGGCCGTTTACAGACTTTCGCAACTCCGAACGCTCTCGCCGATCATCTCAACATCTTGGCGAAACAGGCCATCGGGCCGCATGCGTAGTTGTTGGCGAATTCACCTCGCCGAGCGGGCCAGCCGGGATTTTTTTGAAATTATGGCATGGACAGCGGCCAATTTCGGCCCACGGCAAGCCGAGGTCTACGCCGAAACCCTGACGCTCGCATTGACCGCACTGAGCGAAGGCCCGGAGATTCCTGAGGTGAGAAAACGGGATGAAATCGGAGAGGGTATCCGGACCCTGCATGTTGCCAGGCAAGGGCGCAAGGGCCGTCACTTCATTGTATTTCGCCTTGCAGATAATCAAGTCATAGAGGTTCTGCGGCTTCTCCACGACAGCATGGACCTGCCAAGAAATGTCCCTTAGCGTAGTGTCCATCCGGAAACGGCCTTGCACTTGAACCAATACGAGTTCCAGGGACACAATAAACAATAAAAAAGGTAGTTGAGTATTGTGTCCCGGAACTTTGAGTCAAAACGAGACTTGACCCCCTTTTCCTTTTTTTTCACAAGGAAGGTCGCAACTGGCTCTCGTCGGAGGAGGCACTCAAGAGATATCTGGATGGTAGGGAAAGAAAAAGAAGATAGCTGTGGACTTTTGTAATTTCCATATTGACGTTTTTGGCCATAATAACGACAATATAGGAACAAAAAAGACCTGATTTATAGATTAATATCTAATTTTTTCAGCTCCTTAACTTGGTCCGACCCCGGCAGCTACCGGCAGCTATTTCCTGACCCCGAACCCAGCGCCACGCCATCGGTTTTATCCCGAGCCGCTGTCCCGTGGGGTGTGGCGGTTATTCGCCGTACATTTCGGTGATGATTCTTCGTAATTGAGAGGCTTGGGAGGTTGAGAGAAGATCGATCTTTTGTCGCAATCGACTTTTGCTGATTGTGCGGATCTGATCAACGGCAATTTCAGCTGGTTTGCCGGCACAATCCACCTGGAGCCGTGTCCGCCATTGCGGGTGGAGCTTTGAAGTCAGAGGACAAATGACCACAGTTTCCAGATAGTTGTTCATATCATCATCGCTGACGATCACCACCGGCCGGATTTTATTGATCTCACTGCCGATGGTCGGATTCAAATCCGCAAAATAAATCGCGTATCGTTCAGGAATTGTCACAGCCATCTTCCTCCAGGCCGTCGAGCAGGGTAGCTTCGTAATCATTCCAATCCTCATCCGCATTGGCCATGGCTTTATAGGTGTCGGCCCATGACAATTTATCTTCGTCTTTTTTGCGGAGAAGAAGGCCTTGATCGGTCTCCTCAAGGATCAACGTCTCGGAGAATCCGTATTTTTGCAAGAGGTTCTTGGGAATACGAACACCAAACGAGTTGCCGATGGGTACTATCTTGATATCCTTGGAGCGTAAATGTTTTTCCATGGTACTCTCTCTAAAATTGGAATGAGGTCATAAAATAATTACCGTAATTACATTATGGTAATTTCAAAGAGAATTCGCAAGGTTTATTAGTGATTCGATTGGGCCGGGCCTCGCTTGACCTTCCTACTTGAAAAATGGTCCCATCTGAGATGTGTGAGATGGGGGACGTCCGTCCCCTATCCCCACGAATCCTGCTGTTTCTTCATGAATGTCAACAAGTCAAGCCTGACGCCAGGCTCTTTTATTAATTTAATCCAACCTTCAATCTTGTCTTGAAATGGTAAGCGAAAAGATCATGTCAATAAGCTATAAATATCTGTAATAATTATTTTTTTAACAACATGAGTCAAAACGAGACTTGACCCCTTTTTTTTTTTTTTCAAAATAAGTTGTTTTAGAACCAACGTCCCCTCACATAACGCTTACGCCTTTATTGAATCAAGGTTATCAAGAAGTCCCTTCAGCGTAACAGCCTCGATATCTTTAGCCAGAGGAAAGTTGTCGAGGCCTGCGTGGATCACAAATTTTCGGGTGGGTTGCAAATCTTCGCAGGCGCTGTAAAAGCCCTTCGATACTGAAGGAGTTGTGCTGCGTTTGATTTCTATAGCCAGCACCTCTCCTTGTCCAGTGTCAACAACCAGATCCAATTCAGCTCCACTGCTGGTTCGGTAATAGCCATAGGTTGCGCGTCTGGGTAGAAAACTGATGATATTTTCAATGACAAAGCCTTCCCAACTGCCCCCTGCAACTGGGTGTCCAAGAAGATCATTCTGGGTTTCAATACCTAAAAGAGCATGGCAAATGCCACTGTCTCTAATATACGTCTTAGGAGCTTTTACAAGCCGCCTTCCTAGATTGCTTGTCCAGGCTCGTAACCTTCGAACCAGGAGAAGATCTACCATTAAGTCCAGATAGCGGGCTGTTGTTACGCTTTTAACATCAAGCCCTCTGGCAAAAGCTGAAGCGTTATACAGCTGCCCTTGGTTGTGGGCGAGCATGGTCCAGAATCGCCGCAATGTTTCCGCCGGAATTCGTGGGCCCAATTGGGGGATATCTCTCTCGAGATAAGTGCTGATAAAATCCAGTCGCCACTCAAAACTCTCCTCATCATGACCGGCAAGAAAACTTTCCGGAAAGCCACCTCGTTGCCAGAGGGGGTACAGTGCTGAAGTGTCTACCTCTTGTAGAGTCAAGGGCGTCAGTTCGCAGTAAGCTACCCTGCCGGCAAGGGTTTCACTGGATTGCTGCAGGAGATCCAGGGAGGCTGAACCGAGTAAAAGGAACTGACCAACATTCTTTCCGGCCCTTCTTCTTGCATCAATTATACTGCGAAGAGGAGCGAATAAGTCAGGAAGCCGCTGCACTTCATCGAGAACGAGCATCTTTTCTGCATTCAGCTCACAAAACTGTTCAATATCATGCAATTTAGCCAGATCGCGTGGCCGTTCCAGGTCAAGGTAGACAGCATTTCTCCCGCTTGCGATATCGAGAGCCAATGTGGTTTTCCCCACTTGACGAGGTCCGGTAAGTACTACTGCCGGGCTCCTGTTGAGTAGTTGTTCGAGTTTATCTTTCAGGTTTCGCCGTATCATCCATGTAAATTTAACATGTAATGTTAAATTTACAATGTTATTTTCAGCGATTCCGAGCGGAAGGTGGGAAATTCACGCGGAAAGTTCGGGGGACTTCTTACTTATTGAGATGCCGTCTAGGGAATTAAATAAGACAGAGGGGTCAAGTCCGCTTTTGACTTTTTCAAAGGTCAAAAGCGGACTTGACCCCTTCCACCGATCGGGCCCCTCGCCAAATCCACCGCCGGTTATCTCCGCTACGAGATCGGCATCTCCTACCGAAAGGTCCAGCGTATTCTCGCTGATCTGTTCGGGCTCTCCTGTGTTCCGGCTTCACTCGTGGGATTTGATCGGAGGGCGGCGAAACGGGGAGAGCCTCTTTACGAGGATGTTCGCGAAAAGATCAGGGTCTCGGAAGTCGTGCATGCCGATGAAACTTCCTGGAGAAGCGACGGGGTGGGGCATTATGTCTGGTTTGCAGGCAATGATGAACTCGCGCTCTTCCACATTGATCGGCATCGGTCAGCGCAGGCGGCCCGAACGGTCTTCGGGGAGGATTTTACCGGCTTGCTGGTGCGCGACCGATATGCGGCATATAATGGTATCGGCCATGACTGGCAAGCTTGTCTGGCCCATATCATTACCAATGCAAAAGAGATCAACCGGGAACACGCGCTTCTGCCGAGCCAGGAACAGGACCGGGAGGTTACCGTCTTCTGCGATAAGCTTATTGAACTCTGCTCACGCGCCTGCGATTCAGCTCGGAAACTGAAGTCCGGTGAGATCCCCTGGGAGAAGGCGGCGAGAATCGAAAAACGATTCATCGGGGAGCTTGGCAAAATCTGCAAGAAACCGTTCCGGTTTAATCCCGCTCAGGCGTTGAGAAAATTTCTTGTCGGTCCGGAGCGGAAACATCTCACAACTTTTCTGCGTATTCCAGGCGTTGCGCCCACCAATAATCACGCCGAGCAAACCCTGCGAAAAATGGTCATATTCAGGAAGATCTGCTTCGGCACCCGCTCGGACGCCGGATTGAAAACCCACAGCATCATCCCGACCCTTGTGCAGACGGCCAGACGCCAAGGTGTTCATCCCAGAGAATTTCTGCACATCCTCCACACCGCGGACACCGCCACGGCCCAGGCCGCCCTGTTCAACAACTCAAGCTGAAAATCGGCAGAAGAAAACTCCACGGCAGAATATGATTTCAGATTTGACCAGTGGCTCCAGAGCGAACAAGCCCGGCTGTCTCGTGGTATGCTTGCCTCGGCAAATGCTAAGGGGACTAAACTGTTACTTTTTCCAGAGCGAACAAGCCCGGCTGTCTCGTGGTATGCTTGCCTCGGCAAATGCTAAGGGGACTAAACTGTTACGAGATGCCGTCTAGGGAATTAAATAAGCTGTCCCCCGAACTCCTGCTGTTTCTTCATGAATGTCAACAAGTCAAGCCTGACGCCAGGCCCTAAGCCTTGCATGTTGACTGATGTATCTCAATAGTTCTTGTAAAACGCCTCGGCCGTGAACTTGACGAACTCCTCGGTCTTGTTGCTGCTCCGGCTCACAACCTGCCAGGGTTCCAGCCGGGCGATTTCCGTCTGCAGCTCCTTGGCTGTCTTGCTGCTGCAGCCGAGAATCTTCTGCACCGATCCGGCAGCCACGCCCTCGCACTGGAAGATGTAGGCGAACTCCAACAACTCCTGGAAATTGAAGAAGTCCTGCTGATAGTCGTTGGGTGACTGGCTGGCGAAAAAAACCACCACGCCCTTCGAGCGGCCCTCGCGGATGATGCGCTGCAGGAAGATATTCTTTTGGCTGAGGTAGTTATGTGCTTCATCGATAACCAGAATGGTGCGGATGGTTCGTCGCCCGTCGGTCACCGGGCTATCCGGCATGCTCGCCATCTCCTTGTACATCCGCTCAATGACCAGGTAGGCCACCAGCTCTTTCAAGACCGGCATGGCGTGCATGTCAATGAGCAATGTGCGGTTAGAGAGCTTCTCAATGGGCGGTGCGTCGCTGCCGTGCTTCCAGAACAGGTCAAAGTCCGACAGATCGCGAAGGACCTCGATCAGGCTGTCATCCTTTTTTCCATCATCCTCGTAGGCGGCCGCCGCAATCTCCAGAATATCCTGAAAATCAGGAAAGGGCATCGGTGAACCGGCACGTTTTGCATATCCGGCCCGGATCGCCTCGGTCAGCGCCCCTTTTTGCACCACGCCGAGCTTGCTGTTGATGGAGGCGAAGCTTTCCGCCTTTTCTCGGGCCGAAACGTTGATGGTCTGCTCGTCGTAGGCAGGCAACACAAAGGGGTTGATCGGCAGGTTTTGCCCGGACTGCAAAAGTCGGTACGGCTGAACCTTGGCGATTTCCAGAAACCGTTCGTTATCAACCACGTCGCCCTTGTAGTCGAAGTAGACAAAATTGGTCTGGTAGTTTGATTGAATCCTGATATCCGCGAGCAGCTTCAACAGGAACTGGGTCTTGCCGACACCCGGCTTTCCCATGATGGCCAGATGGGAGTTGGCATGCCTGGCGGTGTTGTTCAGCTCCATCACCAGTTCAGTACGCTGAAGCAGTGTATGGCCGATGTAGATATCCAATCCCAGGCCGAAATTCTCGCGACGGCCGGAGAACTCCACCTCTTCCACCAGCCGGGCAATCAACCCGTCACCGCTGCGGCCACAGGTCTGAAACAACTCATTCAGCAGCGTTGCGCCATGGTCGATGTGGTTCTTGGTCAGCGAACGGTTCGAAAACAGTTCATCCTCGCTGAGATCCGGTCTCTTGTAGGCATAGGAAAGCAAGGTGCGGATGAAGGTCTCGTCCTCGGCGAAGAAGGTCGGCCGTTTCATCTCCCCGCCGCTGAAATTCGGGCTGCCCGGCACCTCGGCACCGACTCTGGAAAGCGACAGCGCAAAGGCCATCCGGGCCAGGGTCGCCTTCTCCAGCTTGGTTTCAAAGCGCAGAGCGCTCAGGATTTCATCCGCCTCGCTCGATGTGTACAGACGATCCGCCATGGCTTCAGTTCTCCCAGAAATAGCCGGTCTTGAAGGTGGTCAGCTCCTGCCGCTGGTCAAAGGCAAGACAACCGGCACCGCTCAGGTGCGGCTTCAGGCTCCGGTAGTAGTTCGTGTCGATCTCGGTATCGGTGGAAAGGATCACCACCTGCTCCCCGGCGTTGGGAAAGTAGTTGTTGACGATGTTGTCCCGGTGGGTGCTGTCCAGGCGCGAGAGCGGGGTATCGATGATGATCGGCAGCTTGAGCTGACTGGTCTGCGCCAGCCCCCACAGCAGCGACACCGCAAACACCTCTTTTTCACCCGCCGACAGGCCCGATTTCTTGATCTCGTGGCCATTGCGGTCGCGGATAGTCACCTCGTAGGTCTTGTCGTCGATGGTCAGGTCCTTGATCAAACCGCTGCGGCTGGAGAGCAGGCGGTACATCTCGAAGGTCTTTTCCTGGAGCAGATGCACCTTGTTCTTGCGCAGGCGAACCATGAACTGATTGAGCACGCTGGCGATGACGTCGCACTCCTCGATAAACTCCGCCTTCTCCTTGGAGACGTTGTGCTTCTCGTAGAGCTTTTCGATCTCCATCTCGATCTCGCCGATGCGTTTTGTAAGCGACAGGATTTCTTCTTCCAGCAGCCGCAGTTGTTCCGTCTTGCGGCCGATCTGGGTCGAGCAACCTTCTATCTCGGCCTGGAGCTGATCGAACAGCTCCCGCTCCGATTCGGTCATGCCGCCCAGACTGGAGAGGCCGGTCAGTGCTCGCACCTGAGCGTCCAGCTCGCGTTTTTCCTCCAGCAGCGGCTGGATCAGGAACACCTCGCTTCGCTCCAGGTTCTCCATCTGGTTCAGCACCCGCGCCACGTCCCGGTCGGAGAGATCAAGCACCTTGATCACATCGCCCCGGCCGTCACCTTCCTTGAGCAGGCGGACGATGCGCCGCTCCAGTTCGGTCATCCTTTCGGCGGAGAGCTTTTCCCGGTAGATCGGCTCCGGTTCCTCGACCACCCGCACCAGCCGTTTGGCCAGCTCGGCGGCGTGCTCCTTGATGGCCGCGCCAATGGCAGAGTCGCGCTCCTGGTCGATCTGCCGGCGGATGCCATCGAACAGTTTTCCCGCCAGGGCAAAGGGCAGCGCCTTTTCGCACAGGTTGCGGATTTCGTTCTCCACCTGGGTCAGGCGGTTGGATGCCTGAATGCGCCGCTTCTCCTGCTCGCGCATGGTCTCGCGGCTTTCCGGCTCGGTATGAAAGGTCGCCTCGAAGCGCTTCTTGGCGTCCGCCAGTTGCTCACGGAACCCGGTCAGTTCCTCCTGCAAGCCGGTGCGTTCCTGCTGCTTGCGGCCGAGTTTGCTCTTCTCCTTTTTCAGCTCGCTCTGCTTGAACTCCAGGTCCTCGTCGGAGATCTCCACAAACCCCTTGCGCTCCTCCTGCTTGATGTAGGCCAGGTCCGAGGCCAGTCGGTTGATGTTCTGAATGCCCAGCGCCGCCTCCAGCGAGGACTTCAGGCGCACCTCGGAATGATCGTCGGCGGCGATCTCCTGAATCTTTTCGCCGTCGAAAAAAAAGAACTGAGTGATGCCGGGCGGAATGGCGGCACGGATGAAATCCTGCCAGATCTCCTGATTCTGCACCGAGACCCGCTTGCCGTCGCGCACCACCACCAGCCGCTCGCTCAGGTCGCGGGGCTTGGGTTCCGCCACCGCGCCCGCGCTCCAGGAGCGTTTGACGATCAGCTCCGCGCCGTCGTCCATCTCCATGACCAGCTCGAACACCACGTTGGCGTTGCCCTTGGCCTTCTCGCGGCGGTTGATGTTGCGGTAGATCTCGTCCGCTTTGGCCCCGTAGAGACAATAGTTGATCGCCTCCATGATCGAGGTCTTGCCCGCGCCGTTCATGCCGCCGATCAAAAAGATACTGCGCCCGTCCGCCGCCATGGGAAAGGCTATCTCGGTGGCAAACTGGAACGACTTGTAGTTCTCGATGGTCAGTTTGATGAATTTCATGACAGTCCCTGTATGTCACCCTGACGGGCGCACTGCGTGCGTGCAAATTTTCTGTCCTGCAAATTTGTCATCGGTGGTCCTCACTCAGTTCCCATATGCCGCGAGGGGAATCCGCTTTCAAAATCCCATCGTTCTTCATGGCATTTCGCTCCCAACAGGCGTTGTTCTGCCAGGCGTGGTCATTGGTCGCCTCGCGCCATTCCAGATCGCCGGGCAGGAGCTTACCGTGGAGTTTGCCTTCTATATACTTCAGCACGTCATTCTTGGGCGCGGAGCCGCCGAGATGCCGGAGCGCTTCAACAATCAACCGGCGTAAAATTGTTTTGTCGGTCTTGGGAGATTTCGAACGTTTGGCGCGGGGCTTCTTGGCGGGCGTAGCTTCGGGTGTGCGGCCGATCCGGTCCTTGAGTTCTTTCAGCAGCTCTTCCAGTTCATCGGCCAGATGATTCAGGGTCTGAGTGGCTTCGGCGCTCACGCCCAGGGCGGCCGCCAGCCTGGTCTTCTCACCCCGCAACGCATCCGGCACCGGCACCCCCAGCTTGTCGAGCTTGTCGATGGCGCGGGCGATCTCCCTGAGCTGCGCCTCCATGGCGGCGGTCTCGCCGTTGTCGCTCCCACCGTCCAGCCGCTCGATCACCTCCCGGCACAACTCCACCAGCAGGCTCGGGTCCTTCACATAACGCTCGACCTCGCCAACGTGGCTCATGATGACGCGCCTCCCGGTTTCGATTTCAGGATCTCACGCAGGGCATCATAGACCCCGGTGCGGCGCTCCTTGAATTCGTAGTCGCGCACCGTGTCGAGCAGCTTCAATACCTTGTCGGCGCTCACGCCGTGCTGCTGGCACAGCTCCTCCAACAGCCGCTTATCCTCGCTGGTCAGATTCATGCTTCCTCCTGGGGCTTGAAGCTTTCGTCAGATATTCGAAAATTTCGAACAACTGAATCCACCCGCCTTTGGGAAAGGTTCGTTGACAGATGAGCACTCATTCCGGAATGTCCTTCAATTCGTTTTCGATCTGCTCGATACTGGGCAGGTTGGTCTGCAACGGTTCCGGCAGCGATTCCAGCAGCTTGTATTCGGCAATCCCCATGGGCTGGCTCTTGTCGCCCAGGGCGTACTCCGCCACCACCTTGTTCTTGCTCTTGCACAGCAGCAGGCCGATGGTCGGGTTGTCCTGCTCGGCCTTGACCTGCCGGTCCACAGCGGTGAGGTAGAAACCCAACTGGCCCAGGTGTTCCGGCTTGAACTTGCCCGCTTTCAATTCGATCACCACATAGCAGCGCAGCTTGAGGTGATAAAAGAGCAGGTCGATGAAAAACTCCTCGCCGCCCACATCGAGCAACACCTGACGGCCGACAAAGGCGAAACCCGCGCCCAGCTCCAGCAAAAACCGGGTGACATGCTGTACCAGCGCCGACTCGATTTCGCGCTCCTGCGCCTCATCGGTCAGGCCGAGGAAGTCGAAGCGGTAAGGATCTTTGATGGATTCGCGGGCCAGGTCGGACTGGGGTTTGGGCAGGCGCTGTTCAAAATTGGTGACCGCCTTGCCCTGGCGCTTCAGCAGACGGGTTTCGATCTGCATCACCAGCACATTGCGTGACCAAGCGTGTTCAACCGCCTTGGCGAGATACCAGTCGCGCTCCTCACGGGTCGCCAGTTTGTCAATCAGGGTGCAGAGATGGAACCACGGCAATTGTGCAGCAGCCTGCTGCACAAATTCAGGCTCTGGCCAAGCCTCGGCCACGGCACGCATGTATTTGAGATTGCGCGGCGCAAAGCCTTTCATGTCCGGAAAGGCTTTGCGCAGGTCGTGAGCCAGCCGGTCGATGACCTTGGCCCCCCAGCCCTGGCTTGCCTGCCGGGCCAGAATATCGCGACCGATCTGCCAATAGAGCAGCACCAGTTCGCGGTTGACCGCCAGCGTCGCCCGCTGCTGGGCGCTGTGGATGCGAGTTTTTAAATCCGCCAGCCAGTCGGCGTACCCGTCCGGAGGCGTGGTCAGGGAGATGGGTTTATCGCTCATGCCCGCACCGCCTCTTCGATGAGTTGCTCGACGCGGGATTTGGCCTGGTCGAGGAGTTGTGCGGATTCCCGCTGTTTCGTCAGGCTTTCCCGAACCAGATTGCCGATCTCTTGTTGTTTATCCGGGGGCAGCAGCGGAACCATGAACTTGTCGATGTCCGCCGGGTACAGCTCGGCCTGAGCGCTCCCTCTGGCGTGTTTCTGGGTCTGGAACTGGCCGATGATGGACTGAAACACCATGGCCATGTAGGCATGGTCGATATCGGGCGACAACCGCAGAATGTTGACATGATTGCTGGCAAAGGCCGGAGCCTCGTCGAGATAAACGTTGGTCCGGCCGATGTAAGCGCCGGTGGTGTAAATCAGCAGGTCATCGGGTTGGATGTGCGCTTCGGGCGATGCGTTGAAGATGTGCTCGTTGGTTTTTTGCAAGCCGTCGTAGTTGATGTGTTTTGGCCCAAGGTGCTGGCTGTTGACCACGGCATGGCTGCCGCCATCGACATAAACCGGCTGAATGCCGCGCCGGTTATAGCGGCGAATGTCACGAATTCGTCCGGTCGGAAACTTGGCGAGGTGTTCAAGAAGCCGGGTAAAGCGGGGTTGGTAGTGCTGGGCATCGGTCCGGTGCGACAACTCCAGCTCACTAAACCGCGCCGTGTAGCCCACGGGTTTGTCAAAACGCAGCTTATCCAGCCCCAGCTCGGATTCGAGGAGTTGTTGGGCTTGGGTGTAAGCATCCTTACTTTCACTTAGGCATTGGTAATACTTCCGCACAATATCGCCGACTTGGTTTTGCACGGTAATTGGCGGCGTAAAAACCTTTACTTTGCGGGTTCGATCTAGGGTCAGCTGATATTGAATCGTTAACTCACGCTCTCGCATTAGCTGGTCGAATCCATATCGAGAACGCAAAAATGCAATTAAATAATGGGGGTCAACGAGTTCCGTATTGATGCTGCTCATCCCAAGAACGGTTCGCGTCATTGCCGCATCTTCCATGTCAGTCGAAAGAAGAGAGGCAAAGCAAGGGGAGCCGACTTTGCTAATTACAATATCTCCGGCTTTCAAATGACGAATTGTCGAATAAGCATCTGCAAATTCCATTGGAATTCTCGCGAAGGGCTGATCATTCGAAATAATCGGATACTCGACAATATCGACACATCGGAGAAACGGCCTTCCCTCTTCATTGTAAAGGTGTGTAGCTGCTGGATAAAACGCACTGCAACTAAAATGACCAAGCTTTCGAAGCGGGGCCGTTGGCACGGCAAGCAAATCGGCTTCAACAGCAGTGTGATTCGGCAAGTAATATTCCGGGTCGGAACGACCATGACTATATAAATCACTGGTCATTGCGGTCATTATCGTTGCCATCACGCAGCCCCCCAGAAATCAAACCCCTCAGCTTGGGCAAAGCGCACAAAGGCCTCGGCCACGCAGAGCTGGTCGTCGGCAATGGCGGCGGCATCAGCAAGTTCGTCGGCGGTCAGGTCGTAGTTGACCAGGTCCTGGTCGATCTTGGGCTGGCCGCTTAGGTCTTCCACCAGGTGGCCGTCGGCATCGAGCACATATTCGTAATCGCCGGAGTTATTCTTGCCGCCGCGCTCGCTCACCGCCATGAAAATTGGGTAGTCGAGCCGTTTCGCCACCTCGGCGGCGATCCAGCGCTCCTTCAAGGTGCCGATCAGGTCGCTATCCTCCAGGATCAGCTCCAGCTTGCCCCGGTTAGTGAGCAGCTTCAGGTCGCGCTCGGCAGTAGGGATCTCCTTTTCCAGCCGCTTGATCTCGGCCTTGTAGCGCTTGGCCTTTTCCTTCTGGTTTTGCTTGAGTGTCTTGGTGTCAACCTTGTAGGTGGCCTTCATTTCCCGTATCTGCAAACGCAAGCCACCTTGGTCGCCAGACCAAGAGGAGGTCAGGGCCTCCAGCTCCTGCTCCTGTTGCTGCACAATCGCCTCCACATCGCTGTCGAGGTCGGTAAGCGTCTGCTTCACCCGCAGCAGTTCGGCCCTCAGGTTGTCCACCTTCTCCTCGGCCTGGGCGATGCGGTCCTCATCCGAGGGCGGCTCGGCGGCCTCAGCATCGCCGTTTTCGCCGTTGCCGTTGTCATCGACGGGCTCTTCCGCCTCCGGTTCGCTGAAGGTCTCGGCGATGAGATCGGCCACCGCTTCGGGGATGGCTTCTTCCGCTACATCGCCCTCGTGCCCAGCAAGCAGGGCCTGAATCTCCGCATCATAAGCCGGGCAGTCCTTGGCCACCTCGTCATGGACGCGGGCGATATCGGCCAGTTGCTGTTCGGTGTACTTCTGAACGAACAGCACCGAAGTCTTGGTGCCGGTATGGGGCTTGAAGGTGTTGGGGTGCAGACCGACCACCGCCAGCAGCCGCGCCTTTTTCAGAATCCATTCGCGGATAAAGGCCAGCGACGAGTTGTTGAACTTGCCCTGTGGCAACACGATGGCGGCCCGGCCGCCGGGGCGCAGCATCTTGAGGATGCGCTCGATAAAGAGCACGTCGCGCTCTTCCTTGGGGGCCTTGTCGCTTCCTGCGCGTTTCAGGGCCGGTTTGGCCAGGTCATAGTGGACCAGCATCTTGCGGTCCTTCATCTCCCCGGCAAAGGGCGGATTGGCAAGGATGACGTCGAACTTCAGTTCGTCGAAATACTCCCAGGCCTTGTCTTCGTCCTTGAGGCTTTCCTGTTCCGGGACCTTCCTGGCGGTCAGCTTGGCCTGCCGCAATCCCTGCATCAGCGCCTGGCCGGAGGCGTTCTCGAACCAGGTGCGCGGGTCGAGGCTGCTGACATCGGGGCCAAAGATGTTGGTGTGGCCGTCCCCGGCAATCAGCATCAGGGCGCGGGAGGTCTTGGCGGCCCGGGCCTCGAAATCGACGCCCCAGAGGTACTTGGCGGCGTAATCGTGCTTTCGATCCTTCCGGTCGCGGTTATCGTTGACCGGGTAGCACCACTCCATGGCGTGCAGCAGGAAGCCGCCGGAGCCGCAGGAGGGGTCCATGACGTACTCCTTCTGGGTCGGGTTGAGCATGCGCACGCACATTTCCACCACATGGCGCGGGGTGAAGAACTGGCCTTTCTTCTTTTTGGCCTCGGTGGGCAGCAGGTATTCGAAGGCGTCGTCCATGATGCGCAGGTTGGAGCCCATGAGGCGCACACCCTCGATGGGGCCGACGCAGACTTGCAGGTGGCGCTTGGCCAGCTCGATATCCTCGTTCTCTTTGAAGATGCCGGGCCACTCTTCGCAGGCCTTCTTGAACAGGCCGTTGATGCGATCAAAGGTTATGTCGGGGTCCAGCGCTTTGCCAAACTCGACGGTCTTGTCCTTGCGGTTTTCCAGCGCCTCTTTCTCGTCCCAGATCTTGGCAAAGATCAGCTTGAAGATCTCATTAAATTCATCCTTGCCGCTGTCGGCCAGCACCAGCTCTTCCAGGTCCTGGATGATCTTCTTGAAGTTGAAGTCCTTCTTGAGCTGGAGCAGAGTTTTCTTGGCTTCCAGAACGTCCTTTGGCTCCTGCCCGCGCTTGGGTATGTCGAACAGGGTGTCGTCGAATTCCTTCGGATAGGGCCGGTAGAGAATGATGCTGTCGCTGCCGTTGGACCAGACCGCCACCGGCGCGCCTTTGGCGTTCATGTAGCTCTTAAGCTGCTCGATGCCGTCCTTGCGCTTGGGTTTCTTGCACTCGACGATGATTTTCGGCGTTTCCTTGGTGTTGTCGGTGTAGACGATGATGTCCGCCGCCTTGGTACCAACCTCGGTGCCGAACTGCACGCCGGCCTCCAGGTCGATCTCGTCCATCTTGTAGCCGTACTGATTGATCAGCTTGTAGACCCAGAGCTGGCGCACGATCTCTTCCGGGTTGGCCTTGCCGTCCTCGACATAGACCTGCACCTCCTCGTTGCCGGAGGAGAAGGGAATGAAGCTTTTCAGGTAGTACTTGGTTTTGCCCGCATCCCGGCCCGTGGCGGCGGTTTTCGGGTAGATCGTGAGGATGTCGTGAATCGCTTTGCCGAGATTTTCAAACTCGGTCAGCTCATATTTGGTGGCCGGATCTTTAAAAATGCGGTTGATAATCTCTTTGGTATTCATAATTAAGTATTCCTAAACCTTAATAGGGGAAATCCAAGCAAATTAACATATTTCCAAAACAGATTGCCTGTCAGGAATGGAGATTACCGGGATGATGAAAAAATTGCATTAAAGTTGTGATCAGTGGAGAAAGTTTACGAATGGGAATGATCAGGGCTCGGGGCTCGGGCTCGGGGTAGGCTTGACAAATGGGCATATCGGCTGGAAGAACGCAATTTGTCAAGCCTCTGACCCTCGATCCTAAATGTCTTGCTTCATTGTTATCTGCTGATTCTCACATCACATTCCACCAGCCGGGTTTCGCCGTCTCCTTCAGAACTCATGATCCCTTCATATCCTTCGGATGTGAACCCTTTTCCCCAGGTAAACTCGCCATAGATTTCAAAGACTGAATCATCCGGACGTGGATCGTTGTTTAATTGTTTAATCAACCTTGGCTGTCAAGATAAGAAGATGGGATGGATTGATAGCCGGTTGGTCTTGCGAAGAAATGCCGGGTTGGATTTCCAATTGACGTTTGCCCTCCTCATGGAAGGAG
>JAHJIY010000074.1 GCA_018823175.1 Pseudomonadota bacterium
CCGACTAGCCGGCTCAACTCAGCTTTATACCACAAGGGTATAAGTTTCGTATGAGCCGACTAGCCGGCTCAACTCAGCTTTATTTTCGGTAATCGTGGAGGTTACTGCAAGGGAATTTTTATACCACAAGGGCACCCCAAGGGTACTTCCTGCGGGGCGCATAAGTTTCGTATGAGCCGGTAAGCGGCTCAACTCAGCTTTATACCACAAGGGCATAAGTTTCGTATGAGCCGGCAAGCGGCTCAACTCAGCTTTATACCACAAGGGCATAAGTTTCGTATGAGCCGGCAAGCGGCTCAACTCAGCTTTATTTTTTATAATTACGGATTGCTGTAATCCTGGTCAGCAGCGGTGGGTGGGAATAGTGCAGAAAGACCTGAAAGGGGTGCGGGGTAAGATTTGACAGGTTGTGGGCCGAGAGTTTTTTTAAGGCCTGGATCATGCTGTCCGGATCGTTGGTGGTTTGGGCGGTGAAGCGGTCCGCCTCAAATTCGTTGTGGCGGGAGAGAATATGCATAAATACCGAGAGGATAAGTTCGATCGGGGTGAACAGGAGGCCAAAGAAGATCAGGCCGGCATAAACCGAGGAATGATCCATATAAAAGGCGGAAAAAAGTCCGTGGTGATGGACAAAGATCGAAAGGAGATAGAGCATGACGCCGGTGTGCAGAATACTGATCGCCATGCCCTGCAGGATATGCTTTTTCTGGTAATGGCCTATTTCATGGGCCAGGACCGCGACCAGTTCTGCCACACTATGCTTGGCGATCAGGGTGTCGAACAGGGCGATCCGTTTGTGTTTGCCAAAACCGGTAAAAAAGGCGTTTGATTTACTGGATCGTTTGGAACCGTCCATCACAAAGACATTTTGCAAAGAAAAATTGACCGATTTGGCAAAGGCGAAAATGGCATCTTTTAAGGCGCCTTCGGCCAGCGGGGTGAATTTGTTGAACAACGGCATGATCCAGGTTGGCGCGATAAATTGGATAAAAAGGATAAAGATAGTGACCGCCGCCCAGCAGTAAAGCCAGGCCAGAGGGCCGCTATTTTCAAAGATGCCGATAATGCATGCCATCACCAGCCCACCCAGAATGGCGGTCAGTAAAAGGCCTTTGCCCAGATCGGCGATAAAGGTGGTGGCGGTAGTTTTGTTGAAGCCGAATTTTTCTTCAATCACAAAGGTGGAGTATACCTTGAACGGCAGCGATAGGATGGTTTTACCCAATATCAGCAGGCCCATGTAAAACAGGCCGGTGACGATCGGCCCGAAACCCCAGCTCCGTGCAATAATATCGAGCCAGTTAAAGCCGCCCAGCAGCCAGAAGAGAAGCATGATTGCCAGGTCAACTGTTCCCACCACAAAGCCGAATTTCGTTTTGACTCGGGTATAATTTTGAGAACGGGCATATTCATCAACATCATAGATGTCTTGAAATTCTGCCGGTAGCTCGGGCCGCAGGGCTTTGAGATTGAGCAGGTCGGCAACCAGTTCCAGGACAAAATTGGCGAGCAGGGCACTGAGGATGATAATGGCATATGTATTCATCTGGTTTTATCTACTCAATAAACCATCTGATTACCACTTAAATTGCAGCTGCCCGCCAAATTGCGGGAGGGCCAGGCTGGTTTAATAAAAAAATTCGGGTTATGATGTTGGTTGATTCAAAAGCCGGCGATTTATCCTGCCGGATATTTTTGGTGTTAATGGAGAGTATCATGAAAAAATCGATATTATGTCCCAACTGCCGGAAACTGATCAGCCGGGACGAGCAGAATTGTCCATATTGCCATACCGCCCGTCCCGGCTCCTGGTGGATGAATAACCCCTGGACCAGGTCGCAGGGCGGGTCGGATAGTGTGATCATGTGGATAATCTATCTCAATGTCGGGATGTTTATTATCGCGCTGCTGTTGCGGCCTAAGGGCGCTAACTTTTCAATGAGTCCTTTTGCTTTTCTGTCGCCGGATAATCGGAGTCTGCTGATGCTTGGCGCCAGCGGCACGGTGCCGGTTGAAAGGCTGCATCGCTGGTGGAGTATCGTCTCGGCTAATTATCTGCATGGCAGCTTGATGCATATCCTGTTTAACATGATTGCTTTGAAGCAGATCGGAACCCTGATTATTAAAGAATACGGAACGTTTCGGATGTTGGCAATCTACGCCATCAGCGGCGCTATCGGGTTTCTGGTTTCCATTCTGGCCGGGGTTGGTTTTACGGTCGGCGCCTCGGCGGCGGTCTGCGGGATGATCGGGGCCGGGATCTATTACGGAAAAAGTCGGGGCGGAAATTACGGGCAGGAGATTTACCGCCAGATCGGCGGCTGGGCTTTAATGATTTTTGTTTTCGGCCTGTTGGTCCCGGGCATAAATAACTGGGGGCACGGCGGCGGCATGGTCGGTGGGGTTTTGTTTGGTTATCTATTGGGCTATAATGAGAAGAGTCGGGAAAATTATTTTCACAAGGTCCTGGCCGGCAGCTGCCTGGCGATCACGATCGTGATTTTGGCTTATGCCGTTTTGTCTTCGATTTATTATGCGGTTGGCTGATTTTTTACTATGAAAGTGATAAGTGACGAGTGACAAGTGACGAGTGACGAGTAAATAGTAAATAGTAACGAGTTATTCCCCTTGTTACCCTGGACAGTCATGTTTTGTTGTTTCTGTTAGCGGACGCTTTGTAGGGATTGCTGATTAGAAACTAGAGTTATATTTGTCTTGGCGCGGAGATATTATTTCAGGTTGGGGCGCAAAGTTTTGCCGTATTTTGCCAGAAGCCATATCCGTGGCGACTACCCTCTCCTCCCCGTAAGATCGTCAGAATAATTGCCGGTAATAAAAAAAATGTCAAAATTATAATCAGCAAATCATCGCGTCTCATAGCGGTGGGGAAATTATTGATTTTTGGCGGACTCTTCTTTTTTGCCGAAAAACTTTTTGACTTTGATCATAAAGGTTTTGGAGTCAAACAGGGTGCTGATCGAATGGGTGTCATGGACCAGTTTTTCATTATCAAGGCGCAGGTACTTGTCGATATCGTGGGGAAATTTTTGACCGGTATGGGCGCACATGGTCGAGAGCAGGTGGGTGTAGGCGTTAAGCCGGGCTGAAGTGGCCCGCATGTTTTTGCTCAGGAACCTGGAAAAACCGATCAGTATTTTGATCCCGATGGCCGGATGTTTGTCGAGGATCAGTTTGAAGCCGCTTTGGGCCATGACCGCCAGGGTGACATTGCTGCGGGCCACCGTTGTGGCGGAGCGGGGAGTTCGGTCGATCATGGACATTTCGCCGATTGAATAACCCTGCGATAAAGTGGTGATGACCACCTTGCTGCCGGTGATTGAGGTTTTCATCACGTCAATCTGGCCGTCGACCACAAAACAGACATATTGCCCATCGTCTCCTTCCTTGAACAGGGTTTCGCCCTTGGCCAGTTCGTAGAGGCTCATATAATTGATAATGACGGTCAATTCTTCCTCGGAAAGTTCATTGAACATCGGGATTTTTTCGAGGGCAAAAATTAGGGCGGTCTTATTTTTCCAGAGGCTTAATTTGCGCTGGCTAGCCATGAATCACTCCGTATCATTTGCGTTATGGCAAAATTTATTCATTAAAGGGTTATTTTATTATTTGGGCAAAATACTATGCTATACTTTCTGCGTGGGCAGCGAATTTTGTTAAATCAGCTGCGCGGCGCATTTTTTTAAGATACTTTTCAAACCAGGGATCCTCGATGAAGGAGATCACTTCTTTTGTTTTACGTAATATCTGATCCTCGCCCTGGAAGATTTCCTGGTAACGTTCCAGTAGTTCCCTGATGTATGATTTTAGTTCCAGTGCTCTGTCCGGTCGCGACATTTCGGCCGGACAATTGCCGCGGATTCTTTCAAACAGCAGGGGATCGGTAATGGCGCCTCTGCCCAGCATAAGCCCGGCGGCCTTGGTTTCGACCAGTATTTGCCGGCCGTCTGCCGCAGTCATTATATCGCCATTCGCGATAACTGGCAACCGGGTTGCGCTGACCAGTTCCGCGGTGATCCGGTGGTCGGCCAGCCCGGTGAATTTTTGGATCACGGTCCTGGGATGAATAATAATAAAATCGATGCCGATATCTTCAAAAATTGGCAGCAGATCAAGAGCCTGGCGGGGATCATCGTACCCGGCCCGTAGTTTGACTGAAAAGCTGCCTTTTATTTCCCGCCGCAAACGCTCCAGGGTAACCGGAATGCTCTGCGGGTCTTTCAGCAGGGCGCCGCCGGCGGAATTGCTATTCATCCGGCCATAAGGACAGCCCATATTAATATTGAGGTGTCTGGCTCCGGCCTGCTGAGCTTCTTTTGCCGCCGCGACCAGGGCATCCGGGTCGCGGCCGATTAATTGGGCAACCAGAGGTACATCGCCATTATGGCTCGCTGCCTCGACTTTGTCCACCTTGGATAGCCCTTTTTTGGAACCGAGCCGCACTCTCATAAATTCGGTGAAGACCACGTCCGGTCTAGAGGTGCCAATGATGACGGCGCGGAAGGCCCGATTAGTCAGGCCCTGCATGGGCGCCAGCATCAGTGGTTTTATCTCGGCCGGCCAGGGAAGGATCTGAGTCATCTAATTATATGCCTACCGTGTAGCGGGTCCCTTTGCCTCTGCCCTGCTGGAGCAGATATTTATCTTTTACCAGTTTGCGCAGTCTGATTTTCAAAGTGTTGCGGTTTGCCTTGGAAATGATTTGGATCTGTGAAATTGTGGCCTGACCTTGTTCCGAGATGATCTTGATGATTTCTTTTGAGGAATCAGGCAGGCTGACCATAATTTTTTCTCGATCTATTTTCTGGGTCAGCGTGTCTTTGTGTTCTTTCAGGGCATGAAGAAAAAAACTGATCCACTCGGTAAGCCGTGATTTTTCGTTAAAAGTAAGGGCTGATAATTTTTGCAGAGCCCGGTATTCGTCGCGGTGTTGTTCGATCACATGTTCGATCGAACTGTAGGTCGTGTAGATATAACCGCAACGCAAAAGGAGCAGGGTGGTCAGGACCCGAGCCATTCTGCCATTGCCTTCTTTAAAAGGAGAAATGTCGTGAAAGCGCATGGCAAAGGTAACAATTAGCAGGAGAGGATGAATTTTGTCATCCTGCAGGCTTGCGTTTGTCCAGCGGATCAGCTCTTTTAAGGCAGCGGCTTTCTGGGGCTGTAAGGCTTCTGCTCTGCCTGGCGGCAGGGTGAAGATCATTGAATAAAGCTGGTTTATATGATTCGGCAGCAGGGTTATTTTCAGGAATGACTTGTGAATTAAGTTAATTACCTTCTGGTAGCCGATTATCGCCTTGATTGTCTGCCGGTCAAGGCTGTCTGGCGTCAGTTCAAGCCCCGACTGGAGTTTGCCGATTTGGCGGTCGGTACAATTTATACCGGCCAGACGCAGAGAAGAACCGATCGATTCAACAATGGAAATTTTGATCAGGGTCTGCAATTTGGCCGGAACAAGTTGGCCCATAGTATGCCATTGACCTTTGAATTGGTCGATCTCGGCAATCAGCTTTAATATTTCAAAGCTTATATGTATTTCAGGGTCTTTCATCTTATAAAATTATGTATTTGCCCAGTCAAATATTTTTCCGCTACGACTAATGAAGGAATTCCACCTGGAAGTATTGGAACGCAAACAATCGAATGGGAGAAAAGTATCTATAAAAATGGATATATTACCCAAAAACACCCAAACAAGTCAAGGCAAGATCGAGGTTTTCTGGTGCGGTTTGGCAAAATTTGGATGCGTGCATTGTAAAGAGAGGGGAAAGGGGGAAACAAATATTTTTTATTCGAAGTCAGGTGTTGGGCGCTTGGAATCGATCCCGATTGGTCAAGGTTGGATTTTTTGCGCAAAAACCAAAAAAGAAAATTTATATGCTGCAACTTGTTGCGGTAACCCAGGAAGCGAGTTGGGACCTGGAATGTATGCGGCGGCGGTTGTTGGTTGGAGGGGATTGAATTGAACAGGTTTTAGGATAAAACCTGACTGACAAGTCTGATAAGTTCCTTGATCATAAAAGGCTTGGTAATCGTGGCGCAAAAGCCATACTCTTTATGGTTTGCCATGATCGGGTCGTTGGAATAACCACTGGTAACAATAACTTTTGCCTCAGGGTTGATTTGATGAATTTTTTCGATCGCTTCTTTGCCCCCCATTCCTCCAGGGATTGTTAAATCCATGATAATCAGATCAATGGGGTTAGGTGAATCCTTTGCATTTTCATAAAGTTGTATCGCCTCTTTCCCGTCTTCGGCCAGAACTACTTCGTAACCGAATTGGGAAAGTATGCGCTGGGCGAGGGTTCTGACCATTTCATCATCGTCCATGATCATTATGGTGGCCTTGCCCACTGGCGGGATTTCGGTTGATTTGATCAGCGATTGCGGTTCTTTACTTGAGGCAGGTAGATAAATGGTGAAGGTGGTCCCTTCGCCGAGTTTTGAGCATACGGAAATATGACCGTCATGTTTACTGATGATGGAATGGGTGATCGCCAGGCCCAGACCGCTGCCCTTTTGCTTGGTCGAAAAGTAGGGATCAAATATCTTGTCGATAATATTTTTCGGGATGCCTATTCCGCTGTCACTGATCGTGATTTTAAGGTAATTGTTTTTGCGGGGCAGCAGGATGCCCGGATCGGAAATGGTTTTGATGTTTTCGCATGATATCTGGATGTTGCCGCCTTGCGGCATGGCATGGCTGGCATTAAGAATTAGATTTTGGATGACCTGACTAATCTGGCCTTTATCGATCTCAACCAGCCAGAGATCATCTGCGATATGATACTGGCAGGCAACATTGCTGCCCCGGAGCACAAAATCGGCGGAATCCTTGATCACTTCCGGGATGGCGGCCGTCTTTCTGACCGGTTCTCCCCCTTGGGAAAAGGTCAGCAATTGCTGGGTAAGGTCCTTGGCCCGTAAAGAGGCCTTTTCCGCATCCTTCAGTAAGGGGTAGACCTGATGATTATCATCACCGATAATCTGGCTGGCCAGGTTAATGTTGCCCAGAATGGCGACCAGGATGTTGTTGAAGTCGTGGGCAATGCCTCCGGCCAAAACCCCGACCGATTCCAATTTTTTGACTTTCAACAATTCATCTTTCAATCGGTTGCTTTCGGTGACATCCCTGAAAACCAGAACCACGCCGATTATTTGGCTGCTTTTATCCCTGATCGGTGCGCCGCTGTCGGCAATGCTTCGTTCTGTTCCATTTCGGGCGATCAGGGCCGTGTGATTGGCAATCTCGATTATTTCACCAGTTTTGAGAATTGTTTCGGCCGGATTATCGCGGGGTTCTCTGGTTTCTTCAGATATGATCCTGAATACTTCAGCTAGAGGTTTGCCACACGCTTCGGATTGGGACCAGCCGCATAATTTCTCGGCAACCTTGTTAATCAGCACAACTTTACCGTCGGTGTCGGTAGTGATAACCCCATCCCCGATGCTTCTCAGGGTGATGGCCAACTGCTCCTTTTCTTTTTCCAGGGCGGTTTGGATTTTTTTACGTTTACTGATTTCCTGTTTCAATTTACCGATAATATTCTGGTGGTCCTGAAAAAGACGGGCGTTTTCAATGGCGATGCTGACCTGGTTGGCAAAGAGGGTGAAGAGATCAAGGTCATGGGTGGAAAAACTGCCGCCGCCGATTTTGCCGATCGCCGAGAGGCCGCCGATAATTTGATGTTTATCGAACATCGGGACCAGCAAGGCTGACTGCTGGCCTTCTTCCCAGATTGTTTTTTCATCCATCCACCAGTCGTTTGATTCACCGAATAACAAAGAGCGTTCGTTCTGCAGCACCCAACCGCACATGCCCACCTGGATCTTGAACCCTTTGCCCAGAAGTTCTTCTGCGTCTTTGCCGGATGCCCCCATATAGGTGTAGCGGTCGCGGGTGGGATTAATGATCGGCACGATGACCATCTCGGCGGCGACAATTTCCCGGGCCCGGTTGGCGACCATTTCAAACACCTTACTTAGGTCCAACTCGGAGACAATAGCCTTACTGATCCCCAGAAATTGGGAAAATTCATCCTTCTGTTGGATTAATTTACGACCGCACTCGGTATCGTTAAGCGCTTGGCGTAGCAGATCGTTTTCCTCGCGGAGACGGATAATCAGTTCCTGCTGGTCGGTATGGTTATTGACGGTCATGATTACTCAAAAGTATAAATGCAGGCTTTGGTTGAAACCCGGGAAGATTTTAATCGTGGGCCGCAAAATCAGATAAACAGGTTAACCTGAGCGTCCATCGTGTCTTTCATGTAAGCCGAAACCCCTTTTACCTCGACATTAGGGACAATCAGGTCATCAACACTTAGGCCGAGGGCATCGCAACAGATTTGACAAATGTTAAACTTTACCCCTAACTCATCGGCTTCCTTGATTAAAGACTCAAGACTTGGGATATTTTTTTTCTTTAACATTTGACTAAAGATTTTTGGCCCAAGGCCCATCAGATTGAGTTGAGACAAGGGCAGATGATTGGCGCCGCCCCGGTTGAGGATTTCGACCATCGGTTGCAGGAAATTGTCGGTGGCCAGATCACGGTAAATTCCTTCTCTGGCCGGGTCTGGTTTCCGGCGGCGGGAGAACAGGCCGCGCCTTTTTTTTAGGCAGTTGTGGCCCCAGATCATAAACCACATTTTCATTTCCACGCCCAGCGCCGCAAAGCCTGTGGCGATAATGAACGCGGTCAGGGCCTTGTCCAGTTCACCACTTAACAACATGATTGTGCCTTTTTTTTGCATTGGTCTTGCTCCGGCCTAGATTTTGAATACGATGCTGACCTGGCGACCCTCGCGGTTATTTTCCAGGATCTCGTGTTCTCCTTCCCGGCAAAAATCAAGGACCGAGTCCTCAAATATCGGGTCGTCACCGGAAATTTTGACCACCTGTCCCTTGGCCATGGTGCGGACCTCTTTGGCCAGCGTGATTAGGGGCAGAGGGCATACTTTGTGTAGCACATCTATCTCTTTATCCACTTTCATGGTCACACCTCATTTTTCGGGTGATAATTTTTTCCGTGGGAAATAATTGGGACTTATAATCAATGATGCGCCTCAAGGTTAGAAAATGTCAAGCTGGTTTGGACAGTGAAAATGAAGAGTAAAATTACTTTGTTTGGTTTTTTTCAGGTTCGGGTGGGGGCCGGTTATGGCCGGCTAAGTTGGAGTCGTTTAATCAGGCTGACCATCGATTCTGCGTAGAAGCAGAAAATCATGCCCAGGACGGTGGAGATGGTCGTTACCCAGAAAAGCAAGAGGTGCAGGGCCTGGCGGTCGAAAAAAAATAGGTCAAAAACAAAGAGAATCAGCCCCAGGTGCATAAGTGACGAGCCGACCCGCACCCAGTAGTTTTTTCGCTCAAAGTAGAGATTTTTGCTGCCGCCAAGAGCCATGCCCAGAACCCCGGTCTGCAGGATCAGCGAGATCGACAAGACCAGTAGCATGCCGAGTTTTACGCCCCAGATCATACTGGTAATCAGGGTCAGGGCGGCTAAAACCAAGGCGAAACGGTTGAGCCAGCTTACCGGCAAAAGCCTCTTTGGCACGCAAATCCCCAAGAGCAGGATAAGGGCGGTAATAAAGGGGGCGACAATTACGTTCATTCGGTGCAGATACGCCTCCTTCATGACCGTGGGTAATTGCTGAACCTGGGCCATCTTGAAATAGAACATCGAGTAGATACAGATGATCGAGATCACGAAGAGGACGGCGGTGGTGGCCAGAATCAGGTAAAAATCGTATGAGCTTTTGCGTTGCATCGTTTTGCCTTTATTGAAAGGTATGTTCGCCGGGGAAAAAGAATGTGGCGAGGAAGGTGAAAATCATCGCTGCAAAACAGAGGATTCCTAAGATTGAGGAAAAGTACCACATGGCCGGCTTGTTGGCATAAAGTCTGGTGTGCAGGTAGGTACTGAATACCGCCCACATCATGATCGAGCTGCAGATTTTCGGATCCCACCACCAGTTTGGGCCCCAGGCCTGCAAGGCCCACGGGTAACCAAGAAGCATGCCCAGGGTCAGCATGAAAAAGCCGAGTTTGGCAAAATCATAACCCAGATTTTCAATGGCGAGATCCCTTTTGACCAGCATGAATAACGAGGTGATAAAGGTCAGGGTGATGCAGGCATACGATAAAAAGAGCATCGGTGGATGGAGCCACATGTAATGGGCGTTGTAGTAAAAGATCATCTTCGGGTAGAGTTTCATGAACAGTCCGGCCCGGGCCATGTCGCTGAGGTTTTCGTTAAACCAGGGGCTGATTTCGGCCATGAATTTGGGCAGTGGTGCGGCAAAGGGATTGGTGAAGAAGTAAAGGATCGTGGTCTGGATGGCCAGTATCAGATGAACGGCGCCCCGGAACCGGTGGTGGCGCATCCGGTAATGAGCGCTTAAGCCCAGGATCGCGTAGCACATGAACCAGAAATAGTATTTTTCGTTTTCGATCCAGACCGGAATGGAATAGCGCGGCGGGTGGGCCAGATCATAAAGGGGCATGGCGTATGAAGCATTGCTGTTGGCCGCTGCGAGTTGCCGGTTAAGCCAGACCGCCAGATTTTGTGGCAGTTCAAGGGAGAGCTGGGTGTGGATCTGATAATGAAACCAGCAGATCCAGATAAACCCGACGACCAGCAGACTGGTGATAACGATCAGCAGGCGCGACGAGATTTTTTCCCCGACCGGTGCCGGACGAAAAAGGTTGACCGTGCCGGATATCCCGAGCAGACCGCCCAGAACCAATATGGTCAGCAGCAGGTAATTGCCGAGCAAAGAGAATGTAGTTGGATCAAGAAAGGTAGGCATAATTGATTATTTTTGGTCCTGGTGTCCTGCCCGGATTACCCGGAACTGGCCGGTTTTCAGGTCAAGGTCATAGATGTTGAAGTTGGTTTGCATGTCGATGCCGGGATAATGGACGGCAAAGTTGATCGCCGATGATCCTTCCGCAAGACTTTCAATTCGGTGGAAAACCCCGCGTGGCCAGACCAGCATGGCCGGACCGTCATAAATTATCTGGCCGTTTTTGCTGATCTGATTGGCGGTGACCACAAAACTTTCCATCTTGCCATGTTGTTTGCGGTAGATATCAACCAGTCGGGTGCCGTGCAGGACCACCAGATTATCATCCTGACAGGGGTGCATGTACCACGGCCGCTCTACCTCGCCGACCGGCCCCGGCGAGATCGCCTTTTGCTCGTGAATTACCCGGTCAATGGCGTCGATGCGGGGCAGGGCTTTGGTCGGCACATTATCAAAGTATACTCCCGGGGTGCGTCTGAAGACATTAAGGGGGATTATTTTGTATAAATCTTTAACTTCCTTAAAAATTTCAGCGTCATTAAGCATTTTTTTCTCCGTTATTTGCAGGCATAAAAATCAGCCGCCAAAATGTTTTTGTGGTTGGTGCGGGCGTTTTGGCTGGTTCTGGTTATTGCCGCGATCGTAAATCCGGCTGTTTTGAATTCATCAAGGAAGGCGCCGCCCTCCCTGGCACCGGTAATTCAGGCCATCCATTGCGAGAGGGAGGTGATCTTTTGGCGGCGCTGGGTTTTATTTGCGATCAGCTCAGCCCCGAATATCTTGCCCCCTGGTTTGAGGATGCGATAAATTTCTTTGATTATTTCGGCCCGGTCCGGATTGAGGTTGAAGATGCCGTTGACCATGACGCGATCAACGGTCTTGTCAAGCAGTGGCAGGCGCTCGGCATCGGCACAGAGGAAAGTTAAATTGTTTGTTTCGGTTGCCCTGATGGCCCGCCTGCCTTTTTTGAGCATGCTCAAGCTGAAGTCGATCCCTAAAACCTGGCCGGATGCCCCGGTCTTTTGGGCGGCGATCAGGGAGTCAACCCCGGTCCCGCAGCCTAGATCTACCACGGTGGCGCCATTTGGGATTTCGGCAAAAACCGAGACATTTGAAACGCCGGTGAAAGATTCAGTGGTTGCCGGCGGCAGGGCATCAAGTACTGACTTGTCATAACCGATTGCTTCGGCAAATTCGCGCCCGACCGGAAAGGGGTGTTTGGCCGCCGGCGTATCCGCCACCGCCGAGTAGGCATGACATACCCCCCGCCGCATACTTTGTGGGTCGGCAGTTTGCGCCGTAAGCTTAAAACATTTTTTAAGATGGTCGAAGAGGATCATTTATCCAATTTAACATGAACCGTTGGCCGGGGCTATCATTCCGTGTTCTTCTCTGGGCAGCCATGATTTTCCTGGGTTTGCAGGTTATAATAAAGGCCGCCGGCGGCCATTAAACTGTCGTGATTTCCCTGTTCCAGAATTTCCCCTTTGCCCATGACGATTATGCGGTCTGCCCGCCGGATGGTGGAGAGGCGGTGGGCGATAACGATGCTGGTCCGGTTGGCCAGGGTGGCGGCAATTGCCTTTTCGATCAGCATTTCGGTCTGGGTGTCGACATTTGAGGTTGCCTCATCCAGGACCAGGATTTTCGGGTCGCGGGCCATGACCCGGGCCAGGGACAGCAGTTGATGTTCGCCGGCCGACAGTTCAAGACCTCCCTCCCCGATCAGGGTATGCCACCCCAAGGGTAGTTGGCCGATCAATTCCTTGAGTTGGGCGTCATCAATAATCTGTTGCAGTCGGTTATTGCTCAGCTCGCGGTCAAGGACAATATTTTCCTTAATACTGGCCGGCACAATCAGGACATCCTGCATGACCAGACCGATATTGCGACGAAGCCAGTGTAAATTAAGAGTTTGCAGGTCCCGGCCATCCAGACTGATGGCGCCATGGTCCAGATCATAAAATCTCTCCAGAAGGTTGATCAGGGTGCTTTTTCCCGAACCGGTCGCCCCGACAATGGCCAGGGTCTCGAAAGGGTTGACCGTCAGGTTCAGGTTGATCAGGACCGGCTGTTCCTGGTCGTAGCTGAAGTCGACCTCCTTGAACTCAATGCGGCCTTCAATTTTATCGGGAGTTATGGGAGAGGTAATTAAGGGCAGGGTGTTTTTGGTGTCTAATAATTGAAAGATGCGCTCGGCCGAGGCCATGGCCGACTGGACAATGGAATATTTTTGGGACAGTTCGCGCAACGGTTGGAAGAACAGGCGCATGTAGGACAAAAAGGCGATCAAGACCCCCAGGCTGATCTGTTTCTGGATAATTTGGCCGCCACCGTACCAGATGATCAGGGCGATGGCACAGGAGCTTAAGACCTCGATGATCGGCATGAAAATGCCGAAGATTTTAATCTGGTAAATAGTTTTATCAAGATATGTCTTGTTCAAGGTGGTGAATTTGTCTTGTGAAGTTTGCTGTCGTGAAAAAAGCTGGATTATCGAGATTCCGGATAGTGCTTCCTGCAGAAATGAGTTGGTGCGGGCCAGATAGGTGCGGATGTCACGAAAGGCCAGGCGGGCCAGCCGGCTGAACCAGATCGTGTTGGTAACCATGATCGGAATCAGCAGGCACATGATAAGGGCCAGTTTCCAGTTCATCAGAAAGAGAATGATCAGAATGCCGAAGATGCGGATCAGGTCGTTAAACAAGGTGACGATTACCGAGGTGAACATCTCGTGCATGTTCTGAATGTCGTTGGTCAGGCGGGTGACAAGTTTCCCCACCGGATTTTTGTTGAAATAGGTGAGGTCGAGCGTTAGCAGATGACTGAATATTTGCTGACGCATATGATGCATGACGTTTTGTCCGGTCCATTCCAGAATGATTACCTGCAAGAAATTGCAGCTAAAATCCAGGACCACCAGACCGATAAAAAGAATGGCCAGAGATGTTAGTCCGGACAGGCGTTCCGGGGTAGCCTGATCGGTGTTAATGATATAGTTATCAACCGCTAACCGGATAAGATACGGCAGGGCCAGGCTGCTGGCAGTGATGATCAGGGAAAGGAAAATTGAGATTGAGACTTTGAGCCAGTGAAGGTGGATATAGGAAATAATCCGGCGCCAGAGGGCCAGATCATTGTCCAGGCCCAGCCGTTCTTCTTCAAAATAGCCAAAACTATAGTGCATTTTATTGCTCCCGGCATTCGCCAGCGGCGATTTGATGCTGGTAGATATCCGCGTAATAGTCGTTTTCGGCCAGCAGTTGTTCGGGAGTTCCCAGGGCCGTCAATTTCCCTTTTTCCATGACCATGATTCGGTCGGCCTGGAGCAGAGGGGCCAAGCGATGGGAGACGATAATGCAGATTTTTTTGGCCAGATAGGGCTTCAGTGCGTTGATTATCCGGTTTTCCGTTTCGGTGTCCACCGCTGACAGACCATCGTCAATGATCATGATCGGTCGGTCGAGAATTAAGGCCCGGGCCAGGGCGATCCGTTGTCTCTGGCCGCCGGAGATGGTCAGTCCCTTCTCACCAAGTTTGGTCTGATAACCATGTTCAAAGGAGAGGATTTCTTTATGCAGGGCAACGGCTTTTGCTACGGCCTCAATTTCGCTCTGGGCCGCATCTGGTTTGCCAAATGAGATATTGGCGGCGATCGTATCGGCAAAGAGGGCGGTGTCTTGGGGGACATAGGCGATATTATTCCGGACGGCGGCCAGCGACAACCCGTTTACATCATGGTCATTAAAATAAATGGTCTGGTCCGGGACCGGGTAAAGTCTGGTCAGCAGATGGCAGAGAGTGGTTTTGCCCGAGCCGGTTTTGCCGATAATCCCCAGCAGGCCTGGTGTTATATTTATTGTAATGTCGTGTAAAGCATCTTCATCGTGATTGGGATAGGAATAATTAAGCTTATTTATCCGTAAATTATCGGTAATTTCTATTTGGCCCTTACTGGTTGACAGGTCTTGCAGTTTTGGTCTGGCCTGCAAGACATCTTCGATTCGATTCAGGGAGGTGGCGCCACGTTGAAAGAGATTGGTTACCCAGCCCATGGCCATCATCGGCCAGGTCAGCATATAAAGATAGGTCATAAAAGCGACGAAATCACCGATTGAAATAATATCTTTGATTACGAGTTTGCCGCCAAAAAAAATGACCAGCAGTAAACTCACATTGGCGATCAGACCGGAAAACGGAAAAAGAGTCCCCTGGATCGTGGCCAGCCGGAGATTGTCGCGGATATATGTCTGGCCCATGGCGTCAAAGCGGTCGGTTTGTGATTTTTCCTGGGTATACGCCTTAACCAGTCGAATGGATGAGACGGTGGAGCGGGCAAATTCGGTGAGGATTGAAAATTGTTCCTGCACGATTTTGAATCTTTTATGGAGCAGGGCGGAAAGCAGAAAGGTGATAAGGGCAAGAAGCGGCATGGGAAAAACGGCAATCAAGGTCAGGCCGGGATGGATATAAGCCATGAAGGCCAGGGCGGCGGCGGTCATGACCATGGCATCGACAAAGGCAACCAGTCCCATCCCGCTGGCCAGTTGCACGGCAGACAGGTCATTGCTGGCCAGGGCAATTATTTCGCCGGGTGGATGTTTTTGAAAAAACGCGCGGTCAAGTTTAAGGAGCTTGGCGAAAAGCAAATTGCGCAGATCTGTTTCCAGAAATCGGGAGAAGCCCAGCACCAGATAACGCCAGCTGAAACGGAAAAAAGCAATACCGATGGCGAGTAAGGCGATCAGGCCGCCATTTTGAAGCAGAGAGGTTGATGTGGCGCTGCCTTGCTCCAGTTGGTCGACGGCCTGTTTGATAATCCTGGGGATGATCAGTTGCAGAAAATCGACGGTTAAAAGGGACAAAAAACCAAGGATTATTCGGGCTTTATAGCGGTAAAAAAAAGGAGCCAGCAGTTTAATTGCCGACAGGTAGCGGCCTAGTTGATTGAAACTCATATTATCTGTCAAGATGTCTGTTGTTTAACCCGGAACTTTATAATAATCATCCGGGCTAATCAAGTTCTTCCGGCGGCGGGAGATCAGACCAGGCGACCGTTTGGTTGCGGCCATTTTCCTTGGCATGATACAGGGCCTGGTCCGCCCGGTCGATGAGCATGGCCTTGTTGTTGCCGTCGTTCGGAAACAAGGACAAACCTAAGGACATGGTGATTTTGATTTCCTCATTGCCGTGCCGCAGGGTCATATTTTCGATGTCCTGGCGGATGCGTTCGGCCATTTGTCTGCCGCCTTTCATCTCGGAATCTTCCAGAATAATGGCGAATTCTTCGCCGCCGTAACGGGCCGGCAGGTCAATGTTACGGACCGCGTCGATCAATACTTTAGCGACCTCCTGCAGGACCTGGTCGCCAAAGGGGTGGCCGTAGGTGTCGTTGACCAATTTGAAATGGTCGATATCACACAGGATAAAGCACAAGGCGCTTGCGCGGCGCTGGGCGCGGGAAAGCATGATGTCAAACCCGTGTTGGAGGGTTCGGTGATTGGCCATATTGGTCAGGCAATCGGTGGTGGCCATTTTGTTGATCAGTTCGTGGGCTTGACCCAGATCGATTTTGATTGCCACCTGATCGACAATCAGGTCCAGAATTTCCTTGCGTGGGCCGGTGAAGGCGTTTTCAGTCAGGGAGGCGACGGTCAGTGCGCCGATCGGAGTTCCCCGGTCATCGCGGAGCGGCATGATCATCAGGGACTGGAACTCGCTGAAGGTCTGTTCCCGGCTGAAGATCGGCGCGGCGCCCCGGTACCGCCCCCCGGCCGGCAGAATAATGTTGGTTTTGAGGACCTGTCCGACCAGCCCTTCATTCCTTTTATATTCCATCCCCTGTAGTTTTTCGCCGTGTAGTCCCTCGGCCTTTACGGTCCGGTGGCATTCTTCATCGGCCAGACTGATGGCGACGAAATCGGCGGCGACCAGGGCTTTTACCGCTTTGATCGCTGCGTTAAAAACAGATTCCAGCCCCAGGCCGTTGTTTAGTTCCCGTAATCCTAGGCAAAGTCTCTGGGTGGTATTTCGTTCCCGGTCCAGATTCAAGAGGCGGCGACCGGTATTGACGTCAAGGGCAAGTTTTTTGGCGGCCAGTTGCATTATTTTGCGTTCTTTATCGTTCCATTCCGCTTCTGCCACCCGGTCAACACAAAGAATGGCGGACAGTTTTTTGCCGCTTTTGGCCGAGGCGTACGCCTGGTTTTCGTCCGGGATGCGGAGGGCCATGATACTACCGATGCCGCCGGCATTTTTATAATAGGGCAGGCCGGCATAATTACTTTTTATCTGGGCCATTGATACCTCCTCGCGATCGCCGGTCAGACCGCCGGTAATTCCCGTACCCATGGGATAGGGACCCTGCAGGATATCGGAACGAGAGGAGGCCAGGTTGCGCAGGCGGAGTTGCTGTTTGTCCGGGTCCGGCCAGAGGACGGCTACGGTGGTCAGGTCAAGGGAACGCCTGAGCAACTCCAGCTGCAGGTCGAAGGAGGAATTGATATTTTCGATAATTGGCCGGGTATAGGTCGCCCCTTCTTCAAGTTCGTCAAGGGTGGGCAGATTATCCAGCAAGGAAGATTCGTCGCTGATCAGCAGTCCCAGCTCCCGGGCGGACTCCTGGGTTTTTGTGTCCAGTTTGGACTTGACCATCGCCTTCTTGATCCGGCGTCGGTACATCTGACTGTTGGCGAAAAGAAGCAGGCCGCCGGCTGCTATAGTATAGCAGAGCAGATTGATCGAGAAGACTTGCACTGTTTGCTTCTCGGTTATAGTCAGGATGGTTTCCATCAACAGAATGATTGTCAGGGGAAAAATAAAGATCCGGGGGGACGATGAGACAACCAACCAGGCGATGAACCCGGCCGGAATGATCGTCAGCTGTGGCAGAGCAGGGCCGACTGCCCTGATTATCATCCAGATTATGGCGGTCCAAAGCAACGGTCCTTCGATTTGTTCGGTAATAGTTGACAGGTCTATTCCCTGGCGGCGCCGGTTAATGTCCCAGAGGGCAGAGCTGAAGATAACTGCGGCCAGGAAAAAGATGAACCAGGGGAGATCCGGGAAGGAATCGAACAGGCCGCCGGCAATTGCCGCGATGCCGATTATGGCCAGGAGGGTAAAAGACCAAGATTGAATAAGGCCCATGCTTTTATTCGCAAGACTTTTCTGTCTTAACTTGGCCAATGGTGAACGCTCCTTTGATTGATTATCGTGGCAGTTTAGAGTTGGAATCCAAGGATGAAAAAACAGATCTATTTGACCACCAATAAGCTGATCTGGCAATTAAAATGAGATTATAATTTTGTTTGGTTTGTTTAGTGGGTGAGATGGTCATTGTGTTTGCTTGATTGGTAAATTATTGATTTTATGCTAAAATGAAGATATGTGTACCATTAATTACAGTTTTTGATGGTGCTTGGGGGAGAGAGGCTGGCTCTAGTTGGTGTTGCCTTATGGGTCGCATTGGTCTTTGCGAATTAATTTACCCAGGGTTTATCTTAAATGAAAAAAGATCCTACCCGAAAATGTGAAATATGGGCCGTGGGCGGGGGCAAGGGCGGCGTAGGGAAAAGTTTTGTCTTAAGCAGTATCGGGATGAGTCTGGCCCAGAAAGGTAAAGTGGTCATGGTGGATGCCGATCTGGGTGGCGCTAATCTCCATAATTTTCTTGGCTTAAGTCGACCATCGCTTTCCCTGACTGATTTTTTTGAAAGAAAAATTATGTTGTCTGATTTGATTGTGGATAGCGGGATTGCTAATCTCGGGTTATTGACCGGGGCGATTGGCTCAATCGGGGCCGAGGGCATCAAGCATTCCCAGAAGAACAAGTTTTTTAATCACATCAAAAAATTAGATACCGATTATGTCCTGATCGATCTGGGGGCCGGTACTCACTTCAACACGATTGATACCTTTCTTCTGGCCGAGAAAATGATCATCGTCATTACCCCCGAGATTATTTCCATCGAAAATATGTATAATTTTTTAAGGAATGTATTTTTCAGGAGACTGGGGGTGATTTTCACCGAACATGGTTATCGTGATTTGATTATGTCCACCTGGCAGAGGCGCGCTGAGTATAGTATTAATAATTTCAAACAGCTGGTTGATTTTCTCCGGCAGCAATCAACGGAGATAGCGGGTATAATTAATAGTGAACTTAGCGATTTTAAAGTACATATAATTTTAAACCAGGCCAGAAACAATCAGGATATAATGATAGGTAATTCGGTAAAAAGTATCTGCCTGAAATTTTTTGGCATTCATTCGCTTTATTCCGGTTATGTTGAGTATGACGAACTTGTTTCTCGTAGTGTAAATCAAAGGCAGGCCTATATGAAAGCATATCCTTTGGGGCGTTGTGCCCGGGAAATTGAAAGGATAACCGGTAATCTGCTGTCGGGCCGGCAGGTAAGTATTATCAAGTGATGAACCGGGAAGATTACAGACATTATTTTGACATCCTGGAATTGCCGCTGGAGAGCTCTCTGGCCGATGTCAGAAAGGCTTATCTCTTTCTCCGAGAAGTTTACACCATTCCTTCGATTGTCACTATGCCGGTGGATGAGGAGATTTCCAGTGAACAAAAAGAGGAGATTGTAAGACAGATTGAAGAAGCCTACCATGGTTTGTTATTATTGTTTAACGAAGAACATAACACCACGGTTGAGGATATTAGTAATATTGTTTCGGGGGTCAGCGTTTTTGATGGCGCGGTCTTGAAGCAGATCAGAGAAAAATTGCGGATTAATTTAGATGATATGGCGATGGCCACCAGAATTCAGCAAAAGCATCTGGTGAATCTGGAAAGTGATAATTATGAGGCATTGCCGGTTAATGTATATACCCGGGGTTTTGTAGTAAGCTATGCCAAGTATCTTTCTCTTGATCCTGAAATGGTTGCCGAAAGCTACATGAGCAAGTTAAAACAAAGAAAAAAAACGGGACGCTAAAGCTGAGTTGAGCTGGTCGGCCCAAAAGAAACGCTATAAATTTCTAATTAAATGACAGGATAAAACGATGCATATTGGCTGGACAATGACTGCTAATAAGGAAGATGCGGAGAGGATGGCCCTTGATGTGGTGGCGCAAAAACTGGCGGCCTGCACGCAAGTTGAAGGACCGATCACCTCTTTTTATATTTGGCAAGGGAAGCAGGAACGGAGTGAAGAGTACCGGATAACCTTTAAATTTCTGGCAGCTAATGGCGAGGCCATGGAATTGTGGATAAAGGAGAACCATCCTTATGAATGTCCGCAGTGGATCACGGTAGAAGCTGCCAGGGTATCAAATAGTTATTTTGAGTGGGCCATGGAGGTCAGTGGCAAAAAGGAAGTTCTGCCGGAAGAAGGGGAAAGCGCGATTGAGCTTTCCAAACAAGGGACCCAGCTTTTGAAGAGTAAGGATTTTCAGGGGGCGGAACGGGTCTTGCTCCGGGCCTATGAACTGGACAGCAAAAATGCCTATATCTTGGTCGGCCTTGGCGATTTATACCGCGAGAGACGACACTTCAAAAAGGCGATCGGTTATTATGCGATGATCCTTGAACTGGATGCGGAGAATGTTTTTGCCTTGCGGGGGATTGGTGATGCGCATCGTGGTCTTAATGAGCATGAGGAGGCTATTTCGTATTGGAAGCGTTATCTGGAGTGTAACAAAGACGATCTGCAGGTCATGACCAGGGTTGGCGATTCCTATAAAAAAATCAAAAAAATTAGTGATTCGGAAAAATATTATAAAATGGCGTTGTCGGTCAGAGAGAATGACAAGTATGCCCTGCTTGGGATCGGCAGTCTCTTCTATAAGGCGGAGAAGGATGAAGAGGCCTTGCATTATCTGGAAAAACTGCTGGCCCTTGATGACAGCTATGTGGCGGTTTTGACGATGGTCGGCAATGTCTATCGCCGGCGCAAGGAATATGAAAAGGCGATTGTTTATTATGAAAAAGCTGCCGCCCAGGAACCGTGGAACACCTTTGCTCTTTACGGCTTGGGTGATTGTCACCGCTGGATGCAGAACTACGAAGATGTTATTGTCTGGTGGCTTAAGATTCTTGAAAAAGAGCCTAAAAACCAGGTGATGCATTCCAGGCTCGGTGATGCTTATTTTAATATCGGCGACCTTGAAAATGCTAAAAATCATTATAGTAAAAGTCTGGAGATCAGATTTGATCCCTATGCCCTGATTGGCCTTTCCCGGATTTTCCGCAGCCTGGATCTTTATGATGATGCCGAGGACTGTTGCCGTCAGGTTCTGGAGCAGTCACCCTATCATGCCCGGGCCAAAGAAGAGCTGGAGACGATCTATAATTTAAAGAAATGAGCTTTTAGTTTGCTGACTGGCGGGAAATGGTTTTCCCGCCTTTTGATTTGAAAGGAAAATGTATCTGGCCCGCCATCATATCAGAGGAAAGGTTCATTATTTTATCAAAGAATCATACCTCGATCCTGAATTCCGGTGCTATCGAAGTCGCGAGCTGTTCGACTTGGGCGCTGATCCCTCCGCATATATAGTTTATCCCGGCGGTAATTCTTTTTATATTGATGATCTTGTCAGTGATATAATAGGGTCTTACAGCATAAAATCAGTAGATGACAAATTGGAAGAGATCTTTTGGCCGTTTGTAAAACCAGCCTTGAAAAGAGTTATGGAGCAATTCGGTCATGGGCGGCGGAATATTGTTAGCCACCCGGTCACTGCGGTTGAACGTGAAGAGATAAAGCATCAGCTTCATATCTTTGACCAGCGGCGTCTTTATTATTTGCGCTACGGGTCGGTTGATCAAAGCCGGATCGGGCGCGCGCCTATGAAATTGTGGCGGGTCTTGCTGGGTAAATCCCGGGATGAGCTGGAACAGTATTTTGAGCAACAAGAAAAGGTATTGCCGGTTGAGGAAATTAAGGAGTATGTTTATGTAATCTTTGACCTGCAAAGATTTTTCAGTGAAACGGTGGCCCGGATAATGCCGGAGGGTTTGAACCAGGTAGCGGTTGATGATTATTTTGTAAAGGAATTCTGCCGTCTTGATCTTGATCCTGTTTTTTGGCTTGGCCTGAATCGGCAGGCGGCGGTGCCTTTTTATCTTTTGCGGTACCTGTTTATGTTTTTTGATCATGATTATGGTCCGAGCGGCCATTATGATCAATATTTGAATAATTTTATTAATAATCGACGGTTTTATCAACCTCCTCCCCCTGCACAGAGGATGAAGTCAGAGGAGGTTAGTGGTATTTTTGGTGAGAAAATTGAAGTTTTGCGAAAAATGAGCAAAAATGAGTTGACCAGGCTTTATCGGCAGAAAGCCCATGAGCTACATCCGGACAAAGGGGGAGACCCCGAGCAGTTTGTTCGGTTGACCGACGCCTATCGGGAGATGCTGCAGAAAAAATAATCAATGGAAATGATGATGTGAAGTCTTGGTGTATAGGGGGTGAACCATGGTGGAACAGCGGGAACGTCTACGGATAGCTTATAAAACAAAAGTTATGCTCTGTACCGAAAGCAAGGAAATATTTCTTGCCGCCAGCACCAGGGATATCAGTATTACCGGCATGTTTGCCCGGACCGAGGTTACTTTCCCGATTGGCACACAATGTTACGTTGAGATCATCCTGGCCGGCAAGAACACCGAGATGGTGATGCGGATTAATGGCAAGGTCGTGCGGCGTGAAGCGGAAGGCTGCGCCATTGAGTTTGAAAATGATCTTGAGTGGTGGCCGGTTTTTAAGATGTATCTCCAATACGGAAAATAGTAGAATAGATAGTTTTTCGGCCATCGACATCCTGTTTTATAAAAGAAGTATGGGGCTGTGGCGTGCCCGCCGGAGTGTTCAAATTTCCGGGTCTCCGATTTTTCTAAAGATCAAAGCATTAACTTCTTAGGTAGTATTTCTTAAAAATGCTGGTTCCGGGCGGGTCATCGATTAGTTCGTAATCGGCGAGTCTGATTTCGGCGGCGTTTTTAGTCTTTTATCTTGAGTTATTTGACCAGATTATTCCGGTAGTTTTGCCCCGGGCTGATGGTTGCCTTGACAAAAGGACAGTGGCAACTATAAAATGATTCAAGATCTAATCTGCCTTCGATGTCCTCATCTTTCTTGAACGGTTAAAACGAATTCGCATGGAGATCCCGCTTCTGATGACCACACCTGGACCGCCAAAACCCTTATCGATGATTCGTGATTTTCATCTGGCCGATTGGTTTACTCTTGCTAACGCGGTCTGTGGGATAGGGGCGATATTCTCCACCATGACCTATCTGCAAACCAGCAATATCATCCATGTTTATTTTGCCTGTGCGCTGGTTTTTGCGGCCCTGGTCTTTGACGTTCTGGATGGGCGCATTGCCAGGTGGCGGCAGGTGGCATCAGTGATGGGGCGGGAACTTGACTCCCTGGCTGATGTTATTTCTTTTGGGGTCGCTCCGGCGATTATCGCTTACGGTTGCGGGATGCAGGGGCTGTATGACCGTATCGTGTTGGCCTATTTTGTCGCGTGCGGGGTCTCACGTCTGGCCCGGTACAATGTGACTGCTGAAACGCTGTCCGAGGGTGGCGACAAGGTGAAGTATTTTGAAGGCACGCCGATTCCGACCTCTCTCCTTCTTGTTTTGTTGATGGCTTTTGCCGCCTCGTTTGGCGCAGTCCATCAGGATCTCTGGTTCGGCTATGTCAAATTTGCCGGGTTCAGACTCCATCCCCTAGTTTTGTCCTTCGCTCTCTCCGGTTCGTTAATGATCAGCCGGGTGCGCATCCCAAAGTTATGAACATGCAAAGCGAAACGCACTCCAAAGGGAATTTGAAGTCTGCGCTTATCTTCTACGCAGCACATTCCCCGCAGCTCGGAGTGTCGCAGGCTCCCCTTCCCTGCACTGGGTTAGTGAGCGAATCTGATGAAAGTATCCTTCCATACGGAGATTCCCCGTGGCTCGAAGTTTCTCTTTGTTCGTTATCTGCCGCGAGGAACTTCAAGGGGTTGCACATTTTTTCCCAAGTGAAATATACGGGCTTTGGTAAAACGGTAACGGGCAGATAAAATTTTAGTTTTTAGCGGCTGCTTTTCCCCAGGCAGCATTTTTTGTATTTTTTATTGCTGCCGCACGGGCATGGTTCATTGCGCCCGATTTTCTCCTGGTTGACCACCGGTGCATTTTGTTGAACATCTGCGTCACGATAAAACCACAAGCCATCTTGTCGCTCAAACAGACTTTTTTCGATTATTTTAGAACTCTGCCCCTTTAGCAGGTAACGGGCAATAAATTCGACCGTTCCATGTTGATCATTTTCCCCTCCTTCTTCGGTCGCGACAATCTCAAGGCCGAGCCATTTGACGTCCTTGAATTCGCCCATATCCAGTTCTTCCGGCCGGCTGGCTGGATGCCAGGTCCGCAGCAGATAATCCTGATTACGACTTACATAGGCGCAATAACGGGCGCGCATCAGTTTTTCGGCGGTTGGTGCTTCTTCTTCTCCGCTGATGAATGGTCCGCAGCATTGGTTGAATGCGAGGTCGGAATTGCAGGGGCAGACGGTTTTGGGATTTATTTTATATTCATTTTTTTGCGGGGTTGTCGTCATCAGGTTCAAGCTCCAGTTGGGGTAGCGGTTGTTTTGTTTTATCTTGCGAGGTCTCTTTTTTCTTTGCGGTGCTTAAATGTCGCCATAGTCCGTCAGTGCTGAAACACTCCCAGCCCCATTTTAACCAGCGCAAAAGGGCGAAAGCCAGCCAAATGGCCCAGAGCAGCATGCTTATTCGATAATACATTAAAGGTACTGAAAAGAGCCAGGACTGTGGAAGAATATTTTCTGTGCGGTCCAGGTACCAGTTTAGATTGTATGCGGTTGAACCGTTGCCCGCAATCTGCATATTCGGCTCCCCGAGCAGGCCATGCTGAATGGCATAAAACAGAGCGAAGGCGGCAGCCAGGGTCAGGGCGGCAAGGCTGATCTGGGTCAGATTAAACAGCTTGTTGTTGAGTTGCTTGCCTTTCTTTTGTCTTAAGCCAAGGGCCAGGAGCCAGAATACCACCAGCAGACTGATGGTGATGTCAACCTGGCTTAGCCCCAGCCCCAGCAGGATCCACTGATGTGTTTTCAGGGTGGTAAGCCCAATTCGTCCCAGGAGAAATCCAAGGATGATTATAACCAATACTTCGCCCCAGAAAAGGACGGCCGGTCCCATTTGCGGGCCGCCGGTAAACAAAATCCAGCGGTCATGCGGCATTTGAATTTTTATTGAGTTGTTGACGCTGTTGACTCCCAGGTCAACAGCCGGGGTAATTAAGGTTAAGGGCAAAATCGTTGATTGTCGCCAGCTCAGATTTATGGTTTGTGCGCCCGGTTTAATCGGGAAGGTTACACCGCGGCCCTGTTGTCTGATCGGTTGGCTTTGGCCATTGATCGCAACCGATTGCAGTTTGGCCGCGTCAGGCATCATCACGGTATGCTGGGTGCCGCGACTGCTGCGGATGGTAAAATTAAATTCGGTGTCGGTTGCCCGCAGGCCTGGTTTTATAATAAGAGAGGTTGCATCAAAGGTTAAGGTCGGACCGGGCACTCCCTCCGGGCGGCTGACGGCAAAGGTTACGGTTTCTCCGGGCCAGGGGCGCCATTGCGGCTGCCAGTGGCCGCTCTGGTCCTGATGATGGATAACCGGGATACCCGAGGACTCAACGTGCCAGAGCGGGCTGATATCGAGGCGCCAGCTTTCCGTCCAGTTGATCGATTCCGGCGCGGTCAGGGTGAAATTGTCGCTCTTGGCAAAAACCGAATTGAAATCAGCCGACCATTCATCCGGGCCCATATTAATCAGCACCTTATTGTCGGTGACCCGCAGGTGACTGCTGGTCACCGATTCTCCGGGCAGTAGGGGGATTTCAATAATAATCGGCACCCCGGCCGGGGATCTGCGGCTAATGATCGTTTCGATACTCCAATCCAGCCCAAGATGGATAATCCGTTCTACCAGCACAAATGGTGGTAGAACGCCGCTTTCTATGCCTGCCCCGGGGTCATCTATATTCTGTTGTCGGGTTAACTGTAACTGGGCATCTGCCACCCCATTTTCATTGAGCCCCTCCACCGACCAGTTTGGGGTCTTGCATTCAATCAGATTTGGTTTTAAAGGCAGGTCGATCTGGATGGTTTGACGATTGGGTATGGGCGCTTTGATCAATACCTGGTGTTGGCCTTTGGCAAGTTTGAGCCAGAGTATTTTTTGCTGGTCCCGCTGAAGAGACCAGGCGGTTTTGCCGTCAACCAGCACCTGGTTGGTCGACCAGTCCCGACCGGTCCCCGGCAGCGGCACGCTGACCTCGGCCATGGTGTGGATCTCAAGGCGGGTGACCATCTCCTGGTCGTCCACCTCCAGCAGCATACGGGGGATGGCGGCGCAATCAGGTAGACATTCATCCGGCGCAAGCAGCCGTTCCTGAAGCTGGGAGAGTAACTCGGATGATGGCATTTCAGCTCTGAGCGGAGTTGGAGTTGAGAGCAGTGCGAGAACAGTAATCCCAGTAATGACGGCGACCGGGGGCTTGAGGCTGAACCCTTTGCCTCGCTGATAACGGAGATTGACGAAACAGAGGGCTAGTCCGGTCAGCAGGATTACCCGCAGAAAACAGAGCAATTTGTTGATGGCCGGTGGGATCAGGGTCAGGTGGATCTGCTGATTTTTTTCTACCGGGCCGTTCCAGTTCATCGGCAAGGAACGCCAGCGCCAGTTAGGCAGGCCGGGACCGGTCTGGACCATCGCTTTACTGTCGAATTGCGACAGGGCGGTGCTTTTTGATCGGGCTGACCGGCTATCGGCATAGTATCCTTTTGGGGCCGATATTTTTGCTTCCTGCCGCGCGAGAAGATTGGAACTTTTCATGTCCATTTCAAAAGTTTGTTCCTCAGGAACAGCGGCGGGCTGATTCATGTGGTCAGCGGTTTGCGGCATTTCCTGATCGGCCATTTTTGAAGGCGAAAATTGAAAAGTAGTTGGTGCAAAATTATTGAATTCCAGTTGGGGGTATATCCCCAATCTGACCTGGTGGACCATGAATGGAATGGCGATTATCGCCAGACAGAGTAGGACGAGATTACGATAGGTTAAGGTAAAAGAGGCGATCCGGCCCTTGGGCAGGACTCTGAGCAGACCGGAGGCGGCCAAGAGATTGAGCCAGATCCAGCGCGGCGCTCCCGGCTCATGATAGGTTATGAGCAAGGTCAGCAGGGCCAGGACGCCACGTCCGAGTCCCCATAGTCTGGTGACTGCCAGGCCGATGATCAGCACCAGAAAAAGGTCAAGCAGGGTCCAGTTTTTTAACCAGGTCGGGACGCGGTCGATGCCGTCGGCATCGAATAGACGCCAACCGGCCGGTAGGTTGAGAACGGCGCTGACTTTCTGAAAATCATGGTTCCAGCCGACGGCCGGCATCTCGCTCATCCGAATGGTCCGGCTATCGGCGGTCAGGTTAAGTTGACCGCGTCTGATCTCTACCCCGGTCCGGGATGAGCCGCTCTTTTGGGTAATCAACTGGTCGCGGCCATCAACCGCCACTCGCCCGAGGATCGCGGGTAGATTCATCTCCAGACGCCATTGCTTGGTGATGGAACCGGTAATATTGTCTTGCACGGTAAAGCCGCCGCCATCTTCATCCAGCCAGATATTACGGAACAGGGTCAATTGGTCCGGGGCCGGATCAGGGTCACCTCGTTTTTGTTCAATAATTTGAAAGGTATCGCCTTTTTTGATCAGGTAGGTTGGCAGCTGGCGCCATTGTGAAGGCAAGGTGGTCTGGTTGGGGTCAATGGGGTCAACGCCATGAATTGAGGTGAGGCGGAGGTGGTTCTGGGCCTCATAGACCCAGATTTCCGTCTCCGGCCAGGGGCCGGTATTTTCCGAAAAGAATATTTTGTCGGTTGGTCCCTGGTGGCGGGCGATGAAATTGATAGTCCAGCGGCCCGGTCGGACCTGGACCCGGAGCCGGCCGTCCTCTTCCAGTCTGGCCGGCAGGGGGCTGGACAGGGAGAGCGGGATATAGTCTGTCGGCAGGCGCCAACCAAGGAGGACCTCTCTGGGCTGGCCGGTAACATCCAGTTCGAGTCTGGTTGTCAGGGCAAGAGGAATGGCATCAAGGATATGCCGGTAGACCCTGATTTCCATTTTGTTTTCTGCAAGATCTGTCGCGTGGTTATTGTCGCTGTTTGGGCTGAGCCAAAGAATAGACTGGCTATCAACCTCCGGGAATTTTACCATCTGGTCGTTAAGGGTCAGTTCGAGCAGGCCGGTCTGGGGTGGCAGTTGCAGGGCCTCCGGTTGTTTTGACCAGGTGAATGATCCGTTTATCTTATGGGTGCCGGCCGGCAGGAAGAGGGATGGTCGTCCGGCCCTGGTTGTAATGGTGGCGGGGCGTTCATTTAGTTCAACCTGTCGGGGCCAGTATTTATCGTTACCCGGCAGGTTGACCCAGCCGCTGGTCTCCATTACCCATTTCTGGCTGAATGAACCATTTTGATCTGAGATGTTAAGGCGCAATTTGGCGGGCCAGGCGCAGAAATGGCGCGGTTCATTATATTGAAAGGTACAGGTATTATCTTGCTGGTCATAGAGGACCCAGTCCACCCAAGGTTTTAAAGGAGCTGGTATTTCCTGCAACTGGAGTCTGGCTGCTGTCGCGTCTGATTCGGGAAGGGTCAAAAGCAAAGAGAGCAGGATAAAAGTGGCCGCAAACAGTCTTTTAGTCAAAATCGGCTCTCCATTAAAATTTTTTCACTACTCAACTTTACCGGCGTCGCCAAAGGTTAAAATAAGCCGGTGTAATTTTGTAGCTCCCCGCGGCAGCTAAGCAAACAACGAGAGACTTCGCGCTGCTGGGAATGTGCTTCGTAGCAGATAAGCAGACTTCGAATGCCCTCGGGGTGTATTGCGCTTTGCATGTTCAAAGCGGCGAGGCTGTAAAGCGCAACAACCATTTATTTGCCCGGCCTGGATGTGGTTGCTATTTCTTTGGTTCTTTTTCCGGACGATCATCTTTGTAGAAAGAATCAAGCGCTTTGCGGTAGCGTTGCCAAAGAGGTTTGTCATTAATCCGGGGCACCGACCCGATTTTTTCCCATGCCTGTTGGATCAGTTGTACTTCGGTTTTCTTGGCCTGCTGATCATTGCGGTTGCCGGCCATGATGAAATTTGCCTCCATGGAAAGCTTCAGCTGCTCGGCTAAAGACAGGGCCTGGTTTTGAAAAGCGGTTGATTTACCGGCCGGTTGCCCGGTTATGTTTTCCAACTGCAGGCACAGTGTTTCTTTCTTTTTTAAATTTTCGATCTGTTCGGCCTGCAGTTCCTCAAAATGTTGTCGTCTTCCCTCAAAAAAGCAGTCGCAGATTGTTTTGAAATTTTGGTTTAATTCCTTGTCATCCTGATGGGCTGCGGGACCGACTTCCTTCCATTCCTTTTGTAGGGTTTGCAATTGTTTGGCGATATCTTTGTCACTGCCGGCACTGGCTATTTCTTCGGCTCGGAGCAGGATTTCTTCTTTTTTAGTTTTATTTTTCAGGTGTACTTCCCCTAGTTGATCGAGGCGCAGATTGCGGATCTTGAAAAATTCGTCGCAGGGTTGATGAAAACGCTGCCAGATTTGTTCATTTTGATCCTGGGGTACCGGGCCGATCTCCTTCCATTGCTGCTGTAATTCGGCTAGTTTAACGGCGGTCAGGCGCATGGTATTGTCGTCTGATTCTTCGTTGGTTGCAGCCAGAATGCTCTCTACTTCAAGGCAAAGAGCTTCTTTGCGTTGAAGATTCTCCTGCCGCTGTTCGTCCATCCAGTTAAAGAATTTATCACACGAGGCCCGGAATTTTTTCCAGACCTCTTTTTCTTGCTCCCGGGGGACGTGGCCGATTTTTTTCCAGCGGGTTTGCAACTGACGGAATTTTTCATTATTCTCCCATTGCGGCTCGTCGCATAGAAGGGCTGCTTCTATGCATAATTTTTCTTTTTCCTGCAGATTATTGAGTCGTTCCTTTTCCGTTTCGGCAAAATTTGTATGACGGCGTTCGAAGAAATGATTGCAGGCCTGGCGGAACCTGGCGTAGATTTTGTCTTCCTGTCTTGGTTGCAGAGGAGGTTTTATTTCTTTCCATTGTGCCTGCAGGGCTTTTAGTTTGTCGGCGGTGGCCTGCCAGTCGGTCGATTCTGATAGTTCCTCGGCCAGGACGCACAACTCTTCCTTGCGCTTTAGTGTTTCCTGTTTTTTCTGTTTTAATTCATCAAAATATGGCTGACAACGCTCGTAGTTGCGGGTACAGGCCGCATGAAATTTGTCCCACAGCTTTTGCGAGACTTTTCTAGGGACCGGGCCGATTTCTTTCCAGGCGGCTTGTAATTTTTTGATCTCGCCGACTATCCTTTCCAGATTTTCTTCGGAGTCGAGTTCTTCGCTGGCTTTTAATAGTTTTTCTTTAAGGGTCTGGTTGCTCCATTGTTGCCAGTCCTGCTCGTGATAAAATTCCTGCTGTTTGCCGGAAAAATTTTCAAGCGCCGCTCGATAACGGTTGGTAATTTCTTCCTTGTCCGCTCCGAAGAGAGGGGGCAGAGATTCCCACTGGGCATGCAGAATTTTTATCTGATTGTCGGCCTTTGTTCGATTTTCAGCTGTGATCAGTTCTTCAATCTGTTCAATTAAGGCCTGACGTTTGGCCATGTTTTCCTGCCGGGCCTCGTGGCTGGCTTTTTCCAGTTCCTGTAAAAGTTCCGTTAATTTCTGGCGCAGGGCGACAAGACGCTCATGCCATGATCCTGATGTAAGATAACGGAATGAGTGCTGGGCAATATTTTTTTCCAGTTCGGTCAGCCATTGGAGTTTGCGGGTTGGGGATTGTTGATCGGTCGAGGTAATTGTTTCAAATTCCTGCTCGAAGGCGGTTAGTGTTTCACATTCCAGGTCTATTTGTTTTTGGGTTTTTTCGAAGGACTGGCAAGCTTTTTCAAAACGAGTTTTCAGGGCCTCGCTGGGTGATGTCCCGTATTCCTTGTCATTGACCGCCTGTTGCCAGGCGGAAAAAAAGTTTTTGAATTTTTCGGAGCTTTCCTTTTCGATCGTGCCGATCAGTGCTTCAATGGCCGAGCAGATATTTTCATATTCGGCCAAACGGCTGATGATCAATTCGGCCTTGCGGCGTTCCTCAAGTATTTTTTCCTGTAGGGTCTGATATCGTTCCTGAAATTCGTTTAATAATTGTTCGAACTTCGGGTGCAGGGGATGGGTCTCTTCTTGGTCAATTTCTTGCCAGGCGCGGCGTAATTCTGCAAATGGTTCAGCGGCTAAATCAAGGTTGGCAGAAGTCAGCAGTTTTGTCCCCTGATCGATGATCTCCTGGAGTCTTGAATTAATTAATTCTTCTTTGGATGGTTTGTTGCGCTCGGCCTCAATCGCGGCTAGTTTTTCCAGGGCCAGTTTTCTGGCGGCCTTGCTGGCCCCTTTTTCCTTGATCCCTTTCAAAAGTTCTTCTTCGTGTATTTTGCCGACTGCGGCCAGCGCTGGGCCTTTGCCGCAGTTTTGTTCAACAATCGTTGAAAGTATTTTCTGGTCATCAATTCTGCTAACGGCCAACATCCTGATTTCCGGAGATTTTGCTTCTACCGCCACTCGGGCCAGAAGACCGATGTCGGTAAGCTTGGTCAGGCTGGTTTCTTTTGTCCCGGAATCGGCCGTGAGGATAATATCTTCAAACAGGAGGATATTGATTCTGGCCGTGATCGCTTGAGTGGCTGCCGGTTCCAGCTCTTGCCCGGCGAGAGTCTCCAGGGTCGTCTGGTCGTTGATTAATTCAATGGCGGCCAGCCGGACACTTAAATCCTTGTCGTCTTTAATCAGGGAGATCAGGACCTCCGGGGATGGACTTTCCATGGCCCGAACGGCAGATAGTCTTACTTCTGGATTGCTGTGCTGTAATTTCGGTTTTACAAAATCAAGTAATGCCATGTTTGAAACCTGTAGTAGGGAGTCATGTCAAAGGCAGATTTTCTTGCCCGATGAGGACGGTTTTGTGGCGTAAGGACATTTGTTTTATCTGGTATTCACGTTTTGACGCCTCGGACCGGTTGTGTTGTTCTTCGGCATATACCAGCGTCACCGGTCCTCGTGAGCGGGTATATTTGGCGCCTTTATTGCTGTTATGTTGCTCGATTCTCTGTGCTAAATTTCGGGCAATTCCGGTGTATAAGGTGTTGTCGAGGCAACGAACGATATAAACATACCATTTTTTTTTGTTATCTTTCATGGTTTCGGCCCAAATATTTTACGTACAGACTGTAGCAGAAGACAAATAGATTTTACAAGGAAAAGCAACTTGATCTTTATTGTTATAAACATCTAAACTGGTTTATGGACTTTGAAAATAATGAGCAAAAAGAATTGCAGAAAATTTATGAGCAGGGGTTGGCCTTAAACTCTTTGGGGCGAAAGGTCAGCGCCAGCCTGTCGTTGAAGGATGTGGTCAAGGCGGCCCTCGATGAGGCGGCGGCGGCGATCTCTCCGGATCTGGCCGTTCTCTACTTGCGAAAAGAGGATAAGTTGATCCTGCTTGATGCTCTTTTTGATCATAAAGAAATCAGGTGGCATGGACCGGAAGTAAAGAACGTGGGGACCTGTCTCTGTGGGATGGCGGCCGAGGGGCTCCCGATTTATTCGGGGAATATTCTGCTCGACTCGCGCTGTATTCTCAATGAATGCAAGGATTCCGGGATTATTTCATTTGCCGCTTTGCCTTTGCTCAAAGGCGATAGTGTGCTCGGGGTGTTGGGACTTGGCTCCCGGCAGGAAGATGATTTTGGCGGTGATAAAACTTTCCTGGAAACCGTGGCCAGCCAGGTCGCTATCGGCCTGCAGAACGCCTTGTTGTACGAACAGGTGCATGGTCAGGCCTCTGAGCTTGAAAAGCAGGTGGTAAGACTCAAGGCCGCTGAAAAGGAGTTGCTGGCAGAAAAAAATAAAATGGAGGCGGCTTTTACCGCCATGAACGAGGGAATAACCGTTCAGGATATTAACTTCAAGATTTTATACCAGAATGCCCGGCAAAGGGAGCGCCAGGGTGACCATCTGGGCGAATACTGCTACCGGGCCTATCAGAATAAGGAGCAGGTTTGTGAAGGGTGTCCCCTGGCCAAGTGCTTTAAAGACGGCAAAACCCATAAAAGGGAGACCAGCGCCCAGACCGAAAAAGGTCCCATTTACATGGAGGTGACCGCCAGCCCGATGTTTGACGCGGACGGCAAAATTGTCGGCGGGATGGAGGTGGTAAGAGACATTACGGAATACCGGAAACTTAACGCTCAGTATCTGCAGGCCCAGAAGATGGAATCAATTGGTCGCCTGGCCGGTGGTCTGGCCCATGATTTCAATAATATCCTGACCAGCATTATTGGTTATAGCGAGCTGGTGCTGATGGTTTTGCCCAAGGAGATGACAACGATCCGGGAGGACATCGGGTTAATCCGAAGCGCCGGAGATAAGGCCGCGGTTTTAACGCGTCAGTTACTGGCCTTCAGCCGTAAGCAAAAACTGGAAACCAAAGTGGTTAACCTGAATGTTATCGTCAATGACCTGGCCAAAATGATGCGCCGGATGATCGGGGAGGATGTAACCCTGATCATTAACACCAAGACAAAGGTGAAAAATATTCTGGCGGATAGCGCCCAGATTGAACAGATATTGATGAATCTTGCGGTCAATTCACGGGATGCCATGCCACTGGGCGGCAATCTGGTGATCGAGACCCAGGATGTTGAACTTACCGAGGATTATGCCCAGAAACATCCTAACGTGAAGCCCGGTTCTTATGTGATGTTGGCTATGGCTGATATCGGCGAGGGGATGAGCAAAGAGGTGCTGGATAATATCTTCGAGCCATTCTTCACGACCAAGCAACAGGGGCAGGGCACCGGATTGGGTCTGGCCACGGTCTATGGTATCGTCAAGCAGCACCAGGGTCACATTAATGTTTATAGTGAAAAGGGTTTCGGCACGACTTTTAAGATATATTTTCCGTCGGTCTCTTCGGAAGAGGACGTTGTTAAAACCGGAGAATACAAACCAATGCCGAGGGGGGAGGAAACAATTCTCGTGGTTGATGATGAGCCTTCCATCCGTCAATTGATTGTTGATGCTCTACAGCCTTTGGGATATCAGCTGTTGGGTGCGGCCTCCGGTCCGGAGGCGCTGGAGGTGGCGGAAAAGTATGCCGGACGGATCGATTTGCTGTTGACCGACGTGATCATGCCGAGAATGAACGGTCCGGAGTTGGTTGAAAAGTTCAGGGATAAATATCCGCAGACCAAGATTGTTTATATGTCGGGCTATCTGGATACCGGGCTGACTTCTGCCAATATGGAGTTATCAACGGATGTCTTTTTGAATAAACCAATATCGCCCAGCAAGTTGGCTATAACCTTGCGGACGGTTCTGGACAAGTAGTTATTAACGCGAGGTGCTTGTCTTTTGGTTAAATCAGGCCGGCATTGGTTGATGGAATCCAACAGCGCCGGCCATCCCTTAATTCAATATAGAACCAGTTGTCCCGGTCTTCGATCAGCTTGAATTCGGTCCCGGCATGCAAGGGGGTGTCGAAGCTCGGTTGATAGTTGATGCCGTCTCCTTTTCTTGCCTCTGTTTGGGGGGTCAATAAAACTCCGTGTTGTTCCTCACTCAGATAATGGTCGGTGAGTAGCGAACCACCCAAGAGTAAAAATATTGCCAGGCAAATAAACAGTGGCCAGCGGGGCAGGAGTAGTTTGGTTAACAATAGGGCGGCATAAAGCCAAAAGACTGAATAAAACAGGATAAAGATCGAAGATTTTATTTTTGCCGGCAGATCGTAATGCCAGAAGAAAAGGGTCCGCAGTATTTTTTCTTCATTTTGTTCCTCTATTTTATCTTTCCTCTTGCTTAAAGCATAGTTGAGATTTTGTCGGAGATTGGGGTCGTTTGGCATAGAGCTTTCAGCCCGACGATAGTTCAAAATAGCCAGGCCGAGATCATCAAGCCGGAAATGGATGTTGCCGATATTGTAGAATATTTTTCCTGTTTTGATCCCGGATTGGGCCAGTTTTTCAAATCTGAGCAGAGATTTGCGGTAAAGATTAAGGCCCTGCTCACGATCAGTAGCGGTGATATTATTGGCCTGCCTGAAAAAATCATTGGCTTCTTGCAGCAGTTCAGTTTGTTCTTGGGCCGAGAGCATATTTTCGGTGGCCTCGGCGGCTGGCGGGACGGACAGCAGGGCGATAACCAGCATCAGCCCCAGCCAGAGGAACTTTGCCGGTGAATTTGCCGGGCTTGATTTTTTTGTCAGAGAATTCATTATTACCTTAAACTCCGTTCCAGGCTGGCAACTACGTTCTTGCAGCGAGTAATTGTTGTTTGAAAATCATTTTCGCTGAAATGTTCACCCGCATAGCGCTGAGCCTCAAACTGATCGAAAATCTTCTTTAACTCGTTTAAGATTTCAGCCGGGATTCCTTTTTTTTGCAGTCTGGGCTGGACGTCCTTGTAGGTTATGGCACCGGGGGCAAGAGCAAGCTTGGCGCCCAGATATTGCCGCAGACACTCTTCCAGCCGCAAGATGTTGGCGGTCTTTATTTTATTAATTTCTGTGCTGAATTTCCTCTGGGCCTTTCTGGCCCGATGCCCTTGCGGATCACGTGATTTTCGATTTTGATAGTATCGGCCGGCCAGTAGAAGAATATATAGGGCCGGGGGGAAAATTAGAAACAGCAGCCACCACCGGCCAGGAGTATTGGTCGTCAAGGTTGTGTTGGGGCCGATCAGCACCGATTCGTCTTCGTAGTTATGGGCGATCCCCTGGCTGACCGCGTTTAGCTCGCGGCCTAAAGACGGCAGGCTGAGTCCTTCCGCATCCTGGGCGGTTACCTGGCGGGAGGCCTTGACTTGCAGGGGAATTGGGGCTGACAGCGCTGTTTCATAAGTGCCGCTTTCCGGGTTGAAATATGGTAATTTCAGGGCCGGAATTTCTTTGAGGCCGGCGTGTTTTGCCCTGATCGTCTGGATGAATATCTTACGGTGTCCCTGGATTTCGCCGGGAGAAATTTCGTCTGGGATCTTGAAGTTTAAGGCCAGTTCCGGTTGACCGCCCAACGGCGGCATGGTTGCATTTTTCAGGTATTGTGGACCGGCAAGCATAATGGTCAGGGTAATCGGGTCTCCGACATTTACTTCAGTTGGTTCGGCCGTGGCCGCGACCGTAAACTTGCCGATCAAACCGCTGAAATTAGCGGGCCGGCCATTTGCAGGTAGAGCGTTAGCCTTAAGGGATGGCTGGTTGGCCGGGGTGACTACCTGTTGATAAACGGGTTGTTGGCCCCGGCCGAAAAAACTGCCAAAGGGGTCGTGGCGTTGATTCTGCTGATAACCGGTAATCACCTTGCAGGCGACGGTCGCTTCCGGCAGAATGAAGATTCCAGCCTGGCGCGGGATTAAAACCTGCTGGAAAGTGACGGTGGTGTAATCCCGTCCCTCCAGTTTTGCCTGGCCTCTGGTCGCCACTATTTCCCGCCCGGCCATCGGGATCAGAAGTTTGTCTTTGTCTCCGGTATTGGCGACGGGATCCGGATCAACCAATTCGAATCGCTGGTCGGTCATAATCGGCAGGTTGAATTCGATATCATCGCAACGTTGGCCGATATACCAGGTTACGGTCAGGATGACTGGTTCCCCGACATAGCATTGTTCTTTGGAAAGTTGGATCCGTAACTTGAATTCATCACTCTCCTCGGGTTTTTTGGCGATAATGTTGATTGGCGCGGTCTGCATGGATTTGCCGCCGGCGTTTACGGTCAATGACGGGATGAGCAGGCGACCGGTTTTTTTGGCGGTCAGGCTGAAATTGAAGATATAGCCGTGACGGCTGACCTGGGTGTATTTGCCGTTGACGATAGAGATTGATGAGCTGCTGTTTTTCTGGCCCCCCCGCGGCTGGACGGTGAAATCAGTAATACTTGCCAGATCTGGTTCCAGTGGCGCGTCGTCTCCTTCCACCTGGATCTGCATAGTAAAAGATTCGCCGACATAAACCTCCTGTCGCTCAACCACGGCCTGCACCGATAGTTCCTGAGCCGCAAGCTCCGGCACGGCGGTTACGAGGAAAATAATAATAAGAAAAAAACGGTTTAAGCGCATGATTTACCAGTCCCGTTCAACCGGCTCAACCCCGAAGGTCTGCTGGAGCTGCCGTTCTTGTTTGTTTTGTTTTTCACGGTTCAATATTTCCTGGGCGGTTTTGTCCGGAGGCACCGCATCAAGGTTTTCAGTTTTTGTCTTGTCCGGTTGCTCCCCTGGTTGATTGTCGGGTGGGGAAGTATCCTGTTGTTGCTGTTCCTGTTCTTGCTTGCCGTCTTGCCCAGGATCTGATTTCTTTTCAGTTTGTTTATTCTTATCCTGCTCTTTTTCCTGTCCCTGGTCTCCCTTTTCTTTTTTGTCGTCATCCTTATCCAGAGATTCCAAGCTTTTTTGCAATTCATCAATTGCCGCCTGCTGATTGTCATGGGCGGCGGCCGGATCATTTTTTTGCAGATTTTCGGTGGCCTTTTCCTGTTCTTTGGCGGCCTGGTCCAAATGTTCTCGGGCCTGATCAAATGACTTGTTCTCAGTCATTTTTTCAGAAGTATCCGCTGCTTCCTGTTGGAGTTGTTCCTGTTTCCCCGCTTCTTGTTTGGCCTTTTGCTCGGAGTTTTGTTGTTCTTTTCCCTCTTTTTTATCATCCGTCAGTTCTTGACTTTTTTCGGCCATTTCCTCTTGCTTGTCAAGCATCTGCTGGAGTTTATCTTTCATCTCCTGACGCATTTTTTCATCTTGTTTTAATTTTTCACGGGTCTGATTTATGCGCATTCGGGCAATTTCTAGATTGCGGGCCGCCTCCTGCATCTGCGGGTCGATGGCCATCGCCTGCTGATAATGTTCAACACTGTTCAGGTAGTCGGTGATCGCCTGCTGGGGATTGTCTTTATTTTGCTCGGCGATTTGGAAGACGGCATTGCCCAGGTTATATTTGGCATGGGCCGCCAGTTCTTCATCTTTATTCTGGGCGGCGGCTTGTTCATAGGCGGCCAGGGCGCCTTGGTAGTCACCTTTTTGATAAAGGGCATTTCCCCGGTTAAATTGAACGTAGGGCGATTCCTGGTCCTGGGTGGCCGCCTGTTCATAAGCGGCCAGGGCCTCATCATATTGTTCGGCCTGATATGCCTTGTTGCCTGATTTAACCAGGCTGCGGGTTGATGCCGCCTCGGCGTGATTGGGTGAGCAGAGTAACAGGGTCAAAATAATCATAAGCGGCAGGGCGGTGGTTTTCCGCCTACTGCTGATAATGGCCTCGATTGCCACCAGTAGTAGGCCGATAGCCAGGAAGATCTGGAACTTTTCTTCATAGCGTTTGATCGTTTTTTCCTCGAGTTCTTTTTTGTCAGCCCCGGCAATCAGGTCCATGTAAACCTCGCCCAGATCAATATTGCCGATGGCGACCGGCAGATATCGGCCGCCCGGAGTGGCGGTGGCCATTTGCCGTAGGCTGTCGGCATTGAGTCTGGTCCACACCTCTTTGCCCTGGTATTTCAGAAAGGACTTAACTCCGCTACTATTGGTGATCGGGATGCGCTGACCTTCATTTTCGTCGCCCAGTCCGATGATGATCAGTCTGATTCCCTTGTCGCCCGCCGCCTTGGCCGCCTCGACTGGAAAACTTTCCTGGTCTTCACCGTCGGTGATCAGGATGATGTCCTTGAACATTTTCTCCTGCCCATCAAAGACCTGGTCGGTGATGGTCCTGATTGCATCGCCGATCATGGTGCCGCCGCGGCTGACGCTGTCGGTCGAGATTGTTTCGAGGATCATCCGGAAGAAACCGTAATCGACGGTCAACGGGCATTTGACTACGGCGTTGCCGGCAAAGGCGACCAGGGCCACCCGGTCACCCTGCAATTTGGCCACGGAATCAGCGATGGCGATCTTGGCTCGCTCCAAACGGTTGGGGGCCAGGTCTTCAGCCAGCATGCTGCGGGACACATCAATCGCATAGACGATGTCGCGGCCCGATCTCTTGATCGTAGTTTCTTTTAAATTCCAGGCCGGGCGACAGAGGGCGATGACGATGAACACCAAACCGGTCAGCAGACAGCAGGCCTTGCCGAAACGTTTGGCGGGACTGGCGGTTTGCTGGCTCATGCCCGGCAGGTTGGCCAGATATACGTTTTTTAAGACCGCGAATCTGGCGATTGCCGCCTTTCGTTGTTTGGCATCGTACAGATAGAGCGCCACAAAAAATATTACCGCCCATAAAAGATGCAGGGCCTTGAGGTTGTATATTTGAATATCGTTCATGGAATTTTCCTGAAAATAGTGCGGCGCAGGATAATTTCCAGCGCGAGCAGGGCCAGTGCGGTCAAGGCGAACCGACTGAATAATTCTTTATAATCGATATAGCGGACACTGGTGACCTCGCTTTTTTCCAGTTGATCAATCTCCTGGTAAATTGCGCGTAAGGCCTTGGCGTCTTCCGCCATCCGAAAAATGCCGCCGGTATTTTCCGCCAGTTTGCCAAGCATTGCTTTATCAATCGAAGGCAGGCTGGGGGCCTGGAGACCGAAAAAGCCGGGGATATTCATGGATGATTTTTCACTGCCCACCCCGATGGTATATATTTTTATCCCCCATTCCTTGGCCAGGGCAGCCGCTTCCTCTGGTTTGTTTTCGCCCCGGTTGTTCATGCCGTCGGTGAGCAGGATAATAATCTTGCTCTTGATCTCGTAGTTGCGTTCCTTGTTTTCCGGGCCGTGGGCTTGTTTGCTTAATGATTCTTCGGCGGTTTTCAGGCGGGCGGTCGCCAGCATCAGGGCGTCGCCGATCGCGGTGCCGTCTTCACTTTTTAAGTCAACCAGTTTGACGTTATCCAGAAACCCGTCCAGGGCGCCGTGGGCCAGGGTCAGTGGGCAGATGGTGTCGGCATAGCGGGCAAAACTGATCATGCCGATCAGATCATTGTTGCGGCCGGAAAGGTCCTGGTTGCCGCGGACAAACTCCTTGAACACCTCCTTGACCACTTCCAGCCGGTTAAGTTGCCGGGAGCCGAATTCCATCTCTTCACTCATACTGCTGGACCGGTCGACCACCATTTCAATGGCGATGCCCTTGCTGACATCATAGACCTTTTCCATTCCGGCCTGAGGTCGGGCCAGGGCCAGGGTCAGCAGGATGAGGGTCAGGACCCGCAAAAACAGAGGGAGGTGGATCATCTTCTGCCGCCAGGAGCGGCCGGCGGCGGCTGGCAGTCTGGTGGAGGAAAAACGCAAAGAGGCGTGTTGCTTACGGCGTAAGAGCAGGTAGACAATAAACGGGATGATTAATAGACCGAGCAAGGCCCATGGGGTGGCGAATATCATGATACAATCTCTTTGGTCTCTTCAATAAACTGGCGGCCCAGATCGATGGTCTGGCGGATTTCCTCTTCAGCGGGTTGGTGTTCGGCAAATTTAACCAGATCGCAATGGGTCAGAAATTTTTTGAGCAAAAGTTTGTGCGCGGCTTTTAACACCGGGGTTGCGGCGAGTTCGGTCAGAAATTCTTCGGTTGTTCTTTCCGGGGCTCGCAGGCCGAAACGGTTTTCGATGTACCGGCGCAGGATACCGGAAACACCTTGGTGAAAGATTTTAATCTCGCCCTTGTCGAGAAGTTGGGCGGCGAGCAGTTTTTTTAATTCTTCTAGAGCAATGAGATGAGCAGGGACCACCGGTTTTTCTTCTTTCTGCGGGTGGCGCGGATAAAATCGGTAAACCAGTAATCCGCTGATAATCAGGGCCGCTATTCCTGCCATGATCCAGCCGATGGTGTTTTTGCTTAACGGCTGATCGACAGGCGGCGTAATATCGGCGATTTTTTGGGTTTCGGGATTATCGGCCAGCAAAGAGTTAACCTTGATAGTAATCGGCTCGGTTGTGATTGACGCCTGAAAATCTTTATCCTTTTCTGATTTGAAGATGACCTGCAGGGGCGGTACCTGGTATGCCCCGGCCAGAAAAGGTTCAAGTTGCAGGCTATTGCGGATTGTGATCAAGTTGCCGGCGGTAAGCTGCGGTCGGGAGGTATTTTGGCGCACTACCTTGAAAGATTGGGATTCTTCCGGGAATTCCGGGAAGTCCTGGAATTCAACCTTGTATCCTTCCGGCAGTTCAGCCGTCAAGGTGAGAGTGAGGGTCTCGGCCACGGTGATTTCCGGTTTGTTTATGGATAATTTAAGGGTAACGGGCGGTTTTTCATAATTCCGGGTGATGATTTTTTCTGCCGGCGGGGCCGGGTTATGTCCCTGGCAGGAGATCAGGACGAGGCCGGTGCATAAAGCCAGGAAAAATCGCAGACGGCTGGATATTGTTCTTTGAGTGAGGATCATTTTTTATGAAAACCTCCGCTCTCTTTTCTTGAAGAAGCGGACCAGGTCCTGAACATAATCGTCACTGGTCAGCAGCGGAATATGGCCGATACCGAAGCCGGCAAACATCTCGGCCAATTCCTGGCGTCGCAGAAGGCCGAGTTCGGCATAGCGCTGGCGGACCTGGCGGCTGGAGGTATCCATAATGATCCGTTCACCGGTTTCGGCATCTTCCAGACTGATCAATCCCACATCCGGCATCTGAAGCTCATGGGGGTCGGTGATCGAAACGGCGATTAAATCATGGCGTTTGGCCATGGCGCGCAAAGGGCGGGCAAAGTCCGGCGAGATAAAATCGGAGACCAGGAAGGTAACGCAACGTTTTTTGCCGACCCTTCCAAAATAGTCGAGGGCGGCCCCGATGTCTGTTTTGCTCTGGCGCGGGGAAAAACACAAGAGTTCGCGGATCAGCCGCAGGACATGGGAGGTTCCTTTGCGGGGCGGGATAAACATCTCAATACAATCGGTAAAAACGATCAGCCCGACCTTGTCGTTGTTTCTTATTGCCGAAAAGGCGAGTAGGGCGCATAGTTCGGCCGCCACCTCGTTTTTCATTTTTTCGACACTGCCGAACAGGCCGGAGGCCGAAAGGTCGACCAGGAAAAAGACGGTCAGTTCCCGTTCTTCGACATATCTTTTGACATAGGGCCGCCCGGTGCGGGCCGTGACATTCCAGTCAATGGTCCGGATTTCATCGCCGGGCTGATATTCGCGCACCTCGTCAAACTCCATGCCTCGGCCCTTGAATACGCTTTCATACTCGCCGGCCAGGATATCGTTGACTGCCTTTTTGGTGTAAATCTGGATATGGCGTATTTTTTTGGCAAGATCTTTGTTGATCATGGTACTTCGACAGTATCTAGAATCTGTTGCACGATATCTTCAGAACTCTTTTCTTCGGCTTCCGCCTCATAGGTCACGGTAATCCGGTGGCGTAGGACATCCATCGCAATGGCCTTGACGTCCTGGGGGGTTACATAACCGCGACCGGCCAGCAGGGCATGGGCCCGCGAGGCCAGGGCCAGGAAAATGGAGGCTCGGGGTGAGGCCCCGTACTGGATCAGGTTCGGGTCGATATTATAAGCAGCCGGCTGCCGGGTGGCGGCGACCAGTCTGATGATGTAGTCTTCGATTTTTTCGTCCATGTATATCCGGTCGGTCAGACGGCGGAGCCGGATGATATCGGCCGGGGTGATGATCGGCTCAACTACAATTTCTTTTTCGGAAGAGGCCATTCGGCGCAGGATTAACTTTTCCTCATCTTGAGACGGATAGGTAACTTTCAACTTGAGCATGAAACGGTCAACCTGGGCTTCGGGCAGTGGGTAAGTGCCTTCCTGGTCGATCGGGTTCTGGGTAGCCAAAACCATGAAAGGATCGTCCAGGGGGTAACTCTGGTCGCCGATGGTGATCTGCCTTTCCTGCATCGCTTCAAGCAAGGCGCTCTGGACCTTGGCCGGGGCCCGGTTTATTTCATCGGCCAGGATGATATTGGCGAAGATCGGACCTTTTCGGGTGGTGAATTCTCCGCTTTTGGGGTTGTAGATCATGGTACCGATCAGATCGCCAGGCAGTAGGTCGGGCGTAAACTGGATCCGCTTGAAGGAGGCCTGAATGATCCGGGACAGGGTGGTTACCGACAGGGTCTTGGCAAGTCCCGGCACCCCTTCAATTAATACGTGGTTGTTGCAGAGCAGAGCGATCAGTAATCTTTCCACCAGTTGGGTTTGACCGATAATGACCTTGCCGATCTCGCCTCTGATATTTTGCAGTAGAGTATTTTCTTTTTCCACCAGTTCATTTATTTGCATGACATCGATAGACATTTCTATTTCCTTTTTTCTTATATTTCTTGACGCTGGAGATGAACAACGAAAAAAATATTACCATGGATGGTATCTGTCAATAGTCTGATTGCAAAAAAATGGGTAGGAGTTTCTTGGCGTGCGGGGTGGATATTACTGGGGTAAAAAAAGAATTGCCGACCGGATTTTTAGGAGGTAAATCCAGCCGGCAATTCAGGGGAAGGATAAATTTAGATGGTTCGGCAAGCCCGGCCGAAACCTCCGGGTATAGTGCCGGAAGCCCAGAAAACAGTGCCCTGTTTGAAGTCAACAAACCAGTAACCCCCCGGACTGCGGCGGTCGGCAGTAAAAATAAAGGGCTGGTTATCTGAAAAACATTTGTGAATAAACAGATCTTTTTCGCCTATATGTGGTTCCAGCAAAGACATGGCTTCGTCTGTTGTCGGCAAACGCCAATCGTTAAAACCGGCAAATTCGTTGGCTTTCAGTTCCCTGACATAGGACTTCACGCGCAGGATATTGGCGATATCGCAACCTTCCCTCTGCCACATGATGCCGGTTTTCAAGTCGGTTACGGTCAGGCCGTCGCCATTATCGATTAACACATTTGGAAATGAGCCGGTTATGTTCCGTTGACTGTCAAATAAGTTGTTTTTGGCGATCAGCTCGGGCAGTTCATCTTCGGTAAAGGTTTTTCCGTCGGCCCGAAGTTTAGCGGAGATGTATGCCGGATGAGGGTCCTCTGCTCTTGGCAGTCCTGTTTCCAGGTTTATAATTTTTACCTGTTTTTTGATCGGAGTGACCATTGAATCATCGTCTGAATAGACGACGTTTTTCTTCAACCAGTTTTTAAGGACCTCATCAATGGCGTAATTTCGGTCGAATGTCCCAGATTTTCCTTGGTCCGTTACGCAGGTATCAATCATCTTCTGGGGCGCATCGATCATGGCCAGTATCTCGGCGTGTTTGACGCCTCTTTCCATGAGGCATAACTGGGCCGGCTTCTGCCAGTTATCAATGAAAAAGTAATAGAACTTTTCATCATTGTTTCTGATTCTTTCTTCTCCTTTCCCGCCCCAGCTTTCGAACATGGTAAAGGTGTACATCGGAGTTATGTCCCAGTCAATTGAGGGAGTGAAAGGTTTTTCCATTCCGAGTTTGCCAAAAAGTCCCATAGCCTACCTCCTGATGTTTGTTGCAAAAGGTGTAAATTTTAGTTCAAACCGGAAGAATCGATCTGATTTTATCCGGTTATTTATAATTTCAATTAACTTATGATTATTGAATAACAATTTTTTCATCTATAATGACTAATATTAAATCGCTTAATTATATAATTAGTAATTATTACTAAAATGTCAAGCACGATATTAAATTTTTGTTTTATAGGGTGAATCGTGAAGAAATGATTTGAGGTGGTCAAACACCAGGGTTTACCTTTCACAGGGTTTTTCAAGAGATTGATGGAGAAAAATGGAATCATATAGTTTCAGTCCGGGTAGTCCTTTGTCGCTAGGCGCCACCATAATGGCTGATGGCGTTAATTTTGCGGTTTTTTCTCGTCATGCCGAGGAAGTTGCTCTTTTACTTTTCAGGTCTGGAGAAGGAGCTAAAATAGCAGAAATTAATCTTGATCCCGATGAGTGTCGGACGGGTGATCTCTGGCATATTCTTGTTCATGGTCTGGATCCCAATATTCGGTATGGTTTCAGAGTAGCAGGGCCGTATGATCCCAACGGCCGCGGTCATTTTTTTGCAAGCGAGCATTTACTTTTGGATCCATACGCCAAGGCCTTGACCGGGAGTTCCCAATGGAACAAATCTTACATCCGCCGGGGAGCAAAAAGCCAAGAGAACCAATTCCACCGACGTTGCTGCATTGTCGATGACCATTTTGATTGGGGGAAAGACCGGCCGCTCAATATCCCTTTAAAGGATTCAATTATCTATGAGTTGCATGTCAGGGGATATACCCGCCACGCTTCATCCGGAGTTGAGCATCCAGGGACTTACGCCGGGATAGTTGAAAAAATTCCCTATCTGAAGGAGCTTGGGGTAACGGCGGTTGAGTTGCTGCCGGTTACTGAGTTTAATGAAAATGAGATCGTCAATATCAATCCGGAAAACGGTAAAAAACTGTTGAATTTCTGGGGGTATAGTCCTTTGGCTTTTTTTGCCCCGAAGGCCTCTTATGCGGTAAACGGTCGGGACGGCAATCAGGTCAGGGAATTTAAAGAAATGGTCAAGGCCTTGCATCAAGCCGGCATTGAGGTCATTTTGGATATTGTTTTTAATCATACGGCCGAAGGTGGTAGCGATGGACCGGTCATAAGTTTTCGCGGCCTGGATAATACAATATATTATCTTTTGGATTCGGTCAGCCGTGATTATCTGAATTTTTCGGGTTGCGGCAATACCTTGAACTGTAATCATCCTCTGGTCAGAAGTTTGATTATGGATTGTTTGCGTTACTGGGTGGTGGAAATGCATGTTGATGGTTTCCGGTTTGATCTGGCCTCAATCCTGGGACGGGCCCCGGACGGTAAAGTGTTAAGTAACCCGCCTATGGTTGAGCAGATTGCCGAAGATCCGGTACTGGCTCATACCAAGATCATTGCCGAAGCCTGGGACGCGGCCGGTCTTTATCAGGTCGGCAGTTTTTCCTCCCACCGGCGGTGGGCCGAATGGAACGGAAAATTCCGGGATGATGTCCGCTCTTTTATGGCTGGCCATCAAGATACTATAGCAAAACTAGCCACCAGAATGAGCGGTAGCGCCGATTTGTATCAGCGCCATGAATTGCGGCCTTTTAACAGTATTAATTTTATCACCAGCCATGACGGTTTCACCTTATATGATTTGGTCAGCTATAATCACAAGCACAACCTGGCAAACGGCGAGAAAAATTGCGACGGCGATAATGTGAACCTTAGTTGGAATAGTGGGGTGGAAGGCGATACCGATGATCAGCAGATTATGGCCGTGCGCTGGCGGCGGATCCGCACGCTGGCGGTCATTCTTTTCCTTTCGCAAGGGACGCCGATGCTGGTGGCGGGCGACGAGCTGGGCCGCAGTCAAAAGGGGAATAATAATGCCTATTGCCAGGATAATGAAATAAGCTGGCTCGATTGGCGACTGGTTGAGAAAAATGGAGATCTCCTGAGATTTTTTCGGTTGTTGATCAGTTTGCGCAAAAATCATCCGGTTTTCCGGCGGGCTGACTTTTTTCCAAACCATGATGATGTTGCCCGGCAGGAAGTAAGATGGCAATCATTAATTGCCGGCGAGCAGGACTGGTCAGCTGAGTGTAAAACCTTGGCCTTTTTTCTCGATGGCGGCGCGATGGCTGAAACGCCGGATGATGATTTTTTTGTTCTGCTCAACGGGGAGCTGAAGCCCCGGTTATTTGAGGTGCCCAAGCCGGTGAGCGGCAAGAAATGGTATCGGATTATTGATACCTGGATCGCAGCACCCTTGGACATTGTGCCGGACCATGAAGCTCAGCCGGTATCTAAATCAGAAGTCTCGGTAGGGGCGATGAGCGTGGTGGTTCTTCTTTCCCGATAAATGCCTTCCTTGCTTTATTATTAAATATTTTACAAATTTGAAAAATCTGTAAAGACAATAATGAATTAATTTGAACTTAGGTTATATTGACGGTTATATCTGCGGTTAATCTTTGCAGGGTCAATTCTGAGTCAGCTTCTTCCCCGACGGGGAAATGACTTTTTAAAGTTTATATCGTTGCTGTGGTTATTGAAGCTCTTTACTTTCTAAGGATATTATTACTATTTCACGTCACGGATCTAAACCATATTATTTGACCAGATCGGATAAAAAAAGGGAGATCATTCATGGCAGACAAATCATACAGTAAACTTCTCTTTGTTGGGGATTCCTTGATTGAGTTTTATGATTGGCAGGCCCGCTTCCCGGAATATCAGGTAGATAATAAGGGGAAAGCCGGGGAATCGGTTGCTGAATTGTTGTGGCGGACTGAGGAGATGATTTCAAGTCTGACCCCGCCTGATTGGATATTGATCATGATCGGCACTAATAATGTAACCATGGAAGATTATGGTCTGGAAGACACCTACGAAAAGGTTGTGCAGGTATACCGTGCTGCTTTTCCGCAAGCGAAAATTGTGGTGAACAGCCTGTTGCCCATGCGTCTTCCTTACCTGGCGGACAATGCGGTCGTTGATTTGAATAAAAGACTTCAGGAGATGGCTGCCCGATTGGGGATATCATTTTTGGATGCCTACGATAAATTGACCGATGATCAAGGGCAACCGCTGGCAAGTGTTTTGGAGGATGAGATTCATCTTGCCGCTGATGGCTATCGGCTATGGGCGGATGCGGTGGCGGAATTTCTTTAAATCATCAAATGAGATCAATTGGTGGTGATTGTTGATTGCCACTGGCCTGAACATAGGGAAAAATTAATTCTGGGACAAAGGGTAATTTTGAAAACCGATCAGGAACTGGCTGATTTAACCTGTTTATATGAGATAACCAAAGCTCTGGCCTCGTCCATTGATCTGCGGGAGTGTCTGGAGCGGATCATGGCAATATTGTCGGCCGAGACCGGGATGAGTAATGGCACAGTCACCATTATCAATCCGGTAACCGGGCAGCTTGAGATTGAAGTGGCGCACGGGATGACGGCTGAGGCCAGAAGCAGGGGCAAGTATAAGATCGGTGAAGGGATTACCGGGCGGGTGGTGGCCTCCGGCGCCCCGATTGTCGTGCCGCAGATTAGTGAGGAACCGCTTTTTTTGAACCGGACTAAATCCCGGGGTGATGTGAGTCGGAAAACCATCTCTTTTATCTGTGTGCCGGTCAAGCACGGCCAGCAGACCATTGGCGCTTTGAGTATCGACCGGGAAGATAAAAAAGGGGTTGATTTCGAAAAGGACCTGCAGTTTCTCACGGTTCTAAGCGGTCTGGTGGCCCAGACCGTTGTCCGAATTCAGGCAGTAAATGAGGAAAGAGAACGGCTACAAAGAGAGAACAAGCAGCTCAAGAGAGAGCTTTCCGGCAAGTATCAGTTCGAGCATATTGTCAGTAACAGTAGCCGAATGCAGGAAGTTTTTGAAATGATGCATCGGGTGGCTGATTCCACGGCCACCGTCCTGTTGCGTGGTCAATCCGGGACCGGAAAAACCCTGATTGCCAAAGCCCTGCATTATAATTCCAAACGGGCCCGCGAGCCCTTTGTCGTGGTTAATTGTTCCGCCCTGCCCGAGACCTTATTGGAAAGCGAATTGTTCGGGCATGAAAAAGGCGCCTTCACCGGGGCCAATATGGTTAAAAAAGGGCGGTTTGAGTTGGCGGAAGGCGGCACCCTGTTTCTTGATGAGATCGGGGAGTTGAGCCAGAATGTGCAGGTTAAATTGCTTAATGTTATTCAGGATCGGGAATTTCAGCGACTGGGGGGCACCAGAGTAATTAAAACCAATGTCAGGCTGGTGGCCGCGACCAATAAGGACTTGGAAAATGCGGTGGCCGTCGGTTTGTTCAGGGATGATCTTTATTATCGCTTGAATGTTTTTCCCATCTATCTGCCCCCTTTGCGGGAAAGACGGACCGATGTTTTATTGCTGGCTGATTTTTTTCTGCAGAAATACAGTAAGGAAAATAATAAGGACATCCGGCGGATTTCGACCCCGGCCATTGACTTATTAATGCAGTATCATTGGCCCGGGAATGTCCGGGAGCTGGAAAATTGCATGGAAAGAGCGGTGTTGATCTGTGATGATGATTCGATCAAAGGCTATCATCTGCCTCCCTCCCTGCAAACATCGGAAAGTGTCAATAATTTAGGGATGACCTCTTCTTTTGCCTCGGCGGTAGAGCATTTTGAACAGGAGTTGATTGTCGATGCCCTGAAAAAGACGGGCGGCAATCAGACCAAGGCGGCGGATCTGTTAAGCACCAGTTTGAGAATTATTAATTATAAGATTGGCAAGTACAACATTGATATCCGGCAATTTAAAGCTGGCAAGTCCTGAAGTAAGATGAAGATCTTCATGCACATTTGCTGCGGTCCTTGTACGATTTATCCCCTTGAGGTTTTGCGGGATGAGGGGCATGAGGTGCACGGCTTCTTTTTCAATCCCAATATCCATCCCTTTGCTGAATTCAAAAGGAGGCTTGCCTCCGTCGATTTGCTTAGTAGCAAGATGAATTTCAAGATTGAGAGCGTCAGGGAATACGGTCTTAAGGAATATCTGCGCCAGGTGGTTTTTCATGAAGAGAGGCGTTGTGAGATCTGCTACGAGATGCGGCTTTCAGTGGTGGCGCAAAAGGCAAAAGAGGTTGGGGCCGATGCGTTTACTTCCACCCTGCTTTACAGTCGTTATCAGAAGCATGAGCGGATTCGGGCCATCGCCGAGAGATTGGCCACCGAGCATAATATCTCGTTTTTCTATCATGATTTTCGGCAGGGTTGGCAGCAGGGGATAGATCTGGCAATAGAAATGGATCTCTATCGCCAGCCTTATTGCGGTTGTATCTTTAGTGAGCAGGAGAGATACGATAAGAAACTGCGGCGGACCATTAGTCAGAGCAGGGCTTAGATTCTTTACTTTTCAGCAGCGGTTTCCCGGTCGATAATAGCCTGCAGGTCTTTGGAATTTTTCGCGGCTTCTGACTCAGGATAGTGGGATTGCAAGTAATTTATCCGGCCTTGCGCCTCTTGGTACGACTTGATTTTCATATAGTAATTTGCGACGTAAAGTTCGTGGTCGGCCAGAAAATTTTCGGCCTTTTTGATCTTGATCCTGGCCTCGTTTATGTAAGATGACTTGGGAAAGGTTTTGATTAAGCGGTTGAAGGCCTGGATAGAATTATGCGCCCCGGTCGGGTCCCGGTCAATGGCGCCGATCTGTTGGAAATGGCAACGGCCAATCTGGAAAAGAACGTAAGGGATTGCCTCATTGGTCGGGTGCTTGTTTTCAAACTCTTCGTATAAAGCCAGGGCCTCCTTGTAGTTTTTTAAAAAGTATTCACAATCTGCCGCTTTTAATTCAGCCAACAGGCTGAATCGGCTGAATGGGTGCCGTTCTTTGATCAGTTTGAATTTTTCCAGGGCCGAGTAATAATCGCCGTCATTGAAATAGGCCAGGCCTTCCTTGGCCAGGGGCTCCGGCGTATCATTTAGTTTGGCGTCCTTGGCTGCGCATCCGGTTATCAGGTGGATTGTTGAGATGAGCAGCAATACAGCCAGTAATTGAAACAATATGGATTTTGTCCGGTTAATAGTCATAATAACTCAGAAGCCTGTCAGGTGAGAAGAGGATTAATTTTTTATGGTTTTTGGAAAATTAAATTAATGGTTTTATTTCTTTTGGGGAGCGGCGAGATGATGTTCAGCCGCCATGGCTGCAACGGCCCCTTCCCCGGCTGCATTGACTACCTGGCGCACTGATTTGTAGCAGATGTCGCCGGCGGCCATCACTCCAGGGATATTGGTTCGCATTTCACGATCGGTAATCACAAAACCTTCTTTTGTTTCAATTTGGTCAAGTGGCAGCATCTCGTTATTCGGGTTGGTGCCGATCAGGATAAAAATACCCTGGGCCGGAATAATACTTTCTGCGCCGGCGGTGTTTTTGAGTAGAATCTTTTCTACCCCTTTCGCGCCGCTGATTTCGGTGACAGTCGAATTCAGGATAAATTCAATCTTTTCATTGGCCAGGGCCTGGTCTTGAATAATCTGGGTCGCCCGTAATTGTTCCCGCCGATGGATAACCTTTACCTTGCGGGCGAATTTGGTCAGATAAATGGCTTCCTGAATCGCGGTATTGCCACCGCCGACCACGACTACTTCCTGGTCGCGATAAAATGGCGCATCACACGTCGCGCAATAAGAAACACCTTTGCCCGCAAATTCAATCTCCCCTGGAACCTTGAGTTCGCTGGGGCGAGCCCCGGTGGCAATGATTAAAGATTTACAGGTGAGGTGGCTGCCGTCTTCCAGGAATATTTTTTTGGTCCCGGTCTTGAGATCCATCCTGGTGACTATGGTATTTGATCTTGTTTCAAGGCCAAAACGTTTGGCCTGGGCTGCCATTTTGTCGGCCAGATCGAAACCGGAAATGCCCTCTGGAAAGCCGGGGTAGTTGTCTATCCAGTCGGTCAACATTACCTGGCCGCCGGTGGCGCCTTTTTCTAGAAGGACCGTTTTGAGTTTGGCACGGGAGGCATACAGACCGGCAGTTAGTCCGGCTGGTCCGCCTCCCACAATAATCAGCTGATAATCAGAATCGCCCATTTTCGTGGTTGAAATAATTTCCTAGAGGGCCTTGTTAAGCATCGCAATGAGCTGTGATTTGCCTACGGCGCCGGTTACCTGGTCAACGATATTACCTTTTTTGAAAAGGATCAGGGTCGGGATGGCCCGTACTCCGAATTTTCCGGGGGTAGTCGGATTGTCGTCGACATTCATTTTTGCGATTACCACTTTGCCGGCGTATTCTCCTGCCAATTCTTCAACCACCGGGCCTATCGCTTTGCAGGGGCCGCACCAGGGGGCCCAGAAATCAACCAGACATGGGGTGTCGGATTTGATGGTTGCCTCGAATTCCGCATCGCTAAGTTGTTTTACTTTATCGCCAGCCATAAGCTTACTCCTTGTAATTGTGTGATAATATAAAAATATAAGTAAATTATTATGTATATTCCAATAATTCTTATCTTAACGGGATGCCGAGAGCATGACAAGATATTTCCCTATGGCTTATTAACTTAATCTGGGTGGGGTTGGATCCAGTTCTTCAAGTTTGGCCAGAAGTAAATTAAAACCGGGAAATGGGGGGATTTTATCTCGGTTTTTTGCAAAGGCCTTGAGTGCTTTGTCCGCCATTTTTTGGGCCCCTTGCCGGTTGCCATGCGCCAGGTGTATATACATGCCGGCCGCCCTGATCATGGCTTGCAAGATTTCTTTTTCGGCCCCGGTGGCTGACAGCCATAAAGTTTCCAGAAGTTCATGGACCTCAAAAAAAAGTTCCTGGTCCCATAAAACAAGGGCTCGAAAGAATGGCTCGTTTATCTTGTCCTGTTTGATTTTAGCAAGGGCTTGGTCGTAGCGCGCGAGGCGGTCTTTAATATAGTCCCGGTAGATCGACTCGGGGTTGGAACTAAGATATGTTTCGGCTTTTTCCCGGACTGGACGCAGATCCAGTTCAGTCAGGGCGACCATCAAGGCGTTGGAAAGATTATTCCGGATATCCCTGGATAGTCGGTCCTCAAACGGGTCGAAACTTTTCTTGTCCATTTTGCCTCTGTCAGCTTGGATTGTTGGGATGAGCATGAAACAGCGAGCGCATTCCACGCGGCTCGAAGTTTCACGCTGTTCGCTATCTGCCGCGGGGAGCTTCAATTGATCGCGCGGTCACCGTCATCAGAGATCGGGACTTGACCGGAAGAAACTCTTTGGTAAATATAAGCATGCCTTCAAGTCAGGCAAGGGGGGAGGCCCTTTCGGTTTGATAAGGGAAACGACGTTCAGGCCGGGAATGATTGAAGAACAGCCGGCCGAGGCGGGTAACAACATAAACAGGCCCTGCGTATTTTTGCTGAAAAAGGATTATGGATTATGGCAACAAATAATGATGATCTCCTGCCGGTAATCGGAGATTTTCTCGAAATGGGGCATGTAGAAAATATAGTAGCCATGTTTAAACAAGACGTCGCGCTCTACGGGTTGACCGGGGAACTGCTGCGAGATGAGAGGTTCATGGTGCGGCTGGGAGTGGCGGTGCTGTTTGAGGAACTGGCCATGCTCCGGCCGGAGGAAATCCCGCTTGCCATCCCTTCCCTTTTGCCGTTGTTAAATGACCCCACCCCATATATCAGGGGTGAGGCCTGTAATCTTCTTGGAATTATTGCTACCGACCAGGCTCGCCTTCACTTGGCCGGTATGCAAAATGACCCTGACCCGCAGGTTCGTGAGATTGTCCGCGACAATCTGGGATGTGAGCTGTCGCCGGATTTGTTGGCGACCAGCTTTTAGCCTTATGATTCCTTCCAGTCCGGGCGCAGATACAATTCCGTCAACTGCTTCCTGGCCACGGAAGACGGCGCATCGGTAAGCGGACAACCGGCCTTCTGGGTCTTGGGAAAAGCGATTACGTCTCTGATTGATTCCCGGCCCGCCAAAATCATCATCAGGCGGTCCAGGCCAAAGGCGATTCCGGCATGGGGCGGGGCGCCAAGTTCCAGAGCGGTAAGCAGAAAATCAAATTTGTCAGTCGCTTCCTCATCCGAGATGCCCAGGGCCTTGAAGGCCTTGTCCTGAATGTTTTTCTGGTGGATACGAATGCTGCCGCCGCCGATTTCCGTGCCGTTTAAAACCAGATCGTAAGCGCGGCTTCTGACCTTGCCGGGATCGGAATCCAGCAGAGCAAGATCTTCTTCAAAGGGTGCGGTAAAAGGATGATGGACGGCGGTATGCCGTTTTGCTTCGTGGTCATATTCAAGCAGCGGAAATTCGGTTACCCACAAGAAATCAAAGGTGTTTTTGTCAATCAGCTCCAGACGGCGGGCCAGTTCCAGACGCAATTCAGCCAGGGCATTGTGGACGATGGCCGGCTGATCGGCCACGAAGAACAGGAGATCACCCTCTTCGGCGCCCAGGACTCTGGTCATTTCGGCCCGTTCCTGATCGGTGAAGAATTTGGCGATGGGCGATTGCCATTCGCCGTCTGCTTTCATTTTGACCCAGGCCAGACCTTTGGCGCCGAAATCAGCGACATAGGTGGTCAGGTCATCAAGATCTTTCCGGGAAAAGGTGGCGCAGCCCTTGGCGTTAATGCTTTTGACCAGGCCGCCTTTTTCAACTACTGATTTGAAAACTTTAAAACTGCAATCTTTGATCACCTCGGTCAGGCTGGTTAATTCAAGGCCGAAACGGGTGTCTGGTTTATCGTTGCCGAAACGATCCATCGCCTCCTGGTAGGTCATGCGCGGGAAAGGCGTTTTGATTTCAAGATTGCGGGTTGTTTTTAATAAGGTGGTCATCAGCCCTTCGGCAATCAGGTAGATATCCTCCTCATCGACAAAGGACAACTCCATGTCCACCTGGGTAAATTCTGGTTGGCGGTCGGCCCGCAGATCTTCGTCCCTGAAACATTTAACGATCTGGTAATAACGGTCCATCCCGGCAATCATCAGCAGCTGTTTGAATAGTTGTGGCGACTGGGGCAGGGCGTAGAATTTCCCGGCATTTACCCGGCTGGGGACCAGATAGTCGCGGGCACCTTCCGGTGTGGAGCGGGTCAGGAAAGGGGTTTCAATTTCCAGGAAGTTGATCTCGTTTAAATAAGAACGGATGGCCTGACAGGCATGGTGGCGCATTACCAGGTTTTCCGCCATTACCGGCCGACGCAGGTCGAGGTAGCGATATTTGAGCCGCAGATTTTCGGATACTTCCGTCTCCTCATCCAGGGGAAAAGGTGGGGTTTTACTGACATTCAAGATTCGAAGCTCATCGACCAGAATTTCAATTTCCCCGGTCTGCAGTTTCGGGTTGATCATGCCGTCCGGCCGGTGGTTTACCTTGCCGCGTACCGCCAGGACCCACTCGCTTCGCAGGCCATGGGCTTTGGCATGGACCTCGCCATTTAACTCGGGATTGAAAACCACCTGGGTGATGCCGTTGCGATCCCGCAGGTCGATAAAGATTACTCCGCCGTGGTCCCGGCGCCGCAGCACCCAGCCCATCAGGGTGACTTCCTGGCCGATATTGTCCTTTCCCAACTGATTGCAGGAATGAGTTCGTTTAAGATTACCCATGGATTCCATAGGGTTTTGCTCCTTAAAATTATTTGTTTAGAAGTTTGGCCGCCAGGGCCTTGCTCCAAGGCGTTATTTCATCGGTGAAGGCGATTTCTTCCTGTTCCCTGGTTTGCATGTCCCGCAGAACCAGCTGGCCTTTGGTTAACTCATCTTCGCCGATAATCAAGGTATAGCGGGCATTGTTGCGGCCCGCCTGTTTCATCTGGTTTTTCATACTGCGGCCGGCCAGATCCATGGTCGCCTGCACCCCTGATTTTCTTAGAGTATGGACGATCTTAAAGGCCAGGTCGGCGGCGGCTGTCCCCAGGCTGACAACAAAGATGTCGATTCCCTGCGGTTCGCTTGTTTCTGTCTGTTGCTCCAACAAGAGGACCAGTCTTTCGATGCCCATGGCAAAACCAATGCCGGGCATGTCTTTTGGGCCATCTAATTGACCGACCAACCCGTCGTAACGGCCGCCGGCCCCGACCGCGCTCTGGGCCCCGAGGGCATCGGTGACCAGTTCGAAAGTCGTCCGGGTATAGTAATCCAGGCCGCGCACCATGCGGGAATTACTTTTATATGGGATTTCCAGCAAGGTAAGTCCATCTTGCACCGCCTGGAAATGATCGGTACATGCCGGGCAGAGATGATCAATAATCGAGGGGGCGGCTTTGTATTGCTCCTGGCAGTTTTCGTCCTTGCAGTCCAGGACCCTTAAAGGATTTGTCTGCCGTCGGCGTTGGCAATCCTCGCATAGTGGTCCCTCGCAGGAGGCCAGAAAATCGATTAAGGCCTGGTTGAATTCTGGCCGGCAGGCCGGGCAGCCCAGCGAATTTATTTCCAGGCTGACGGTAAGTCTAAGTTCGGTCAACAGGAGCCAGGCCATGGCGATCAGTTCGGCATCCTGCCGGGGTAGATCGGTACCGAGCACCTCAACGCTTATCTGGTGAAACTGGCGTAATCGACCTTTTTGCGGACGTTCATGGCGAAACATCGGGCCGATCGTATAGAGTTTCTGGATGGGTTGCAGCGCATGGAGGCTGTGTTCGATGAATGCTCGGAGGACCGAGGCTGTTCCCTCCGGCCGCATGGTGATTGAGCTGCCATTGCGGTCGGTGAAGGTGTACATCTCTTTTTCGACAATATCGGTGGCCTCTCCGATTGAACGACTGAAGAGTTTGGTCTTCTCCAGAATCGGCACCTTGATTTCGGAAAATTCAAATCGGTGGAAGATGTCGCGAGCTACCTTTTCAATGCGTTGCCAGGTGTGAACCTCGGTCGGCAGGATATCTTTAAAGCCTTTCAGAGCCTTGATACTCAAGTCAATAATCCTCGATTTGAAAGATGCAAATAAAGCTGAGTTGAGTCGCTTGTCGACTCAAACGAAACTTATGCCCTTGTGGTATAAAGCTGAGTTGAGTCGCTTGTCGACTCAAACGAAACTTATGCCCTTGTGGTATAAAGCTGAGTTGAGTCGCTTGTCGACTCAAACGAAACTTATGCCCTTGTGGTACAAAAAGGCGGTTTGGTTTTTTACTCAAGCCTTTTATCTGATGCCGCAGGAATTGCGGAAAAACATGGGAATGTATTCCAATTGCGATGAAAAGTCAACAGCTTGCAGGGTTTAAAACCGGGAAGTATCCGGCGAAATTTTCTGATTTCATAAAAAGGAGAGGGTTGTTTTTATCCTTAGGTGATAAGATCCGTGCTGATTAAAACAAAGGTTTTCGATTTGTGAGGTGATTTCAAACAGGTTCAGGCCGGGTTTGCCGGTTGGTTCGGGAAGTGATTGGCGATAAAATTTTTAAGGGCCTGCACGCAGAGCGGTGGGGGGTCGATAAACTGAACTCCTTGGCGGTGTAAAATAATTTCGCCGGTCGGAGTCTGTTTTTTGATGATCTGGTTTGAAATGATCTTTGTCCGGATATCTGTCGTCGAGAAATCAGGATCGTTAAACAGGATTTTGTAATCAATGGCGGCGGGCGACCATTCCTGGTCGTCAAAGTAACAGTAAGCCATTCCCCCGAGACTGATATCCACGATTTGACCAAGTTTGTCTGCTTTGGGGCCGGTAACGGCAAACGGACCGTTCTGGTTGAAGCGGTGGCGCGGGTGTTGTCGTTTTTCGGTGAATTTTTTAGGCATGGCTGACTCCGGAATTATTGAGGGCTTTAAAATAAATAAAAATAAGTGTATTGAGCCAACGGTAAATAATTATACCGGATAATGCCTGACAGGTTAGATTTTTTTTATGAAACTGACAATTTATAAAAAATAATGATTGTATATAAAGCTGAGTTGAGCAGCTCGCCTGCTCGTACGAAACTTATACCCGAAGGGTGAAAACGAAAGGTTTCGAGCTTTTGCTATACATGGAATTATTATTTGAACATGCTTATTTGAAAAATGAAGTTGAAAAAGGCTTTGAAAAATAAGTTGTCGCCAGCCGAACTCGATCTTCTTGTCCGGGCTTATGATCTGGTTGGCGATATCGCGATAACCATTATCCCGGTCGAACTGGCAGAAAAAGAAGGATTAATCGGGGAGACGATTTTACGGCTTAACAAGAACATAAAAGTGGTGGCAAAACGTGCCGGCCATTATGCTGGTGAGTTCAGGACGATCCCGTTAACGGTGATCGCCGGGGAAAACCGAAAAGAAACTGAGCATAAAGAGTACGGGGTACGACTTCGGTTGAATCCGGAAGAAACATATTTTTCGGTCAGGAGCGGGACCGAAAGGAAACGGCTGGCAACTTTAGTCAAACCGGCCGAGGATGTTCTGGTCATGTTCTCGGGGGTTGGCGCGTTTCCACTGGTTATCGCCAAAAACAGCCCGGCCGGGCAGCTTATTGGGATCGAGAAAAATCTTATTGCCCATGAATATGCGGTACATAACCTGAAAATCAATAAGAAGATCAGCAATGTCACTCTGTTGGCCGGCGATGTGATTGATCTTGTCCCGGGACTGGGCAAGGAGTTTGATCGGGTGGTGATGCCGTTGCCCAAAACCGGGGAGACTTATCTCGATCTTGCCATCAGCGCCTTGAAAAAAGGTGGGTGGCTCCATTTTTACGATTTTCAATCATTGGATAGTTTGGCTGATTCGGTCGAGAAGGTCGCAATGGCCGGTAAAAGAAACAATCGGACCATCAGTCAAACTCAAAGCGTAATCTGCGGCCATTGCGGACCAGGAACTTACCGGATCTGTGTTGATGTGAAGATTGCATAATTAACTGATTGCCATCGAGCTTTGGCCATCAGTAATCTCGCAGTCTAGATGAAAGAGACGGGGCATGCGTAAATGTTTTCGAGCTTTTTCTTGTCTCTTGCCATTTTCCTGTTTTGGGGTATCGGCTGCGGTCCTGGTGGTTGCACCCTTCGGGTATAAGTTTCGTACGAGCAGACAAGCTGCTCAACTCAGCTTTAGTTCCTAAAGTTCTGTTTTTTAAAATTTTTTATCTTGGCTTACGGAGGTTGTCCCATGTCCGATCAATCTATAAATCAGTATGTAAAACTGGATCATCCGGCGGTTTTGCGGGGCTTGTTTCATCCATTCCGGGAAAAACGTGGTTTGCCGCCGGCCGGCAGCACCGATCATGATATCAAGGTGGCGGAAGGAGTGATGGTTGGCGGCCGGTTTCATCTGGCGGCGGATGTCAATGGGCCGCATATCCTTTTCTTCCATGGTAATGGCGAAGTGGTTGGCGATTATGACACCATTGCCCCGCAATACACGGCTCTGGGTCTGAGTTTTCTGGCGGTTGATTATCGGGGCTATGGCTGGAGTGACGGAGAACCGACCGCCAGCAATATGATGGCGGATGCTCACGCGATTCTGGTTTATGTCAAGGAATGGCTGGCCGCTCAGGGGCGGGACGGTTCTTTACTGGTTATGGGGCGGTCACTGGGCAGCGCCAGTGCGATTGAACTGGCGGTTTCCGAAGATTCGGGGATTGGCGGGCTGATTATTGAAAGCGGTTTTGCCAATACCATGCCGTTGTTGCAGAACCTTGGGGTTGACGTTGCCGGGTTGGGTCTGGTTGAGGAGGATGGCTTTGGCAACAAAATGAAGATTGCCCGATATACCAAACCTGTCTTTATTCTCCATGCCTCCAATGATGAGATTATCCCGGTGGCTGAGGCCACCGAGCTTCATGCCGAGTGTGCGGCCCGCAGCAAGGAGCTGCAAACGGTTCCTGGTGCCGGTCACAATAATATTATTGAGCGGGGCGGCAAGATCTATTTTGAGGTGATTAAAGGTTTTACCAGGAAAATCGGGGCCCCGGCCCGTCGCCGCAGAAGCGGCATCAGGAATAATTGATTTTTGGAAAATACTTTTTTCAAAAATCAATAAAGCCGCGGCCGAACATGTTTCATTTAACAATTGGGGCTGTTTCTTTTGTCGTTACAAAAATTATTCCAAAACAGGTAATAAGAGCAAGAATTTGGAGCCGACCCCTTCCTGGCTGGTGACACTGATCGTCCCAGCATGTTTTTCCATGATCTTCCGACAGAGGGCCAGGCCCATGCCGGTCCCTTCATATTGACTGTCATTGTGGAGTTTTTCAAACATGTTGAAAATACGTTCGGCATATTTTTGTTGAAACCCCTGTCCGTTATCTTCAACCGTGATCATCTGCATGCCATCGGTAATTGCCGCAAAAAATGAGATGGCAACCTTTCTCCCCGGCTGGGCGAATTTTATGGAGTTTTCAAAAAGATGATAAAATAAATTCTTCATCATTTTTTCATCACAACTGATCAATGGCAGATCAGAGATGGCCAGAAATTCAATGACATCATGTCCAAACATCTCGTGAAATTCATCAGCGATTCGTGAGATCAGGATCCGCAGGTCAACTTTTCTGATCGATGGTTTACTACTGACTAACTGACTGTATTCAAGCAGATCGTCGAGCAGGGTCCTCATCTTCATGGATGCCGCCATCATCCGGCGCAGGAGGTCGTCCGAGCCCTTGCCGATTGTGCCGTCTTGGTTCTGTGACATCAGGCGGTCACTGAAGGTGATGATTTTGCGCATTGGTTCCTGTAAATCATGGGAAGCGACAAAAACAATCTCCTGTAGTTCCTGGGAATTTTTTTCAAGCTGCACGGTATAATGTTGTAATCTTTCTCTCGCTTTTTCTTTTTCAGCTGCGGTTTCCTGCAGGTCGGCCGCCATTTGATTAAAGGTATCGGCCAGTTCGGCAAGCTCATCGTGGCTGGTGATTTCTACCGGCTGATCAAGCTGGCCATGACCTATGAGTTTAGCTTTGCGGGTGAGTTTGGCAAGATTTGCCGCAATGCTTTTTGCTTGAAGAATCCCGAAGCCGAAGGCGATGAACAATGAGATCGATCCGAGGAAGAGAAAGAGCGAGAACGCCCGATCGTAATAGCTGATATTGTTGCGTAACTGGTTTTCGAGATGTAGTTCTTTCTGATCAATAAGTTGGTCGATATAGTCCAGATAGGCCATTTCGGCATTTTCGAAGGTCTCTTTGGCTTTGGTAGTCTCCTCCTTACTACTTTCGATTTTTTTGGTCACGATCAAATCAAAACTCGTTTCCAGAAGTTTTGCCGCTAATTGTTCAACTGTCTCAATGTGCGCCAAGTTATCCGGATCATAGATCTTGACTGTGCCGGCATACTCTCCGAGCGCTTTATAAAAAAGGGTCTTGGCTGCATCAATCAACTTTAATTCGTTGATAAAAGATGTGTCTCCTTTTAGTTTGGAGTTGGTTTGCCCGTGGAGTAATAAATCTTCTTCCTTGGTTGAGAGCATGACTACTGACTCGGAAGTGGATGAGACAACCCGGAGACCGGCAAACTTGAGTTGGCTGAGGGTTTTATGGATGGGAAACTCGCCCAGGGCCAGGTGCTCATAACTTTTCTTAAGTTTATTGGCGGTGGTTATGCCGGTGAGACCGGTAAGGGCAGTGATAATGGCAATTATCACATAACCTCCGATCATCTTGTGAGATAGTTTCATCACTTTCTCCCTTCTGGTTCAAAAAGAAATGTCACAGTAATCAATCTTAGACATAATAGCATTCCTGACTCATTTTTGCTGATCAAATTTTTATAGCGGAGAAAGGGCTGATTAAGACGACCAGGGGTTAACAAGAGGAAAACAGCCCTGCCGCTTGACATTTATAACGGGCCATTCAATTGTATGAAGAAGGAAGAATAAATTTATTAAAATTATGGAGGTGTTCCCCGATGAAGATTACGATTAAAGAAAAAGCACAGAAGATGCTGGAGAAAAAGCTTGCCTCACCACAGTTTTTGCGGGTCACGGTTACGGCAGGCGGTTGTGCCGGATTGACCTATAGTGCCGAAATTGAGCAGGATATGCGGGCTGGTGATAGTGTTGTGTTTCAGCTTGGAGATATCCGGATTGTGTCGGACGAAAAAAGTACGCCATATCTGGACGGACTAATGATCGACTTTTCCGACGCCTTGATTGGCGGCGGCTTGCAATTCACCAATTCCAATACCAAATCCACCTGTGGTTGCGGGGCAAGTTTCAGTCTGTCTGCTTATAAGCCGATTGAGGGTGGTAAATGTATTAAATGACCAGCAGTGGCCGGAGTTTTGCCTCGGGATGGCGCGCATGGTTTTTATAATAATTTCAGGCAGGGAAATTACTGGATAAGTCGTCGTTGTAAAAGGATGATGGCCAGCCAGACCGTGATGATGGTGATCAGCAGAGAACCGGTAATTTGCAGCAGCCAGGGTCCCTGGATCTGGCCATAGCAGAACATGCGGGCCAGATTGACAATGGGGGTCAGGGGCAGGACCTCAAAAAATAAACGGGTGTTGGGTGCCATGGTTTTTAATGAAAAGAAGATGCCGGAGAAGAGAAAAAGCGGCGTGATAATGAGCGAAATGAAATAGTTGAAAAAATCATAATTGGTGGCAAGTGCGGTCATGATCAGGCCAAAGGCCGCAAAAAAAACGCCGGACATGAAAAGTACCGGCAGCAGGGCCACGGTCCAGGCGGAAGGCCAGACCCCGAACAGGGGCAGGGTCGCCAGCATGATGGTCCCGGCGATCAGGCCTTTGGTCGCCGCCCAGAAAACTTCGCCCAGGACGAGATCGGTTACCCTTAGCGGCGTAATCAGGATCGCTTCATAGGTTTTCTGGATGGTAAGCCTGGTGTATGAGCCGTAGGTGGTTTCAAAGGCGGCGCTGTACATCACGGCCGAGGCAACCAGGCCCGGGGCGATAAATTGCAGATAGCTCAGTCCTTCGATGGTTTTTATATCACGGCCCAGGCCATAGCCCATGGCCAGAAGAAAGAGCAGGGGCTGGCCCAGATTGCCGATCAGTGAGGACATGATATGTTTGCGCCAGACCAGTTCGTTGCGGCGCCAGATGGTCCAGAAAGGAAAGATCTTCATGATTCCCTCAATGAGCGGCCGGTAAGTTGAATGAAAAGGTCTTCAAGATTTGCCGGGCGCCGGAGCCAGTTGCGGGAATTGCCGAGCAGTTTCTCCAGATGGGAACATTCTTCCCTGGCATAGATATAGAGCCTGTTGTTCACTCTTTCGATCGTGGCCTCGCAATCTTTAAATGATTTTGCCATCTCGTCGAGTTCGGTGTTATTGCCTTCCACCTCAAAGACCTCAAGTCCGACCAGCTCGGTGATCAGTTGTTGCGGTTCACCCTGGGCGACAATCTTACCCTGATCCATGATCAGCACCCGATCGCTGAGCCGGGAGACCTCGTCGAGATAATGGCTGGTTAACAGCATGGTTGTTCCATGTTCCTGAAGGATTTCGAGTCTCTCCCAGATCAGATGGCGGGCCTGTGGGTCAAGGCCGATGGTCGGTTCATCAAGAATCAGCAGCTGCGGCTCATTGATCAGGGCGCGGGCCAGGAGCAGGCGGCGACGTTGGCCGCCGGAAAGATGCTCGATGATTTCAGCCCGCCGGTTGTGCAGGGCAAAAAAATGGAGCAGTTCGTCTGATTTCTGCAATGCTATTTTTCGCGGCAGATTAAAGTAGCTGGCGTAGGTGAGCAGGTTTTCTTCGACGGTCAGGTCCGGATCAAGGCTGTCGGCTTGCGGAACGACGCCGATCAGCCGTTTGACCTGGCGGTGATGTTTGGGGACCTCCCGGCCAAGGAGGTTAATCATGCCGGCGGTTTTGTGGGCCAGACCCAGCAGGATATTGATCGTGGTGGTCTTGCCGGCGCCGTTTGGGCCAAGAAAACCCAGACATTCGCCTTGCTTGATGGCAAAAGAGATATGATCAACGGCGCAGCGCTCACCAAAATTTTTGGTGAGGTCGGTTACCGAGACAATGGCTCTTTCCGCGACGACTGGTTGGGTCGGAGAAAGGTTGGGGGCTGAGGGCGTTGAATGAGTCATCAGATGACTTTACTATATGTCGGGAAAAGGGGGCAAGGTTGTTTTGGGAAGATTTTATTCTTTGCTGAAATTATTGGTTCAATGTTGGGTCTGGGGCGAGCCGGGTAGTGGGCTCCGCCCACCAATAAAACTCCACCCAAAATAGCTCTTGACCCCCCCCCCCCCCCCCCCCCCCCCCCCC
>JAHJIY010000075.1 GCA_018823175.1 Pseudomonadota bacterium
ATCCTGTTGGGCTAACGTTGAGTTGAGTAGAATCCCATATCGAAGTCGAATCCAACTAAGGCCACCAAACGGCTTGTCGAAGCCGATTTAATTACCCCATTGCACAGATTATACTCAAACGATTTGTTATATTTTTTTATTAATTCATGTACTTAGTCGATTATTTCTCTATGGTAAAAAGTACCTCTGCTCTCCCTTTGTGACTGGATTCGTTTTGTATAAATTTAGCCGGGACAGGCATCTACTCCGAGCAGCCACCAAGGGCGCAAAATGATGGTCTTGAAAGGAGTGATCACTTTCATTGGCAACATTTCCCCTTTCATGCATTTTTGGCATTTGATCCTCTCTGTTTCCTGCGGTTTTTCTTCCGGAGTTTTTGCCTGCAGGAGCGTTCGGATCTTTTCCAGATTTGCCTTGCATCTGCCATTCGCCATGAAACCATAGTGGCGAATTCTGTGAAATCCTTTCGGCAGGACATGAAAGAGAAATCTGCGGATGAATTCATCGATTGCCAGGGATGTTTCCTCCCACTTGCCCTTGTTGCGGTAATTCCTGAAGTTGAATCTGACTTTCCCATCGTCCATCGCGATTATCCGGTTATTGCTGATCGCCACTTTGTGGGTGTAGCGACCGACATAACGGACGACCTTCTCCGGCGTTGAAAAGGGCTTTTTGGCATAAACCACCCAATTTCTGGCCACCAGAACATTGAGCCATTTCTCGAACTGTTCCGATTTTTTCAGATGTTTCATTTCTTCTGGAATTTCAAGTTCGCCAGCGGCGTAAAGGCTTTTGAGACCTTCGATGAACTTGCCACGAAAGACCAAAGACATTGCCTGGACCGGAAAAAGGAATTTTCCTTTGTATTTCGGCTCCACCCACTGATCATCCACGGTAAGACCGCCTCCGGGGACCACGAAGTGCAGATGGAAATGATCCCATAGTTTCCCGCCCCAGGTGTGCAGGATGCCGAAAAATCCGACTTCAGCGCCAAGGTGCTTGGGGTCGCGGCCAAACTGGAGGAGGGTTTCAGAGGCGGCGGCAAAGAGAAGGTCGTAGATCTTCTCCCGGTTGTATTTGCCGACCGGATGGAGTTTATGCGGAAGGGTGAAGACCACGTGATAATAAAGAACAGGCAGCAAATCCGACAGCCGGGACTGGATCCACTGCCGGCGAGCTACCCCTTGGCATTTCGGACAATGCCGGTCTCGGCAGGAATTATAGGCGTGTTCCTCGTGACCGCATGAAGAACAGATATCGACATGGTAACCAAGCTCACCGGTGCGGCATTGCTCAATATCTCGCATGACGGAATGTTGCTTGGAGGTAAGGCGGTGGGTTTTCCGAAAATGGTCGCCGTATGCCTGAAAAATATCGGCCACTTCCAGTCTTGGGCGTGATGATATTTTCTCCGGGGACCGCATCAAATCATTACTCCTCTTGGCGTGCAGGGTACCAGGCAATTTTCATTAGACGGACTGCTTCTGGAGAAGGTGGTTGATCGTCGACCTCAATCTTGAATTCCGCCAAATTCATGCCTTTATATATTTCACCAAAGGTCGTTTTCTTGATGATGTAGTCGTCAGTCGATCTTGTTCCCAGTGTCGTGATGTATCTTTTTAAATTTTCCTTTTTAAATCCAATAACACAAGCATCTTCATCGCACAATATATTGGGCGTCCCCCGAAGTATGGCAAAATATCCAATTGCTTTATTTGATCTTTCCTTTAAAACTCCACGCTTGATTTTCTTCAGACTCGACAACTCGCTTGCCCCATATTTCCTGTAATTTTAATTACTTAATATAACGTAATCTTCAGCGGGCGCGGCTTTTTGTGATCCGCTGCAAGAGATGGTTCGGTGAAGCCGATGTTTCCAATTCAGTCAAAGGTGAAGACCCCGCTCTTCCTCCTGGGATATATAAGTTATTATCTGTGTATCAATTGAATAGGCAAAATAAAAAAACGATTTTAAATCTGAATGATTTCATCTTTTTCAAACCAACCTTGTTTAAGAACATAATCATTCACTTTCTGTGGCTCTTGGGTATACGCAACGATAGCCAAGCTTTCTTCGGCGCGGCTGCAGGTCACATAAAAAAGTCTGCGGGTACGATCAATGCTGGTTTCTTTTCCTTCTTCTACATTTTTTAAATCAGTTGCTGTAGGTTCAACGGATCCAAATAGTTTGTCGTAGCTGAACATGAATCCACGCGCTTCGTCGTCATCGAGGATCACCATGACGCGCGGGAATTGTAGACCCTTGATGCCTTGATGGGTTCCGAAACGAGATTCA
>JAHJIY010000076.1 GCA_018823175.1 Pseudomonadota bacterium
CCAACTCAGCTTTATACCGCAAGGGCATAAGTTTCGTTTGGGCCGACTAGCGGCCCAACTCAGCTTTATACCGCAAGGGCATAAGTTTCGTTTGGGCCGACTAGCGGCCCAACTCAGCTTTAAAATCCACGATGTTTATCTTTGCCGGCCATATCCATGCCCAGCCCCTTGATCCCGGTAGTTGCCTCGCCCCTGATCGCCTTGAGCTGGTCCAGACCTCGACTGACCGCACTCCTTCTGGTGCAGTAACTTAAGGCCGTCTCCTCGGTGATCAACCCATCTTCATACAACTGCAAAATACTCTGGTCAAAGGTTCTCATCCCCATGGGTTTGCCATCGGCAATTACATCATAAAAGGTTTTTTCATCGGTCTCGCCACCCAGAATCAGCTCTTTAACCCGCAGATTCATCCCCATAATCTCAAAAGCCGGCACCCGGCCGCCACCGACTTTCGGCAGCAACCTCTGACAGACAATCCAGCGGATTGTATCGGAAAGGCGGTTTCTAACCTGGGCCTGCTCCTCCTGGTCGAACATACCGAGAATACGATTTATCGTCTGCCCGGCATCCACCGTATGCAGGGTACTCATAACAAGATGGCCGGTTTCGGCGGCAGTAAGACCAATTTCCATGGTTTCACGGTCGCGCATCTCACCAACCAGAATTACCTTGGGTGCCTGCCGCAAAGCGGCCCGCAGGCCGGAGGAGAAATTGTCAAAATCACTGCCCAGCTCCCGCTGATTAAAGGTGGCCTTTTTATGCTCGTGGACATATTCTATCGGGTCTTCCAGAGTAACCACATGCACCGCCTGTTCCATATTGACTTGATCCAGAATGGCGGCCAGAGAGGTTGTCTTACCTGTACCGGTCGCACCGGTAACCAGAATCAATCCATTCTTTTCCTGGGCCATTTTCCTGAAAGACTCGGGCAAATTCAATTTTTCAATGGTGGGCATTTCCGTCTCAAGCTTTCTTAAGACAATTGATACATTTTTCTTCTGCAAGAAAACATCGACCCTGAAACGCACCTCATGCCCCAGCCAGTGAGAAAGATCACAGGAGCCCCGGTTGACCAGATCAGCCAGAAGCCTTTTGTCGCCCCCGATCAGATTCAGACCAAAAACCTCGGTTTGAAACGGGGTCAACTCAGAAACCGGCGGCTTAACATTAACCGGTTTCAGCAGTCCGGCTGATTCGACCTGGAGTGGTCTGCCAACCGTAATATTCAAATCGGAAACATGATCATACGAATCCAACATTGAGGCTATCCAGTAATCTATTTCCTGCTTCTTCATGGTCTTCCCTCTCCAGTCAAATCCAGCAAACTGAGAACTTATTACAATATCGATGGGTTCTCGAATTAATGATCACTCGGAGTCCATCACTTACCTGATGGGCAAAAGAGCATCTCCAAATTTAATTCAATATCCATTTTTATCCTAGCAAATTACTACATTACGCCCTTTTTCATGAATTTTTCAGCCAGAATAAATAGTACAAAAAACCCTTATTACCCCGCAACTATTTCTTTTTAATCAAAAAAAAGAGCGTGCCGGGATGTTTCATCTTACCGGCCGCCGCTTCGGCCTTTTGTCCCCTACCCCAAAAAAAATCCAGCCGCCCCTTGCCCTTGATGGCAGAACCACTATCCTGATTAAGAACAAATCTGGTCATCGGTACCCAACCGGATATTCGTCCCGATTCATCCCAAAAAGGCTGTTGTGATTTCAAAAACGCCAGACCGGCAGACGGAAAAACGTTATGATCCAGAGCCACGGAACGCCCAGCGGTTATGACCTCCCCCAGGCACCCAATCGGCCCTTCCTGCGCGTCATCCCCCCACCTGAAAAAAACAAATGATTCATTATAATTTAATATTCGCTTTCTGTTTTCAGGATGCGCGGCCAGATAACGGACCAAACCAGGCAGATCAACCTCCTCCAGGCTCATCTTTCCCTCATCCACCAACAACCGCCCGATACTGCGATACAATCGGCCGTTTTTTGCCGCATACTGCACATGTCTGATCGAACCGTCAGGCAACCGTACCTGACCTGACCCCTGGACATGCATAATAAAAGCCTCAACCGGATCAGTTAAAAATACAAGTTCGCGGCCCGTAAGCAATCCTTGCTCCTCAATCTCAGCCCTTGACCAGTATGGGACAAACCGTCCGCCATCAAGACGCCCGACTTTCCGCCCATTAAATTCACTGCCGCCGATCATCACCGCCAAGTCAGCCGGCACCTGATACAACGGATACTGATAAAGGCCTGATCGCTCAAGCGAGCCATCAAAAAGAGGTTCGTAATATCCGGTCACCAACATGTCTCCGGCATCCTGGTTTCCTGGGCCGCAGATCTCAAACTGCCCGGACAACGCCTCAGAAAAATCAGCCGCAGTCAAATCCTCTTGCTTTAATACCATGAAACTCCGCAGAGACTCGATCAACCAGGCGGCATCATACTCCCTCCCACACACCAGAAACCGTCTGGTGGCCGGAATTTTTCGCAGATAATCAACACTGTGCCCCACCGCCTTTTCCAATGACTCTTTGGAAAAATCATCGCTGAAAACCAGGTTTCGCCCATCCGCATTACCCGGCAAAGCCAGATTGAATAAGGTGCAAACATTGAGAAAAACAAACAAAGATTGGGCAAACAAACATCTTGGTTCAAACCGAAACGACATCTTTCTTTCTGTTTTTTTCATGCGGTTTCCTGACCCGTTTGAATATTATTTCTATTGTAAAGATGTTCTGATCCGAACCGCTGCAATCACAACAAAACCGATTATGAACATAAAAAGCTAAACGTACCCCAAGGGCTCTGTTCAATCTCCCCTTGAGGGGGGCACTTCCTCCAGGGCGCTTTCCCCGCAGCTCGAAGTCTTACGCAATTCTCCTGCGGGGAGCTTCAAGTGTCTGGTTATAATAACAATAAATTCCGATATATTAACAAAAAAGAGGCGTGTCCCCTGCTTAGAGCAGACACGCCTCTTGACTACTTAATAAACCAGTTACCTTCTAGTGATCAACCGCCGCCCTTGAACCAAAAGGAACACGAATATCTTCCACCAGATGCTTGATATGATCAGGCACATCTTTGGTAAAATGGGACACGGTCAAAGCAACTATAAAATTAATCATCGCGCCTACCGCGCCAAAGGCTTCTGGAGAAATCCCCCCCAGCCAGTTGGCTGGATTATCAGGCAGCATCGCCGTACTCTTGATAAACAGAAAACCCTTAAACCAGAAAATATAAAGCAAGGTAGTACCAAGACCAGCCAACATGCCGCTGATTGCGCCGGTATTATTGGTCCGCCGGGAGAAAATCCCCATCATCAGGGCCGGAAAAATGGAAGAGGCAGCCAGCCCAAAAGCCAGGGCCACAACCTGGGCCGCAAAGCCGGGCGGATTCAACCCCAGATAACCGGCCACCAGGATAGCGCCGCCCATGGCGATTCGACTTGCCATCAGTTCGCTTTTTTCATCAATATCCGGCTTAAGAATACCTTTGAGCAAATCATGGGAAATCGCCGAGGCAATCGCCAACAACAACCCGGCGGCGGTTGACAGGGCGGCGGCGATCCCACCGGCTGCGACCAGAGCGATGACCCAGTTCGGCAGATTGGCAATCTCGGGGTTGGCCAGAACCATGATATCACGATCGACCTTCACCATTTCATTGCCTTTCCAGCCAAAAGTTTCAGCCTTTTTCGCAAATTCTTTGTCATCACCGTAGTACTGAATTCTGCCGTCGCCGTTTTTATCTTCAAATTTCAGCAGTCCCGTCTTTTCCCAATTCTTAAACCAGCTTGGCCGATCATCATATTTAATATTACCTGCCGGGGTCCCCACCTCACCAACCTGAACCGTATGCATCATATTCAAATAGGCCATGGCGCCAACCGCCGGAGCGGTAGTATAAAGAATAGCGATAAAGACCAGCGACCAGCCGACGGAAGAGCGAGCGTCCTTTACTTTCGGCACCGTGAAAAATCGGGTAATAACATGGGGCAGACCCGCCGTCCCGATCATCAATGACAAGGTAAGCAGAAAAATGTTTATCGTCGTCCCCTTCTGGGCCGTATAAGCGGCAAAACCAAGATCAACACAGACCTGATCAAGCTTGTCCAGCAGATAAACCCCGCTGCCGTCAGCCATGGTGCTGCCGAGTCCGAGCTGGGGGATGGGATTGCCGGTGAGATTCAAACCGATAAAGATCGCCGGCACGGTATAGGCAAAAATCAACACACAGTACTGGGCAATCTGGGTATAGGTAATCCCTTTCATCCCGCCAAGTACGGCGTAAACAAAAACAATCGCCATCCCGGCAACCAGACCCGTAGCAAAATCAACCTCCAGGAACCGGGAAAAAGCAACCCCGATCCCTTTCATCTGGCCAATTACATAAGTCAGCGAGGCAACAATCAGACAGATTATCGCAACCAGTCGGGCCTTATTGGAGTAATAACGGTCGCCGATAAATTCAGGCACCGTAAACTTCCCGTACTTACGGAGATATGGAGCCAGCAACATAGCAAGCAGTACATAACCGCCGGTCCATCCCATAAGGTAAACTGAACCGTCATAACCCTTAAAAGCAATGATCCCCGCCATGGAGATAAAAGAGGCCGCACTCATCCAGTCAGCGCCGGTAGCCATTCCGTTTAAGACCGGATGAACGCCTTTACCGGCCACATAAAATTCGGCGGTGGTTCCGGCCCGGGCCCTGATCGCGATATAAACATAGAGGGCAAAAGTAGCGCCCACCACAAGAAAAGTCAGTGTTCTGAGATCCATTATTTATTCCCCCTTAGTCTTCGTGGACGTTATGTTCGCGATCAAGCTTATTCATCCGATTGGCATAAAAGAAAATCAAGGCGACAAAGCAATAAATCGAGCCTTGCTGGGCAAACCAGAATCCAAGTTTATAACCCCCCAAACGAATACTGTTCATCGGTTCCACGAGCAGAATACCAAGCCCGTAAGACACGATGAACCAGACAATCATGCATCCGATAACCAATCGAATATTTGCCTTCCAGTACGCACTGGCATCACTCATACCTTCATCCTCCCAGCTAAATGAATAAAATAAATACCCACGAATACTAACGAGCACACGAAGCCAAATAAATTGATCAGCGGATGGGAAATACAAGTTCCGAGACCAGCTTCCCCCACTCAAAGAAATAGTAAGGGATACTATTTCCAAAAAAATCGTACCGTATCAGCACTGGGTTGTCAATTAAATTGACAGTGCCACAATGTGGTATAAGCATTTTTTTTAAATGCCCACGCCAACCCTGTCCTAAAGCAAGTGCCAAAGGGGTTTCAGTTGATAAAGCTGGCGCAAGGTCAAGACCTCTCCCCTGCCCAATTTCTTAACCAGAAACAAGAAAAGATAAGCGGTCTGCAACGCATCCTCCAGGGCATCATGGGGTTTGAAGCGAGGCAGACCAAACTCTTGACTTAAATCATCCAGATTATAGGAATTAGATTGATCGCAATGCCCATAATCACTTGCACTTCTTGCCTCTTTGTATAACCGGGCCAAACGCATGGTATCGATACAAGGGTTTGACAAGGTGCCATTCAAGACTTTTCGGGCGGCATTATTCAGGAAATCCATGTCAATGCCGACAAAATGACCGACCAGTAAACTATCACCGCAGAAATCAACAAATTCAGGCAAAACTTCTTCAAGAGGGGGGGCTTCGCGCAGTTGTTCCGGTGTAATCCGATGAATAAAGGTGGCTTGATTATGATTCAGGTTTCGGGGCCGAACATACTGATGAAAAGTTGCGGCAAGTTCAATCTGTAAATCAACAACCCGAACCGCGCCAATGGAAATAATTTCATCACGTCGCCAATTAAGCCCGGTCAGTTCTGTATCACAAACCACAAAATTATATTCGGGAAGAGGCCGGCTTTGATTAAAATCGACAAATAATTGCCGGTTTCGCTCAAGCACCGGGTGCGGTTTTCTAAACAACTTTATCGATTTCAGGAAGGGAATCATTGCATTACATCAAAGGGAAAATGTTTGCCAGTAAACCATGCAGACGCTCAATCACTCCGAAGGCCTCCTTCAGCATCCGCTTGTCCAACTCAGTCAGTTGGGCGGGATCAATATAATTATCCGGTGGCTCTCCCTGTTCAATCTTACGGAGTTGATGAATGAGCCGCAGGTGCATCTGCAGCTCATATGCATTACTGGCGGCGGACCATAACTCCTGAGAAATATGTCCTTCCTCAGACAGCACCTGAAGTCGGGCCAGGGTATTGGTTTCCTTAACTCCGTACTTCAAAGCCATGACCCGACCGAAACCGACAAAAGGCGTCAATCCCTGATGTTTGACATCAAGCTTGTTCTTATGCTCACCATTTTTTTCAACGATTATATTTTTAAAAAAGGAAAGAGGCGCCCGGCTGGCCATGCAATCGCGGGCCAGATGGAGAAGATAAATTTCATGACGCCTGGTCTGACTGATCAAATGATTACGCAAGTCATCCGCCAGGGTGGCATCGCCGTATCCACACCGAAAATCAAAAAAAATCGACACATTAAGCAGTTCTTTCGGGTCAGGCGCCGCGATCCACTTATCAAAATATCCCGCCCAGACCGAATATGGCTGACACCAGAGAGGATTGGTCGCCATAATTTCACCGGGACAAAGCGGATATCCACACTTGACCAGATGATCAATGGCCAGTCGGGCAAGTTCGGCAAAATAAGATCTAGCCTCTATCCTTTGCGCCTCGTCCTTTGGGTCGGCATAAACAATTGCGTTATCCTGATCGGTCTTAAAGGTCTGTTCCCGACGTCCCTCACTTCCCAGAAGCAGCCAGCAATATCTGACCGGCGGCGGCCCGATTTCCTGCTCAAGCAGAGTCAGCATCCGATCTAAAATATGGTCATTCAAAACAGCGATCATCCGGGTAATATTGCCGGCCTTGCCTCCCTCCTGAATCAGGCTGCGAACCACATCCGGGATCTTTTCCGACAAGGGATAAAGACCACCGAATTCCTGCTGGGCGACAATCTCCTTAAACAGATAATAGGGCGAATGGCCCTGCAGCAGCATAATGTCATGGGAAGTAATTACCCCGACAATCCGCCCGCCCTGCTCCACCGCCAGATGATGAATCCCCATGGCCATCATCTGCAAAAGCACCTCAAAACAAATAGCTTTCGAAAGAACGCGCCGGACCGGAGAATTCATAATCTCAGAGACCGGCGCACTATAAGCAAGCCCGGCCGCCACCACCTTGGTCCGCAGGTCTTTGTCGGTGATAATGCCAATAATATTCTCCGGATCGTCCGGATCATGTACCAGCAGAGACCCCACCCGATGCCCGGTCATCTCGGCCGCAGCCTGTTGGATGATGGCCGTAGAAGATATTTTCCACGGACCCTGCTTGATTATATCTCCGGCCGTCACCGAAAAAAGATAAAGATCTTCGCTGCTGCGCCTGGAAACCCGATGATGACGTAATTCGCTATAGGCGGTATGGACTATTTTTTCAGAAAAACTTTTGAGATAATACTGGGCGACAACCGGCTGTTGATCAATAAGCTCAAGGAAAATTTGGCGCGGCAACAGGAAACAAAAGGTATCTTCAACCGTTTCGACATCAAGATTGGCCAGGGCGCCGCGAATAATGCCCAGGGCGCCGATACAAGAACCCTCCCCCCGATAATCCTTTAAGGTAACATCACCTTCATCATCGGTAATAAATGATTTCACCCCACCCCGCTGAATCAGGTAAAGATGGGTCAGCTCGGTTTCTCCGGCGGTAAGAAGCCTGGTGCCTTTTGGAAAAAAATCAACCCGGCAATGTCTGGCCAGATCGCGGATCATCTCATGATCCAACTCATTAAACGGCATGGTATTTTCTAGAAATTTTACCACCATCTCAGGCGAGCTAGCTTGCCCATTTTGCTTTTTAGAAAACACCATATTTTTCCCAAAAAAAAGGTTTTTGCCAACCAGCCAAACTCACAATTACAATAATTGTATACCTATAAACCACTCACAGTGTCAACAAGGCTTCACCCCGAAAAGTTCAATCCGTACAGACAAATTTATCGCCCGTAACTAATAATAATTATCCTTGAAAATTGACTTGACCGGAAAACCCGCCCTTTGGTATCACTTAACCATAAGATCAGCTTTTTTTGGGAACAGATATTTATTTTACTTCGGTCGCCAACTACGACAGCAAAGCTTTCAAGGAGGTAATTAATGAGTAACGATGAAAAGAAAATTACGAGTTTATCAACAGAACACAGAGTATTCGATCCTCCTGAAACAGGGAAAGAACAGGCCTTTGTAAAAAGTTTGACCGAGTATGAGGCGCAATACAAGCGCTCGATGGATGATCCGGAAGGTTATTGGGGTGATCGCGCCAAGGAATTAATCACCTGGGACAAGAAGTGGGACAAGGTTCTTGATGCCGACATGCATAAGCCGGAGATCAACTGGTTTGTAAACGGCAAGCTAAATATATCAGCCAATTGTCTCGACCGCCATCTGACCGATGGTCGCAGAAACAAGGCGGCCATCATCTGGCAGGGGGAGCCGGACGAGGACGTCAAGGTATACACTTACCAGATGTTACACACCGAAGTATGTCGATTCGCCAACGTCCTTAAAAAACAAGGAGTTAAGCGCGGCGACCGGGTCGCAGTCTATCTGCCGATGATCCCGGAACTGGCCATTACCCTGCTCGCCTGTACCAGAATCGGCGCCAGCCACAGTGTGGTGTTCGCCGGATTCTCCGCCCAGGCCTTAAAAAGTCGGATCCAGGATTGTGAAGCAAAGGTCCTGGTCACCGCCGACGCGGTTTTACGGGCCGGAAAAACTATCCCTCTGAAACCTAATGTCGATAATGCCCTGACCGATTGCCCGTCGATCGAAAAATGTCTGGTCGTCAAAAGAGGCGGCAATGAAATAAAGATGCAGGATGGCCGCGACCTTTGGTGGCACGACGAAATGACCGCCGACGGCATCAACGCCGAATGCAAGCCGGAGAGCATGGACTCCGAAGACATGGCTTTCATCTTATACACCAGCGGCTCCACCGGCACCCCGAAAGGTGTGGTCCACACCACCGGCGGCTACCTGACCTATGCGGCCCATACCTGCCAGATGGTTTTCGACCTCAAAGACAACGATGTCTACTGGTGTACCGCCGATATCGGCTGGATCACCGGCCACACCTATATCCTGTACGGACCACTGGCCCTGGGTGCCACCTCGATCATGTTCGAGGGTGTTCCCTCTTATCCGGACTCGGCCCGTTTCTGGCAGATCTGCGAAAAATTCAAGGTCAATATCTTCTATACGGCGCCTACTGTTATCCGGGCCCTGATGCGGGACGGGGTCGGACCGACCCAGCGCTACGACCTATCCTCTCTGCGGATTCTTGGGTCGGTTGGTGAACCGATCAACCCCGAAGCCTGGATGTGGTACCACGAGAATATCGGCAAAAACAAATTACCGATCGTTGATACCTGGTGGCAGACTGAAACCGGTGGCATCATGATTTCAGCCCTGCCTTACGCTACCCCGCTCAAGCCAGGGTCAGCCACCCGTCCGCTGCCCGGAATCGATGCCGCCGTAGTTAACGATGCGGGTCAACCCGCCGCAATAAACGAAGGTGGCCGGTTGATCATCAAAAAACCATGGCCCGGCATGCTGCGCGGTGTTTACAAAAATCCGGGCCGGTTCAAAAAAACCTATTTTGAAAAATTCCCCGGCATCTACGATCCTGAAGACGGAGCCAGGGTAGACGAAGATGGATACTTCTGGATCATGGGCCGCCTGGATGATGTAATCAATGTGTCCGGCCACCGGTTAGGTACGGCAGAAATAGAATCCGCCCTGGTAGCCCATCCCGATGTAGCGGAAGCTGCGGTAGTTGGCGCGCCCCATAAAATCAAAGGCCAGACTATTTACTCTTTCGTCACGGTTAAGGCCGGAATTGAGGTCAACGATGAGTTACGGGCCGCCTTGAAAAAACATGTCCGGGCAGAAATCGGGCCGATCGCGACGCCAGAGTTCATTCAATTCTCCGATGGACTGCCCAAGACAAGAAGCGGCAAAATCATGCGCCGAATCTTAAGAAAAATCGCCGCTGGTCAGACCGAAGAGCACGATTTCGGTGACACTTCTACCCTGGCAGATCCTTCCGTGGTAGAGAGTCTGGTAGCCGGCAGCAAGAAGTTTATTAAATAATCATCTCGACCCGGATTCACAGACAACCCGGTATAGGTTTGAATATGAAAGTGACAGGTGATAAGTTTTCCCTTAGTTCACCCGTCACTTTCATTTCTTATTTTTACTGCTCGCGCAAATAGATGTAAGTTTAAGCGAAAATAATTTAATTTTGCACATCAAAAACGGGCAAAGAGCATCTGTTCTTTGCCCGTTTTTTGTTTATTAATAAATAAATTGTTTTGCATGCTCCTGACCGAAAAACCTATGATATAATAAAAAGCTATTAACTGCCGGGAAGGCATGACAAAACTAAACAATTCCCCTTAGACACAATTGAAACTCCCCGCCATAAATAGCAAACGACAGAAGAATGAACCACAGGAAAGCTCCGGACTCAAGAATGTTGTCATCAGATTCACGCGCTAAATCCGGCAGTTAACTGAATGAAACACATTTCGTTTTACATGTTAAATAAATACTTGTGAAAACAAGAACGGAGATCCGGCCCAAATGGTGGACAGCGAAAAGAAAAAAATCCTCATTATAGAGCCATCAACCTTTTTCGAAAAAGTACTAGAATCAAATCTCAGCACAGACCAATTCATCATCGCAACGGAAAAAGATATTGGCCGGGCCTTACTCAAAGTGGTGCGCTGGCACCCGGATCTGGTTATCACCGGCATCGAAGTCGGAACAATCAGCGGATTTGATCTGTGTTTGCTGCTGAAAATGATGCCTGATTTTGCCGGCTTACCGATCATCCTGATAAGTTCCTACGATGACCAACTCATCCACCAGAAGGCGGCAGATGCCGGCGCTGATTACTATGTGATCAAAAACAACGAAGCGGTGGAAAATATAAAAGCGGTTCTCGCCAATTTATTTTTCCCGGAAAAGCAAGCGGCGAAATCCCCCAAAAGCAAGGAGATCGAAAGTATCCTCCTGGTCGACGATTCGCTCACCATGCGGAAAGTCATCAGGAATATCCTTTTAGGCGTAGGCATCCAGAAAGTAATAGAGGCAAAAAATGGCCAGGACGGCCTCGACCAACTGGCGGCCCACCAGGTTGACATGGTGATCTCGGACTGGGCCATGCCGCTAATGAACGGGGTGGAAATGATCAAGAATATCCGCTTAAACCCCAATTACCAAAATCTGCCGATTATCATGGTCTCAGCCGAAGTACAAGAAGAGATTGAAAAGGCGATGCATTGCGGAATAAACGGTTATCTCCGAAAGCCCTTTAACGCCTTGGACATGAAACAGCTCATCGCCAAATTCTCAACCCCGGCCGCAGAATAAATGCCCTATGCAAAAACTGATATTGAACAACTATAAACTTCATAAAAACCAATGAAAGCAGAATACCTGAACCCATTTTTAGAGGCCACAAAAGATGTCATTGAAACAATGGCCAAAATACCGGTCCGCCCCAAGACTCTGCGCCTCAAGGCAGAGAAAAAAACCTACGGCGCGATCACCGGAATTATCGGCATAACTTCCCCACATTTAAACGGCAGCATGGTGATCAGCTTTTCGGAATTATGCATTTTAAAAATTGTCGCTAACATGACAAGCACTTACGAAAAAATCAAAATTGACTCAGAGGTGGTGGATGCGGTTGGTGAACTTACCAACATGATTTGCGGGGGGGCAAAAAACCGCCTGGCCAAAATGGACATGAAATTCGATCTTGCACTGCCGACCGTACTGGTCGGGAAAAACATGCAAATCTCTTACCTGCCGAATACGCCGATCATCGTGATTCCCTTTATGACCGAAGGCGGGGAATTTGTGGTGGAAGCAAATCTTCAGATGAAATGAAAAAACAGGGAATACTCCCCTACATCACTCCTCAAAACGAGCCGCGAGTTCGGTAACGGCCATAGCATAACGGTTGGAATGGTTCCACTTGGTGATGGCCTGGAAATTTGGATACCCGGCCACATAACGCATTCCACCATTTTCAAGCTCCAGTCCGACAATGATTACCTCCCCATCGGCCGGAACCGGCTCCATGACAACCCCTTGCGCTTCCTTAACTTCCTGCCAGGGGACAAGCCCCTTCCTTCCTTTCTCATAAGCCGCAGTCAACTTCTCACTTTTAAGTTTATTGCCGATCTCCCGGTAAATTGGTGATTCAAAAGTCCATTTATAACGATGCAGATAATTAGCAATACTTGCCAGGATATCGGGGACCGAACTCCACACATCACGCTTGCCGTCGCCGTCAAAATCAACCGAATACTCTCTGAAACTGGAAGGAATAAACTGAGTCTGACCAAAAGCTCCGCCGTATGAACCGGTGATCGCCAGGGGATCTACGTTGTTCTCCCGGCAAAGCAGGAGAAAATGAACCAATTGACCGCGATAAAATTTACTGCGCCGCGGATAGGCGTCAAACATGGTATTTAAGGTCTGAAACATATTAAAAGACCCCTTATGCCTCCCGTACTGGGTTTCGATCCCCCAGATGGCGACAACAATCTCGCGTTCAACCCCAAATTCTGCTTCAACCTTATCAAGAATTTTTTTATATTTTTTTATATTCTCCCGCCCCTCCTGGATAACTTTGGAAGTAATAAATCTGGGATAATATTCATACCAGGGTTTTGCCTCCCACTGCATATCCATCAACTCCAGAACCCGTCGCTTGACAGTCAGGCCGGCAAATAGCTTTTCAAGTTCCTTTCGACTGAAATTATGCTCAACCTGCAGCTCCTTGAAAAGTGCTGCATAACTTGGGCTGGACAGATCAATCAACTGTCCGTCCTTAACCAGATCCGCGGCTTTCGGATCCTCTGAATCACTGGCAAAAACTGGCATGACAAAGCAAAAAAGCAGCAAGGTGAATAGAAAATCAACCGGCAAAAACCGTCTTCCTAGCAAACTGGAGATCAACATTATTTAAAAGCCTCTTCAAAAGAATTCAGGAAATCAGGCAATTGATGGCCGGGCAGAGCATTAATCCCGGCGGCCGCAGCCCGACCTCCTCCGGTCGGAAAAGAGCGACAAAGGGTATCCGCCCCTGTTTTATTTTTCAGTGGGGCCCGGATGCTTACCGTAAAAGTTCCATCCGGGTTATCAATAATCAAGGCATGGGCCAGATCCTGTCTTTCCCTGGCCACTTGATTGGCAAAAACCCCCATAACCCGCCGGGACCAGGGTTCACCAGGAAAGCGAAAAACACGACCCGTCAAAAATTGTTTGAAAGGCGCCCGATCCACGGCCCGCGCCATGTCTTCGATGAAACCTTTCCGCAAGCGATCAAGCTGCTCGGATTGATCATAAAAATCAAAAGGATCGACAAAGGGCTTAATGGCATTATACATATTTTGGGGTGTAAAATAAAGGTCATCCACCGTTTTACCATACCCGTTATAATTAAGTAATTCACCAATCTCCCGAAGCTGCGCCAGTTTTTCTTCCGTCAAAGCAAGAGGTTGGGCGGCCTTCACCGCAACACCATGCAAATTATCCCCATAGGCGGCGGCCACGGCCCAACCCCTGAACCTGCCGGCCAGCAAACGATCGACAATCAACGCGGTGCAGAGATCGGGACTAGGATCGATATGAGCTTCCAGATTAGAGCTCTTCGGAATCTCCCCTGGGAAATGATGGTCCACGTAAAAGATCTTGCAGCTTTCAAGTAAAGAATATAGATCGTCCCGATTGGAATCAAGAGAGATATCCAGAACCGTTATCTCGGCATTACGCACCCCGTGCAATTTCTTCAGCAACCTGACATCCCTTTTAACTCCGGTGACAAGTTCGGCTGCCGGTCGCGGCTCAGCCAATCTTAACTGATGCAAAGCGCAAATCCCGTCTGCATCGCCATTAAAAACATCGTATTGTTTTCTCAATTCACATCCCCACTCAAGGTATCCAATAAAAAGGCAGAATAGCCCAGATTTAGACGAAAAGCACCCTGTTTAAACAGTTCAACCGATAGATTATGCTTAGCCAAAAATTAACTCCAGAAAGACGTACCGTCAACTTTCAGCAATTCGCCTTTTGCTGAAAAAAATACACCAGAACAACAAATTGACTAAAGAACCGATATCCAATGGCGCTACTGACAAATCATGAATTTACAAACAGGCAATTGATTGATAAAAAACTCGCCTTAACTTCCAGATTTTAGTATTATTTTGCATGTTATAGGGCTTAAAATCCATGCTGCGAAAAGAAGATCATCTTTCCTCAATGCAAACTCCCCAAAGGCGATTTTAATGAATCAACTAGTTTATTTCGGCAAGGAAGAAAGAATCGGCGAGATGCTGGTCAACAACGGCAAAATTGAGCAGAATCAGCTTGATCGTGCCCTTTCACACCAGGCAACAGTCCACAGCCGAATCGGCGAAATCCTCATAACCCTGGGTTTTGTCGGCGAAGACGACCTGATGGAAATCCTGGCTGAACAACTTTCCATAGAAATATACACCCCGAAAAAAGGTGACGAATTTATCCCTCTTGTAATATCAAAACCCTTCTTGCGCCAGCACCCCATGGCCGCAATCAAGCGAGACGGGCAGCAAATTCTACTAATCAGCAACCCGCTGGACGGCGAGGTCATCGCCGCCGCCGAGGTTCTGATCAGCAACCCTTTCGATATCCAGATCGTTTCCGAGTCCGAGATAAAAAAAATAGCGCAGGAACACTATGGCCTGACCTTTCAAGACTTGAACGAGAGCGATCTGCTCATCGATGAATCAGACATCGACAAATTAAAGGATATGGCCTCCGAAGCGCCGGTCATCAAGTATGTTAACGCCATAATCGACACGGCCGTTACCCGGCGGGCCAGCGATATCCACATAGAGCCCTTTGACGATGGTCTGCTTATCCGCTTCCGGGTTGACGGCATCCTGCAGGATTACGAAATGCCCCCTCCTTCTATGCAGGCCGCGATAATCTCCAGAACCAAACTGCTGGCCGCCCTTGATATCGCCGAAAGACGACTGCCCCAAGACGGTAAAATCTCCATGCGCATCTCCGGTAAAGAGATCGACCTGCGGGTTTCGACCATGCCGACGATTTACGGGGAAGGAGTGGTGATCCGTATTCTTGAAAAAGGGTCTGTGGTGCTAGACCTGAACCGGTTGGGAATGTCCCCTGAGACCGAAGCAAGGTTTCGCAAACTTATCACCATGCCGGACGGTATTATCCTGGTAACCGGCCCCACCGGCAGCGGCAAAACCACAACCCTTTATTGTGCCCTGAACCACATAAATTCAGGCAGCAACAAGATTATCACCATTGAAGACCCGGTCGAATATCAGTTACACGGCATCAACCAGATCCAGGTTCGTCCCGAGATCAACCTGACCTTTGCCAAAGGCCTGCGCTCCATTGTCCGCCAGGACCCGGATATTATCATGGTCGGCGAAATCAGGGATCTGGAAACCGCTGAGATAGCCGTGCAGTCATCGCTCACCGGTCATCTGGTTTTCAGTACCCTGCACACCAACGATGCAATTTCCGCCGTCATCCGGATGGCGGACATCGGGGTTGAGCGCTTCCTGCTTGTCTCCTCCCTGCGCGGCATCATGGCCCAACGACTGGTCCGTCAGATTTGTCCGTATTGCAAAGAAAGAAAAGGCTTGGTCTCGGAGGCCTTAGGCACCCCTCCTTTTGGCGAAGATTTCTATCATTACGAAGGCAAGGGTTGTGAACATTGCTCCAGCAATGGCTATTCCGGCCGGATCGCCTTGTTTGAATTCCTGGTGATCGACGATGAACTCGCCCGGGGCATCTCCCAGGGTCTTGACCTGGTCAGCTTGAAGGCTATTGCCGAAAAACAAGGCTTCAAACCCCTGTTCAAAGACGGGATAGATAAAGTAAAGGCCGGCATTACCACGCTGGCTGAAGTGATCAGGGTCAGCGGAGGCAGCGACATTGAGTCTTTATAGTTACTCCGCCCTTGATGGAGAAGATAACCTTAAAAGCGGCATCCTGGAAGGTGACGACAAAGATGCCGTGGCCAATAGACTTATGCAGTCCGGTCTGCGTCCTTTGGAGATCAACCCATCCAAAGGCGAGAAGACCTCTTTCTCCTTTAACTCGTGGCAGCGGGACAAAGTCAGCCCCAAGGATATAGATTTTTTCACGAAACAGATTTCATTGTTACTGGGAGCCGGCCTCTCTCTTGATGCCGCCTTGCGAGTCATTAATCAGCACAGCCACAAACCGTCTCTCCGGGAATTCACCCTTCAGATTGGCCGGAAACTCAAGGAAGGCCTTTCTTTTTCTCAGGCCCTGGCCGATTACCCTAAGCATTTCTCCTCGATGTACGTCAACATCGCCCGGGCCGGAGAAGAAGGCGGCATCCTGCCCGCCATGCTAACCAGAATCTCGGATTACCAGGCAACTTTCCAGGAACTTCGCCAATACGTCATCTCCGCTTCTGTTTATCCTCTGTTCCTGCTGGCAATCGGCATTATCGCCGTCATTGTTTTAATTACCGTGATCTTACCCCGTTTTGAGATTCTTTTTGAGGGGATGGGTCAACAACTCCCCCTCCATGTCCAATTTTTAATGAATAGCGCCAAGGTCATCGGCAATCACCTTTTTTTATTTTTCGGCACCATTATCGCAGTTCCCACCGCAATCGTCTATTATCTGCAGACCAACCAGGGGAAAATTTTCCTCGACCAGCAACTTATAAAAACGCCTTTTATCTCGGGCTTCATCAGAGACCTTGAAACAACAAGAATATTCAGAACCCTTGAGGTCCTGGTCAACAACGGCGTCCACCTGGCCACCGCCTTGAAAATCGGCAGTGGCGTTGCCGGCAACCAGGCATATAAAGATCTCTTGAATAAAGCCAGTAAAGCCCTGAAAGAAGGCCAACAAGTCGGGCAAAAACTGAAAGGCACCGGCCTGTTGCCGGATCTGGCCGCCGACCTGTTGTCAATCGGGGAGGAATCAGGCCAGGTCGGATTAGTTTGCGGACAGATCGCCAACCATTACGAGGATGCCCTGCGCCTTAAAATAAAAAGGGCGATTGCCCTGATTGAACCTTTGTTCATCCTCGCCATCGCACTGATCGCCGGGTACATCGTAATCTCAATGCTTTCGGTCATTCTCAGCATCAATGATATTGCCGGGTAGCCCTAAAAATCTTCATGAAATCACCCACGTTAACCACCGGCAAAGCTAAAAATCACCGGCAAAAAAAGAACAAGGGTTTTTCCCTGCTTGAAATGATGGCCGTTCTGGTGCTGCTGGGGATCATGGCAGGCCTGGCGGCTCCGGCCACCGGCAGATTTCTCAACAGTCTTAGCTTCCGCCGGCAGACCGCAAAAATAATGAAGATTATCAGATATGCGCGCCTGATCTCGGTGACCAAAGCCCAGGAAGTGCATCTTACCCTGGCGGATTCAGACGATTGTCAATTTATGCTCTCCGGCGCCATTGAAGAATCCAAGGACTGCGGGCTTCAAGAAGGGGACTCCCTGGAACTTGACCGGGAAGAAATCATCTTCTACCCGGAGGGGCAGGCAAGTCCGGCCCAACTGACCTTTAGTCGTGGAGAAAGAATAAAAACTATCTACATTGAGGTCCTGACCGGACTGCCCATTACAAAATAACCTTATTTTATGCTGCTCATTATTCGCCTTAAAATCCCAAGTATGGAGATTTAAGTTAATGCTTTCTCAAAAAGGGGTAACACTCTTTGAACTTCTGGTGGCCATGCTCCTGTTGGCCGTAATCTCCACCATGATTTACTCCATCCTTAACGTGAGCATAAATTTTTCCCAAAAAGGAGAAAAGAGGATAATGACCATGGAGCGGTCCCGTTCGCTTCTTGACCTGATGCATCGCCAAATACATAGCGCCTGGTTTGACCAGTTGCAGAAAAAAACCGCAATCTCATACAGCCAAAACACCTTAAAACTGGTGACCAGACAACCGCTGATCTACCGGGACTTGGGTCTGGCCCTGGTCATCTACCACTTTGAACCTTCAACCGGCACCTTGTATTACGCCGAAAAAAAGGACTTTTACAACAATGATTATGATGAAGAATATGTCCCTGATCCGGCCGAAATGACTGTGCTCTTAAGCGGGACCGACCTGACCATAGACTATGACGACAAAGAGGAAACGGTCACCATAAATTATCTGGGCCAGGAATATGCTTTTTCCCCGCGTTGCCGGTTGACCGGAGCGGAAATCAAACTATGAGTTCAGATAAAGCATCCACCGAGAATGGCTTTACCCTGCTGGAGGTTCTGGTCGCGGTAACAATTCTGGGAATCGCCTATCTGGCGGTCCTCCAGAGTTTCTCTGTGTCCATGCGGAATATCAGTAAGGTGGATACTAAACGCCAGCAGATGTTTTCAAGTATGCTGATCATGGAAAATCAATTTTCCCCGCTCTCCGATCCTGCGACAGAAGATGAGAAAAACCTTCCCGTTTTCATCAAGGGACAGAAATACAAATTACTTTTAATGACCGACGAAAATGATGCCTTCGTCACCCTGAAGCTGGAAAAAAGATGAAGCCTCGCACTATTCAAAATTTTATATTCATCAGCAAGAATAATCAGGACCGGATTCCCGCCAGCAAAAATGAAGGATTCGCTTTGGTGCTGGTAATCGTTATTTTGCTTCTGGTAAGTTTTTTGGCGGCCCAACTAACTTTACAGGCCCAAACCGAACTAAAAATCGGCTTCAACAATAAATCACGGATCACCGGCCGTTTTCTGGCAGAGGCAGGAATTAACCTGGCTATCTTCCGGCTACTTGACAAACCTGAGGATCCTCTGCCGGAAGAAGGATTCGACAAATTTATGTTGGGTTACCCTTACGAAACGGTTTTACCAAGCGGAAAAATAGAGTATCATGCGGTCAGTGAAAGCGGAAAAATAAATTTAAACAGCAACTCCACGGAGTTATTGCAGTTTTTCCTTGAATATCAAGGGCTTGAACCGGAGCAGATCGCCATCATTACGGATTCTCTTAAGGACTGGCAAGACACTGACAACCTATACCACCTGAACGGGGCGGAAAAAGATTATTACGAGGCACTTAACGAACCATATATTCCCAGAAATGGAGCGATTGCCGACCCGGCCGAATTTTTTCTGATCCGGGGGACAGAAGTCCTGGCAGGACGTTTCGCGGCGGATGAAATTTTCACCGCACACAATCCCGGCAACAAAATAAATTTCAACAGCCTCTCCCCTGCCATGCTTGATTTCATAGTTGATGGCAGTCAGGAGAAGAAGGAGGCCTACCATAAGGCCCAGGAAGAACATGATTTGCTAAACTCGGTCCACGCCAAAGAAATCATGGAGGCCGGACGCTATGCTCTATTAAGCCGTCACCTGTCCTACATGATCGGACGAAACGATTATTACCAGATAACAGCCCATGGTTGGTCTGGTGTAGCAACAAAGACAACAGAAGAAACGACCGCAACAAATGACAAGAAACCTCCTGGCTCAAAGGTTAAGGTTTTGCTTAAAAAACAAGGAAACGAATATCGGTTTTTGGGCTGGAAAGAACAATATCTATGAAAAACAACCTTGATATCATCATACACGCCGATGGCTTTACTATTAACCAGATAGGCGGAGCTGAACCACAATTCATAGGTGATCGCGACGTTAATCTTGGTCTGGTGGCGGCTCAATTCTGCCAAAAAAACGAGATAAATTCTACCACGGTCAGCGTTTATATTTCAGAAGACCAGATCTTCACCCGGTCCTTTTCTCTGCCGACCAAGACCCCCTCAATTAAAGCAGCCGTCAAGTTTCAGCTTGGCATGCTGGCCCCTTTTGTCGAGGAAGAATTACTGTACAACTTTGCTTCCCAGCGTGACGGCGACAACTACCGGATTACCCTGTTTGCCGCCCGGCCAATTACGATCAACAACCATATCCAGGAACTGATCGACGCCGGATTCAAGGTTGCGGGCTTATATCCCGAAAACCAACGCTATGTAACCAGTGAGGCACGAAAAAATAAATGGGCCCTGATCATGCCCGGCCAGTTCCTAAAGGTCCTGATCTTTTCCGGTACCCATCTGGAAAATCGCCTGCTGTGCAATACCGAACTCAACTTCAAAAAACTTGCGGAACTATGCCAAACTGAACAGATATATCATTTTCAGCCACCGGTCGGCAGTCTGTTCCGCAATGCCGATAACCTTCTTGCTAGCCGTCCTCTATTGAAAGAATTCAACCTCTTGCCGGTCTCATACCACCGTCCTGATTATTTCAAAATGGCCGCCATGATCCTGATTGTCATAAATCTGATCGCCGGCCTGACCTTGATCGGAACAAAGCTATACCAGCTGAACAAACTTGACAAACAGGTTGAAGAGCAGATTGCCCTGATCATGCCGCAAGTTAAAGAAGTCAGAGAGCTCCGGTTGAAAAGAAAAGAACTGACCGAACAAATTGAACAAATTGAAACCATCGGCTCCAACCCCGATATAATCGATTTTCTGAAAAAACTGACCGACACTCTACCTACCACCTCCTACCTTGACCAGTTAACGATGAACCCCGAGCAGAAATCAATCAACATTCAGGGATTTACTGAAAACATAGGCGAAATGACGGAAAAATTGCAGAAAATTGGCGAGACAAAACTCAAATCAACCAGCCGCCGAAGAGACAAAACCTACTTCCAGGTGGAGATTAATCTGCCATGAGATATCTTTCCCAACTAATAGGCCGTGATCAATTGCGTCCGTTCCTGATCGCGGTTACAGTACTGCTGCTGCTATTAAACGGTGGTCGCTGGCTGTATTCCCTTTACGAAGCTAAACAAGAAGAGATAGACAGCAAAATCGCCATGCTGGAACAGCATCGTTTGGCAACCAGCAATATTGAAACTCTGCAGGCCAAGGTTGAAATCCTTGAAAAAACTAAAAAACAACTCGATAACCACCTGTTTTCCGGAGGGACAGAAGAAGAAATCGCTTCTGCCAGCCAAATTATGTTACAAAAACACCTGACTACGGCCGGACTGGAACCTGAATCAATCCGCCCCATCCGCCAGGCCGGCGAGAAGAATATAGAAAAGAGCGCGCTTAACAAAGTATTGTTAAAAGTAAATCTGACCGGCACCCTTAACCAATTCATGGCATTTATCGCCAATCTTTATCGTTCACCGGAATTTTTGAAAATTGAAAACTTATCATTTAAATCATATAAAAATGACCAATTAAAAATTTTCATGGATCTAAAGGGGTTTTACCGCAATATCCCGGGCAACTCGGTAAAAACCACGGAACCGGTCAGAGAAGACCTGCAAATCGAGTCGACGGATAGCCAGTAAAAATTATGTTGAGATTTACAACCATATTAATGTTACTTATCTCGTTGCTGTTTATTGTACGAGGCGTTACCAACAACTGGTCTGCCAACCGCCAATTGCCTCTAAGCGAAGAGGATAAAACCGAGCAAAACACGCAGATAACTGAAAGTGACCCCATACAATTCTATCCTTCAATTCCTACCTTATTGCCGGATCTTAACACCGGGTACATTTTTAATGAAGATCGGCTCATGGAAGAAGATGAGAGCGAAACAAATGAAACCGGGTCAGCCGTGGCCACGGAAAATATTAAGTGGGATGAGGTCTTATTTACCGGTTCAATAATTGTCGGCAGCATGAGCAAGGCATTAATCTCCTATCCAAATACCGATACTTCGAATAACCAGGACCCTAAAAAGTCAAGGCCAAGAACAAAACAAGCCGACACCGAAAAAAACAAACACAAAAGTCTTACGTTAGGCGAAATATTCAATGGTTACAAGGTGATTGAGATCTTACCGGCCAGAATTGTTTTTGAAAAAGATGGCGACCTGATCGCCAAATTCCTTTACGACCAGAAAAATGAAAGAATCATTACCCAGACCATTACCACCAGTGCTGTACAGACCAAACCGGTACCCCCAAAATCAGATCCCTTTGGGGGTACTGAAACAAATACAGCTGTTACAACTTCAGAAGAGACAAGCACACCCCAAACCACTACCGACGACAAAAACGACAAACGCCCGCTAAGTCGAAGTCAACGGGCGATGCAAAGATTAATGAAAGAAACTCCGCTTCTTGAAATTCCAGGGCAGATACCGCCAAGGAAATAGAAATAATACCGTTTGCAAATGGAAGGTGATTCATGCATTTTCGACATCCCAGAACAATACTGTTAACAATATTATTGTTGTTTATCGGAAGTTGTTCCTCCGCGACCGACAACAAAGTTGCCACTAAAACCTGGTTAGATCTGGAAGAGATCAGCCTGCAAATCCATCGGGACCATGAACCGACCGAGACAGAGGAAGCCAAAGAGCTACCGGACCAACCTGAAGCAAGCGAGACAAAAACAACTAAAATCCGCAACATGTCGGCTGCACCTGGCACCGGCAACCCATTACTTACTTCCGCTGCCAAACAAAAAGAACAACAACGGGAGGACACCCCATCGGCAAGCCGTGGGGAAGGAGTGTTGCTTAACTTCGACAACGCTGATATCTACGAAGTCATCCAGGTCATCTCCGAAATCCTTAATCTGGACTACATCATCGACCCCCAGGTAAAAGGAGTAGTCAACATCAGGTCCGGCAACAAAATCCCCATCGAGCAGTTATTTGCCGTATTCAAGAAAATCCTGAACATCAACGGTCTAGATATCCGTCAGGAAGGTGAATATGACTATATCTTTGCCGCTAATAAACCAACGGCCCAAATTATCTACAGTCCCGAACAGATAAGACTTCTCAAAGACTCACCAAGAATAGTCATGCAGGTAGTACCAATTATGCACCTTTCTTCAGCCGAGGCCATAAAACTGATCAAGCCATATCTTTCAGAGCGGGGTTCCGTCGAAAACCTGAGCAGCATGAACACCATTTTCATCTGTGATTTTGAAAGTAAAATAATTGATGTGCTGACCATTCTGGCCCAATTGGACATCTCGCCTCTGTCTGCGTTGAAGATCCGGCTGGTCAAAGTTGAAAAAGCCCCCCTATTCGACCTGCGGGACGAGTTAATTGAAATTCTGTCAGCCATGCAGATAAACCAAAAGGACTATCAGGGAGTGACTGCCCTGCCCCTGGAACGAATCAACTCCATGCTTCTGGTCAGCAATAACGAACAACTGCTTGACAGCGCCACACTATGGCTGACCGAACTGGACATCCTGCCTGAAGAGGGGCGAGACAATATCTATATATATAATGTGCGAAACTCCGTTGCCTCCGAGCTTGCCGCCCTGGTCACCGATCTGTTAAGCGAAAATGGCGCCGGGAATAAGCCGGCTGTTGCCAAAAAGGCCGTCACCCGCAGATCATCTTCCACAAACACTTCAGCCACAACTCCGGCTGCTGCCCCTGCGTCCCCGCCCCCCAGCCCGATCAGATCTAATACCTCTGCCCCGGAATCAAGTATGCGCTTTACCGGAGAACCTATGCTGATCGCCGACGACAGCCGCAATGTCATCATTCTGCGCGCTTTACCGACTGACTACAACCGGTTAGTAAAACTCCTGGAACGACTTGACAATATGCCACGCCAGGTTTTAATTGAGGTCCTGGTCGCCGAGGTCACCCTATCTAATGACTGGGAATTTGGGGTTGAGTGGTCGATGAACGACCAGAGACTAAAAATAAATAATTCATCATATACCAATAATTACACCAGCAACCTGAGCCAGATCGGCAACGGCGCGGACATCACCCACAGCAACCTGCTGACCACCGCTTCTGGTTTTACCTACTCAGTATTAAACAGTACCGGGGAGGCGATAGGCATTCTCAATAGCATTGCCAGCGATAACGATCTCTCCATCCTCTCCTCACCGCAGATCATGGTCCTTAACAACGAAAGCGCAATGGTCAAGGTGGGCCAGGAAGTGCCGATCACCACGACCCAAACCGTTTCCGACGATCCAAACGTCAATGATGTCAGGACCGTTCAGTATCGTGATACCGGTGTCATCCTTCATGTGTCGCCGCGGATCAATTACAACGGAATGATTATAGTTGATGTAGAGCAAACAGTCAGTGAGGCCCAGGAACAGAATACCACCTCGGACATCAAGTCACCAATCATCATCACCAGAGAGCTCAAGACCAAACTGGCAGTCAAAGACGGTCAGTCAATTCTGATGGGTGGCATGTTATCAAACAAAACCGACAGCGGCGAAAGTGGTATCCCGCTGTTAAAAGATATTCCCTTGCTCGGCTGGCTCTTCAAAAGCAAGTCCGAAACGACTAGAAAAACGGAACTGCTGGTTATGATTACACCCTATGTTATCGAATCAGAAGATGTACTTGATCAATACGCCCAGCGCTTCAAAGAAAAAGTTACTGACCTTAAAACCAAGTTGCAAAAAACCAACTAAAGATATGCGCCAAATATTGATTGATGACTTAAGCCAGGAAGAATTGGCTAATATTGACAGTTATTTGAAACGATCCGTCCAGACCGGGTCCATTAATGGCATGTACTGGCTCATGCTGCCTGATGACCTGTACGGACCAGCCCAGTCTGGACACGATAATTGCGGCCCGTTTTTTTTCGGCATTGACCTGGGAAAAGCCTCGGTATCCTTTGAGTGGCTGGTCCGTAGTCAATCCAACCTGCATTGTTCATGTATAAGTTATGCCACCGCCGAACAAAGAAAATTCCTTTTCCGTTTCGTGGACCGGATGCTCAATGAGGAAAAAATCAAAGCCTGATTTTGCATCAATTTGCGAAAGCAAAAACAGACTAGACAGCCATTCACGAAATAAAAAAATCCCCTGACGGCCAAAAACCATCAGAGGATTTTTTGTTCAATAAAACAAAACTTTCATTGAATTATTCCATTCAAGTACTCAGTTCTGTACCCACTCGAACTCTATCGCTTACCACCAGCAGATGGTCTGGTCAGCAGCAAAAATCTTATCGACCAAAGCGCCATAATCAGGCGCGTCAACATTAAGTTTAAAGCTATCGCCTTCTCTGTCCCTGGTAACAATCTCAACCAGTTTTTTAGTTGTATCATCAGGCTCAGAACGATATACATTTAATATTTTCATAACATTCAACTCCTAATGAATACTTATTTAATACCGTAAGGAATGATATTAGTCATCTCACGCAGTTTTTCGCCAAGTTCTTCAATGGTAATCGGCTCCAATCCTTCGACAGGTGTGGTTGAATAGATCTCACCTTCCATGTCCCGCAGCATCTCAATACTTTCCATTTGATTCTCATCAATCGCATCAATCGGGGTATCCAAAACTACGCCGTAAGCATACATATTCTCAACCGCCAGGCCTAAAGCGGAACGCATTCCGTCCAGAGCGTAATCTTTATGCCGATACATAAAGCAAACTTTTTTGTACTCCATTTCGACCCCCTAAAAGTTAATGTAACAGTCGTAATCTTCGATGATCATACCGTGCTGGGCCTGGGTGGCCATCTCTTTCGAAGTCAATCCGGCCGGGACATCATTTCGATCAAAACCCATTTTGCTATAGCTGTCCGCACAGATTGAGACATCATCAGCCAACTCACAAAGAGCTGCAAAATCAGCATTTTTGGAACATTTGGTGCCGGCCCAGGTAAAGAAAACTTTAACCTTGGAACCTTTGGCCTTGGCCGCCTTGGTGATCCCCACTACATGCTTCCAACTATCAGGGTTGGTCACAAAAATACCTAAACTTTTTGCCATTTTTCCCTCCATTTAAAAAAGTAGTGGCGCATCAGCGATATTTATTAAGTTGATGCGCCATTTCATCCTGTCAGATAATAAATTATTCCAACAGGGATGATGATATCTGCTTAACCTTTCTTGATAAAAAAACGGAAGAAACCTGCATCTTCGCGCTCACCGCAGAATTCATGACCGCTTCTCTCGCACCAACCAGGCAAATCGTTACGGGAGCCGGGATCGGTGCCCATAACCTCAAGAATCTGACCGGAATTGATCTTATCCATTTCTTTCTTGGTACGCAACAACGGCATCGGGCAACTTAAACCTTTTGCGTCAAGAGTGCGATCCGCTTTGATATCATCAGGGGCTTGTTTGATGTCACTCATCGGTGTTCCTCCTTAGGATTAATTACTCTACTTTTAAGGGGCAGAAAGTCTAAAATACTCACCGCCTCACATACATGACTTACAACATTAAAACGTAGAAAATAATTTTTCTACCAGTATTGACAGATCATGTCAAGACTAAAATGAATGCCAATTCATTCTCTTACCCATGCTTTTTACTCTTTCGCATTTTCGGGCATTTTCAGGAAGTTACGGATCATGACCAACCGCTCAATATACCACCATGTGGCACACCAGCAACATGTTATCTGCTTGACAAAATATGCCGGCACGAGTAAAGGTCAATAAATTGAAATTCGTCTTTTTAATAGATTGCAAATTTTGGCTGGTATTTATTTCCAGGCTTTTTAACTTTGGCCCGCAAACAGTTATTCGACCACCATCTACCTAGTCTGACGAGGTATTTCATATGAGTGGAGGTTTAACCTGTGATCTGGGTCCTATATTTTGCTAAAGCATAAAAAAGGGAGGGATTAAATGAGCGAAAGTACATTTGGCAGTAAGGCGAAAGGCCTTTACAAAAACTTATGCCAGGACGAGTGGAATGCCTACACCGTAGGGATGATCGTGGCTTTTCTAAGTCTGCTGATGCTTGCCTGGAGCCGCCCCTGGGGCGCAACAGGAGCAGTCAGAAACTGGGGCGAATGGATTATTTATGGTCTTGGCCTCAACCCTTTAAATATGTTTGAAGACGGTGAGGCACCCCAACATTTTATGAAAAATGTTGGTTCAATCATCGGCGTTGGTTTTGTCGGCGGCGCCTTTCTCTCCGCCTGCCTGGGCAACAACTTCGCTTTCCGCATCCCGCCATTCCTTGAGATGGCCAAAGCCATCGTTGCCGGTATCTTGATGGGTATCGGCGCGGCCCTGGCCGGGGGCTGTAATGTCGGCGGTTTTTACAACGCGATCGGCAATCTTTCCGCCCATGGTTTCGCCATGTGGCTCGGACTTGTACTTGGTGCGGTTGCCGGGCTCAAATATCTATACTGGGAAATGGAACATATCTCCTGGGGGAGCGGAGGAGCCAAAACCATTGAAATCCCGCCCGCCGTCCAGAAGATTCTCGGGATCCTGGCCTTAAGCGGTCTGCTTTGCGGCGCCTATAATTATGCCAGCCTTGGCGAGTATGACTTTGTTAACTTCGATGATCCTCTGACCAAAATGGGCGGCGTCCTGCTGATTGCGGCCGGCCTTGGATATTCCATGCAGCGTGGCCGCTGGTGCATGATTCAAGGGTTCCGTGAACCGCACATGACCGGCGATTGTACCATGGCCAAGGCCGTAGCCCTCAGTGTTCTGCTTCTGGCAATCGGGGTGACCATAATAAAGGCATCCGGGCTGGCCGCAGTTGAACATTATGTAAGAGGCACCTTTGGCTGGGGGGGCGTAATCGGCGGTTTTGTCTTTGCCCTGGGCGCCATGCTGGCCGGTGGTTGTGGTACCGGCACCCTGTGGCGAGTCGGCGAAGGCCAAATCAAATTATGGATTGTGGTTCCCTTCTTCGGCATCTCCAACGCCTTGATGACCGCCTGGTTTAACTCCATGGATTATGAAGCGATATCAGCCTGGCAAGAAGATCGCGAAAATATCGGGAGCCTTGGCGACTTCGTTTATCTACCCGAGACATTCCTGGGATATGGCGGCACCCTGGCCCTGATCGCTTTTGCCATGATGACCTGGTATCTAATTGTAAAATGGAACGAAGACAGCAATAAACTGATCGTCCCCATGTGATTATCACATCAGACATAAGACCTTAGAGGTCAGATAAAAAAACGCATTCGCCCTGAACCATGGGAGAATGCGTTTTTTTATTTATGCTTCGTAAAGATACCGTCTTAATGTTTGAAGCTCCCCGCAGCAGATAGCGAACAAGGTAAGACTTCGAGCTCCTGGAAATGTGCCGCCCAGCAAATACCCTTGTGGTGCATTTAGCTTTGCATGTTCAACCCCTCGCAGAAAAAACATCATATTCTTGTTCTGTCTGGCCTGGAATAAGTATCACAAAATCAAATGATTAGCGTTACGGCAAAAAGTTCTACCTTGCCAAAAAGCATCTCAATAAATTCAGCCGGCAAGAGGGTTCCTAATATTAATCGACCCTGCCTGATTATATTTATTTATCTCTTTACGGCACTGGTGCTTTTAGGTAACCATATAGTATAGTAATTATAATTTAACCGATATCATGAAAATTATTCTCAGAGAATTGTTTCTCATATAACTCATCAACTAGTTGATTTATGGTCGATACTGTCTCCGGTCTACGCCAACATATTTCTCTTTCCCCGGATCAATTACTTTACGAAGGTGAAGTAATCGCCATTGTCGATGATGATCCGGCAATCAGAGAACCCCTGCAGATTTTCCTGGAAGAACAGGGATTAAATATCGTGCAGGCCGGTACCGCTCAAGAATTGCTTGCCCTGCTGGACAACCGCAAGGTAGCCCTGATCTTGCTGGATATCGGCCTACCGGATATTGACGGTCGTTCTCTTTTGCCTAAAATAGTTGATAATCACCGGGATGTGGCGATAGTGATGCTGACCGGCATCGCCGACCTGAAAATCGCCCTTGACTGTATTCGGGAAGGCGCTGACGACTATTTATCCAAACCAGCCCAATTCAACGAAATTCTTTTTGTCGTGAAAAAAACCCTGGAAAAACGGCGCTTGGTCTTTGAAAACCGTAAGTACCAGGAAGATCTTGAAAAAGCCCACTTCCGCATCCACGTACTCCATCAGCTTTCAATTAAGATGAACACCGCTTACCTGAGTACGGTGGAGGTCGACGAAATCCTGCAGGCCATTTTAGTAGGAATCACCGCCAACGAAGGTTTACGTTTCAACCGGGCCTTTCTGGCCATGTTTGATCAATCCGGAGAATTCCTTGAAGGCCGGATGGCAATTGGTCCAAGTTGCCGCAGTGATGCCGCCAAAATCTGGACAGAAATCCAGAAAAACGAAATGAACTTTCTGGAGATAGTGCACGACCTCCGAAGCCATTGCACAGATGAAGATTTGGAAGTCAACCGCATAGTAAAATCCCTGAGAATTCCAAGCTCGGACCACCAGAATATTTTGATTCAATCCAGTCATGAAAAGCGCAGCATCCGGGTTGAGCGTGAAAACGGCAGCCTCCCCATGCCCCTTGACCGACGCAATCGCTCCGAAATGATTTACGGTACCGGCAAAAGTAAAATGCATATTGACCGGCGCTCCAACAATGAAGAGCAAAAGCCTCTGCCGGTTCCGCAGGAGCTGATTAATCTTTTGGGTGAAGACAGTTTTATTATTGTCCCGCTCTACTCACCAAGCCGGTCTTTCGGAGTAATCATCGCGGATAATTTCATAACTAGACAACGAATCATGGACAGCCATGTCAGTGCCCTGGAACTTTTTGCCAGCCAGGCGAGTCTGGCGATTGAACACAGTCATCTTTATGCGGAAATGCAGAAAAAAATAGGTGAACTCCAGGAGCTTAACGAAGAGCTCGACAAGAACAAGAACCTTTTAGTTGAGGCAGAACGCTATTCCGCCCTGGGCCAAATGTCAGCCCAACTGGTTCACGCCATCAGAAACCCCATCACCTCCATCGGCGGAGTATCGCGCATCTTATCCAAAAAAACCAAAAACGAGGAGTGGCTCAAATATCTCAAGGTCATCATTAAGGAGACGGCACGTCTGGAAGCAACCCTAGAAGATCTGTTCGATTTTGTCGGACAAGCCGAATTAAAAATTGAACCGGTGCAACTTTACTCAATGTTGCGTAAAACCCTGATGCTTGTGCAGCCCGACATGCTTAAACACAATATTACCTGGGAACTGGAAATGGCTGACCCAGAGCTTGAGATAAACGTTGACCACAAACAAATGCGCCAGATGTTCCTGCATTTGGTCAAAAATGCCATTGAGGCCATGCCAAACGGAGGGAAAATTTCACTTTCAGTAGAAATAAAAGATGGCTGGGCCCATATTTCTGTTCACGATACCGGTGCCGGTATCCCGGAAAACTATATCGAAAAAGCCACCGATCCCTTTTTTACCACCAAAACATATGGTACCGGCATGGGATTAACCATGGTGCAAAGAGTGACAAAAAGCCATGGCGGAAATTTCTCTATGAATCAGCATGAAGGTAGTGGTCTGGAAATCACGATCAACCTTCCTCTCCAGAATAGCCAGACTTAGCTTAGAGGGGAAATTCAGCACGAGCATTGGCCGACTCGCCAAGGAAACCTGGATTAACCCTGAAACTATTGATCTCCCATTGCGGCACAATAATCACGCAGCAGAAATCGAAAACTTCCAATGCCCCTGGAATACGTTTCGCTATCCTAGTCCAAATTATATGAAAATCGATAATTTTTCTCCTATAACTATCCAAATAATCGAACAAAAAGCCGGGCCGGCAACCACAACAGCACCTGTCCTTCAGGAAACCTTGGATCTGGCCGTTGGCCGTTTATTTGAGGCACGAGTCATTGGTTCTAGTCAAAACGGCAACCTGTTACTCGATTTGGACGGCCGGACCTTAACCGCCAAAAGCCAGATTCCATTGACGGTTGGTGACACTCTGTGGCTGGAAGTTAAGCAAACCGGGCCACCGCCGATTTTAGCTTTAGCCGGCGAAAAAGCGGCAACCAGCAATTTGTTGCGTCTTTTATTTTCCAATTCCCCCCAGCTCGACAAAACAATCAACAGCCTGTCCACGCCTGCCGGACTTGAATCATCTGCCCAGCCCACTACCGTTAACCAACTGGTCTCTTTGTTAAATGAAATCAGCTTCAACAGCAGACCTGACATCGCCAGAATAATAAAAGCAACTTCGCTTTTTCTCCCCAGCCAAGATAAAGCAGAAATTAGTCCTGCCCAGATCATTTTAAAACAAATACTTAATAATATTAAAACAGCAGAAAACACCGGTTTAAAAGGGGTTGCATCGCTGTTGGAAGCAATACAGAACGTGAACAGCAGCCATACTGCCACTACAGAAAATCCAGGCTTATTTATTTTTCCATGTTTTTTTACCTCCAGCACCGGCTGGGGGGAATGGATGCTTTTTCTTGATCAGGAGGAAAATCATAGAGCCGGGCAAAAAATCGCTTTCACCCTTGAATTTTTTCTGGAGATGAGCCAACTGGGAGAAATTCACCTGCAAACCATTTTTAGCGACCAAGGGGTTAAGGGTTCATTCTCAGTTACAAGCGAAGAAGCAATCGAACATCTCAAATCATCCCTTGCCGAATTGGAAAATACCATCGAGGAGTTGGGTTATAGACCCATCTCTTTAACGTGCCGAAAAAGCGAAGAAACCGTACTGCGAAAACTAAAGACTACCTTAGAAAAGAAATCCCGCCTGCCTTCCATAAATATCGTCGATATCAAGGCATGACTCACAGGTTAAGCCTGATCGTAATACTACGATAGATTGAAACTACTTCAGCAGATAGTAAACAGCGTAAGACTTCGAGCTGTAGATAATCCCGGCAGTAAGGATGTTTATCACCAGATTCATTTTTAACCTCGTCGCTCGAAGTGTCTTGTTCCTTAATATCTGCTGTGGAAAGCCTCAATTTTTTACTATCAACTCCTTATTTCCCATCTTTCCCCGGAACCAAGAAGCCAAAACCCCGACCAATCCGATAACCGACGCTACCCCAAACGCGCCATGCAAAGCAGTCACAAAGGCGCCGGTATGTTCCGGAGTGAAATGTTTCATATCTAGTCCGCCGGTCATCCGGCTAAACAAAAGAGAAAAAACCAACGCCGCTTGCGCGGCCCCCAGCAACATTCCCATATTACGGGCCGTAGCCAGCAACGCAGCGGTAACCCCGGCCCTCTGCCGACCACTGCTGGCCAGAACGGCCGAACTATTTGGAGACAAAAACATTGCCTGGCCAACCCCCAAAATGGCGAGATTGCCGGCAATTCGCACCAGAGACATGGTCGGGGTCAGATGACTTAAAAGTAAAAGACCCAGACTTGAAATCATAAGACCCGAAGTAGGTAACAACCGGGGAGAAGTATGGTCAGATAACCATCCGGCAAAAGGGGCCACCAACATGATGGAGGAAGGCACAGCCATCATTACCAGTCCGATCCGGGAGGGTGGCAAATTAATTATCCGATCAAGATAAAAGGGGATGAGCATGATGACTGAAAATAACATGGCAAAGGACAATACTGCGCTCAGGACCCCCATAGAAAAAAAACGCTCTCTGAATAAATCCAGAGGCAGCAACGGCTGACGAACCAGCAGCTCAATTCTGATAAAGAGACCCAAAAACAGGACAGATGCCCCCAGAACCACAACCAAGACCAAGAACGACCAGGAAGCCGAAGTCGCATGGGTGAGGGCCAGACAGGCCAAAGTAAGGGCTAAGGCCCAGGTCAGACTGCCGAACCAGTCGACCCGGACACCACTTTGATGAATAACCCGGGGCAAGACTTTTGACCCGAGAATGGCAAAAAGAAATCCCACCGGAACCGTAATCATAAAAAGAGAACGCCAGCCATAGAACTCAATCAGATATCCACCAACGGCCGGTCCGGTCATCAAACCAAGAGAAACGGCCACTCCAACCAGACCAAGGGTCCGGCCAAGTTGCTCAGGGGGAAAAGTTTCTTTAATAATAGCGGGTCCGGTTGACATCATCATCGCCGCGCCCAAGGCCTGGCAAAACCGAAAACATATCAACCAGACCAGACCGGGCGAATAGGCACAAACCAATGAAGCCGCACCAAAGACCAACATGCCACACGAATAGACCCGCCCCCGCCCCAGCCGGTCAGAAAGATGGCCCCAAAACAAAAGGGTGGCGGTGATGGTCAACAGATAAATCAAGACCACCCATTCCGTTATCGGCAATGAACTATGAAAATCCTGCATGATGATAGGAAGAGCGATGTTTACCATACTGCTGTCGAGAGTCGACATGAAAACGCCGGTCGCCACCACCAGGAAGACAAGCCATTTGTTTTGGGATGAACTCAAGTTAGAAACCTGTGCAATCAAACTATTATAACAACCGGTGAAATATTACCGTTCCCCACAAACAGTAACGAGAACCTGCACCGCCCGAATGCGGATAAGAGAATAAAATAACATAAACAATGATTCGCATCCCTAGAAACGGGTCGGGACAACAACAAACAAGATTGAAGCTCCCCGGGGCAAGCCTACTGAATGCAATACTTTCTCGTTCCTCGAAAGCTGGTACTCAATGGTGTTGAAGGATTAATCACGCAGCAAGCCGCGGGGAATTAGACCCGTACGAGATTAAATTATCCAGGATTCCTCGCAATATTGAATTTACTAAAAAATCTTGCCCTTGATCAGATCAAGGGCCTGGCGCGCAAGCTGGCCGATCGTAAAAACCTGCACCCGATTGTCAAGATAGAGTCTGACTTCCGAACTGTTCTCAAGAAGAGATTCTATCCCTGCAACAGCTTCGGTGGCCTTAAGTAATCCCAGCCCCCACGCCGCCAGACCGGCAACCGTATTATCTTCAGACTTCAGATAGGGCAAATGATAACGAACCGCGTCCTTGCTCCGCAACAAATCAGCTTTCGCCATGGCCATCCGCCCCAAACCCCACATCAGACCGCGCTGCAGCGGACCATACTCCAGATAAAATCCATCTTCCCGCATGAACGAAACCAGAATATGACAATATTCAAGGGCCAAGGCATCATGCCGGCTCAATATCTCCCCGATGGTCTCAGGCGCCCCCCACCCTATGCCGCCGGATTCGTCGTTAAGACTCCACATCAGACGCCGCATCACTACCCGGCCAGCCTCCATATCCTCATCGGCCAAGGCCGACACCACCATGCCCATTGCAGTCACGGCATGCCACTTCAACATTTCGTCGCTGGCACAAATCCCCGAAAAAAGGGGCTTCAGGAGCCGGGCCGGAGAATAGTTCCGCAATTCCGCCAAGAAGAGCTCCGGAGGAGAACCCTTCAGAAGATCAAGTATCTCTTTTTTAAACGTAATGCTACTCATCAGGCTCAAAACCTATCTCCAGGATCGTTTTAGCGACAACCCAAGGAACCCATCCCACGAGAAGCCTATAACGAAGAAAAGCAACTCTGTCCAAATCACTTTTAGACAGAGCTGATATGGAAAATCACCTTATCCCTTAATTGCCTTGCCGATTTTCTTGCCCAATTCCACACACAACTTGAGCGCGTCATGGTCCGGCACATTTCTTACCCTGATCCCTTCTTCATCCACCAGTTCAATCTTCATCTCTTCAAGAGCCGCATTCAAATGCTTGACCGCCTCACCGCTCCAGCCATATGAGCCAAAAGCTGCACCGATCCGGCCCCGGGGCCGTAAACCCTTCATGTAAGTAACGATATCAGCCATCATCGGCAAAATCCCGTTATTAAGGGTGGGAGAACCAAGAATAATCGCCTTGGCATCCAGTATTTCCGAAATAACATCACTACGATGATTGACATGGGTATTCATCATGATAACGCTTATGCCTTCAGAAATAAGCCCCTGGCAAATAGCATTGGCCATCTTTTCCGTGCTCTTCCACATCGTATCAAAAACAATGACCGCCTTATCCCTGGTTTCCTGACGACTCCAGCCGTCATAAGCCGCAATAATTTTCTCCGGCGACTTGCGCCAGATAAGACCGTGATCCGGCGCGATCATGTCAATCTCAAGCCCCATCTCCTGTACTGAGGCCAAAAGTTTCTGCACGATGGGTGAAAAGATTAGCAGGATATTAGCGTAATACTTGGCGGCATGACTCATCAATTCAGGCTCGTAAACCTCATCATTAAACCGTTCGGAGGTGGCCCAGTGCTGACCGAAAGCATCACTTGAAATAAGCAGCTTGTCCTCTGGAATGTAAGAAAACATGCTGTCGGGCCAATGCAGCATCCTGGTTTCCAAAAAATTAACGGTCTTCTTACCCAAACTAATACTATCACCGGAATTAACTTCCACCAACGGCCAGTCCTCCCGATGAAAATGTTCCAGCAAGGCCTTTTTGCCCATCTTCGAGCAGAAAATTTTCTCCGGCTTACAAAGATCTATAATCTTGGGCAAACTACCGGAATGGTCCATTTCAACATGATTAACGATGATATAATCAATTTTGGCAGGATCGGTAACCTGATGAATGTTATGCAACAATTCACTATAATTTTCTTTTTTTACCGTATCGAACAGGGCAATTTTCTCATCTTTTACCAAATATGCATTGTAGGTTGTACCTTTTTTGGTGGAATAACCATGGAAATCCCTGATGTCCCAGTCAATCGCCCCAACCCAATATACATTTTCCTTTATCTCTATAGCTCCCATTTCAGCCTCCATATAAAAAATTTACCAGATAAACATTCAGTTTAGCGAAGTCACGACCTTATTAAAAACCACATCATATGGATAATTATAAGGCTGTTCATGACAAACAAGCAAAAATATTTTCACCCTTGAAACGTAACATATATATCGATAATTATTCTCAAGGGATAAATCAATTAAATAGTTTTTTTGGATATTTACGAAATTTTCCGACTACCAGAATCTAAACCATCGGACAAAAAAATCGAATCAATCCCTTTCCGGATAAAGCTGAGTTGAGCCGCTAGTCGGCTCAAACGAAACTTATGCCCTTGTGGTATAAAGCTGAGTTGAGCCGCTAGTCGGCTCAAACGAAACTTATGCCCTTGTGGTATAAATTGCCGATGCCCCGAAGTACGAGGAGCTAATAACGCATCAGGGAAAGAGAGGAAACTATTCTTGAGTTTACAGAGAAAATCAACCCTCAGGGGATCTGCGAACAAAATCCCCCGGGGCAAATTATGGCTGAAGGTACAACTTAACAATCATTCCCAGCTGGTAATGTCGGCGTCTTCACCATCCCCGCCAGGACTTATATCTTTGCCGTATGAATAGAGATCAACCTCCCCGTTGGAACCGGGATTCTGATAAATATAGGGATGATTCCAGGGATCCAAAGGCAGTTTGGGGATATAAGGCCCATCCCAATCGTCACTGCCTGTACTGGAAACCAATGCCTCCAGTCCCTGTTGCTCGGTAGGATATTCACCCACATCAAGACGATAGGCATCAAGAGAAGTCATCAACATACCGATCTGGGCTTTAGCGGTTTTAGTTTTTGCCTTGCCAAGTTGACCAAAAAGCTTAGGCCCGACTAAAGAAGCCAACAAACCAATAATGATCATAACGACCATTATTTCAATCAAAGAAAAACCTTTTTGGTTTTTAAAACTGAGTTGAGTCGCTAGTCGACTCAAACGAAACTTATGCGCCCCGGAGGAAGTGTCCCTCTCAAGGGGGGATTGAACAGAACCCTTGGGGTGCCCTTGTGGTATAAGTATCCCTAAATTATCCATTTTCCAACCTCAAATATTGAATACACTTTAGAACAAAAATCTAACTTCATTTTGCCTCAAAACAAACAAATTAAACTTAACACATTTTGGCAAGACAAACCGTATAATCCAGCAAAATCGGCTTCTTTTTATCCCACTACCGGGTAAATTGCGACAGAAAACCTACAATATTTCAACGTGCCTCCTCAGAGTCCATGGCTTGCCTGACTGGGATCATGGTCGATTGCAACCAATAACTTTTACCGGAATTGATGAGGCTATTTTTTCCCGTTCTGCTGATATCGGAAAACTGCCCGATTATGCTCATTGAGCGATTTGGAAAAATAATGGGAACCGTCATTGCGGGAAACAAAATAATAATATGACTCTTGGGCGGGATCAAGTACCGCCTCAATCGAGGCCCGTCCGGGATTACCGATCGGGCCAGGCGGCAAGCCTTTGATTATATAAGTATTGTAAGGGGTCGGGGTTCTCAGATCCTTGCGGGTAATATTGCCATCAAATTTGGCCAGACCGTATATTACGGTCGGGTCGGCTTGCAGACGCATATTTTTTGCCAACCGATTAAGAAACACCCTGGCGATCAACGGTCTTTCCCGGGGCATGGCCGTTTCTTTTTCAACAATAGAAGCCAGGGTTAGAAGCCGATGGATATCAAGATCCGAAGAACTGCCGGCAACCCCGAGATCAAAAAGAACCTCCTGCATTCTGGCGGCCATGAGACTAATAATCTCTTCTTCGGTCTGCCCTCCTATTTCAAGATAATAGGTGTCAGGGAAAAGATATCCTTCCAGACTTTTGACATTAAGCCCCAGTTCCCGGATAAATTCCAGGTCGCGAGTCAGGGACAAAAATTTGTCCTTATCAACCCACCCCCCAGCCGCCAGAATTTCCGCAATCTTGAAGGTGCTTAAACCCTCAGGAATAATCACCGCTCGCCGCACTACCGAACCAGCCACCAGATCAGTCAGGACCTGATAAGGGACAACCTGGCTCTCAAAAAAATACTCTCCGGCCCGCAAGTGATGCGCCGCACCCATCAGCCTGGCCAATAACGCAAAACGCAAATCCTTATAAATTACCTTTTCCCGGACCAGAATCTGTTCAATTTCCCGAAAACCGATATCGGGCGAAATTAAAACCGATATCTCCGACCGATCAATCTGCGGACCAGGCGAAAAAGCATAAAGCCAAACCCAACCAAACAGGCAAAGTGGAACAGCAGCCAACAGAATACAGCCTAATTTTACAGATAAATTTTTGATCACTTTACCCTCGGAGATTACTGCCAAGCGACCTGCTTCTTCCGTCCGAAATTATCTAGTGCCTGTCCATAAATGGTCTTTTCGCCCGATCTCTGCGTTATGCGAAAAAAATAATCCTCGGAATATCAAATATATGCCTGCGGTTATTTTTTTCGCATGCCTTGATCTCGAACAAAAATCCTCATTTCTGGACAGAC
>JAHJIY010000014.1 GCA_018823175.1 Pseudomonadota bacterium
CCCAACAAGCTCGACCGCGATGTGGTGGCCATCGACCAGATCCGCACCATTATCCGGACCTTTAAAGACAAGGTGCTGACCGAGATTTTCCCCGGCCGCGAATATGTCCCCAAGACCCTGATCTTTGCCAAGGACGACAGCCACGCCGAGGATATCGTCAAGATCATCCGCGAGGAGTTCGGCAAGGGCAACGATTTCGCTCAGAAGATCACCTACAGGACCACCGGCGCCACGCCCGAACAGCTGATCGCCTCCTTCCGTAACAGCTTCAATCCCCGCATCGCCGTCACCGTCGATATGATCGCCACCGGCACCGATATCAAGCCGCTGGAAATCGTCATGTTCATGCGGGCTGTCCGCTCCCGCTCCTTCTTCGAGCAGATGAAGGGCCGCGGGGTGCGGATCATCAACAGCAACGATCTGCAGGCGGTCACCCCGGATGCCAAGTTCAAGGACCATTTTATCATTGTCGATTGCGTCGGCGTCTGCGAGATGGACAAGACCGACTCCCGCCCCATGGAGAGAAAACCCACGGTCAGTCTCGAAAAACTCCTGCAGGCGGTAAGCCTCGGCAATACCGACCCGGATGTGATCTCGTCGCTGGCTGCGCGGATGGCCAGGATCGGCCGGCAGATCACCCCGGAGGATGACCGCCAGGTGATCGAGCTTTCCAATGGCAAGACCATCGAACAGTTGACCACCGATCTGGTCACCGCCATCAAACCCGACAACCATATCGAAAGGGTTCACCTGCGCCGGGCGGAGCAAGGCAGGCAGGCCGATACCTCTGAACCTTCCGAAGAGGAACTCGCAGAGGCCGCCACCAAACTGATTGTCGAGGCCACCAAGCCGCTCCATAATCCGGAGCTGCGCAACTTCCTGGTCGAGGTCAAGAAGAAGAACGAGCAGATCATCGACAACATCAGTGAAGATCAGGTGATCTCCGCCGAGTTTTCCGTCGAGGCCCTGGAAAAGGTCAAGTCGATGGTTCAATCCTTCGAGCAGTTCCTGGCCGATAACCGCGACGAGATCACCGCCCTGCAGGTTCTCTACAGCAAACCCTACAAGAGCCGCTTGCGCTTTGAGGATATCAAGGAACTGGCCGGGCTGATCGAAAAGCCGCCACACCATTTCCGGGTCGATAGCCTTTGGGATGGTTACGCGACATTGGAGAAGGCCAGGGTCAAGGGGGCCAATGGTCCGCATATCCTGACCGATCTGGTTTCCCTGGTCCGTTTTGCCATGCATCAGGAGAATGAGCTGGTGCCGTTTCCGGAAAAGGTCGAGGCCAACTTCAAGGCCTGGCTCTCCCAGCAGGAGGCAAACGGTTTACCTGCGCTTGGTGGCAGCAAGCAGGCAGGCAAGAAGTTTACCGATGAGCAGCGCCATTGGCTGGTGATGATCCGCGATCATATTGCTGCAAATCTTGGCATCGAGACAGATGATTTCGACTATGCGCCATTCTCTCAGCAAGGCGGCCTTGGTAAGGTGCACCAGATCTTTGGCGAAGAGTTGAATATGATTCTTGAAGAATTGAATGAGGCGTTGGCGGCTTAAGATGCACAGTGAACACGGTGAAATAATTATTTATCAGGCTGAAGACGGGCAAAGTTTTCTCGAAATCCACTTTGAGGAGGAGACAGTCTGGTTGACTTTAAATCAAATGGCCGACCTGTTTGAACGTGATAAGTCTGTTATTTCCAGGCATCTTCATACGATTTATTCTTCGGGGGAATTGGATAAGGATGCAACTGTTGCAAAAAATGCAACAGTTCAAATAGAGGGCGGCAGAAAGGTTAGACGAGATATCGAATGGTACAATCTGGATGCCATAATCTCCGTCGGCTACCGGGTCAATTCAAAGCGAGGCGTGCGTTTTCGTCAATGGGCGACCTCGGTTCTCAGAGACCATCTCATCAAAGGCTACACCGTTAATGAGAGACGCCTGGCCGAGAAAGGTCTCTCTGAGATGGAACAGGCAATAGCACTCCTCACCAGGACTCTGGAGAGTCATGAATCTCTTACCGATGAGGGCCGTGCCGTACTGGATGTGATCAATAGATACGCCAGGTCGTGGTCACTGCTCCTCAAATATGATGAAGATCGGCTGGAACTGCCCAAAAGCCGCCATACAACCAAACAGCCACTGGACTATGATCGGGCTGCAAAATCCATCAAGGCGTTGAAGAATGATTTACTGGAACGCAGTGAGGCCACCGGGCTGTTCGGTCAGCAACGGGGTGAAAGTCTCCGGGGTATTCTCGGCAACCTCGACCAGACCTTCGGTGGTCAGGATCTCTATGCCAGCGTTGAAGAAAAGGCGGCCCACCTGTTGTACTTTGTCATCAAGGACCATCCTTTCACCGACGGCAACAAGCGGATCGGCTCTTTCCTCTTCCTGGTTTTCCTGCAGGAGAACAATATCCTGGAACAATCAGGCATTAATAACAACGGCCTTGTGGCCCTGACATTATTGATTGCCGAGAGTGACCCGAGGCAGAAGGATTTGATGATCCGATTGATAATGAATTTGCTGGCTCAAGGGGAAAAATAAGTTGTGAGAATGTCAAGAAGTCAAGCCTGGTCACGGCAAACCAAACAGCCGCCTGCAGAAATACCGGTTGACGGAAAGAGGGGAAATGTTCTTAACGGCAGGAAACCCATGAGTCGGTGAAAAGATGAAAGGCAAAGAACATAGCCAGAGTGACAGCTTTTTGGTGAGGAACTGAATCAGATATTTGATGCCTTGAATGAGGCGTTGGCTGCCTAATACATCTGCAGAGTGAAGTTTCGGCCTCTTTTAATTTGACATAACCCCCACGCTATGTCAAATTAGTGTCTGCCAATTGACATAGCAGAAAAGATATGTCATTTCCAAAAGGGTCGCTGCATGATGAGAAAAGACATAACCCAATTCCATTCCGGTAGTTTTGAACAACAGTACCAATACCGGAGCTTTTTGCCCGAACGGATCAATCTGGAATGGCAGATTTCCACCCCTGAAATCATCACCCTCCTGGATGAATCCAGCCGCCTGCTTGGTGAGCTGAATGCTTTTTCACAGCTTATTCCCGATGTGGATTTTTTTATAAAAATGCATGTCACCAAGGAAGCCACCACTTCCAGCCGCATAGAAGGGACCCGGACCAATATGGAAGAGGCCCTGGTGGACGAGTTGGATCTTGAACCTGAAAAACGCGATGACTGGCAGGAGGTACAAAACTATATCCAGGCCTTAAACAGTGCCATCGGCCAACTGCAGACCTTGCCGCTTTCCAGCCGCCTGATCAAGGATACCCACCGCATTCTCCTGCAGAGTGTGCGCGGCAAACACAAACAGCCGGGAGAATTCCGCACCAGCCAGAACTGGCTCGGTGTGAGTTTGAAAAATGCCACCTTTGTGCCGCCGCATCACGAACATGTAGTGGAACTGATGAGCGACCTGGAAAAGTTCATGCATAATGAAGAGATCCATGTTCCCCATCTGGTCAAGATCGGCATCATTCATTATCAATTTGAAACCATCCATCCTTTTCTGGACGGCAATGGCCGACTTGGGCGGCTGCTCATCGTTCTCTATCTGGTCGGCTTCGGGCTGCTTGCCAAACCGGCCCTGTATCTCTCTTTTTTCTTTGAGCAGCATAAGGGCGATTATTACGATCATTTGACCGCAGTGCGCACCAACCATAACCTGCTTGATTGGCTCAGGTTCTTTCTCTATGGCGTTAGGGAGACGGCCAGTCAATCCATTCAGGTCTTTAAAGAGATCATTGTGCTCAAGGAAAACATCGAACGTGAAATTCTGCCGTGCTTCCATGTCCGCCGGCAAAAGAACGCCCAGGCCCTTATCCGGCATCTCTATGAGAATCCGGTGGTCAGCATCAAACAGGTAACGGCCTTGCTTGATGCCCAGCCCAATACGGCAAGCAAATTGATCAGTGATTTCTGCGAACACGGAATTCTGCGCGAACTTACCGGCCGGAAGCGCGATCGCCTGTTCATCTTCAACGACTATGTCCGCCTCTTTGTGGAAGGATGAAGAATTGAATAATACACTCTCGAAAACAGCACAAAAGCCCAAAGCGGATTTGAGCCCTTTTTATGGGACGCGGCCGGGTTGCCCGCTGGCAAAGGATCAAGGATGAATAAGGTAATGACCATATTAATGTGGTAATAAATGTGGTCATTACGTTGCGTGTTCAATGGTGCCAATGATTGGAAAGAGATTATCAACCCATGGAAGAATTTTTCAGCGCAGTGGTTGCTCGGACTCTAGGGGCTTACGAGAAGAAGTGACCTTATCCTTTGTTACATGGATATCTTCGATTGCTGCTGATGTTGACACCGTAGTCCATAACCCCTTTTCACGCGATACGGGGTTTTTCAGATAAGGGTTAGTTTCGTTGAGTTTTTTTGTTTGCATGATCTTAATATACCGGAAATGAGGGAAGAAATCCCTCATTGATTTATCCAAGGAAATAAGTTGGTGCAAAAAAAGCACTTACTCATTCGTAAGGTTGTTGATGGGTGGTGATGAGTTGAATGTGAATATCGATGAATTGAATGAAAGTCTCGCAGCATAGGAAATATTTATGAAAAACGCACAGAAAGCAGACCGGTTCAATCTGAGCAGTCTATTAGGCGACCTGCAAAAAGGAATTTTTGTAATCCCCGATTTTCAACGGGAATTTGAATGGCGACCATGGGATGTTCGGGATCTAATCAAATCGATTTTTCTCGACTATTACATTGGCACTTTACTGCTTTGGAAAGGAAAGGAGGAAAACTTTCGAGCTTTAGACTGTGAGCCAATGTACGGATTCCAGGGAAACAGTAAACCAGACTACATTGTCCTTGATGGTCAACAGCGACTCACTGCCCTGTACTATGCCTGTTTCGCCCCCGATATTAATTTCCCTAAACGAAAAAACCCCTTTTTCTTCTACATTGATATAAAGAAATATCTGGCGGAAGAAGATGACGAAGCCTTTGCCTACGATGTCAAATCAAAGAAGTGGCGCACGCTGCTGGCTGATAAAACTGAACAGTTTAAGCAGCATATCTTCCCGATTTCCATCTTAGGGGCGGGTATTATGGAATTCGTCGAGTGGGTCAAAGGTTACGAAAATTACTGGAAGGAGGAGGCCTCCAGCGCTGCCGCAATCGGCGATCAAGATTTGGCTGGTCTCGCACAACAAGCGGCAAAGGGAGCTGAATTCTTCAGCAAACATCTGCTTGAGCTGCAGCAGGATTATCAAATCAGTTATATCGAACTTGATAAAGAGATCGGGGTCGAAAAGGTCTGCGATATCTTTACCCAGATCAACAGCAAGGGCATCCGCCTGGATATTTTTGATCTGCTCAATGCCTTACTGAAGCCCAAGGAAATTCAGCTCAAGAAACTTTGGCGTGAAGCTGCAAAACGGCTTGAGTTTGCCGAAACCGAAAAGATGAACGTCTATGTTTTACAGGTCATGTCGATCTTGCTCCAGGCCTATTGTTCACCCAAATATCTCTATTTCCTCATACCAAACCAGCCGAAAACCATCCGTCATCCCGATGGCAGCTTCGAAAAAAAGATCCTGATCGATAGTGAAGCTGCCTTCAAGAAAAGTTGGGATGATGCGGTTGATTTTATCGAAGATGTCATCCAGGTGCTCAAAAATCCCCGGGACTATGGCGTGGTGTCATCCAACTTTCTGCCTTACCCATCGATCATCCCTGCCTTTGCTGCACTGAGAGCTTATGTAAAGAACGGTCAGATCGCCAGTAGGCCGGATGCTCTCCGCAAATTGCGTAAATGGTACTGGGCTTCCATCTTTGGCAATCGCTATTCAAGTTCGGTGGAGTCGACCAGCGCCCAGGATTTCGGGGTTATGAAAAAATGGTTTGAGAATGACGAGGAAAAACCCTCTTTCGTTCGGGAGTTCGAGGCCAATTTCCGCAACCAAGACCTTGCCAGGGAAAACAAGAAGGGTGCGGCTATCTACAACGCCGTTTTTAACCTGCTGGTCATTCGCGGTGCCAAGGACCTAGACACCTTCGAACTGCCGGAATATGCCTCGCTGGACGATCATCATATCGTCCCTGCCTCTTGGGGGCGAGAGCATGTCGGTACCGATATCCATTCCATCCTCAACCGAACCCCGCTCACCCCGACCACCAACCGCAACATTATCAACGACAAGCTGCCCAACCAATATCTGAAAGAGATGTTCTCCCAGCATAAAGCGGATGATGTTTGGGAGGTTTTGGAAAGCCACCTGATCTCCCGCAAAGCAGCGGAAATACTGATGCGGGATAATTTTGAGCCGGACGACTACTACGAATTTATAGATGAAAGGCAAAAAACCATCTTGGCCGGGATCGAAACCCTGTTGATCAAAGAACGGATCGATCTATCGCCGGATCTGCGCCGGTTGGACGAGGAAATCGAAAAGGTGGAACTGGCCTTGCGCGAGAGTATTGTCAGTGCGGTCGGCGAAGACGAGTTCCTCCTACCGGGTTGGGTAAAGAACGCAGTTGAGCCAAGGCTTACCAAGGCCGCCAAGAATCCCGGCTTCGATCAGGGCTATTACGAAACTCCCAAGGGCATGGTGGAATATTTTGACCTCCAGCACTGCAAGGAAGTTATTGTCAGCAAACCCTATTGGGATAAATTTTCAGGTCGTTACCCAAACAAAGAAGCTTTGGCTCAAAAGTTCAACCAACTTGCCGAACTGAGGAATACGATACGGCACAGTCGTACGGCAACGGAGATCGTTAGGATGGAAGGTGAGGCAGCGCTACTCTGGTTTAGAGAGGCGTTGAAATAAAATGGCATTAACAACACCAGTCTCTGAAATAGTTGAAAAAAGCAATAACCCTTTGCTTGGCAAAGCCGAGTCATGGGAACGAGTTTTATTGGGGGATATTGCGACTATACAAAATGGTTTCGCATTCAAGTCATCATTGTTCTCAAAAGATGGCGGGATGCCATTAATCAGGATTCGAGATGTAGGAAAGGAATCATCAAATACTTACTACGATGGTGAATATGACCCTTCATACGTTGTGGGTGCTGGGGACTTGCTCGTTGGTATGGACGGGGACTTCAATTGCGCACGTTGGCGGGGGCCAAAAGGTCTATTAAATCAACGAGTGTGCCGCATAATTATCACATCAGATATTTACCACCCAAAGTTACTTGACTATGCTCTCCCAGGTTATCTCAAAGCAATAAATGAGATGACTTCGTCTATCACGGTTAAGCATCTTTCTTCTAAAACAATCTCAGAAATTCCATTGCCTCTGCCGCCAACGGAACAACAAAAACGCATCGTTGCGGAAATCGAAAAACAATTCTCCCGGCTTGATGAAGCCGTTGCCAACCTCAAGCGCGTCAAGGCCAACCTCAAACGCTACAAAGCCGCCGTCCTCAAAGCCGCTGTCGAAGGAAAACTCACCGAAGAATGGCGCAAACAACATCTCGATGTAGAACCAGCCTCCAAACTTCTCAAACGCATCCTCGCCGAACGCCGCCAAAAATGGGAAGAAGCTGAACTCACCAAAATGAAAGCCAAAGGCAAAATCCCGAATGATGATAAGTGGAAAAAAAAATATAAAGAGCCAAAGGGCCCTGAACTAATTGGATTGCCAGCTATGCCAGAGGCATGGGGATGGGCAACCCTCCCTCAACTTGGTGAACTTAATAGGGGAAAATCGAAGCATCGACCCAGAAACGATCCCAAATTATATGGGGGGCCTTATCCATTTGTTCAAACCGGGGATATTAGACATGCCAATGGAATTATAACTGAATACTCTCAAACTTATTCTGAAGAGGGTTTAAAGCAAAGCCGTTTGTGGCCAGTTGGGACACTATGCATAACTATAGCGGCAAATATCGCTGACACAGCACTTCTTGGTTTTGAGGCATGCTTCCCTGACAGTATCGTCGGTTTTATTCCTGAGACAGAGCAAATCGATACAAAATATGTAGAGTATTTTATTCGTACTGCAAAAGAGGACCTCGATCGATTTGCTCCTGCAACTGCCCAAAAGAATATAAATTTGGCCATATTGAGTGAAGTAGCTATCCCAGTTATGTCTCTTGAAGAGCAGATGTTGATTGTGCAGGAAGTAGAAAGCCGTCTTTCTGTAGCGGATCGTATAGATAAGACCATAGAAATTACTTTGCGACGGAATGAGGGCTTGAGACAAACAATTCTTAGCAAGGCGTTCTCTGGAGAATTAGTGGGGCCTTCACCGGGTGATGAACTGGCACATGATTTATTAGAAAAAATTAAAAGCCAAAGAAAAATCGCGAAGGCTTCAATCCCTACAATTATAAGAGGTAGTCGTGTTATGGCCGAAAAAGATTATTATTTCACATTAGAAGAGGTGGATGATGACCACCTTTCAAAGATACTGACTAAAAATGTTGGGGATATGGACCCCAAACATTTATGGCAGCAATCGAATCTTACAATCGATGACTTTTATGCTCAATTGAAACGCGAGGTTGATGGAAAGCTTATAGAAGAGACACCAGAGAAACAACTTAAGTTAATCGTATGAAACTAGAAAATATATACGTAGAAAAATGGCGCAATCTCAAAGAGTTCGAGATTAACTTCTCGTCAAATGAATTTACAACTGTGCTAATAGGTGCCAATGGTACAGGCAAGTCAAATTTGCTTGAAGCCATTGTCTGGATATTTCGTTTTTTAGACCTTGGCCGAAACCACCCGCCATTTAATTACAAAATTAAATATCTTTGTTTCGACCATAATATTGAAGTGCATGGCCAATATTATACATATGACTCTACAGGGAAACAAAAACAGAAGAGAACAACATCAGTTTGGGTTGATGGTAAGTCAATAGCACTATCAAAATTTAGATCAAATGGTGACACATACCTGCCAAGACATATTTTTGGATATTATTCCGGGAAAGATACTCGTCTTGAAAAACTTTTCGATGCACATGCTAAAGATTTTTATGATACTTCTTTAGGAACAAAAAAGCCTAAGAAAGGGCAATTAGAGAGAGCAAAGAGCCTGCGCAGACTCTTTTATTGCCGGCCAGAACATAGTCAATTTGTTCTTCTTGCTTATTATGCAGAAGAAAGTGAGTACACAAAAGAATTTCTAAATAAATATTTAGGAATTGACGATCTAGAATCGATACTGGTGGTGTTGAGCAAACCTTACTGGTTTAAGGGTAGTAAACCCTCAGCTTTTCAAAAGAAGCACGGTGACAGTCGATTTTGGTACTCAGCAGGCGTGGTCAAGAATTTCGTAGGAAAGATGTGGGAGTATTCACTTGCTCCAATTCGGCATGAAGAACGTATCAAAATTGATTTCCGTGAAAGGACAGAGAATAAAGAATTCTTGTATCTATTCTTGAAAGATAAAGAAAAGTTGAAAAGTTTGGCTCGTGTATACAGTAAAGAACCAACCCAGTTTTTCCGGGATTTAGAAAGCACATATATTAATGATCTAATAGAAGAGGTCCGAACGACTGTTCAGCGCAAAGATCGAGATGGCCGAGTTACATTTTCTGAGCTTAGCGAAGGAGAGAAACAATTTCTAACCGTTTTAGGCCTAATGAAATTTACCAAAGATGATGAAACCTTGTTTTTATTAGATGAACCGGACACTCATCTTAATCCTGCCTGGAAATACGATTACCTCAAAGAAATTAACAATGTGATTGGCCCATCGCCGAGTAGTCAATTGTTATTATGCACTCACGATCCGCTGGTAATCGGTGGCCTTGCAAAAGAACAAGTACGCGTTCTTGCTAGAACAGAAAGTGAGCAGGGAGGTCAAATTGTTTCGTTTGAACCAGATGAAGACCCCAGAGGAATGGGGGTGGCGGGGCTTTTAAAGAGTGAGATGTTTGGCCTTCGCTCTACGGTTGATCCCGCAACTCTAGAAAAACTAGATGATCGTTTCAAATTGTATGCAAAAGGGAAAGATAGAACAGAAACAGAAGAGAAAGAATTTCTTCGACTCAGTGATGAGTTAGTAGAGCTTGGATTCACTCGAGATTTTAGAGATCCTTATTATCAAGAATATGCAACTGCTGTTTCAAAGCGAAAGATATTTAAAAAGCCGGTTCTTTCCAAAGAAGAAAAAGAAGAAAGGGAAAAGATAGTTGAAGGAGTCCTCGACGACATTTTTTCAGAGGAAGAAAAATGAGATTTATTCCGAGGGCTGGATATGAACCTCCAGAACAATGGCAGACAGATGCTGATGGCTTAACAACTCAGCTAAATGCTGCCGGTTCTGATATTGAGCGTAAAAACATTATCGACAAAAAGCCTAGTCATTGGGGAAAAATTAAAGGCGAACTTTTAGTTCTTTCAAAAGGGAAGTGTTGGTTCTCTGAAGCTCGAGATGTTTACTCTCACTTAGAAGTTGAACATTTCCGCCCCAAAAATATCATAGCAAAAAATTTGGATTCAAGCGAAAGAGAAGGTTATTGGTGGAGATCCTATGAGTGGGATAACTTTCGAATTTGTGGGAACGTTGGCAATAGGAAAAAAGGGAACTTTTTCCCCCTGAGAAGTGATTCTATTGCTGCAACATCAGCTACAAGAAATATTGATGATGAAATTTATTATTTATTAGATCCCTGTGATGAGGATGACCCCGATCTCCTTTCGTTTGACATGGATGGCAAAGCGATACCCTCTGACCACTGTGGCGAGTGGGATAAACAACGTGTAGAAGTGACAATTGAAAAGTTGAAACTTTACCATGAGCCCCTGGAAGAGGCACGCCGAGAAGTTTGGGACACATGTAACAGATTGATTAATGAATGTGAAAATCTAGCCGCAAAGTTCCATACGAATCCAAGTGCTACTAAAAGACAAAGGATAAGAGATATAAGGAATGAATTGCGGAAAATGATAGGCTTTAGTGCTGAATTTTCACGTGTGGCAATAGCTTGTCTTGAAAACAGTAAAACCGCTACTTCACGAAAAATATTAACGCCTACTTGATCGAAATAGGAAATAATGACCTCAGCAAATATCGTTCAAAAACTTTGGAACTACTGTAACGTCCTGCGGGATGATGGAATGAGTTATGGTGATTACGTCGAGCAGTTGACGTACCTGCTGTTTCTCAAGATGTCGGACGAACGGACCAAGGCCCCTTATAACAAGCCAAGTGCGGTGCCGGCAGGGTGCGATTGGCCGACATTAATCAAGAAGGATGGCGATGAACTGTTTGTTCATTATCGGCATCTCCTGGATCAATTAGGCAAGGAAAAGGGCCTCCTCGGCCTGATCTTTAATAAATCCCAGAACAAGTTTCAGGACCCGGCCAAACTGCGCCGGTTGCTGGTTGATCTGATCGGCAAGGAAAACTGGTCGGTGATGAGCGCCGATGTCAAGGGTGATGCCTACGAGGGTTTGCTGGAAAAGAACGCCCAGGATACCAAGTCTTGGACCGGGCAGCTCATTGAGGAGGCAGTCTGGCCATGAACCGGAAACAGAATTCGATCGTGCCCGACAACGCTTTCACGGAGTTTCTGCTCTACACCACGCCCAACGGCAAGGTGAAGGTGGAAATTTTCCTCAAGGATGAAACCATCTGGCTGACCCAGGAGCGGATTGCCCAGCTCTTCGGGGTGCAACGACCGGCTGTCACCAAGCACCTGAAAAACATCTTTGCCTCCGGTGAATTGCAGGAAGAAGTGGTCAGTTCCATTGTGGAACTAACCACTTCCCACGGCGCGATGGCCGGCAAAACCCAAACCAAGGGTGTCAAGTTCTACAATCTGGACGCCATTATCTCCGTTGGTTACCGGGTGAACTCAAAGCAGGCGACCCTCTTCCGGATCTGGGCGACCGAGCGTCTGAAGGAGTACATCATCAAGGGCTTTACCATGGATGATGAGCGTCTGAAAAATCCTACTCGTATCTTCGGGCAGGATTACTTTGAGGAGCAACTCGCCCGTATTCGGGATATCCGCTCCAGCGAGAGACGTTTCTACCAAAAGGTCACTGACATCTACGCTCAATGCAGCGCCGACTATAACCAGAACGCCGAAGAGACCCAACGCTTCTTTGCCACCGTCCAGAACAAGCTGCACTGGGCCATTACCCGGCAGACGGCGGCCGAGATCATCCACAGCCGGGTTTAGGGTCAGGCTTGGCTTATTGACATTCTCACAAAACCCTTTTGTTTTGACTCTATAGTACCATTGTGGTACCATTTTATATGCCTAGAAAAATTCGCCAGCTTATACAAGACTTGGAAAAAGCCGGATTTGTCAATCGTGGTGGGAAGGGTAGCCATCGGAACTTTTTACATGACAAAGGTTCTGCTCTCACTCTTTCCGGCAGGCTTGGTGATGATTCAAAACCATACCAGGAAAAACTGGTCGGGCAAAAGATTGAGGAGGTGAAGTAATGAAAGAGCGTGGTCAATATCTGAAAATTGTTGAATGGTCCGAAGAAGATCAGTGCTATGTGGGGTCGGTGCCGGGCTGGATCGGCGCATGTTGCCATGGAGATGATGAGGAAAAGGTTTACCACGAACTCTGCCGGATCGTTGATGAGTGGATTGAAATTTATCAAAAAGATGGAAAGCCTCTACCTCCGGCAACCGTAGGCAAAAAATATTCAGGGAAATTTCAACTCCGCACCGGTAGTGACCTCCATCATGCTCTCGCCATCAAGGCATTGCAAACAGGCGAGAGCTTGAATAATTATTGTACAAAAGTTCTGAAACAATCTGTCTCGCTGAAAGATTGAAGAAGTTAATCATAAACGGTGTCAGTCCTGACAAATGGGTGTTATGTTTTGATGGTCAAATGCCCATTTGTCAAGCCTGATCCGAACCTTTGACCCGAACCACTTAGATGTGGAAAATAATCAATCGAGAAGTTTTCAGGTTTTTCGTGACGGAATCAGGAATCTAATACAACAAGGGATAGTAGCTGGATAAACTTGCGTCTGATTATGGAAATGAAAACCATGGAAAAGGAGGGAGTGCTCCAGTGACTATCGGTAGGAATGAGCCGTGTCCATGCGGCAGTGGCAAAAAATACAAAAAATGTTGCATTGGGCGGATGGACGGCAAGGCCGGCTCTGAGAGCATGCAGAACATCATGGACGAGATCAAGAAGAATCTCGGAAGTGGGGAATATTCCTCCCTGGAGGAGGCCCAGGCGGTATTAGACAAATGTATGCACCGGAGGAATTCAGCGCCGCTTGCTGAATTCCATGGCCTTTCTTCAGAGCAGATGTACCGCTTTCTTCATTTTCCTTTTGACTCCCCAACCCTGGCTCGCTTTGCAGAGGATTTCGCGCCCCCACCCGAAGCTCCCGTCCTCACCCTGTTTGCCTTGCTTGCCGAAGCCATCGGTGAAAATGGGCTAAAGCCGACGGCAAAAGGCAATCTGCCGCAACGTTTTTGCCGGGAGGCAGCCCTTGCCTTCTGGGGTGCAGAAAAATATGAAAAACGCACCAGGCATGGCAGTATCCGTTCGGAAATGGATTTTTTTGACATGCATTGCCTGCGACTTGTAGCCGGGCTGGCCGGGCTTGTTCGAAAGTATAAAGGAAAATTCATTCTTACCGCTCGATGCCGCAAGAAAATAGCTTCCCATGGGATAGGGGCGGTGTATCCAGATCTTTTTATGGCCTATGTACAAAAGTTCAACTGGGCCTACTGCTACGGCTACCAAGAAATGCCGTTTGTTCAACAGGCCTTTCTCTTTACCCTTTTTCTTCTGAGTAAATACGGCGGCAAATCAAGGCCGCAGACATTTTACGAGGACATTTTTCTCAAAGCATTTCCGACTCTGCTTGATGATATAGAAGAAACTCCGTATCAATCTTTTGAAAAAACTATTCGCAGTACCTATTTTTACC
>JAHJIY010000077.1 GCA_018823175.1 Pseudomonadota bacterium
TCGGCACTGCAACCCTCTGCCTTTATTGCCGTTATAAAATTGGCGGCGCCACCGGCGATACTTTAGGCGCCATCTGCGAACTGGCCGAAACGATTACCTTCTTTGCCTCTGCCGCCCTCACCGGAACGTTGATTTAATCCTGGTCTTTCTATTTTTGCTCCGCCGTAATGATCCCCATAATCAACGCAGATAATCAGGGGGATCAATGGCAAATTTCTTGATCTTATAGCCGATCTGCCGCTGGGTAAGGCCGAGCTCCCGAGCAGCTCTTGCCTGAACCCAACCATGGCGGATCAAAGCGGCCTCAACCTCCCTTCGTTCAATTTCCGCAAGGGGTTTTACCGAACGCCCAACAGAAGGAGGAACGGGTCACGGTAGGAATTGCCGGTTACCCGGCACCCCCCGTACAGATCCCAAGCATGCGGAATTATCGCACTGGGCTCCTGCCTCAGGTCAAACGCAGAGACGTTGATTCGGGTAAGAGTGAAGCACCCGCGCTGTGGGAATCCATTTCATCATCTGCCTTTGCATGCGTTCCCAGGTAAGACTTCTACCCTTCTGGCTACGCCTGCGTAAAGCACGTAGCCACCCATGGCCGATTTGTGTCCGGAAGATATCCATAGCTTTTCGATTTCCAGGGATTGCGTGATAGTTAAAATACCCCTGGACCACTGAGCGCAACCATTTCCCCTGTTCCACTACCGGCTGTGACGGTGGCGGTGGAGGATCTGGCAAACTTCTTTAATTTTACATCGAAGCCGTTTGCCAGTGGTCTTACGGAAAAGTTTGAATTTCCCTTTCTTTCGGCTAAACGCTATCTCAGTTCAGGGGATATCCATGATAATGGATACCAAACTGTTAAAATATTTTTCCTTTTAAAATAAATACTGCGGGTGAAATCCCAAACCTTTCACTTAACGCATTAATTTGCCTGGAATTAAGGGACCGTTTGCCTGACAAAACCTCTAATCCAACTCCCTGACTTCCTATTTCTTTAATGTCTGATTGCTTCACCCCATGTTCACTCATGAGCGATTTTAACGCATGATTTTAATGGATGCCCCCTTTCCTTTCACCTTTCATTATTCATTACATTCTACGCATTCCATGTCTAATTCATGCAAAATGGTTGCAATTTCATGCATTAGAGCTTATTGTTTTTCATCTGGTAAGGATCTACGGAGGAACGCTATGGCCACATTACAAGTCAGGTCTATCGACGACCAGTTATATGAAGCGCTGGGCAAGCTGGCAGCACGTGACCACCGGTCTATCAGCCAGGAGGTTGTCGCCATTTTGAAGGAGTATCTTTCTCAACCGGTTCGGCATACCACCGCCACCACCACGGATGAATTTCTCAGCCTGTGCGGCACCTGGAAAGGGGACCGATCAGCAGAAGAGATCGCAGACGAGATACGTGCGCACCGGCAGTCGGCAACCCGGTTCCAGGACACACTGTAATGTATTTGCTCGATACCGATACGCTCATCTATTCGTTGAAAGGCGATCCTGTAGTAATAGCCAACTTTCGAAAGTTTTCGAGCGTCCCAAAGGCGATTTCCGTCATCACCTATGGGGAACTGGTCTTTGGCGCCCATCGCTCGCAAAGGGTGACCGAAAATCTTGCCAAGGTTTATCGGCTCAAAGAAATTTTTCCTCTGGTGGATGTGTCCCCCGCAATCATGGATGTTTTTGGCGTGCTCAAGGCCCAACTCTATGATAAAGGCACACCAGTTGACGATTTCGACCTCATGATCGGAGCCTCGGCCCTTACCACCGGCTATTGCGTGGTTACCAACAACGAACGCCATTATTCGAAAATTCCGGGATTAACAGTCGTCAACTGGACCAAGGAAGACCCCGCGACCAATTCCTATTTGGGGTCGGACAAGCCAACCACCTGATCTTTCGTTTTATTTCTTCCATGAATACGGGTTTTCCCAAAACGAAAGTCCACATCCATAATCAACCCGCCCGGCGCCGCCGTCAACGGTTTATTGGTGAAAAACGAGTACGTAACCTTGAGGTCGTTGGCAAAGAGGCCCTCCGATGGCGCCCGCTGGTTGTTATCTGCTCACCCCTTTCCTGCCGCCACTCTTGCTTGCGGTAATTACCGTCCTGCTTTTGCTTGTCGCCTCCGGCGGCCTGCATATGGACGGCGTGGCCGACTGCGCCGACGGTTTTTTCAGCAGTCGGCCCCGGGCACA
>JAHJIY010000108.1 GCA_018823175.1 Pseudomonadota bacterium
AAAGAAGCCAAAGCCAGAATAAAAATCAATGAGTTGCTTCAAAATTCCGGTTGGAGATTTTTTGACGACAAAAAAGGAAAAGCAAACATTGTTTTGGAAAATAATGCCAAAATTACAAAACAAATCATAGATGAATTTGGCAATGATTTTGAAAAAACCAGAAAAGGATTTATTGATTTTTTGTTGCTTGATGAAAAAAGTTTTCCGTTTGTAGTTTTAGAAGCAAAATCGGAAGATAAAGACCCGCTTGACGGCAAAGAGCAAGCCCGTCGTTACGCTCAATCGCAAAATGTTCGTTTTGTAATTCTTTCAAATGGTAACCTTCATTATTTTTGGGATTTAGAGCGAGGCAATCCGACAGTTATCACAACTTTTCCGACTTATGAATCCTTAAAACATTTAGAATCTTTTAAGCCAAGTTTCTCCACTCTTTCAGAAGAAAAAATTGAAAGTGATTATATTGTTCAAACGCAAAATCCAAACTACCAAAAAGACCCTCGCTGGATTGACGAGAAGCAAAGAACGGATTTTATCAAAGAACAGGATTTGAAATTTTTGCGTCCCTATCAACTTGCTTCAATTTACGCTCTGCAAAATTCGGCCAAAAAAGGAAACGACCGTTATCTTTTTGAAATGGCGACAGGAACGGGCAAAACCCTTGTTTCCGCAGGTGTAATTAAACTTTTTTTGAAAACCGGCAACGCAAAAAGAATTTTGTTTTTAGTTGACCGATTAGAACTTGAAGACCAAGCGTACAAAAATTTCAAAAAAATCCTTCACAATGATTTTACTAGCGTAATTTATAAAGAAAATCGCGATGATTGGCGAAAAGCGGAAATTGTCGTTTCCACCGTTCAAAGCTTGTCTTTTGACAATAAATACAAAAAGCTTTTTTCACCGACCGATTTTGATTTGATAATTTCCGACGAGGCCCATCGTTCAATCGGCGGAAATAGCCGCGCTGTTTTTGAGTATTTTGTCGGCTATAAATTAGGACTTACCGCAACGCCGAAAGATTATCTCAAAAACATTGACCCGCAGAAAATCAGCGAAAAAGACCCGCGAGCGTGGGAACGCCGTCAACTTTTGGATACTTACACAACTTTTGGCTGCCCTTCGGGCGAGCCGACCTTTCGTTATAGTTTTTTGGACGGCGTAAAAGACGGCTACCTTGTTAATCCGGTTGTCGCGGACGCGAGAACGGAAATCACCACAGAACTTTTATCCGAAAAAGGTTATTCTTTAATGGTTGAAAACGAGGAAGGCACAGAAGAAGAACAGATTTTTTTTCAAAAAGATTTTGAGCGAAAATTTTTCTCGGAAAAAACCAATCAGATTTTCTGCAAAACTTTTTTAGAAAACGCGCTCAAAGACCCGATTAGCGGCGAAATCGGTAAAAGCATTATCTTTTGCGTTAGCCAAAAACATGCCTCAAAAATAGCTCAAGTTTTAAACCAATTTGCCGATCATCTTTGGCCCGGCAAATACAATTCCGATTTTGCCGTGCAGGTTACTTCAAATATCCCAGACTCTCAACAATTCACTATCAATTATTCCAACAATAATTTGAACGGGCAAACAAAATGGCTGGCGGGTTATAAATCCAGTAAAACAAGAATTTGCGTAACTGTCGGCATGATGACGACTGGCTACGATTGCCAAGATATAATGAATCTTTGTTTAATGCGTCCGATTTTTTCGCCGACTGATTTTATCCAAATCAAAGGGCGAGGAACGAGAAAATATACTTTCAACTACAAAGATACCGACAACGAGCAAATAAAAGCCGAAAAAGATACTTTCAAACTTTTTGATTTTTTCGCCAACTGCGAATATTTTGAGGAAAAGTATAATTACGACCAAGTTTTGAAATTGCCGATTAAAGTCGGCACTGGCCCCGGCGGAGATGGCCCGATTGATATTGACGAAGTGAGCGTTTTCAATCCCGACCCGCTCAAGACCTTTTCGGAAAAAGCTGTCGGCCTTGCCGGTATGAAAGTTGACTGGAAATTCTTTGAAAAGTTTGAGCATGTCGTCAAAAATGATCCTGTCGCTAAACAAAAATACGAGCAGGGCGATGTTAAAGGAGCGGAAGAATATGTTAAAACC
>JAHJIY010000078.1 GCA_018823175.1 Pseudomonadota bacterium
CAGTGTAGGGCAACACGGCAACGAAAAATCCATTCAAAATTATGTCAAGAAACAAGGTAAAACAAACCAATACAAAGAGCTGCTGAAACAGCAACTAACGTTGTTCTAGCACCAAATACCCCGCTGCTCTGCGGCGGGGGTGTTTATTTGGCGTTGAAATTATTGTCATGATCTCTCCGTTTGCCATGTATTTTTATGCGGTTTATGGACCAATCTTGGAGTTTTTTTCTTCCACACCATTACTGAGTTGGACCACAGAGTTTTTTCTGCCGCACATGGTTTTCCTGGATGACCCCTTTGTCTTAGGCCTTTCCTACCTTCAATCTTTAATGGTTATTGGCTTAGCCCTGTTCTTGTCTGCCGCCATCCCATTATATTATGGGCGTTTTACAAAGAAGGGTGTGGTGCAGATGAGTTTTTATGCAAAAATAAGGCACCCTCAGTACCTTTTTCTAGGAATTTCAGGCTTCGGGATGCTTCTCTACTGGCCTCGTTTTATTATTCTAGTAATGTATGTGACAATGCTTTTTGTCTATTATCTGCTGGCCAGGCATGAAGAATGGCGTATGCAGCGCGAGGCCCCTGAAGCCTACAAAAAGTATATGGCGAATACCTCAATGTTTTTGCCAGGGGAGCCAGGAGGTAAAATTTATGCTCTGTTTTTCGGCTGGATCCAGCCGAAATGGTTTGGCTTTTTGGTGACTTATGTCATTACTGTCGCTCTCGCTGTATCTCTGGCCATGGGTATCCGGGCATATACGATTAATCATCTTCCCGTTTTTTCTGAAGGTGAGCTGGTATTTTTGCCTGTTTTCCCCCGCTCGAAAAGCGATGTGCAAAAGCTGCAGAAAGTATTACAGGAATCTAAAGAAGCCAGAGTAGCCATAAATGAGTTACAACCAAACCTTGCCTACATTTTCCCTGGTGATTTTTTTCTTACAGCCATTGTGACAGATCAGGACAGACGATGGTTTCCCGATGATCCGATCTCAAAACGCATCCCTGAATTTTTTGAATGGCACCAGCACAAGTTCAGAGGTGGGTTAGGTAGTTTTTTTAGAATTTTCTATAATTTTTTTAAGACGTTAAATAAACCGGAAACAAATTATGACATTGAACGGTTGGTATTTATGAAGGTTACAGACGGAGATCAGCCTGTAAGCTCTGAGGATCTTTTCAAGATCGGACTACAGCGGAAACCGGTGTTGGTAATTGATATTGATCCATATGAATACCAAATTATCTCAGTGATTAAAACTTCCGGTTTTCATAAATGGGGCATAACGCCTATGCCGTCATTCTAGATTGCCATAGTAAAGTAGAGTAGTAAAGTAGGGGTCACCCATTACATGACCCCATTACTTATTGGGGAGGTACGAAAAAAGACGGAAAACGCGGCAGAGGGGCAACTGGTAAAATGCTATTTGTTGCTGCTTTAGAAGTCTCGCCCAAAGGTCGTCCTCTTTATTTGAGATTAAGCCACCTCTCTGGTTTTACAAAACAAGAAATCAAGAGCTGGTCATCAAAACACTTGGTCCAAGGCAGTCTGGTCGCGACTGATGGCCTAAACTGTTTCCCCGGTGTCGAGGCTGCCAATTGCTACCATGAGCCAATTATTACCGGTGGAGACGAATACGATGAGTTCAAAGTTTTCACTTAGGTTAACACCATGCTTGGTCTCCCTTTGGACCTTTGGGCATTTCTTCTGCTCATCCTTTGAAATATTCGGGATAGTCCTTATAATATAGTTAGGAAGAGTTGATTGGTCGAATAATATTACGGATGATGTTTAGTAACTAAGGAGGTGAGCGGTTGCCACCAGAGATTATTGTATAGACGTAGCAGAGGAGTTGATGACTTGGAGTGAGAAGCTGCATCTGCTTTCCACGAAGATAGATCGTATACCGTCTATCGACAAATACCGGTTGTTGTCACAGATTGAGGATTTGCACATCATCATGACAGAGCTTGATGACCGGCTTTGCGAGTTGCTGGAGACCTGTCCGGTTGCTGGGAGAAGTTTTGAGGCGAGCGAGTCGGGTAGTGCTGTCATCGTTTCCTCCCCCATGAAGATGAGGGGGAGTGAGTTTTTTGATTATGACTTCGGCGGCTGATTAAAGAAGCCATCGATATACTGCTCGAAGGAGGTGATAGTCGTAGCCGAACTGAGATGCCCTGAATGCGGCAAAAAGCTATTGCCGGGTAAAACCGGAGTCGGCGGTGGGCCTTGTGTTTGCACCGCCTGTGGTCGGAAAGTGTATGCGGGTGATAAGTATAAAGTGGATATTTCTTGCCCCAAATGCGGAATGAAAAACGAGCCCACAATAGTTGACTAGTGGTTAAAATGTTCCGGGTTATCAGCTGATAACCCGGAACATTTTTGTTTTTGGTAAAAGCGGTTTTAATGATGTTAAACCGAAGGAAGTCAAAAAGGTGCTATCACTTATCAATAATCGACCAAGAAAAACAAGAAATTACAAATCGCCAAATGAAATATTCAATAATCAATTTGTACCGCTTTTAACTTGAAAAATTGCACTTAAGGCTTGAATTCAAGGTGGGAGGGCTATCAGGTTACCAAACCCTCCCCTTGGTAGTGTGTCTTGATTGGGGAAGAAGCGATCATAGGAATCAAGACCGATCTGATATCGCCTTTCCATTGTCAGCGTCAGCAAATAACAACCGACTTTACGAGCAACAGACGCAGCAACTGGTTCAGAAAAGAACATCCAAACATGACCACCACGCCCGGATCGGGATCTTTCCAAGACGGCAGGAATACCGACCGTAGCACAAGTTTCCAGGTAGGCAGTAACATCTTCTTGCCAGGATCATTTGTCAAAGTCGGCTGCCAAGAACCAACAGGTGTCATCATTTAACAAAGGATAGATGCCTATTGTATGTTTTCCTGCGAGATGCTCGTAGATGGTCTTATCGGTGAGCGGAAGAAATTCTCGATTTTCGCACTGCCCGCACTTAACTCTTGGTTTATCACAGAATGCACGATTCCATTCGTAGCGACAGGCAGGAGAATAGCCTGCCTTGCTCTTCTTGTTCTCCCATCGCACTGGATAAATGTCATCTCTGCCTCGGAAGAGACTGCGGAAAAGAGCTACTTTTTCTTCTGCGGGTGAATCATGATTGACTGATAAGCTACGGGGATTGGCGATTGACTTCTGTTGTTCGACTTTGGGTGGTGGCAAGATAATGCCTGATTGACTGAGTAGTTTTTTAGCGAGTTGTTTTCATTCCTTAACGACTCACACTCTCGCAGTGCCTTATCGAGTTTTGCCTGTGTTGTTTCCTTGTCCATCACCTAGATCCATGTAGATTGTTATGTTCGTTAAATCCTACATTATATGGGTGAAAAGAGAAAATGTTTAAGTGAAAATATAATAATGGGAGGACCAGGTTTTTGTTATTTAGTTTTTATCAAAATGATTATGATCGTTAATTGGAGAGTAAGATTTCATGTTCATTCAGTAATGCCGGAAAGATTGAAAAATCTCACAAAAAACCAAGCGCTTTGCGGGCCATGATTTTAACATCCTCCAGGATGATGTAGAGGGCCGGGACCAGGACCAGGGTGATCAGGGTGGAGAACAGGATGCCGAAGCCCAGGGAAATGGCCATTGGGATCAGGAACTTGGCCTGCCGGGAGGTCTCGAAGATCATTGGGGTCAGGCCGAAAAAGGTGGTGAGGGTGGTCAGGATGATCGGTCGGAACCGCTGGATACCGGCATTGAGTACCGCTGAAAAAGGGGTGAAGCCGTCGCGGACCCGTTGGTTGGCAAAATCGATCAGGATCAGGGAGTCGTTCACCACTACGCCTGAGAGGGCGACAATGCCGAACATACTGAGAATGCTCAGACTGTAGCCCATGAGCAGGTGGCCGAAAATGGCGCCGACAATGCCGAACGGGATACTGATCATGATGATCGCCGGTTGCAGGTAGCTTTTAAAAGGGATGGCCAGCAGGGCATAGACGATCAGCATCGCCATTGCCATGCCCTTGGCCAGCGCCATCATGCTTTCCTTGCGGTCGGACTGTTTGCCCTCGAAACTGTAGTTAAGGCCGGGATATTTGTCCTTGAGCTGGGGCAGGGTGTTTTGGGTGATGTCTTCGAGGACCATATCGGTCTGGTTTCGCGGGTTGACATCGGCGGTGACCGTTACGATCCGCCGGCCGTTGCGCCGGTTGATGCTGGTGAAGGCGGTGCCTTTTTTAATCTGCACTACCTCTTTTAAGGGGACCTTAATCCCTCGGGGGGTGGTGACCATCATTTCTTCCAGATAGTATTCCGCCTTTCTTTCCTGCTCCGGGTTGCGGACCATGATTTTTATTTCATTGCGGCCCCGGAGCTGGCGGAGCACCTCACTGCCGTAATAGGCGTTACGGATCTGACGGGCCACCTCGGTCGGATCAAGGCCGAGCTGATAGCCGGTGGCGGTGAGTTTAAAGTCAAATTGGTCTTTCCCCGGAGTGAAGCCGTCGTCAATGTCGGAGACAATCGGGAAAAAACTTAAAGCGTCGGCCAGATCAGCACTGGCCCTATTTAATTGTTCAGTATCCCGGTGTTGCAGCTCAACGGTCAGGGCGGCGCCGGAGCCGGGGCCGCCGAAGTCGGAGAGGAATTTAATGTTTTCAATCCCGGCGATATTGCCGGTCATTTTACGCCATTTATCGGTAAATTCCGCGGTCGGCACCAGGCGTTCATCGGGTGGGGTCATGTAGACCTGGATCCAGGTGGTGTTCTTGTCGATGAAGGACAAGATCCCTTCCACCTGTTGTTCTCGGCCGATTTCTTTGATTAACTTATTGGCCGCCGCCATAATTTTGTTATGGACCCGGGTGGTCTCTTCGACCGGCACGCCGACCGGCAGGGTGACGGTCACATAGGAGAAATCAGACTCAATTTTCGGGAACATGATAATCCCCATCCGGCCGCTTTTGATATAGGCGATGGTGGTCAGCAGGATGACGATGCCGATCGCGACGCTGACGTAGCGGAAGCGAAGGGAAATATTAAGAAAAGGGCCGTAGATATTACTGATCATGGCGGCAATGGCGTCGGACACCTTTTTCTGTTGGCGGGTAATAAAAACCATGATCATGTTTTTATAGTCCTTCTGGTGGCCGAGATGGGCGGGCAGGACAAAAAGGGCCTCAAAAAGAGAGATGGCGAAAACTGCGACCACCACCACCGGGATATTGCGAAAAACCTTGCCCATGGTGCCCGGCACAAAATATAGGGGCATGAAAGTTACTATATTAGTCAGGATACTGAAGATGACCGGCACCGCGATTTCTTTGGTCCCCTTGATCGCTGCCTCTAATGCGCCATAGCCCCGCTGTCTATAGCTGTAGACGTTTTCGCCGATCACAATGGTGTCGTCGACCACGATGCCTAGCGAGATGATAAAGGCAAAGAGCGAGATCATATTAATGCTGACCCCGAACTGGGGGATAAACAGCATCGAGCCCAGAAAAGAGATCGGAATCCCCATGGTGACCCAGAAGGCGAGGCGGGCCTCAAGAAAAATATCGAGCAGGACAAAAACCAGGACCAGTCCGAAAAATCCGTTTTTCAGCAGCAACTCGATTCGTTGTTTGAATATTTCGGAGCGATCGTTGACCGTGGCCACTGAAACGCCATCGGGCAGGGTAAGTTTCAGCTCTGCCAGGTGTTTGCCTACTGCGTCGGAAACGGTGATCGGAGTTTGCTTGCCGATCCGGTAGACATCAATACCCAGGGCCGGTTTGCCGTCGTAGACCAGAAACTGGTCATTTTCCTCAAAACTGTCTTTGACCTCGGCCAGTTCGCCGAGGGTGACCACGGTGCCGTTGGCGGCGGTGATTATCGGAATGCGGGCGAATCCTTCCGTAAAGTCACGCCGTTCCTGCATGCGGATCAGGATTTCGCCGCCCTTGGTCTTGATGCTGCCGCCCGGCAGATCAATGGATGATCTTTTGATGGTGGCCGCCACCTCGGAAAGTTTTAGATTGTAGCGGCGCAGGGTATCCTGGGGGATTTCGATACTCATCTCCAGCCCTCTTTCACCGGTCAGCTCAACCTGGGTGATTTGATCATCCTGCAGTAACTTGTCGCGGACCATTTCGGTAACTTCCCGCAGGACCGTCCGGCTCAGGTCGCCGAAAACGATCAGCGAGATTACTTTTCTCTTGGGGGAGGGGATGATGACCAGCGGCTCTTCCGCCTCATCCGGGAAGGTGGAAATCCGGTCTATTTCATTTTTGATGTCGGTGGCCAGTTGCTGCAGATCGGTGTCGATGACTGCTTCAACCGTAATGATCCCGCTTCCTTCATTGGCGACCGAGGTTATGTCCTCGATGCCAGTGATCGCCTGAATGGCCTCTTCTACCGGCAGGACGATGCCCTGTTCCACCTCTTCCGGGCTGGCGCCGGGGTAGATTACCGAAATTACCACATTGTCCAGGGTGAATTCCGGAAAGACCTCCTGTTTGATCTGGCTACCCCAGAAAAGGCCGCCGACCAGCAGGAAAATCATCACCAGATTGGCGGCCACCGGGTTGGCGGCCATCCAGGCGATCGGTCCTTTGTTTAAAAAATTACGGTCGCTCATGGTTTATTGTCCGGATTGTTCGCGTGGGGGGGTGTCGCCATTGAGGTCCAGTGGCATGCCTTCAATCGGGGCCGGCACATTGGAGATGATCAATTTATCGCCGGCGCTCAGGCCCTGATCAATAAAAACATCTTCGGTGTTTTTCCAGACCACCGATACCGGTTGGAGGTGCAGGGTGTTTTCGGCGGTGACCGTCAGTACCTTGTCGTAATCGACCAGCGCCGCCCGTGGCACTTGAAAGACGTTTTCAAGCCTCCGTCCTTCAATTTCGGCCCGGATGAAACTTCCCAGAAAGAGTGGTGTTTTTGTAGATTTCAGGCCCAGAGGATCGGTAATCGCAATTAACAGTCGGGCCATCAAGCCGTCTTTATCCAGATCCGGCAGGAGTTTGATTAACGAACCCTGGTGGCGGGTGTTGCCGTTAGTATAAATCGTTACCGGGGAACCTGGTTTTTCGCCAACCGGCAAGGTCAGCCATTGTAACTGGTCGACCGGTACCGAGATTTCTGCCCAGAAGGTATCGGTTTCGGCCAGCACCGCGATGGAAGACTGGGCGCTGATCTGGGAGCCGAGGGCGACATTTTTCTGGCGAACCACCCCGTTGAAGGGGGCCTTGAGTTCGGTCCGGGCCAGACTGATCCGGGCCTGTTCAATCTCATTTTCCGCCGTCTTGATATTGGCCAGCACCTTGTCAAGCTGCGGTTTTCTTAAGGCCAGTTCCTGGCTTGTCTCTCCGGTATCAATCCCTTCTTCGGTGATCAGCCGCCACTCCTGGCGGGCCACTTCCTGGCTGCCTTCTTCCAGCTGAAAATCGGCCTTGGCCTGTTCCAGTTTATTGATCTTTTGCTGCAGGTTTAGTTGGTAATCGGTATCATCAATCCGGATTACGATCTCATCTTTTTTGATGATGCCGCCCGGTTTGAGGGCGGGATGCAGGGCGGTGACCCGGCCGGAGACCTCGGCCTGCAGGTTGACCTCCTGAGCCGGGGTGACGATGCCCAGGGCGGTTATTTTCAAGGTGGTGGAGACCCGGGCCAGGGTGGTGGTTCTGACCAGGGTCTGCATTTTTTCCGGCGGTTTTCGTTTGGCCTGGGGTTTGGTCTTGATCAGATGCCAGGCGACCGACACGCCGATAATTAAAATAGTCAGGATCATGCCGATGGCGATCAGTCTTTGCCACCAGGGTCTGATGGGAATAGGGAGATCCGGCGGGTATTTGTAGTGATCTTCTAAGTGTTCCGACATGGTAAAGCCTTTATGGTATAAGATAAGCAGTTAACTATTAATCCAAGGTCAATAAATCTGGCTGAAAAGTTAAAGGTAATTATCAACCCAGGAGCCACCCAAAGCTTTATACAGTTTGATCCGGGCGATAATCATATTTTCCTGGGCGATAATCAAGTTCTGTTGTGTTTTTAAGATGTTAAGTTCTTCTCGCAGGACGTTTAGAAAGTCGCTGTTACCGTTTAAGTAGCGTCTTTTCGCCTCCCGCACCGTTTTTTCAGAGATCGCCAGCTGGTTGTTTAACGATTTTAAGGTTTTGCTTTGCTCGGCCTCATCGGCCAGTGCGTCTTCAACTTCCTTGATCGCAGTGAAAACTGTTTTTCCGTAGGTGGCGATCCTTTCCTCGGCAATCGCTTTAGTCCGCTCAACTTCGGCCCGGCGGCGTTTGCCGTCAAAAATCGGGCCGGTCAGGTTGGCGGCCAGATTCAGGAGCCAGTTATCAAAAATAGAGCCGAGCTCCTGGTCGGAGAAGGTGTGGGTGGCGGTCAATTTTAAGGCCGGCAGTCGGTCGGCTTTGGCGGCGACCACCTCCCACTGGCCGGATTTTAAACGCAAACCGGCGGCCCGAATATCGGGCCTGGCCGCCAGTAGATCAGCCGGTAGGCCAAGGGCGGGCAGCTCACCGATGGTTGGAAACAGGGCAGCGGGCAGGCGGTCCGGATCAACCGAGGTTTTGCCGGTTAATAGGGCTAGTTGCCGGATCAGGGAATTTTCCCGGGCGGCCAGGGGGATCATCGTTGTTTTTATGGCCTCAATGGCCTGTTGCTGTTGATAGATATCAAGCGCAGTTGACTTGGCCAGCGGGAATCGCTGTTTTACAAGGTTCAAAAGTTTTTCCTGCAAGGCGAGTTGTTTGCTAAAAAGGATCTGCTGGTTTTTATTTGAAACAAGGCGGACCCAGTTGTCGGTGATCTCGCCGGTCACCGTCATCATCGCAGTTTTCAGATCCTCCTCCCGAGCCCGGGTCAACAGATTGGTGCTTTCCTGGTCGGCCTTAAGCCGCCCCCAGAGATCTACTTCGTAGCTGGCCAGAAAACCTAAGGACCAGTTCGTGGTATTGGTCTGGGAGGAGCCTTGATTTTTGCTCTCCAGGTTGGCAGCCGCCGCCTGATAATTAAGTTGCGGCGCTCGGGCCGCCCCGGACTTGATCGCGGTGTATTGGGCCTGGGCCAGACGGGCCCACGCCTCCTTGATTGAAAAATTATCACTGATGGCTGATGCAATCAGCTGGTCAAGATTTTCACTCTTGAAATCATGCCACCACTCTCCAGTAGTATCAGCTTTTTCGGAATACATCGAAAAGGCTGGCGGTAGGTCGACCGATCCTGGTAAGGAGTCTGCCGGGCGAAAGATGGCGCAGGCGGCAAACAGCGGGGCCATGAGCAAAAAGGTAATTATGTTTAAATTTATTTTCATATTTTTCAACTCGGATAATGCTTGATCCCGGCAAGGCAGAACTTGGTGATATGTTTGGCGAAAGATTCGGCATCGCTAAGATCAAGGGGCTTTCTTTTCAGGTGGTGCTGCCGCCCTTTCTGGTGCAGGCCGAGGAAAAGGCACTGGCTAACGATGCTGTGAGTCATCTGGGAAAACAGTTGCGGCTCGGCTGGTTTGCCGTAGAGTTCCTTGATCAGCTGCAGGATGGTTTCTCTTTTTTTGGCGACTATCTCATTGATCAGGGTGCCGCTGGCCTCGATCGGCTCGGCCATCTCCTTGGCTACCAGCTGGTAGAAATTGCCGTTCATCTCGGTGCTGATGATTCGTTTGAGAAAGGCAAGAATAAACCGATAGAGTTTTTCCTCAACGTTTTTTTCGTCGTTACTTGCCATGGGATAGAGAACCTCGGCCTGCTCATGGGTGTAGGTCAGCACCTCGCGATAAAGCTCTTCCTTGGAACGAAAATGATAATTAACCGAGGCGATGTTTGCCTTGGCCAACTCGCAGATCTCCGCTACCGAGGTATTGTTGTATCCCTTTTCGGTAAACAAGACGGCAGCGCTTTCCAGCAGGTTTTGCCTGGTATTTTTTTTCTTTTGGGCCGGGGTCATTTTTTACTTTAATGGTTCACATAATGAGCAACGAATTTTTCAAACGAGTATTTAAAGCAAACGATTGAAACAATGTCAAGAGATTCTGGTTTTATGATAATTTTTTAGCCAGAAATATGGTGAGGCAGCCGTTCTAATTGCGGGGAATCAATAGAGTAATTTTGATGATTTAAATAATGGGGTGAACTGATGCCGTAGGGCAAGTTATGGGTTGTAATCTTCGCCGGTCACTAACTGGTTATAATTAGTCATGTAAATTTCCGCCAGGGCCAGGAAGCCGGTGACAATCAAGGGTCCGTAAATAATGCCCAGTACCCCGTAAAGACTTAAGCCCCCCATAATGGCCAGAAAAACGACCAGGGTATGCATCTTGACCTGGCGGCCGACCAGTTTCGGTTTCAGCATGTATTCCACCGAAAAGGAGAGCGAGGCATAAAAGATGATCATGATAATACTGCTTGTTACATTTCCTTGCAGGAAAAGAATAATGGCGGCGGGAATCAGGACCAATCCGATGCCGAAGATCGGCAAAAAAGCCAGGATGGCCATGATGCCGCCCCAGAGAAGAGGTGAGCCCAGGTTAAAAAAGATAAAGGCCAGAGCGCCAAGTCCCCCCTGGATGATCCCGCAGATCCCGTTGCCGATCAGGACGGCGCCGGCGATATCTTTAAATTTTTTGATCAGCTGTCTTTCCTGATAGTCGGGGAGCGGGGAGAGGCGGACGAGGAAAGCAACAAGACGTTCATGGTCAATCAGCAAAAAATAGATGGTGATGATCATCATGAAAAAATTAAACACAAAATGCATCAGGTTGGCGGCCCAGCCGCTGGCCTGGTTGAATACAAACAAGCCGACCTGTTTGGCAAAATCAGACAGGGATTGGCTGATTGATTCCGGTTCAAGCGAGATGCCGAAACCGGCGAGAATATCCTGGAGGCGGGCCATCAGGGCGCTTTCGTAGAGCAGGTGTTTTAGTTTGAGATTAAGATTGGCGCCTTTGGCCAGTTGATAAAGATCAAAGGCCTCGTTTGACAGGGCGCCGATAAAAAAGATCAGCGGGACGAAGACGAGGATAATGATCAGGACGCAGGTGCCAAGCGATGAAAATGAAGGAGAAAATTTCTTGTTGATCAAGGCATAGACCGGCTGGAAAATGCCGGTCAACATAAATGACAGAACAACAATTGACAGAAAGGGCCACAGCAGGCGTCCCATCAGCAGAATGGCGATCACAAACAGCACCAGAAAGTAGGCGAAAACCATTTTATTTGGTTGTTGTTTTTTTGTTTTCATTGAGGCAACAATAGGTCAAAAAAATGAACCAGGCAAGTTATTATGATATATCATTCTACAACATAATATGTCGGCACTTCAATATTTTGTTCTTTCGGTGTCGTTATATATTTATTGCGATGAGTAATTTATGGCTAATTAACTTGTTTCAAATACAACATTAATTAGCTATATTAGCATTTTTTTATAAAGTCCTTTTCGGAGTGGAATATACCGTCCTTGATCCATGCAGGGTGCGGGAGGAGTAGAGATGATGAAAATAAAATTGGAAAAAGCAGAGGATCATGAGCTAAAACTCAAACCAAATGAGAACGCTTTGGGTTTTGGCAATCATTTCACCGACCACATGTTTGTCATGACCTATGATCAGGGCCAGGGCTGGCATGATGCTGAAATTTGCAAATATAAGGATTTTTCCCTCGATCCGGCCGCCATGGTTCTCCATTACGGGCAGGCTATTTTTGAGGGGCTAAAGGCATATCGGGGCAAGGATGATCAGATTTTTCTTTTTCGACCCACGGCCAATCTGGAGAGAATTAATGCCTCGGCCACTCGGATGTGTATGCCGGAGGTGCCGGTTGCTGATGTTTTAAAAGCCTTGAAGCAACTGTTGGAACTGGAACGGGAGTGGATCCCCCGCGCGGCGGGCTCGACTCTGTATATCCGACCGACCATGATTGCCACCGAGGCCGGTCTGGGGGTTCGTCCTGCCAAGCGTTTCTTGTTTTTTATTATTTTATGCCCGGTTGGCGCCTATTATGCCGAAGGGTTCAACCCGGTCAAAATTTTTGTTACCGATAAATATGTCCGGGCCGTGCGTGGCGGAGTTGGTCAGGCCAAAACGGCCGGCAACTACGCGGCAAGCATTATGGCGGCGGTTGAGGCCAAGCAGCAGGGTTATACCCAGGTCCTCTGGCTTGATGCGATTGAACGGAAATATGTCGAAGAAGTCGGCACCATGAATATCTTTTTTAAGATTGACGATGAGTTGATCACCCCGGCCCTCAACGGCAGTATACTGCCGGGGATCACCCGTGATTCAGTTTTGCGGCTGACCAGGGACTGGGGGCTGAAAGTCACCGAACGGGAGATTTCCATTGATGAAATTATTGCGGCCAATGCCAGAGGCGGGTTGCAGGAGATCTTCGGGACCGGTACCGCCGCGGTAATTTCGCCGGTCGGTTCTCTTCATTATAAAGATCAGGATTATACGATTAACGGTGGCAAAACCGGTCAACTGGCCCAGCGCTTATTTGATGAAATGCAGGCCATTCAGTATGGCCGCCAGCCTGATCCTTATGACTGGATGATCAAAGTTTAAAAAGTTAGAGGAAACGGATAATTTTTTTTTTGGCTCCTCTTGATTTTTGAAATACCCGTCACTATAGTTTCGCCCAACGTAGGAAATGAGCACTCTGTTATTGCAGGGTGCTGTTTGTTTTTAATGCCTTAAAGCAGCGGCATCCGCCGCTATTGTCAGTATTATTTAACTGAAAAAAAGAAAAGAAGTCAGGAGGATGTAAAATGAAGATTCGTCCATTGAATGATCGGATTCTGGTCAAGAGGTTGAAGGAAGAGGAAGTTAGCAAGGGTGGGATCATTATCCCGGACAGCGCCAAGGAAAAACCAGCTGAGGGTAAGGTTATCGCAGTCGGCACCGGCAAACTTAATGATAAGGGCGTTCGGGTCCCGGTAGAACTTAAGGTTGGTGATAGTGTTTTATTCAGCAAATATGGCGGAACTGATGTCAAGCTTGATGGCGAAGATTATCTCATCATGCGCGAAGATGATATCCTCGGGGTTATCGAAAAATAGTTTTTATTCAAGAGTAACGGCAGCGGCGCATTTCAGACTTTCTTTGTCAAAATCATCGATAATTTGATTTTTACGCTATCTGGGTCTTAATCCCCTGCTGTTTGTTTTTAAGGGAAAAATTAAAGGAGATTAATAGTTATGGCTGGAAAAGATATTAAATATGGCGTTAAAGCCCGGGAGTCGATCCTGAATGGCGTCAATATCCTGGCTGATGCAGTCAAGGTTACCTTAGGTCCGAAGGGCCGTAATGTCCTGTTGGACAAATCATTCGGCGCCCCGACCATCACCAAGGACGGCGTTTCAGTTGCTAAGGCAATTGAGCTGAAAGACAAATTTGAGAACATGGGTGCCCAGATGGTCAAGGAAGTTGCTTCCAAGACCTCTGACGTAGCCGGTGACGGTACGACCACCGCTACCATTCTGGCTCAGGCCATCTACTCCGAAGGCACCAAACTGGTAGCTGCCGGTAACAATCCGATGGACATCAAACGCGGTATCGACAAGTCGGTTGCCGCTGTAGTTGCTGAGCTTGGCAAGATCGCCAAACCGACCAAGGAGCAGAAAGAAATTGCTCAGGTTGGAACCATTTCCGCCAACAACGATTCAACTATCGGTAATATCATCGCCGAGGCGATGGACAAGGTCGGCAAGGAAGGCGTTATCACAGTCGAGGAAGCCAAGAGCATGGACACCACCCTCGACGTGGTTGAGGGTATGCAATTTGATCGCGGCTATCTTTCTCCTTATTTTGTTACCGATGCCGAGAAGATGGAAGTAAATCTGGAAGACCCTTTCATTCTGATTAACGAGAAAAAGATCAGTAATATGAAGGACATGTTGCCTATCCTCGAGCAGATTGCCAAAATGGGCAAATCTCTTTGTATTATTGCCGAGGATGTCGACGGTGAGGCGCTGGCTACCCTGGTGGTCAATAAATTGCGTGGCACCTTGAGCATTGCAGCGGTAAAAGCGCCAGGCTTTGGCGATCGCAGAAAAGCAATGCTGGAAGATATCGCTACTCTGACCGGTGGCCAGGTGATCACCGAAGATCTGGGGATCAAACTGGAGAATATTACCATTGCCGATCTTGGTTCCGCCAAACGGATTGTTATGGACAAGGACAACACCACGATTGTCGATGGCGCCGGCGACAAGAAAAAACTGGCTGCCCGGGTCAAACAGATTCGGGCCCAGATTGAGGACTCTTCATCTGATTACGATCGCGAGAAGCTGCAGGAGCGTTTGGCCAAACTGATCGGCGGGGTTGCCGTAATCAATGTTGGCGCGGCTACCGAGATCGAGATGAAAGAGAAAAAAGCCCGGGTTGAAGATGCATTGAATGCTACCCGCGCCGCAGTTGAAGAAGGCATCGTGCCTGGCGGTGGGGTTGCATATCTCCGTTGTCTCAATGCCCTTGAAAAATTGAAACTTACTCCGGAGCAGGAACTTGGCAAACGGATCGTGGCCCGCGCCCTGGAAGAGCCGGTTCGTCAGATTGCTAACAACGCCGGTCGCGAGGGTTCTGTAATCGTTGACCATGTTAAAGCATTGAAAGGTGCCATGGGTTTCAACGCTGAAACCGAAGAATATGAAGATCTGATCAAGGCTGGCGTTATTGACCCGGCTAAGGTTACCAGGTTTGCTCTGCAGAATGCGGCCAGTGTAGCCGGCCTGCTTTTGACCACCGAGTGCATGATCACCGATCGTCCTGATGAAGATAAGGGCGGCATGGGTGGTGGAATGCCTGGCGGTATGGGCGGCATGGGTGGCATGGGTGGCATGGGCGGCATGATGTAAGCAGTCCCCATCTTTTGCCGGAAGTTATGCCGGAATAGATTTTTATTTATTCACCGGAGTTATCATTTGCTTGATGACTCCGGTGTTTTTATGTTTGTCTTGGAAGTACAGGCAATTAATCGTTGACAAGCGTGGTAAAATTTTTCATATAAACAATTCATTTTTTATGGCGATGTAGCTCAGCTGGTTAGAGCATACGGCTCATATCCGTAGTGTCCGGGGTTCAAGTCCCTGCATCGCCACCAAGTTCACAATCCGGTTTGTCCGGTTTAAATATTAAACCCCGAGTCCTGCAAAGGATTTCGGGGTTTTTGTTTTTGGGATTAGTCAACATTAATGGTGGCGTGTTTAAGTTCCGGGAAAAGGCGGACTTGACCCATTGCGATCAGGCCGGAATCTAGCCTCGGCGTCATCGTAATTTTTTTCTCCTGGCTGTTCTCTCTGGATAATCCTGCTTGAAAACCACCCATGAGTCAGCTACTCTCTATCAACTACTTTATGTCATAGGGATAAAATGAGCACTCGCCACCACGGGCGAATGTTATTGATTGATCAACGTGATGGAGGATTTTACTATGGCTCGAAGAACTTCAATCCTTGAAGATCTAATTGAAATGCTGTCTTTCTTGCCATGGAAATTATGCCTTTCTTTTGCAGTCCTAAGTTTTCTTTACTTGCATTACCTTGCCGGGCTTGCGGTTACCGCCAAAGCTGGCGCAACTCAAATATCGGCGCTGGCTGCCGCACCACTTCGTCATGTCTTTGCCTTGTTCGGTCAGATCATTATGCCGTTTATTTTTGGAATGGCCGCTTTGAATTCCTTTTTGCGGCGAAGAAAGCGAAACCAGCTTATCGACCAGGCCAAGGTTTCCGGGCTGGTCAAAGATATGACCTGGCGGGAATTTGAGGTCCTGGTTGGCGAGATCTTCCGGCGTAAAGGCTTTTCGGTAAAAGAAAATTCAGGAAAAGGCCCGGATGGCGGGGTGGATCTGGTCCTGTACCAAGGGGCGGAAAAATATCTGGTCCAGTGTAAACAGTGGCAGGCTTTAAAGGTTGGGGTTAAGGTACTTAGGGAATTGTATGGGGTGATGGCGGCGACCGGAGCGGTCGGCGGTTTCGTAGTTACATCCGGAGAATTCACCCCCGAGGCCGGATCTTTTGCCCAAGGGAAGAATATCGAACTGATTGCCGGGCCTGAATTAACTCGTATGATCCGAGAGGTTAAGTCTTCTCAGCCAGTGGTGGCAAGCAGTCAGTTTGCCACCCAAGGAAAGCAATGCCCAAAATGCGGGAAAGAAATGGTGTTACGAATAGCCCGGCAAGGAGCTAATGCCGGACAGAAATTTTGGGGTTGTAAGGGCTTTCCCCAATGCCGAACCACATTAGCATTAATTAAGTAAGGTGGCCCCGGAACTGCGTTTTTTTGAGGGCAATAATAGTGGCTTTTTCTGAGGAGGACAATAATGGCTGTTCCTGATTTTCAATCCTTCTTTCTCCCGCTCTTAAAACTAAGCGCAGATGGGGAGACGCACAGCTTAAAAAATTCGTATGTCGCTATGGCCGAAGACTTCAAGTTGAGTGATGAAGACCTGGCAGAGATGTTGCCCAGCGGCAAGCAGACCACCTTTAAAAATCGGGTGGCCTGGGCCAACGTTTATTTGGCCAAGGCACTTCTTCTTGAGCGACCCAAGCGAGGATTCTTTCGGATTACCGAGCGGGGCAAAGAGTTACTGAAAGCAAACCCGGTAACTCTCAGGGTTAAGCAGTTAAAGGAGTACTCTGAGTTTGTCGACTTTCACACCACGGGCAATAAACAAGATAAAGTTATTGATACCTCCAGTGATGATGAACGGACCTCGACTCCGGAAGAAGTTTTCGAAAGCGCCTATCAGGAACTTCGAAACAGTCTGGCCAGTGAGCTTCACGCCCATATCTTAAACAATACCCCGGAGTTCTTTGAGCACTTGGTGGTTAAACTCCTGGTCGAAATGGGTTATGGCGGCTCAATCAAGGATGCCGGTCGGGCCATGGGCCGAAGTGGAGACGAAGGCATTGACGGCATCATTAAGGAAGACAAGCTGGGCCTTGATGTCATTTATATCCAAGCCAAGAGGTGGCAAGGATCGGTAGGGCGGCCTGAGGTTCAGAAATTTGTCGGCGCTCTTCACGGTCAGCGGGCCAAGAAAGGCGTATTTATTACCACCTCCACCTTTACCAGGGATGCCGAACATTATGTCTCGACTATTGATCCCAAGGTTGTATTGATCGATGGCAGCAGGTTGGTGGAATTGATGATCGACTACAATCTGGGGGTCTCCATTGCCGACACCTATGAGATCAAGAAAATCGATTCTGATTTCTTTTTGGAAGATTAGTCAAGTGTTTTGTAATAATAAGCGAAAGCTGCATGTATTGACAACATATCGGAATGATTGGGATATATTTATTTGCAATTCAATGATAAATAAAAGGCTTTACCTGTTCGGTAAAGTGTTTTAAGATATGATTATAGATTTCAAAACCAAGAAGCTCGAGAAAATATTCAACTCGGAAAAAGAGTTGGCCAGAGAATATGGCAAGAAAAACAGCCGGGCGATTATGCGGCGGATGGCGGTGATTAGGGCCGCCATTCACCTTGCCGAGATTTCACATAAACCGCCGACCCGGAGACATGAATTGACAGGCTCCCAAAAAGGCGAATTTGCTGTTGATCTTGATCATCCGTTTCGGCTTGTATTCAAACCAAACCATAACCCGCTACCTGTTAAAGATGATGGCGGGCTTGATTTATCTCAGATTACCAATATCACCATTCTAAGAGTGGAGGATTACCACTAATGTCCACCGTCGCTGTTAATCAATACAATCCCGATTATGCTGTTCATCCCGGAGAAATCCTGGAAGAAACACTGGATGCCAGGGGAATTAAAAAAACCGAATTTGCCCAGCGTTGCGGCTTGTCAGTAAAGACCGTCAGCCAGATTATCAATTGCAAAGCGCCGGTATCGCCGGAGACTGCAATTCAGTTTGAACGGGTGCTTGGGGTCTCCGCCAACATCTGGAATAATCTTGATGCCCATTACCGGCTTCATCAAGCCAAGATTGCCAACTTTAAGGAGTTGCAGAGGAAAACCGCCTGGGCGAAAAACTTTCCGATCACTCAATTGGTAAAAGGGGGTTGGATCGCCAAACCGGCAAGTAAGGCGGATACGGTGGACAAATTGCTCGGCTTTCTCGGCGCCGGGACAATTAAGGCGTGGCAGGATCGGTTCAAATCTACCCAGGTTGCCTATCGTAGTTCCTCAGCGTTTAAAAGTTCACCGGAAGCGGTTGCCGCTTGGCTCAGGGCTTGTGAGTTAGAGGCGGAAGATATTGACACAGCCTCTTTTGATGCCACAGTTTTTAAAAATAATCTCCTGAAAATCAGAGCGTTTACCGAAAAAGGGCCGGAGCAATTCGAGCCGCAGGTAAAACAGCTCTGTGCTGAATCTGGAGTTGCCGTTGTCTTGGTCCCGGAGTTTCCAGGAACCCGGCTCAGTGGCGCCACAAGATGGTTGAGCAAGGACAAGGCCCTGCTCATGTTAAGTCTGCGCCATAAGAGTGACGACCATTTCTGGTTTTCTTTTTTCCATGAAGCCGCCCATATTTTTTTGCACGGGAAGAAAATGCTGTTTGTCGATGAGATAAAGTCTGTTGATACTCCGGAGGAGCATGCGGCCAATCGGTTTGCGGCAAATATGCTTATCCCTGACCAGGATTTTCACCGATTTGTCGCCCGTGATGATTGTAAAAGCAAGACGGCGATCCTGGTTTTTGCCAAAGATCTCGTCATTGCACCGGGGATAGTAGTCGGGCGTCTGCAGCATGAAGGAATCATTCCCTTCAGCTGGCATGCCGATCTCAAAAGAACATTTGAACTCGTTGCCTAATTTTGAAAAGGAACAGGGTCATATCTTTGCTAGACTCATTTATGATCGGCAAGGGTCAAGCAAAGATTTGACCCCTTTTCCTGAGCAGGAGTTTCACCGATTTGCCGCCCGTGATGATTGTAAAAGCAAGACGGCGATCCTGGTTTTTGCCAAAGATCTCGTCATTGCACCGGGGATTGTAGTCGGGCGTCTGCAGCATGAAGGAATCATCCCCTTCAGCTGGCATGCCGATCTCAAAAGAACCTTTGAACTCGTTGCCTAATTTTGAAAAGGAACAGGGTCATATCTTTGCTAGACTCATTTATGATCAGCAAGGGTCAAGCAAAGATTTGACCCCTTTTCTTATTTCCCTTCGGCCTCGATCTCGATACAGGTGCCACCTATCTGTTTGGTGCCTCGATGGATGCAGATTTTCAATTATTCTCCTTTGTTATTCTTGGATGGCAATGATATTTGCCGGTACGGAATTACTTCTGTACAGGAGGCACATGGTTAGCAAAGTTGCCGTAATTATGAGGGACATAGTGTTACACGCGATAAAAACCATGTCTCTGGTATGCAGTGAATATACCTGCATCAGGACCATGCCGGCCAGAAGGATGGTCAGATAGATCATGCTGAGATCTCCGGTGCTTTTTGTGCGGAAGGTTTTGGCGATCTGGGGGATGCCGCTGATGCAGATCAGCAGGGACCCGATTAAACCAAGGGCTTCGTAAGTTGTCATGCTGGTGCTCCTTTATTAATCTGTTAAGGATAAAGGATAACAGATGGGTGTTCTATAGTTGGGAACGAGAGGATGATTTCTTTGTATCTAATATTTTTCAGCCATCCGCATGACAGTCCCTTTCATTTCTTCAACCAGCCAGTCCGGCTTTAGTATTTTTGCTTGATCGCCGAAGGAGAGTATTTTGGCAATTACTTCCAGTTTGGAGGCGGCCTCAAAGGTGAGATGGAGTCGACCGTCTTTAAGTTTTTTACTTTTCTGTTCAGGGCTCCAGATCCTCTCGGCAACATACTCGGCGGCGTATTTGCTAAATTCAACTTCAACCGTAAACGAGCTATCCTGCATGATTCCAAAACGTTCATTGAAGTGTTTTTCAAAATCATAATTATCAGGGCGCTTGAAACTGCGTTCAGTAATTTCGACTTTATTTATCCGGTGAATGGCAAGGACTGGATGAAACTTCGGTTCAACATATTTGGTACCAGGTTTTCGGGCCAATAGGCCATTGAGGTAAAGGGCATCGTTGAAGGAGAAAATCATCAGCGGGCTGATGTACATATCGGTAGGTTTGGTGGCGCTTACTGATTTGTAAGAGATCAAACAGGTTTTACGGTCATTCATTGCCTCAATCAGAGTCTTGATTATCTCGTGGTGGGGGGTGTAATCAATTCTGCCGAGTTTCATCGAACTGAAATGGCTGGCTGACACCTGTTTATCTTTAGGTAGCAGAGCCAGGCTCTTTTCGATTGCTCGGGAAGCGTCTTCAAAAAGATCACTGCCCAGAAGATGTTCAGTAAAGGCCCGGCACATGAAAAGGACGTTAATTTCGTCTTCGGTAAGATTTAGTTGAGGGGGCGCCACGGCTCGCTTGATCTGGTAATATTTGCGACGTCCCTCAAAGCTTTCCTCAACTTCTACCCCATATGCTCTTTGGATTTCTTCTATATTCTTCATTACCGTCTGTTTCGAACAATTGAGCATTTGGGCGAGCCGGATTAGGGAGTGTTTTTCCCGGGAGAAAAGGAGTTTGGCAAACAGGCTGATGATTTTTTCACCTGATGATTTGTAGTAGTCAATTTTCCGGGGCATGAGTTTCTCCTGAAAAGTAATCAATGTTCTGTCTTGTGGAACGTGGCCATGTTATCATGCAGGAACTGGATAGGGAACTTTAATATTCAAAGGGGGAAATTTGGTTGAATAAGTTAATTCATTTTCTGTTAGCGCCTGATAAATATGCCGCCCGGAAGATTCGTCGTCGAATTGTGGAATCTGGTGGCCGGCTTGGGGTGGTAGTTGGCACTTGGCTTGAACTATTGACCTTGGCCGGAGAGAAATACTTGGTGCCGGAAGCTTCAAACAATTGGGCGACACTTCTTTCCTCGGCTATGGCAGGAAAGGCTGATGCCTTCTGGATAGAAAGTTTTCAGGTTGCCCCGGCTGAGACAATGGCCAGTGTCAATCAGTCGTTGATTTCCTTGATTGAAGGCTTGGAGCCCGGCAAACATTTGGCCGAATGTGACTCGACACCTCTTAAGAGGCGTGCAGAAACTCATTTTCTTGATCTGGCCTGGTTACAGGAATCTCTTGGGGGAGCTTTGCCTCCTGCTTTGGAGGTTATTCAACAGGTACTGGCTGCAGGTAGACCGCTAAAAGAGATTAAGGTTTATCGTCAATCCGGATTTCCGGAGCTGACCAGATGGCAGGAGGCGATGCTGAACCGGCTGGCTCGGGACGCGGAACAGTGCCAGCTTGATGATGCTCTGCAGGAGATTCTCGAAACTTCTTTGGATGGATCTCCCTCGGCTAAGGGGCCTTCTGCTCTTAATCATATTCAACAAAACCTGTTCAGTACCGATTCGGCGGAAATCAAACGGGATCATAGTCTGCAGTGGGTTGCCTGCCGTGATTTTCAGGAGGAAGTTGAGGTCACGATTAGTATGATCCAGCAACTTCTGCGAGATGATCGTTCATTGAAAGTTTCTGATATTGGGATCATGTTGCCCGCTGATGGTTCTTACGCCAGGGTCGTTAAAAATATTGTTGATCTGGCGGGTTTGCCGGTTAGCGGTCTGGATGTAAATCTGGCTGCGCGTGATCTGGGACGGGAAGCAATAATGCTTTTTATCACCAGTCGGCGTAAGCCTGCTCCTTTATTGGCTTTGGCCTCTTTACTCTCCCATCCCCTGATGCCTTGGTCTGCCGAACATGGAATGACCCTGGCCCAAGAATTGATGAACGGTAGGTTCGATTTTAAGCCTTTGGCAGGGATGGATGATCAGGGTCGGCAGATGTTAGCTCTGATCAAGAAAGAAGTGAAACTATGCGGTGAATTAAAGAAGGATCTGGCGGCATTTATCGATCTTCTTGCTGGCTCCGAAGCTCAGTTTTATCATTTGGCGATGGCCCGTGAGGTTGCCTCCGGGATTATTAATGAGCTGCCGGCTGAGGGTGAACCGACCTGGCAGAGATTGATCAGTATTTGCTCTCCGCAAGCGCAGGTATTTTCTGAAGCGGTAGATAATCCTCGAGATGGTTTATGTGTATTTAATGAGTCGGCAGAGCCGTGGCGAGCATTGCGGCACTTGTTTGTTCTTGGTTTCAGTAGTGGGCGTTACCCGGCTGAACCATCAACCTCGGCCGTATTTTCGGAAAATGACCTGCTTACCTTGAAAGGTGAATTGCAGTTTAAGATTGAGTGTGCTGACGATGTTCTGCGCCGGAAACGGAATCTTTTCAAGCGTCAGATCTGTGCGGTTGAGGAACGGATAAATTTCTTTTGGCCATGCCGCGATGTTTTCGGCGGGGAATTGGCGCCATCAAGTTCACTGACTTTTATCGCTATGCTGATTGCCGGCGTCCAAGATCCGGAGGGATTACTTTTGAATCTGGATCTGGAAGCAGACCGGAATAAAATTGTCGGCCTCCCTGCAGTCAAAAAGATCAAAGCAATACCGTTGCGAGAAATTCAAATTAAGGATCTTAATCTCGGCTTTGACCTGATGACCATCAACCAGAAGGAAAATGGTGAGCTGCGCACTCAGTCCCCCAGTCGCCTGGGCACCCTGATGACATCGCCTCTGGCATGGGTTTTTAACCGTGCCGGGATTGAACCACGGAAATGGGCGCCGGAGTCTCTCGACATCATGACCAAGGGCACCCTGGCCCATGAAGTTTTTGAGCACCTTTTTCCGGTAGGATCATCATTTCCAAGTCATCAGGAAATTGCAGATCAGGTGCCCGGACTGCTGAATAAGGCAATAATCAATAATAGTCCATTTGTGTTGACCCCCGAGTGGCATGTCGAGCGCCATCATCTTGAGCGGGAGATTATCACGGCCGCCGAGGTCTGGACCGATATGCTGGTCGATATGGGGGCAACCATAATTGGTGCCGAGTTGGGTCTAGAAGGAGAATTTGAAGGGCTACCGTTATATGGGCGGGCGGATCTGATCATCGAATTGCCCGGGAAAAGAACCTTTGTGATCGATTTTAAAAAGAGTAAGAGCAAGGCCCGCAGGGAACAGATGGAGAGCGGTTATGATAGCCAGGCGGAGTTATACCGGCAGATGTTGAAGACTGGTGGCTTTACCAATAAGGATCTGAAGCTGTCAGATAAGTTGGAGATAGGCGCCATGTATTATCTGATGAATGATCAGGTGGCGCTGACCGACAGCAGTGGCTGGTTTGCTACCCCGATCATGGGGCTGGTTGAACTGGGTGACGGGATTTCCACCCAGGCGGTAGACTTGCTTAAAAAACGGATTGGCAAAGTCCGGAAGGGCGAGGTCAGACTCAACCGGGATACTGACGAGAAGTGGTTTGAAAAGAACGCCGGGGTTAAGATTTATGCCTTGGACAACAGTCCATTGATGAGGAAATTCATATTGCCGGCTGAGGAGGGTGAAAATGAAATTGCCTAAACTTACCACTATCCCGGCCGGAGCCGGTTCCGGCAAAACTTATACCATTCAGAAAACCCTGTGTGATTGGGTAAAGAAGAAACTGGTCGAGCCCGACCGGATCGTGGCGGTAACCTTTACCGAAGCGGCGGCGTCAGAACTGAAGGGCAGGATCAGGGCGGAACTGGTCAACAACGGTCGCCCTGAAGATGCCCTAAAACTGGAAAGGGCATATATCTCAACGATCCATGGTTTCGGGCTGCGGGTTATCAGCGAGTTTGCCTTTGAGGCGGGGATGTCGCCCCGGCCTCGACTTTTAAATGAAGACGAAGAGGATATCTTCATCCGGCGGGCCCTGGCCGTAACCAAGAAGGCGGACCCGGTTATCAACAATCTTTATCAGTTTGGTTACAGTTATGACTTCAATACCGGGAAGGGGGCGGAAGACCTTTTCCGTGAACGGATTCTGGGTTTGATCGGCAAGTTGCGATCGATCGGCCGTAGTGAGGAAGACAGTAATTTGTATCCAGCGGTCGCTAAGAAGATCAGTGATATTTATGGACCGACCGGGGCTGCTGATCAGATGAAAAGGGCTTTATGGAGAGCGGTTAAGGATCTTCTTGGAAAATTCCCAGGTAATCTGGCACAGGATTTTGAGGGTAATGCAACGGCAGTCAGAGATTTAAGTAAAAATTACTATGATTTGAAAAAAGCTGAGCAGGGAACATTTCTTGATAAAGACTGGTCGCTCTGGCAGAGATTACGATCATTGCGAACGATTAAACTATCGGATGAATATAAAGACCTGGCCGAGAGAGTTATGGCTGCGGCAGAAAGCCTGCCGATGCATCCTGGTCCTCTGCGTGAGGCCTTGCTCCATGTTGAGGCACTTCTTGGCGCCAGTCAGGATGCCTTGCATAAATATGGTGAGCAGAAGAAGGAAAAAGGCCTGGTCGATTATACTGATATGCTGGCCATTGCCCGGAAGTTGCTTGTCTCTGATTCGTCGGTGCTGGCTGAGCTGAAAAGCCGGGTTGGTTGTCTGGTCATTGATGAGTTTCAGGACACCAATCCTTTACAGTTTTCCCTACTCTGGGCCTTGTTTGAGGCCGGAGTGCCGACCCTGATCGTTGGTGATCTCAAGCAGGCGATCATGCGGTTTCAGAATGCCGACTCCCGGTTGATGGAAACTATCCAGGAACAACAAGTAGAATCGATCCAGCCTTTAAAAGGAAATTGGCGCTCAAGTAAACCCCTGATGAAGTGGGTCAACCAGGTTGGAGACGGGTTGTTTGAAGATAAATATCAGAGGCTAACCCCCAAGGCTGATTTTACGAGCAAGATGTCTCCGCTGGAGGCAATCATATTTAATGAAAGGGGAAAAGTAGAGACCAGGGCTCAGCAAACTTGTCTGCGGATTAAGGCTTTGCTTGAGGAAGAACAGGAGGTCTGGGATAAGTCCCGAAAAGAGTACCGGTCAATCAGGGGAGGGGATATCGCCATTCTTTGTCCGACTAACCCGCGCCTTGAGGATTATGCCGCTGCCTTGCGGACCCTCGGGATCAGGGTCCGTCTGGCTCAGGATGGCTGGTTTGAATCGCCGATCGTGCAGATTCTTTATTACGCCTTGAGCTATGTCACCGATCCGGCCGATATTCATGCCGGATTATATCTGGCGGTGACCGAACTTGGCTCAATCAATCTTGAAGATGCTCTGAAAGAGATTACCCGGGGCAAGTCATTAAATGATCCTCTTCTCCGGAAGCTGGTTGAGCATCAGGATAACTTTGACGGCCTGACCGTTGACTGCCTGATCGGCAAGGTGATAGGGGTGCTTGATCTCTACGGAGCGGTATCTTGCTGGCCTGAGGCGGATCAGGCCCGGAGTGATCTGTTACGTTTTCAGGGAGAAGCACAGGGCTTTCTACAGGCAAATCGGGAGGCCCTGGTCAGCGGCGGTTACCATGGGGATGATTTGAAAACCTTCCTGGCCTGGCTGCGAAAACGGGTTGAGTCAGACAACGGCCAGTCGGATCCTCGGGTGATTGATGAGGATGCGGTCCAGTTGATGACCTGGCATAAATCCAAGGGCCGGGAATGGCCGGTGGTCGCGGTGTGCAGCGGGGACCGAGAGGTAGAACCACGATTGCCGACTTTTGATGTTGCCTATAAAGATTTTGCTGATCTGAACTTTATTCTCGAAAAAGCCGGCTTGGAATTTTCGCCGAAGTTTATTGCCCCGGAGCAGAACGAAAAGTTTATCAAAAAACTCTGGCCGGACACCGAAAAGGATGCTCGGAACCTGCTTTATGTGGCCTTGACCAGGGCCAGGGAGAAGCTGATCATTGAATGTCACCAGTACCAAAAGGAAGGGACATCATCCTGTTGGAATATTCTGAAGGAATGTTGCGGCATTGATTTTAAGGCCAACAAGATGATTATGGACGGTAAATCTTTTGACTGCCGGATAACGGCGACAACTGCCGATTCGCCGCCGGAATTTGAAAATGATACTGATTTGCCTGAGAGCAAATTGCTAAAACTAGGCAGGAGGGCGATAATTGCCGGAGAGGTGCCGGGCGGCTTGATTCTTGAAACCATGTCACCATCATTGTTGCATGGCGCTGAATTTGAAGGGAAGCCTGATCTGCAAACAGCTGACTATGGTTACCCCTTGCAGCTTGAACTCGAGATGTCTGCCACGAACCGGGGAACCATTCTGCACCGTTGTTTCGAGATAACGGCGGGCGTGCCGGACAATATCAAGCACATTAATCGTGCGACAGGCTACGATTTTTCAGCAGAACAGCAGAGCCAGATAGCTGGTGCGACGACGGCATTTTATCATTGGGTTAAAAATGAACTCAACCCAATTGGTATGGATACCGAGGTTCCGGTTCTGTTTGCTGATGATAATGGCAGTGTGGTGTCAGGGGAGATCGATCTGCTGGTCGAAACCGAAGAGGGCTACTGGATAATTGACCATAAATCAGACGTGACCGATGACCTCGAAGAGCGCTTTCTTTATTATCTGCCCCAGCTGAATTGTTATGCTGAAGGGGTCAGAAAGTCTGGCCTGGATAAACCGGTTTTTGGTGTGATGGTTAACTGGATATATAGTGGGGTGGTGATGAAGTGATTGTTTGAATTACATTTTCATAAATTAATATTTGGGAGACGTTGAATATTATGGAAAGATTTGAAGAGGCTGTTATTAGTTATATAACTGGAGAGGCGACGCGTTTTGTAAATCCTCAATATAATATTGTCTACGATAAAGAAAATAAACATGGGGTAGTCTTCCTGATTTTGTCGTATTAGATTTTAAGGATGAGATCGTATATATCGTTGAAGTGACAATCGCATGGGATATTAAAGGAGTGATCCAGCGGACGAAAGAGAGTGATAGTCGTTGGATTAAACCACTACAAAAGCAGCTCCATTCTCATTATGGTTGAGCACTGCTGTCTCATAAATATGTAAGTAAAATCGGTTAAATAGAAGGCTCGGAGAGCTCCCTGTGTTATACTGTTTTTGCGGAAACAATAACAAAAACAAGGAGATCCGAGCCATGGCACATAATAACACAATCCTTCGGCA
>JAHJIY010000079.1 GCA_018823175.1 Pseudomonadota bacterium
ATTCAACCGTGATACCACTTGCCTGTGGGGTCATTCCCATATTGCCCTCCTTTGTGGATTTTGTTTCTGGCGAAACATAAAATACCATACTGGAGGGCAATTGTTTTTAACCCTTAGGTCTCCTATTTTCTACGCTACCAAAAAATTATTGATCGCCAACGGCTTCGAGGTGGTGGCCGAAAAGATCGTACCGGACCAAACAGAAGAAATAACTGCGACAATCATTGACTGGACAGACAACATCAAGATCGATCTGGTCCTGACCACCGGCGGCACTGGGGTCAGTCCCGCCGATGTAACTCCGGAGGCAACCAGATCTTTACTCGACCGTGAAATTCCCGGGATCGGTGAGGCCATGCGTCTGGCCAGTCTCGCCAAGACAAAAAACGCGATTCTCTCCAGAGGAATCGCGGGCATCCGAAACAAAAGCCTGATCATCAACCTGCCGGGCAGTGAGAAAGCGGCCCGGGAAAATATTGAAGCCGTTCTTGAGGCTATCCCCCACGCCATTTACAAGATCAAGGGCGGCATGGATGATTGCGGCAGCTGAATTTCTTTAAATTATTTTGCGCTGAAACCCTCTGGCTGCAACAATCAGAAGTTGCCATCACAATCAATCGCCACCGGCGAAGCGTCTTTTTCCCGGCGGCCTACTTCCCCGATCACAAAGGAAGTCTCGCCCAAAGCGGCAAGTTGAAAAGAAATATCTTCCGCCTGTTTCGGATCCACAAAAATAACCATCCCGATTCCACAGTTGAACGTTCTGAACATCTCGGCCGGAGTCACATTACCTTTTTTCTGTAGAAAACTGAAAATCGGTGGTACGGCCCACGAACCATTATTGATTATCGCCTGACAGCCATGCGGCAAGATCCGCGGAATATTATCGGTGAACCCGCCGCCGGTGATATGGACCAGGCCCTTGATCTTGAAATTCTTGATCAGATTCAGCAGCGGCTCAGTATAAATTCGGGTCGGCTTCAACAGTTCTTCCCCGATGGAACAGCTCAGCTCATCAACATGGTCATCAATTTTAAGACCAAGCTCGTCAAAACAAATCTTGCGGACCAGGGAATAACCATTGCTGTGAATACCGCTGGAGGCCAGACCAATAATCTTGTCCCCTTCCCTGATCTCGGATCCGTCGATAATATCATCCCGCTCAACGATCCCGACCACAAATCCGGCGAGATCGTAATCTCCTTCCCGGTATAATCCAGGCATCTCCGCCGTCTCGCCTCCGATCAACGAGCACTTTGCGATCTCGCAGCCCTTGGCAATCCCCCGGACCACGTCGGTGGCGACATCAAGATCAAGCTTGCCGATCGAAAAATAATCAAGAAAGAAAAGAGGACGAGCGCCACTCACCACGACATCGTTCACACACATGGCAACCAGATCAATCCCAATAGTATCATGCCGGTTGCACATGGTAGCGATATTGAGCTTGGTTCCCACCCCATCGGTTGATGACACCAGCACCGGATCCTTGTAACGATCATCACCCAAGGCAAAAAGACCGCCGAACCCGCCAATTTCGGTCAACACACCCCTTCTGAAAGTTGCGGCGACAAGTGGTTTAATATTGTCGATAAATTTGTTGCCCTGGTCGATATCGACGCCCGCTTCCGCATACCTGGATTTTTTTTGATCTGTCATAGAATTTTTTCACATCCGATTTAGTAGTCTTGCTAAAATGATATACAAGAAGATGATAATCTGCCAGGTGACCAAAATGCAAATTATTACGAGGCAGTGAAATGAATTTACAAACAGAAACACATACCGAATAAGCCGATTTTCATACTGTTCAACGATCAAAAAGTCAATGACTTTCAACTGGCAGCCACGAGATAAAAGTCGGTTGGAAAAGTAAAATCCCCCTTCCCACTTGCCATTTAACCCTGAAAGACTTATCAGTAATAGCTGATTTATTTTTAATACTAAAGACAACAGGTTATTCTTTACCTGTTAAGAAAATTTCAGGAGTAACAACATGGCTTTATCTGAACAATGCCTCAAGATAGCGGCGGAGGAACATTTTTGCCCCCATTGCAAGAAACGACTTTCCTGCTGCAACACTCCTCCCTTCCACGTGGGAGACGGCCTGGGCTGGGGCACGGAAGTGTTTTTTGTCTGCCTTAACGATGACTGCCCGCTTTTCGCCAACAGTTGGGAACAATTCGAATTACAATACGGCCACAGCGCCTCATGCCGCTATATGAAGCTGCCCAACGAGGAAAAAGGTGGACCGATGATGGTCGGCAGCAAAGATGCCTTTACCGGCAGCATCATTGACCCGACTTGCCAGACGGACCAGAACGGACGCTACTGCAAAGAAAAATCAGCCTTGCTTCTGTTGGACACCTGCGTGAAAGAAAAAAACCTGGAACCGGTCCTCTTTTTCATCCTGGACGAAGAGGCTAATCTTGAACAACGCCACAGGGCCTGCGATCTGTTGGCCGAATTAAACGACCTCGCCTGCATTGATCCGATCAGAAACCACGAATTCAAACACACCGAAATCGGTCAATATGCCAATATCGCGATCGGCAAGATACTCAAAGCGCACCATAGCAAGGAATGTCCATACTGCGCCGAGATAATCAAGGCCCAGGCAAAAATATGTTTGCACTGCAGTAAAGAAGTATAGTTGCATCTCCGTAAAATTAGCCTTGCTAAATCAACGGCAATTTATTAAATAACAACCCTTCATGGTGGGTGTAGCTCAGCTGGTGGCAGCACCTGGTTGTGGCCCAGGAGGTCGTGGGTTCAAGTCCCATCACTCACCCCATGAAAAATTCAAGGGTTTCGAGGTGTTACCTCGGAACCCTTTTTTTTATTTTTTTTCCAGTCCATCTTTTTCTCACAAACTTACACATCAACCCGGATGTTCCACTTTCCGCTCTTCCCAGTAGTAACCATCTCTTCCGCATTCAGAGTTACCGGCATGCCTTCCTTACCATCAGGAAGAAAGAGAAACAGGAGATCGCGCCCCATCAATTCTTTAATTAAATAGCTATCCCAAGAACTCTTGGACCCTTTTTTCAAATTATTCCCGTAGGAGAAAGCGTGATCAACCAAGCGAACCATATTAATTCATTAGATTTACCTGCCGACCACCATCACAACTCTCTTATAATTTCCGCTATTTTTTTCTCATTAAAACTGCCAACTCTTTGGGCACCTATATAAATTAACGGATAGCCTGATGCTTCTAAATATTTATAACGTCTATTGGCTTCAGAATCTTTCTCCACATCCCAATCAACGTAGTCAATCCCCATCTCGTTAAAACCTTTTCTTGCTTTCGCACAATATCCGCACCAACTCGTACCGTACATTACGATTTTAGGGGAACCATCGCTGTTGTAATGATGCTCATAAATCATTTTTTCCTGGGGCCCGAATACGGAATCTCCCTCGATGGCATAAAGTAACTCATTAAATCTTTTTTTATGATATCCCTGACTGACGTTTGAGCCGACCAGCAACACCGGCACAGCATTTGTGTTGGAGAATCGCCTGAACTTTTCATAATTCTTTTCACTGGCTCCGATATCCAGCAATTCAAAAGGAATATTCTTTTCCTTCAAGTGGCTAACCCCTTTCTCGCACAGTTCTCCACAATCCTTATGAACAAACAATACAACTTTGGGCGCACCAGAAAAATCAACAAGATCAGGATAAAAATAATATATGCCGCCGGCGAGAATTAATAATATTAACAAATTTTTCATTTTATCCTCATGAAGCTATGGTTTTTGAGGTAGAGCCTCAATAACTTTGATGATGGTAGTCAACCCCTTTTCTTTAGCGTAATCAAGGGGCGTTGAACCCTGCACATTTATCACGAGGGGATCTGCTTTCGCTTCCAGAAGAACCAGGGCTACACTAGTTTGACCACTATATACAGCCACATGTAAGGGCGTCCATTGATCATGAGAACTGGTCGTATGAACATCCACCCCTTTCGCAATAAGCATTTTAACTATCTCGATATGACCTTTTTCGGCGGCTAAGTGGAGCGGTGTACGAGTGCCGTAATTCTGTGCATTTATATCTGCACCGTTCTCGAGAAGAATTGCTGCAATTTTGGTGTAGCCTTTATGGGAAGCGACAAGCAGCGGAGTCCATTCTTTGGTTGGGTTGGATGTATTTTCCCCCGCTATGCCACGCACGTCAACATCTGCGCCTTGACGCACTAAGTCACGGACTAGCTCCGTCTGACCATTCTCCACGGCCTCGAATAGCATTTCGTCAAGCAACAATTGATCATTATTTATCATAGTGAGCTTTTGACGAGTGATAACAGGTTCGGGCAATCGTTCCATATTTTTACCCATAAGCATCTTGACTTGATCATTGTTGGGAATCATGGCTGAAGCCACAGAGAAAACCACCCCTTTTTCAACTGAAATAATCCTAGCATTAATCTTGATGCTTGATCCTAAATCGGCTGTGGTGCCTGTAGCAATAAAATCGACACCCAATAACGAACCAACCTTTATCACCGTCTCTTCATCAATAATTCCGCTCATACTTAATTGTTGCTCTTGCAAGATTTTCTCAATAAGGCGACGCTCTACGACTTGAAACGAGCCAGAGGCAAACAATTTCGTGGTCAATTCCTCAGCCAAAAATTTTCCTAAACCAGAAACGTTACCATTTAGGTCAGTAAATTCTATCACGGCAAGCCTTGATCTTTTCTGCTGTGATAAACTGGCGGATATATTTCGGACTAATTGATCTAACTGAGTTTCCAGGAAACTATCTTGAGCTGTCGGAGGTGACGGCTTTACTATCTGTGATGGCTGAGTCGTGGAACCAGCAGCCGACAGTTCTGCCGGGGCTGGATTTAAAATTTCAAACTTTTCCCAACCAGAACTGTAGGAGCCACCTTTTGATAAATCATTACAATTAACTCCTATCTTATAATCCCCTGCCGCAAGACCTTGAGGTATTTTGACCTTAATGATTGAATTTGACCATGAAATAACTTCTAAATCATTCGGCGTGCCTTTATTAATTCTAGGAATTTTTTCTCCTTGGAAGTACCCCCACAGACCAAACAATTCAATGATATCTCCGGGGAAACCAACGTTTTTGCTGATGGATTTCAGGGAAATACCACATGGTTCAAAGCTTTTTCTTTCCTCTTTCATTTTAACTGTGGAACAACTTGATAAAATTAATCCAACAAATATTAAATACATCAATCTTTTCATATTAATAATCCCTGATTGGCTACCTTAAAAGGGAGCAAATCCTCTTTTGCTTTTGTCGACAAACCTGACCCGATAAACGCAACTGCTACTTCGTTATTAACTTCATCCTACTAAGAATACAGCTTCAAACTGTCAGAGCTAATAACCTTACATCTTTTAGAAATAAACTTGAAGGGGAAAATTGGCTAGGAGTTTAGCCAGTTCAAGGAAAGACCTAAGTAGTTTCACGGTGGAGATCTTTTCTTAATAGTGGAAATGATCTGAACGCTTGTTGGATAGGATTCTGTTAGGGACAATAATTAAATAGGTATCTCTGGAATTACTAAAATTACGACTCACACCAAGCCGCACGAAGCCCCCGTAGCGGATAAAGAAAAACGTGAGACTTCGAGCCACGGGAAATCTCCGTATACAATAATTTTATCATTAGATTCACTCACTAACCCTGGATAATCTGCAATTAAATAGCGAAATCCTGGTCGCGGGTCGTACCGATCCCGGCTGGGTTCCTCTCTATCCGGCCGTGTCCGGTATTTTGATTGAAAGAGGCAGCATCCTCTCTCATTCAGCCATTGTGGCCAGAGAAATGGGAATCCCAACGATTGTTGGCATCCCTAATCTTATGCATACTTTAAAAGACGGCCAAAATATAACCATGGATGGCGCAACCGGAAAAGTTATCATCAATGATTAAAAACACCGGCAAAATTTATCCAATGAAACAACTGTGGCTTTTCATCTATTTCGCGGTCCTTATCTGGTCGGCAATTCAGCCAAAAGATTATTTCACCTGATTTCTTGAAGTATTTCCCGCGATCATCGGTCTTGCGGTGATCGCAGCGACCTACAATAAATTCCGTTTGACCACTTTGCCCTATGTTTTAATCCTGTCTTTTGATGTCTTTAATCTCGATTAAAACTACCATGCTTCAGGTAATATATGACCTGATCGATAACCTCATCATTCTTCATCATAAAAGGATGGGTGACCGGCATTTCAATGTGATCATGCATCCCTGCCAACTTTGTTCGTTCAACCGACACCTTGCCGTCATCAGTATTTGGGATCAGCGAAGATAAAATCCAGTTTATACTTCTGGTTCCGGCGATAATACCAAGATCAAAATTAGCTTTACCCAGCTGGTTGGGAATACTTAACTCCCCTGTGCCCAACTGCATCCCGGCATCACCATTAATAAAATAAAAACCTGGAAAATTTCCCAGTTTATCTACCACTTCAGAACCCTGATTCGGCGGTCCCAGCATCACCACATGGTTCAAATTGGGGATCTCGTGCTTTTCCAGATATTGCCGGACCAGAATGCCACCCAAGGAGTGGGTGACAAAGTTAATTTCCTCATCCGGCGCACACTTGGTTAACGCCGGCAGGATAGCTTTTTCAGCCAATATTTCGATTGGATAATCCCGGGAAGGATAATTTACATTAACCGTTGTATACTTTTCCTTCAAAAGTTCATCTTCCATCTTTTTCATCGAGCTATCTGAGCGCGCGAGACCATGCAGAAGGACAACGCAGGCAGAATACGCATGTGTCGGAAATAACAGCAGAAAGATTATTATGGTAAGTTTCAATTTCATAAGATTAGCCCTAGTTTATTAAGGAAATATTTTCGTGGCATTATTCAAAACTTTCAACAGCCAATATCCTCCTGCGGCAGCGGCAAAATGTTTAAGGGTATGCCCACTGACCAGATTACCGAAGTCATAAATCCCTAGATCAAAATGTTCAAAAACCTTTGCCGCGAGGTAAAACAATAGGAATATCAACATGTCGATCCGGGTAAAACGTTCGGACTTAAGCAGAAAAATCGTCACAGGAAATATCAAGATAGGAAGAAACTGAACAAGGATATAGGGACGAAGGTCTCCGTAACCCAGATTTTCAGTGATTGCCCAATAAAAAACACTACAAACACCAAGAAAAAGTAACGGTGCCAACAATTTTTTTCCCCATTCCCGGTTAAGATATTCCTGAACAATCATGGAGCTAAAGGCCATAAAGGCAATAGTCATCGGTATTCTGTCCGAGACAAGAGTCTCATTATCTGGTGCCAGATGGTAATAGGCGGAACCAAAACCGGTAAGAAATATCCCCATAAAAAAAGTAAACTCAGCCTGATTAAACAGGCTCACTTTTTTTCTGCCTGCTCTTTGGCATCGAACTATCCCCAGGAACCCGACAAGAATAAATGGAAGATTTGATATAAAATTCCAAAAATTGGAAACTCCGAACATCTTCCTGAAATCAACAAAATCGTGATAACTCGTATCCTGGGCAATTGGATCCAGATTCATGATGATTAATGATATAGAGAACGCCAAACCCAAAATAAACCAGAATCGCCATTTGCCGTCATAGTCTACAATCAGCTGACAATCCATCAATTCAACCGTTCCTGTAGTTGTTTATAATCGGTTTTACCGGTACCCAGGACCGGTATGATATCTATGTTCTCCAGTTTCCGGATATTGTGCAAGGCCGAAAGACCTGCTTCCCGAATCGTTCGGTTGACCTCTTCCCGGTTAATGTCCAACGTTGTGAACAAGACAATCTCCGGATGCTCTTCGGTCGGCGTTGCCTCAACCGCCAAGGTCGGGCCATTATCATCGGCGGCCGGATAAAATTTATGCAGGGCCGCCTCAATTGCCGGCAGGGAAATCATCTCTCCGCCCAATTTAATGAATCGTTTCTTCCGGCCGCAAAAGGTCAGAATCCCATCCTCATCTTCGCTTACGAAATCACCGGTTTGATACCAGGTTTTCCCATCAAACTCATAAAAACCCTGGCCAGTGTCTTTATTGAGATAGCCGCCAAAAATATTGGGCCCGCGCACCAGCAAAAGACCCTGCTCTCCCTTCTCAACCAACAAGTCCTTCTCAGGATGAATGATCACATAGTCAATTGACGACAAAACCCTGCCGATCGTTCCGGGCCTGGGATCGTCAACATGATTAACACTAACCAGTGGCGAACATTCCGTAATCCCATACCCTTCGCACAATACGGCCTTCGGGCACATAGCATGAAAAGCGTCATAAACATGTTGTGGGCATTTTTCAGCGCCGGTGAAGAGCAATCGCAACGTTGACAATTGTTCTTTTGAGGCCACACTAACGATGCCGCTCAAAAAAGTCGGGGTCCCGATCATCACCGAAACCTGGTAGTGGTCGATCAACCGGGCCAAGGTCACCGCTTCCGTCGGATTATGGTGATAGACCGTTTTTATCCCCAGACATAAGGGCAGAATTATGGTGCCGACCAGGCCCAGGGAATGAAACGGCGGTAACATCCCGAGCATGCGGTCATTCCCGTCAAAAGAGAGAACCTTAGTGAAATCCTGGATATTAGCCAGGATATTGCGGTGGGTGAGCGGAACCACCTTGGGCATTGATTCGGAACCGCTGGTAAACAAAATCGTCGCCGTCGCCGGAACCTCTATTTTTTGGAGAGAGGAAGGCATTACCGTTGCCCTTAATACGGCGCTCAATTTTTGCATCCAGCCCATCCGGGCAGCAAGTTCATCAACAAAAAGCCATTGCGCCCCCAACTCATCCAGGTCCAGTCCTTGCCCGGATAGTTTTGCATACAATGCCTTGGCGCTTATGATGTGGGTAACCCCGGTTTCCTTAAGACAGTGTTTCATGTTCCCTGCCCCCACCGTCCAATTAATCATGACCGGGGTTTTCCCACTGAACAAGGTCGCCAGATACACCGAGCCGGCCGTCACCGAGGCAGGCAGCATAACGCCGACCCGTGCCCCCTTTATCTTTTCAATATCAGGCTTTAAGGCAAAAATAGCCGTCAGGAGATCACGATAACTCTTGGCCCCGGACAACTGGTCGGCCAGCACTATTGCCTTTGGGGATTTTCTGGCCTGCGCCAGAAAAACAGAGGTAATCGTTGCGCCCTGAGGGAAAGAGCGCGTCCGGTTATTGATCTTTTGATACCACTTATCTAAAACAGGTTTCAGCTCGGTCTGCTTCTTTTCAAAAACCTGGCCGCTTGCCGCCAAAATACAATCGTTTACCGTGGTCAAAGAACTCATATCATCCAGAGACGACATACCGAATTCGCCCTCCAACCAGACGGCAAGTTCCATCAAAGAGAGACTGTCAACGCCCAAATCATGGGCCAATCGATCCGAACCTTTTATCTCGGAAACCCCGACCAGATCCATAATCTTTTCTTTAACCAACTTTTGGGTCGTGACCGGAACCCTGCTTGCGTCACCGGCAAAGCTTTGTTTCTGAGGTTCCGGCAGAATTTGCGGTTTGTTGCCTTGCCACCAGAAATATGGGACATGGGTGTTTGCCTGCCATCCCTTATTATAAAAAGTCTCCAGGTATTCATTTATAGCCAACCGATCCGGCAAACTTTTAAGGGTGTTATCCAAGATAATCTCAATAGAAATTCTGCGCCTTGGTCCAAAGAAAATGCCATTTAGCAAGATGGCCGAAAGATATCTTTTGAGTTGGCCAAACAAAGATGGCGCCACCCCACCGGCAAAACCAAAGCTGCTCCCCCAAAGACCTGTGGTGCGGACAAGGACAACCTGCAGATCGGGAACATTTCCCAAGATATATTCAACTCCAGAATTTCCGGACAGATCTTCTTTGGCTGATCGATACAAGCGCCCGGCAGGGTAGAGAATAATATTATCACCACCTTCCAGACCACGAACTACTTCCGCCATCGCCTGCGTGATCCCGTGACGGCTATCCCGACCATTTTTTTGCAGATCAGGGATCATAATCGGCCGCACACTTTTCAAAATGGCTTTAACGACAGGTTTGCTCCCCTGGTCGGAATCAACCAACGGCCGGGGACGAAACTTGTCGTACAATACCGACATGCAGATCACCGGATCAATAAGCGCCGGGTGATTGGGTAAAAAGATGATCCCCTTCTCGTTCTTTTCCGGAATTAAATCCAGCCCCTTAACCTCAACAGAATACCTCAGACCAATGAAAAACTTGAGCACGCGATTAAAAATTGAAGCAATCAGATTACTTTCTCTGGTTACCAAAAAGAAAACAGCCGCGGCAAAAGCCGCAAATACACCCAGGGTATTCATTACCGCCGCCGGGGCCATCACGACGTCAAGGGTTGAAAAAATTGTGCCGGACACCAGAATCCCGATAAAACCGCAAAAATTTGAAGTAGCCAAAATTCTTCCCTTATCTGAACTAGCAGGACGTACCTGCAGAAAGCTGGCAACCGGAATAATAAAGAGCCCACCGCAGATTCCGGTTGAAATGAGGGCGGTCGAAAACCATACAAGTTGAAAGCCCCCTGCAATCTTTGGCGTCATCCCGGCAAGCATAATCCCAACCGCCATCCCGGTGGCGGCCGGGAACAAAACCCGAGACCACTTATCCATCGTCGTTATCCGGGCCGCAATCACAGAGCCGACGCAAATGCCGATCATCAACGACATTGAAAGCAGACTGGTAACTGTTTGCGAAAAACCAAGCTGCTTTAAACCTAAAGTATTAATGGTCAAAACCGCGATGGAGGCCAAAAAGTAAAAATACGCATCAGAGATAATGGCCAGAAACAATTGACCATCCTTTCTGGTTTCATAAAAATCATGCAAAGAATTGATTGGTCCAAACCAGGGAAATGGCTTATCCGGGGCGGCCGCCGGTCGTTTATGAACCCCGAAACTTGCCATAAATCCCAAAAAGGCAGTAATAACAACAACCATCGCCACCAATACTTTGCCAAAGGTAAAATCACCCACCTGGAACCAGTTCTGATCGAGAGAAAGACCGGCGGTGGCAATCCCGGCAAGAATTGACAGGGTGGTTGTCAGTTTAAGGATAGCATTTGCTTTAGGCACATATTCATGCGGATAAAGCTCCGGAATAGAACCGTTCAAGGCCGGACTAAAAAAACTGGACTGCAACCCCATCAGAAAAACCATGCCAAGGATGCAAATCCAATTACCCGAAATAATCCCCACGGCACCAATGATCATGGCGACCAACTCAAGGGCCTTTACGCCAACCACCACATTCTTCTTGGAATAACGATCAGCAAACCATCCGGCATAGGCTGAAAACAAGATAAAAGGCAAAGCAAATAATACCGTGGCCGTGCCCTGTAGTCGACTCAAACCGGCAGATACCGCGACCAACATCGCGGCTTGCTTAAAATAATTATCGTTAAACACGCCAAGACAATAAGTCGCCGCCATTGCAATAAATTTACCCCGGGCCGATTGGATTATCTTCTTGTTATCTTGTTTGGTATTGAAGCTCCTCGCAGCAGGTAAGGGAGCTTGCGACACTCCGAGCCACGGGGAATCTCCGTATGGAAGGTTACTTTCATCAGATTCGCTCACTAACCCCGCAGCTTGCTGCGGGGAATGCGTTTCGCTTTGCATGTTCATCTGCACTCTCCGTTTCAATAATTACGTCTCGTTGATAATTGAAAAATTAATTACTGTCTCTGCCTGCCATGAAAAGCACAAAACATGCCAAACTCAGATAAATCACATAACACCTTGAATTACCAACAGTTACACACAAACACCCAATTAATTTCACATTGAACGCAAGCACCATGTTGACATTGTATGCAGTTAGATATACACAAAATGTACACAAAGGAGAAATCATGAAAATAGAAGACAGAGAATTTTTCGCCAGAGTAAAACTTGCAATTTTCACGAATCCATTTAGCGAAGAACGTGCAGCGGTTAATCAAGAACTTACCAGAGTAACTGCCGACGAGGCAAGCAGCAGCAAAACAATCGACATACTTACCGAGATCGTAGCCCGGAAGATAGAGAAAATACGCACCGATTTAAAGGGAAATCTCAAAGCACTATCCACTGAAGATCTGACTCTTATCCGCTACGGGATGCTTTTTCACATCTTCCACCAGTTTGCCGAATTATTCGACCAACTAATCGAAGAACAGATCCTGGCCGGAGAAGCACCCTGTAAAGTCCCTTTTGCAGCAGATGCCTTGGCAAAGCTTAGCGAATACGGTTTTCAAAAGAAAGAAGCCGTACGGTTTTTCGCAATTTTCTTTCAGATGCGCAGAGCTTTTTATTTCATCAATAAAATTGTCGGCACCAGCCGCAGCATGAAGGAGTTGCGTCGTAACCTTTGGAACAATATCTTCACCCATGACATAGGCCTGTACGACCAATATCTCTGGAACCGGATGGAAGATTTTTCAACCATGCTTTTAGGGGAAACAGGCACCGGCAAGGGAATGGCCGCCGCCGCCATCGGCCGATCCGGTTTCATCCCTTTTAACCTGACGAAAAATTGTTTCAGTGAAAATTTTTGCCGGACATTTATCTCGATCAACCTCTCCCAGTATCCGGAACAACTCCTGGAGTCGGAACTTTTCGGACACAAAAAAGGCTCTTTCACTGGCGCCATTGATACCCATGTCGGCACATTTTCCCGTTGCAGTCCATGCGGAGCAATTTTTTTAGATGAGATCGGCGAGGTCTCGGAACAGGTCCAGATCAAACTCCTCCAGGTTCTACAGGAAAGGACATTCTGCCAGGTAGGCAGTCATCAGACGGAAAGATTTTCAGGAAGAGTCATTGCTGCGACCAACCAAAACATCAACAGATTGCGTCACCATGGCAGCTTTCGTGACGATTTCTACTATCGACTCTGCTCCGACGTAATCGAAATTCCACCACTACGCCAAAGATTGACCGAGTCGCCCACCGAATTGGACGAAATATTAATGTATATAATTTGCAAAATCATCGGAAAACCTTCTCCTGACTTGGCGTCTGAAATAAAATCAATAATCATAAAAGACGTACCAAAGGACTATCCATGGACAGGCAACGTAAGAGAGTTGGAACAATGCATCAGAAGGATTCTTATCAAAAAGAACTACGAAGGGGGCACGCAGATTTCTCCAATTAGTGATACCGACAAAATCACGCAAGAGATGGAAGCTGGCGCCATAACAGCCCAACAGCTATTATCCTCCTACTGCAAAAATCTCTACAACAAATTTGGAACCTATGAAGCTGTTGCACAGAGGACAGAACTTGACCGGCGGACAGTGAAAAAATATATCGATCAAAATTGATAAGACTACACCCATAAATATAGGGCGAACGAGCCTACAGAAACAAACAAATTGATTAAATCAACCTGATCACTTGTTACAAAACATCTTAATTTTTTGAACAGTAAATATAAATCACTGACCTAATCTCATCAATCAAGATCGGAGAACTTCAACCTCAGCGCTTCCTTGTTGTCCTTCCTCTCGACCTTAACCTGAATATCCACCTGACCGCTCCGCAGACCGAGAGCAAGCATCATCGAGGCGTTATCATCGGCAAGATGCAAGATTGTCCGCATAATTGAAATAATCTGATCGAAGATCTCGACCGAAGGGGCCTTCATGGAAATAGTATCTCCATCCATCTTCAGGGTAACAGTCAACTGGCCTTTTTTGTTCTTGAAGGTTAGCTTTTGGGCCTTTTCAGTCAGGGCATACATGATAGCCAAGGCCAGATACTTGACACTGTCCTCAACAATATCACCACTTGCCGTCTTTGTTGCCATCTGAATCTGGGCCTTAAAATCCGTCTCCAGATAACAATCGCACATTTCAATAAGCTTCAGATGTAAATTTGGATCATGAATTTCCATAAACGCTCCTTGATTTAATTTTAACTTAATTTAAGATAACAAAAGTGTTCAGTAATGTGAACTACTTAAACACATCGTCGGACACAAACCCATTTAAGGTGTCTAAAATGAACAAGTTAAGCCACAGTTAATAGAGAGCGTAAAAGGAAAAGACTTTCTAGTATATGAGAACCTATGATATAAACAGATTATCTATTCTCTCCGCAGATACTCTCGATTTTCCAACGTTACAGCGATGAGAGGAAAAAATATTAATAATGGAGGACAACGAAAATGAAACACTGGAAACGTATTTTAATGCTAGTAACGGGAGCAATTTCACTGATCGCATTATTGCAGACCGCACAGGCTTTCAATCCTCAACCGGAGCCACCAGCAAGAAGTAGGCGCACAGATAAAATCCAAACCGTGAAACAATTACCTCCCAGCGGACAAGTTTTAAAGCTTCAGGGCGGCGAACAGGCAATCATCCTCCAGAATCAACTATACCTTATCAAACCAGCTCCCCAAGGCAAATATGTCCTTCCCAATGGCACAGCGATTGACGTGAATACGAAGGGAATAATAATAATCGAAGGTTAAGTGTCTCTTTCTTCTTGGAGAACCAGAGAAACCATCACGTCACCCAACCGGGGCTTTTTCTAAATCTTAGCCCACACTTGGCTTATGCCTTCTTTACTTAATTGAGGTGGCATATTTCATGATTAACATTTGAAAGATTTCAGAGAGGAAATAAAGGATGTCCGGGGTGCCCCACAGCAATTAATTGCTCATTATATAGGAGAGGTGTCAGAGTGGTCGAATGAGCCGGATTCGAAATCCGGTGTATCCGTGAGGGTACCGTGGGTTCGAATCCCACCCTCTCCGCCATTGAGCAAACCAAGCGTCCTTTCCGCCGCTGACAAAAAAACAAAACTGATTATCCTGGTTTTGATGACCGTCACAGATTAGTATCCCAGACCGGCGGTTTATTTCCGGTCAACGATGTCATCCCGGAAAAAAGCGCAATCTCCACCCGGATTTCTTTTACACTTCGCCCTTTGATCAATACCATGTGAGGATATTGCGATGGAGACGGATTCAATCACCAACCTTCTGAAATTAAAAAATGCTGATATCTCGGCCGTCAAGGCAAACAAGATCCTGGTAGCCCTTGGTCTACTTGCCGAGAAAGAGCGGCCCAGCGCCAAACATCCCGGCAAAATGAAAAAGTACAAGGCCCTGAGCGAAAATGGCCTGCAATATGGAGTAAACCTGAAAAACCCCAGCAGCCCCGATCAAACCACCCCTCATTATTTTATCAACACCTTTGACCAGTTGCTGACACTGATCAACAACAAACGGCCAACCTAAAAAATCTGCTGATTTATAAACATATGATAAAGGCTACGCTACAGGTTATCTTGACCCAACCCCCCCTGTAAAATATACTTTCTAAAACCCCGTCAAATGATTGACTGGAATTGCTTTATAATATGATATAAATCATTTATGGGCATTTTCTGTTAACAACGCTTTTAATCAGCGCCCGAAAATAATTTCGCCGGCGCTGATCAGATTCTCCAAAATTGGTTGAGATAAAAGGCAATGACCGCTTTCATAATCCTGAAAAAACTGCGGGACGCTTTTTATGACTTGTTGCCAATTATTCTGGTTATCACCTTTTTCCAGATTGTTGTCCTCAAGCAACCTCTGCCGCAAATGGGCGAAGTTATTTTTGGCGCTCTTCTGGTGGTAGCCGGCCTTACCCTGTTTGTGCAAGGTCTGGAAATGGGCCTGTTTCCCATTGGCGAGACGATGGCCTATGCTCTGGCCAGAAAGGGCAGTCTCTTCTGGCTTCTCACCTTTTCCTTCGCCTTGGGTTTCTCTACAACGGTAGCCGAACCTGCCCTCATCGCGGTGGCCTCGGAAGCTGCTAAAATAGCCGGCCAGGAAGGCCTGATTGACTCATGCCAAAAATGCCAGGATCAATATGCCTTTGGCCTTCGAATCTCCGTGGCTTTTTCGGTAGGCCTCGCTATTCTCATAGGTGTCATGCGCATCTTGCGCGGCTGGCCTATTCATTATCTGATCATCGGAGGTTATGTTATGGTCATGCTGATGACTATAATTGCCCCGAAAGAAATTATCGGCATCGCCTATGACGCAGGCGGAGTTACGACCTCCACGATAACTGTGCCGCTGGTTGCGGCTCTGGGCGTAGGATTAGCCTCAAGTATCCAGGGGCGGAGTCCTCTTTTAGACGGATTTGGCCTCATCGCCTTTGCCTCCCTGCTGCCGATGATCTTTGTCATGGGATACGGACTTATTATTTTCGGATAACAACAGGGAGTATCTTTTCGTGGAATTCATCTATGATTTCTCTAAAATATTACTTGCCACCGTCAGGGATGTATTGCCGATCATTATTCTGATTACCGGTTTTCAGCTCTTTGTCCTTCGTCAGCCAATCCCTCATCTTCGCCGTCTTATTGTTGGCGGCATCTATGTTGTTCTCGGACTGGCCCTGTTTTTGGCGGGTCTCGACAAGGCGCTTTTCCCCTTGGGAAAAATCATGGCCTCACAGCTCTCTGATCCGGCCTTTCTTTATGGTCCAGGAGAAATTGTTCTGCAGGCCGACTGGAAGGTATATGGCTGGGTGTATCTATTTGCGGCCATGATCGGCTTTGCCACCACCATCGCCGAACCCTCTCTAATTGCTGTGGCATTTAAAGCCAGTGAGGTATCAGCCGGAACGATCAATCAATGGGGCTTGAGAGTAACTGTTGCTGTGGGTGTCGCTTTCGGGATAAGCCTTGGAACCTATCGCATTGTCACCGGCACCCCATTGTATTTATACATTCTTGTCGGGTATATGATTGTTATTGTACAGACCCTATTTGCCCCCAAGAGTATCATTGCGCTGGCCTATGATTCTGGCGGTGTCACTACTTCAACAGTAACCGTACCTTTGGTCGCAGCGCTTGGTCTTGGACTGGCCGCCACCGTGCCGGGACGAAACCCTGCCCTGGACGGTTTTGGCCTGATTGCTTTTGCCAGTCTTTTTCCAATTATAACCGTTATGGGTTATGCTCAATTTATGCACTGGCTTAACAAGCGTAACACGAAAATTATGGAGAAAAATAATGCGCTTTAAACTCATTTTATCCTCGGTAAAAACCGACATCACCGACCATATCGTTAATACGGCAAAAAAAGCAGGGGCCACCGGGGCAACAATCATCCCGGCCAGAGGGACCGGCATCAATGAGGCCAAAACATTTTTCGGCCTCACGCTGGAGGCTCAGACCGACATTATTCTGCTCCTGGTCGAAGAGCATTGTGTAACCAAAATTTTAGACAGCATAAAAGAGGCGGGAAATTTCAAGAAGCCCGGCACCGGCATTGCCTTTGTTATTCCGGTTGAACATGTTGTCGGCCTGGAAAGCCAGATGGAAATATTTAAAGAAGAAGTCCGGGACAGTTATTTTTAGACCCTCATGCAAAAAAACCACAGGTAAGGTTTAGAGTAAAAGTGAATCTTAACCAGCCCTACTTGGATAATTTAAAAAATTTTATTACACAGGGAGAAAAACATGGGACCAGAGAGCACCGCAATAGTCCGGGCAAGAGACGTAATGAAGAAAGGGATTGTATCCATTGACGGGATGGCCACGGCCAGGGAGGCCGCCGCGAAAATGCGCGCAGCCAAGGTATCTTACCTTCTGGTCAACAAACGGCATCCCGATGATGCCTGGGGCATTATAGCCATCCAGGATTTCATTAAAGGATTGATCATCCCCGACCGTTCCCCAGCCGAGGTTAATGTCTATGAAATCATGACCAAGCCGATCATCACCGTGCCGGCTGATATGGACATCCGCTACGTCGCCCGGCTGATTTACCGGGCCGGGATCAGAAGGGCCCCGGTCGAGGATGGCAAAGAACTTGTCGGGATGATTTCTCTTTCCTCGTTAATTCTTGACAATGAACTATTTTGATAGTTGTCAATCAGAAAATTTTCCACCCGGATTAATCGTATTTGCGGTTGATCTTGGTTTATGTAATAGGTCCTCCCCAAAAACTTAACGAAGGCGCAAAGTTGTTAAATTTGCAGGAGATTGACGATGTTACCTTTTTTTGCAGTGTTCGAGACGATATTCCGGTTGAAAAGACCATGCCCGAAATGCGGCAAAAAGCAAGTGGTCGCGCCGAGCAAGAAACATAAAGCCGTACCATGTAAATATTGCAAAACAAGTATTCCACCCACACTAAAAAAATAAGTATTTAAGGAAACTCACAAACTTCACCCCTTGGAGATCCCGACCAGATCTGGCAGAAAAAATAATTGAAGCCAAATAAAGGCCCCATCTGCCATTCTCCTGCTACCGCAAAAACCTCTGCCCCAAAGCAGGCACCAATCAGACCGTTGCGCAAAAATAAGCTATTCATTGAAAACCCGACCCGCAATCAACGCCGGAAGAAGCCGATAATCTTCTTCTACAAAATCTTGCTTAATCCAAGGTACGGCGGTAACGGGTCAAACCAACAGTCAGAGAGATCAGCAGAAAAATCGCGATCGGCCAGAGATTGGGCATGAGCTGCGCCAGACCATTACCTTTAAGCAGAATACCCCTGACAATTCGCAGATAATGGGTAAGCGGCAGGGTCTCCCCAATCCACTGGGCCCAGATCGGCATACCCCGGAAGGGAAACATGAAACCGGAGAGCAAAATCGAAGGCAGAAAAAAGAAAAAGGCCATCTGCACCGCCTGTAACTGATTGCGGGCCAAAGTCGAAAAAGTCAGACCCACTCCCAGATTGGCGGCAATAAACAACAGCGACACGGCCAACAACAGCCAGAGATTACCGATCATCGGCACCTCAAACAAAAAACGACCAGCCAACATGATCACCCCCATCTGCACGTATCCCACCAGAATATAAGGAATAATCTTGCCAAGCATCACCTCCAGGGGTTTTACCGGTGTGGCGAGCAGGTTCTCCATGGTGCCGCGCTCCCGTTCCCGGGTAATGGCCAGGCCGGTGATAATCACCAGGGTCATGGTCAACACCACGCCCATCAGACCGGGAACAATATTATACTGAGTGATCGCCTCCGGGTTGTAACTGGGATGGAGAATAACCTGCAGAGACGGCGGTCCCCGGCGAAGATAGGCCAAAGGTCCCTGCAGATCACGGACCAGAGCCGCCTCGGCCACCAGCCGGAAGGCGGCCAGGGCATTGCTGGTGGCGGCCGGATCGGTGGCATCGGCGGTCAGCAAAAGGGTTGGTTGTTCGCCCCGGACCAGGCAGCGGCCGAACTGCTCAGGAATAGTCAGAACAAACTGGACTTCCCCCTCCTCGATCAAAAAATTCGCCTCCGCTTCGGTGGCCACGGTGCTGACAATCCGGAAGTAACCACTATTCTGCATGGCCGCGACTATGCTCCGGCTGAACACGGAATGATCGGCGGCCAGAATGGCGGCAGGCAAGTGCTTGGGGTCTGAATTAATCGCATAACCGAAGACCACCATTTGAACTATTGGAATACCGATCATCATCGCAAAGGTTACCCGATCCCGCCGCATCTGAACAAATTCCTTGGCGATCACGGCCCGAAAACGGAGGAATGAAAAAAACCCGGAATGACTCATATTAATGATCTCCCCGATTATTATTCATCAGGCTGATAAAGACATCTTCCAGGTCGACTTCACTTTGGGCACAGGAATACCTGGTCTGATCGAGATCGGCCACGGCGGCGCGGAGGATCTCCGGGTCATAGCCGCTGACATGCAGGGTATTGCCGAAGGGCGCCACCAGTTCGACGCCTGGTTTTTGTTTAAGTTCGGCGGCCAGCAGATGGACGTTTTCACCGGTGATCGTCCAGGTGAATAGTCCGGAGGCGGCAACCACCTCGGCGGCGGTACCCGAGGCCAGCAGCTTGCCATAAGCCAGATAAGCCAAGCGGTGGCAGCGCTCGGCCTCGTCCATGTAGTGGGTGGAGATCAGCGAGGTCACCCCTTCAGCGGCCAGGCGGTAGATCTCATCCCAGAAATCTCGCCTGGCCTTGGGATCAACCCCGGCGGTCGGCTCATCTAAAAGCAGAAGTCGAGGGCGATGCAATAGACAGGCGGCCAGGGCCAGCCGCTGTTTCCAACCACCGGACAGATTGCCCGCCAGCTGTTCGGCAAACCGGGTAAGACCGAGGCGCTCCATGGTTTCAGCAACCAGATCTTTTACCCGGGGCAGTCGATAAATCCGGGCCATAAAATGCAGGTTTTCCCGGACGCTCAGGTCTTCATAAAGACTGAAACGCTGGGCCAGATATCCGATCTGCAATTTGATCAGATCGCCCTCCCGGAAAAGATCATACCCCAGACAAGTGCCGGCTCCCGAGTCCGGCCGCAGCAGGCCACAGAGCATGCGGATAAAGGTAGTCTTGCCGCTGCCGTTGGGGCCAAGGAATCCATAGATTTCCCCGGCCTCGACCTGAATCGACAGGCGATTGACTGCAATGTTTGGTCCGAAAGACTTGGTCAGTTCCCGGACCTCGATAACCGGAGCGCCGCTGGTCACGAAGCTTGCTCCAGACGGACTTCGATGGGCTGACCGGGATGCAGTTTCGCGGCAACGGCCGGTTCCGGCAAAGCTTCCAGCATGAAGACCAGCTTGCTTCTGGCCTCCCGACTGTAGATGACCGGCGGAGTATACTCAACCTGCGGAGATATGTAGGAAATAACGGCGGCGAAATTTTGCCCGGCCCCGTCAAAGGTGAATTGCACCCGCTGCCCGACCTGAATGGTGCCGACCAGCGTTTCCGGGATAAAGAAACGCAGCTTGACCCGGCCGGGAGGCAGCAGACTGATCACCGGATAACCAGCCGGCACGAATTCACCGGGATTGTAATAAGTATCAAAGACCAGCCCCCCCTGCGGGGCATTCTGGTTCCTCTGGGCCAGCTTCCAGCGGGCCTGCCCCAACCTTTCGCGGGCCGCTTTCATTTCGGCCCGGGCCGCCTCAATGAGATCGGAGCGGGAACCTAGACCGGCGGTCTCAAGGTCGGCGGTCAGTTCGTCAACCATGGCGTTGGCACGCTGCAATTCGGTAACGGCCCGGTCATAAAGTTCCCGGCTGACCGACTGTTCCTTGACCAGCCTTTCCAGCCGGTCAAATTCCTTTTGCGCCAGGTCCTTCGCCGCCCGGGCCTGGGCAAGTCGCGCCGCAACGGCCTTGATCTCGGCGGGACGCCGCCCCTTGGTCAAATCAGCCAAAAGGCTGCCGGCCCGGGCCAGCCCTTGCTCGGCTTCGCCAACCGCAGCGCTTTCCAGGGAATGGTCAAGGGTAAAAAGAAGATCACCAGTCGCCACCATCATCCCCCGGCTTACCGGCAAAATTTCAAGCTGCCCGGCCATAGGAGCGGCAATCCGCAGATATTCTCCTTCGATATAACCCTGAAAATGGTCATTGACCGGCTCAGCGCACCCTGCCATGGAGACAAGCAATAAAAGGATAAAATATTTCAGGCCGTTACTGGTCATTTGTTCCCCATAAAGTCAATAATTAGAGCACTATCCGGCTACCGGCTCAACTCAGCTTTATTATATCCGGAAAGTTCTGTTAAAGTTGGGAAATTTTATGATAAATTTATTACAAACCACTCAGGTTATCCAAGTAATAGGAGAACCTGAAAATCAGCAAACACTTATTTACCTCGTTTCGCCAAGCTTATACCACAAGGGCACTTCCTGCGGGGCGCATAAGTTTCGTTTGAGCCGACAAGCGCAGTGCAACAAGTGCCCTTGGGGTACGACTCAACTCAGCTTTATACCAGGACAGGCTCACGTTATTATATTATCATAATTAAACAAAGACGGCTGAGGATAACAACTACAATGATAATTAAGGATTAGACAATATGAAATTATGGGTAACGCCGCAAGGCGACCGATGGATTTGTGATGAATGCCAGGTAAATTTCGAAAAAGAGATCAAAACCGAAGGCTGGCGGGTCGCCTTTGAGGAAAAATCTAACGCCATGCTCCGGTGCTTTGCCTGCAAACATGGCGATGTCGAGCTATTCGATTAAATAAAAAACCCGGCAGAATTACCTTTCCTGCCTTTGCCGGAACCATGATTCGTACTTATCCCCTCCCGGGCAATTGCCGGAAAAAAGACCGCGATGGTTGACCAGAAAATATTAACCGAATTGTTATTGTTCAAAAACCTGTCACCAGAGGAACAGGAGACTGTTGCTGCGGCCGGGGAAGTGGTTTTTAAAAATGCCGGAGATTACATCTATGAATCCGGGACGGAGGGTGACTTTTTTTATGTGATATTGCAAGGCGAAGTCGAGTTAATCGCCAGAAGAGATGACAACAGCAGCTGTATGGTTGGCCGCATAGGGGAAGGCGGCCATTTTGGGGAAAGCGCCCTGTTGACCAGCCAGCCCAGGTCACTTAGTCTGCGGGCGGTCTCCGATGTGCGGCTCGCCAAATTCAGCAAAGATTTTTTCCGGGAGAAACTCCTCCCTAATCCGCTCTTTCATGAAGAACTGGATAAAGCCCTGGTGGAAAGACTGCGTTTTGCCTTGCATGACCAGTTGGAAACAGCCTTTAATCAACGCCCGTACTTTGTGCAGGTGGAAAATACCGATCTATATCCTCTTTTTGAAACCAGCGAATCGGTTACCGAACTTGAGGAATTGACTCCCCGAACCTTGAAGAACGTCCAGGAAGGAATCAAAAAATTTGCCCAGGACCTGGAACCGATGGTGGTCATCGGGGAGTCCGGCACCGGCCGCAAAGGCGCAACCCGTCAGATCCATAAGCTAAGTAAATACCGAAAAGGTCCCTACGGCGTAGTCGACTTAAGAAAGTTTGAGCCGTTAATTCTGGAGGGCAAACTATATGGGCACGAACCAGGTTCCCTGGCCTTTTCCCATTTAAGGGAAGCCGGCATCTTCGAACAGTTCCGGGGCGGCACCCTTGTTCTGTATCATGTCGAGGTCCTGGAAGAAGACATCAAACAAAAACTGCTGCAGACTATCCATGACGGCTATTATTACCGGGTCGGTGGCCAGACTAGACTCAACCTCGGCGCCCGCCTGATCTTTATCTGCGCTGCCCGGCAGAATACCGGCAGCAATCCTTGTCGTTTTATCGACGGCCTGCCGGGACTGTTTGCCGACCGGGTTTTGTCGCTGCCCCCCTTGCGTGAACACAAACGCGATATCCCCCCGCTGGTGGACCATTACCTTTATCACTTCAACAAGGAATATAATCGTAAGGTAAAAGGCTTCGAAAAGAGCGTCCTTGGCCTGCTGATGAACTATGAATGGCCGGGGAATATGACCGAACTGCGCAATGTTATCCAGCGGGCCGTTCTACTGGCCGAACAGGACGAAATTCTCTCTGAGCAGATCCTCCTCGGCCTGCCGCAGCCGGAGGGGAAACTGGAACATAATCTGCTGCGCTGGCCGTTTATCGGTGCCATTTTTCGCAGCCGTCTCTTTCCGCAGCTTCCCAGAATACTGATCGCCATTATCTTTTTTCTCGGACTTCTGACCCTGTTCTTCGGGCCCCAGAATGATCCGGCAAAGAATATCGGACTGATCATGAGTTGGTCCATCGGCTGGCCGCTGATGCTTTTTTCCTTCTTTTTCCTGGGCCGAATCTGGTGCAGTGTCTGCTCACTTTCCCTGCCCGGCAATCTGATGCAGAAAATAATCAGACCAAAGCACAATGTGCCCCAGTTTATCAAGGACCATTCAAGCTGGATAATGGCGGTTTTCTGTATCATAATTTTCTGGATCGAGCTGGTCTGGGACGCCTACCATGATACGAGGCTAACCGGCTTTATCATCCTGGGGATCACCTCTGGTTCTCTCCTGTTCAGTGTCCTTTTTAAAAGGCGGGCCTGGTGCCGATATGTCTGTCCGTTGGGCGCCTTGAATGCCATCTTTGCCATGCCTTCAATCATGGAACTGCGCGCCAACCGACAGCTATGCGTTAATACCTGCCGGTCGCGGCTTTGTTATCAGGGCGACATGGAGCATGAAGGTTGCCCCATGTTTCGCCACCCATTCATGGTGGACAACAATCGGGACTGCACCCTGTGCGGTAACTGCATCAAGAACTGCCCCCATGACTCCATCCAGTTGAACCTGAGAATCGCACCCCTGGAACTCTGGAACATCCAGGCACCGCGCCTGGCCGACAGTTTTCTGGTCGTGGCCCTGTCTGCCTTGTTTTTCCCGATGCTGAAACACCAGGAGTTCCTGGCCCTGGTCAGTAAATACAATATGCCCCACCTGACCGGTAGTCTGATCCTGTTCTGCCTGATCGCTCTTTTTATGGCGATTTATTCATTGTTTTGCCGACAGCAAGCCAGGATATCCGGCATCGGCTTCGCCCATATCTTTGCCGCCACCGGCTATGGTTATATCCCCCTGGTCCTGGGCGGTTTTCTGGCTATTTACTTTGAGATGTTTATGGCCGGGGCCTGGCACGTATTCCCGCTCGCCCTGTCTGTTTTCGGGCTAGAGGCCCCTGAAACGGGTTATCGTCTGCTGAGCCGGGAGGTAACCTTAACCCTGCAACATCTGATCATCACCGGCGGTCTTTTGGCCAGCCTCTACGCAACCTACCGGGTCGTCAAACGCTATACGATGACCGAACGTTTTTCCTTGAAACTGTATGGTCTACCTTATGGTTTTTTGTTAGTATCCGGACTGCTTTTTCTTTTTGCCTTGTAAGCTGTTGCAACCCTCAACTATCTATCAGGAAACGGTACCATGTCATTCGCTTCACTCGGACTATCCGAGCCCATTCTTCGTGCCGTTGCTCAAAGCGGCTATTCCACTCCTACGCCCATTCAATCCAAGGCAATTCCGGTCATTCTTGCCGGCCGGGACGTAATGGCGGCAGCGCAGACCGGGACCGGCAAAACGGCCGGTTTTGTTTTGCCGTTACTGCAGCGACTTGCCGGTGGCGCCGAGGTGCAGGCAAATCAGGTCCGCGTCCTGGTGCTGATGCCGACCCGTGAGTTGGCAATCCAGGTTGGGGAGAGCGTTGCCGGCTATGGCAGATATCTGCCGCTAAAATCCGCTGTGGTCTACGGCGGGGTGAAGATTAATCCGCAGATGATGAAACTGCGCGGCGGGATCGATATTCTGGTAGCGACCCCGGGACGTCTCCTTGACCTGTTCAGTCAAAACGCCGTGAAGTTTTCCCGCCTGGAGACTTTGGTCCTGGATGAGGCGGATAAGATGCTCGACCTGGGGTTTAACGACGAGATCCAAAAGATCCTCGCCCTGTTGCCCAAAAAGAGACAGAACCTCCTCTTCTCGGCCACCTTCTCCGATGACATCCGCCAGCTCACCGGCACCCTGCTGAAGAATCCGGTCCTGCTTGAGGTCAGTCCACGAAACTCGGCGGCCGGAAGTGTGAAGCAGTTGGTTTACGAGGTCGATAAAAACAAGAAACCGAGCCTGCTCTCTCACCTGGTACGCAACAAAGACTGGCAACAGGTTCTAGTCTTTTGCCGGACCAAAAAAGGAACCGAACAACTGGTTTCTAAACTCAAGGGAGATAAGATATCCGCCGCAGCGATCCACGGGGACAAGAGTCAGGCCGAGCGGAGTCGTGTTCTGACCGATTTCAAGGCAAACAAGATCCGTGTTCTGGTCGCCACCGATATCGCGGCACGGGGGATCGATATCACTGAACTGCCCCAGGTGGTCAATTTTGATCTACCCAAAGTGCCGGAAGACTATATTCACCGCATTGGTCGTACCGGTCGCGCCGGTTCGCAAGGAGAGGCGATCTCTCTGGTCAATGCCGACGAAGTCAAACTGCTCTATGCCATCGAGTCCCTGCTCGGCCGGGTCCTGATCCGGGAGGTTGTAACCGGTTTCATTCCCCATCATCAGGTACCGTTATCCCGCCAACTTAAACTTGGCCCGAAAAAACCAAAGAAACCCAAAAAATCATGGAGGTGACAAAAGTCTAGTAACAACCGACGCTTCAAATCATCTTCTTTGCAGGGCCTTCTGGAAATGATCAAAACTTAAGGGGGCCGTCAAACCATTTTCCCCCGGCTGCAAGGCCTCGGCAAGATAACGCTCCATGAAAACATCCTCGCGCCGCCGGCAATCTGCAGGCGAAAATTTAAGCTTGACCGGTAGCAGACTGTCTTTATGGCGGTGTTTTTTGGCGGGGGCTGGCCAGGGTTTGGCAAAAACCCTGGGGCCGGAATGCACCAGATAGAGAAAAGAATGATGGGTTGAAATGGAGCCGGCCCAGGGGTAATGGTCCAGATGATAACGCCGGGAGAGTTTGTCGATTTTTTCGTCTAAGGCGTCTTCATCTTCCTGACCATCGCTGTTTTCCGCCATGTTGAACAAAGGGAAAAGCCGGAAGACATCCCCTTTGGTATGATAAACTGCCTCGATGCCGTATTGCTCGGGATGACAAGAAATTAAGGAGCCCGGCGTCAGGTTGAACTCGCCGGCGATGAATTGATCGACCATGCTGCCCTGCTGATCAATCAGGGCCAGGGTCTCACCCGCTTCCTGCCCCGTTTCCCCGGGATGGTTAAGAAAGGTCATCCAGCTCGTCGAGATCCCGGCCTGATGAAAATTCCGATTGATCTTACGGATCAGAGCGGTATCTATTCCTTTATTCATCAGGCGCAGGACCCGGTCGGAGCCGCTTTCAATCCCGAAGGCCACCGCCCGGAGTCCAGACTGATACAAAAGACGGCAGCGTTCCGGGGTATAGGAGGTCTCGATTCGCAAATCAGTTGACCAGCGGAGGTCAAGACCTTCGGCAATGATCCGTTCGGCCAGGGCCAAGGCATAGGTCGGGGCGAGAACATCAGCGGAAAGATAAAAATTTACCACCCCGAATTCCCGCTGCATGGCCTGCAGATCGGCCACCGCCCGGGCCACCGGAATCTCGCGATAGGCATGGCGGCCCGACTGATTAAAACCATAACTGCAAAACGAGCACTTATTCCAGTAACAGCCCCGGGTCGGACTGTAGAGCAGGAGGCGCTCCGGGGCGAGATAGCGGTCCAGCTCAAGATCGGCATAATCGGGAGTGGCCGCCTCATTGAGGTCAAAGGTCAGGGCGGGACCATGCACAAAAGAACCGGGAACCGTTCCTTTCATCATCAGATTAGGGATGGCGGCAAACCTTTCCAGGTCCTCGCATTGACTGTTCAGCAACGGCAGAAGCTGCTCGAGAGTATTCTCCCCTTCCTGCAGGCCCACCGCGTCGGCATAATCAAAAATCCGGCTTACCGTTTTCTGATCGCTGTTCCTGACGATCTGATCAATACATGGCCCGCCCAGCATCACAAAGCAGGCCGGAAAAAGTTCCTTGATCAACCGGCAGAGGTAAAAGGTTTCCGGAATTTGGGAGACAAAGGTCAGGGAAAGACCGATAAAACGAGGCTCACCCAGGTCGGCCAGTTGCTGCCGGTAAAACCGGTCAAAAGGACTGCGCTGTTCGGCAATATAATAAGCAAGGAGCTTGAAATCCCAGGGAGCCAACAGGTGATCGGCCCGGTTGAAACTGAACCGGAAAGGAAAATAAACCGCGGCCAGCACCTGAAAAAGATCTTCAAAGCCATCCCGGGCCCGGAGATAGTTTTTCTGGTTATAGAATTGAGCAGGGTCCCGCATGATCGCCAGACAGTCGAAAAAGTCGCGACACAGGGGCAGGGCCTCCGCGATCCGCCAATATTCCATCTGTTCATAGAGGGTCAATTTCTGGCGGCGGTTCAAGGCCTGCAGACGACTCGTCAGCCTTTGCCGCCAATCCGCCATCGTTTTACCGGCCAGCAGAAAATAAAGGCCTTCAATATTATAATCCCGAATCGAAACATCGATCCCGCGCCGGGCAAGAAATCCTTTCAGGGCCGGTAGCCCCACATAGGCCCAGGTCGGGTCGGCAAAGGGCGGAAAAATCAGGAAAGAGGAGTTTGCCGGGTTGGTCCGGGCCGAATTGATTTGCGGATGAATCTTCATTTCTACCAATTAATCCTGTAGTTGGCTCTGACCGCAAGATTCCAACAGGCTTAAGGACAGCGCTTCCGCGACCTTGATTCCATCGACCGCCGAGGAGAGGATGCCGCCGGCGTAGCCCGCCCCTTCGCCGGTGGGATACAAACCCCTGATGTTAATGCTCTGCAGATCGGTATCGTTGCGCGTAATCCTGACCGGCGAGGAGGTGCGTGATTCAACCGCGGTCAACACGGCATCGGCCAGATCAAAGTCCTTGATCTGTTTGGCAAAGGCCGGTAACGCCTCACGAATGGCGTTAATGGCGTATTCCGGCAAGGCAGTGCTGAGATCGCCGAGTTTAACGCCGGGCGTATAAGAGGGCTGCACCGAGCCAAGATCAGTTGAAGGACGGCCGGCCAGGAAATCGCCGACCAGCTGCGCCGGCGCCTGATAGTTGCCGCCGCCAAGTTCAAAGGCCCGCGATTCCCAAAAGCGTTGAAATTCCATGCCGGCCAGCGGGCCACCGGGATAATCAGCCGGCGAAATACCCACCACGATGCCACTGTTGGCGTTCTGCTCTTTACGTGAATACTGACTCATGCCGTTGGTCACCACCCGTCCCGGTTCGGAAGTGGCAGCAACCACGGTGCCGCCCGGACACATGCAAAAAGTATAGACCGATCGGCCGTTGCCGGCATGATGGACCAATTTGTAATCAGCGGCGCCGAGCAGCGGGTTATCGGCGTTTTTACCATGCCGACCGCGATCAATCAACGCCTGGGGATGCTCGATGCGAAAGCCGATGGAAAAAGGCTTTGCTTCGAGGTAAACTCCACGCCGATGCAGCATCTCAAAGGTATCGCGGGCGCTGTGCCCGATGGCAACCACCAGATGGCTGGTAGCGATCCGTTCCCCGTCGGCCAGCACCACGCCGCGCACCTGACCGTCTTTGATCTCGAGATCATCAACCCGGCTCTGGAAACGGATCTCGCCGCCCAACGCCTGGATCGTGGCCCGCATCTGTTCGACGATTCCAACCAGTCGGTAGGTGCCGATATGGGGCTTACTGACATAAAGTATTTCCGGCGTCGCCCCGGCCTTGACAAATTCGGCCAGGACCTTGCGGCCATAATGTTTGGGATCTTTGATCTGGGTGTGCAGTTTGCCGTCGGAAAAGGTGCCGGCCCCGCCTTCGCCGAACTGGACATTTGATTCCGGATCAAGGATGCCTTTGCGCCACAGACCGAAGGTGTCATGGGTGCGTTCCCGCACCGCCTTGCCCCGCTCAAGCAGCAGCGGCCGAAAGCCGGCCTGGGCCAAAACCAGTCCGGCAAAAAGGCCGGACGGACCCATGCCGATGATAACCGGCCGGATCGGCAGTGGATAATCAGGAGCACGAGCAACAAAATGGTAGGTGGTGTCCGGAGCGGGCCGAAGATGTGAATCATCGGCAAAGCGCGCCAAAAGATCGGCCTCGGAGCTCACCTCAAGATCAAGGGTATAGATGAACATGATGGCGTGAGATTTCCGGGCATCAACCCCGCGCCGGAAGATCGTATAGCTGATCAGCTCTGGTGCCGTAATCGCAAGTCGATTAACGATTGCCGCCCGGAGGTCGGCTTCACTGTGATCAAGAGGAAGTTTAAGTTCGGTCAGTCTCAGCATAAGATAAAGATGTCGGATATAATTTAATCGGGCGTCAAGTTTCTATTTTAAAAAAATCACCGGACAGATCGTACTCCAAAATTAACCGGCAATCAGACTATGGGCAAAATTTGTCATAGGCATAATCAGTTTCGGAATTATGCCCAGATAAAATAAGATCAGGAGAAGAAAAAACCCGAACGGCTCAATTTTTTGAAAAAACAGGGCCGCTTCGGCTGGCAGCAACCCGGTGATGATCCGGCTGCCGTCGAGAGGCGGAATGGGGATAAGGTTAAAAAAAGCCAGCACCAGATTAAACCAGATACTGATCGCCACCATATTGATCAAGGGCCAGATTATAACCTGGGGCAAAACGGGTTCGATCATAATCAGAAGTTTTATAACAAGAGCGCTGATCAAGGCCAATAACAGATTGGAAGCAGGGCCGGCAATTGCCACCCACATCATATCCTTGACCGGATTTTTAAAATAGGCGGCATTGACCGGGACAGGTTTGGCCCAGCCGATCTTCATGATAATAAAGGCCAGCACCCCGATCGGATCGAGATGTTTCAGGGGATTCATGGTCAGACGACCGGCATTTTGCGCGGTTGGATCGCCCAACCGCCAGGCCACATAACCATGAGAAAATTCATGAAAGGTAATGGCCAGCAGAAAAGGCGGGGCCATGATTGCGATCTGCTGGATGATGTTATTGGTCATTTATTCCTTGCTGGCCACCGGCTCACCCTGAAAAACAGGAACCATGGCGCTTTTGATTTTTATCGCGATATTTGCTTGTCTCTTCGGCTTGTTTCGTATTATTTTTCTATATATACCATATATGCAATTTAAGGAGTAAGCTGATTACTGCTGAAGCACTGAAAAATTGGCTACTTTTGATATCCTTGATTTCATGGCGATTATATAAATACAGCTTCGCTCACCTCCAACTGACCAGAGAAGATGACCAACAACATTATTGAATTGACCCCGTTCCGCGCTGATCTGACCCGTGCCCTGACCCGTCAGGGCGAAAGACTTCTGGCCTCGACCGACCTGGCCGAAGAGGTCGCGGAACTTGAACCTTTGGAAGCATATTATATCGTCCGGGAGATCGGCTTGAATCAGGCCCTGCCCATCCTGCTCGAATTAAGCCCGGAGCAATTGGAGACCTGCATTGATCTTGACTGCTGGAACCGCTTCGACTTTGCCGCCGACAGTCTCGACGAATGGCTGACGGCCTTTGCTCTGGCCGGATCCGAAACCCTGGCCACCTCTTTTTTTTCCTTAAGCCATGTGGTGCAGCTTCTCTTCCTGACCCAGACCGTCACCGTCTACGACCCTGATACCGATCAGGTTCCGCCGGAGGATGAGGAGAGCGACACCCGCCGTGCCATGACCCCGGACGGCTTCTATCTTCTGGAATTAAAGACCGAACTGCCGCTGAAAATCCACCCCTTTTCTTTACTGGATGCCATGTACCAATATGATCCAACCGCCACCCACCTGCTCCTTAGCGAAGTCAGGGTGGACCTGCCGACCCAAATCGAAGAAGAAGCCTTACGATTCCGCAGTGGCCGGATGCAGGATATCGGTTTTGTCACCCCGGACGAGGCCACCGTTCTCTTCTCCCGGCCGGCCCGGCAACCCCTGCCCCGGCCCCAGAAACCGATCGACAACGCCATCACCCGGCTCCCCTCGGTCTATGCCGCCCCCTTAATTGAAACCACCCTGTTTCAGCGGGCCTTGTCCCTGATTACCGACCAGGAATATCTCTCCCTCCTGGAACAGGAAATCGTCTGGGCCATCAACAGCGCAGTGATCGCCTACGGCGAAAAAACGCAGGAAATCAAACAGATCACCGATATTGCCGAGCGGGTGCGGGACACCATTTCCCTTGGGCTGGAATCCCTTTTGGCCAGCCAGGAAACCAATTTAGCACTGGACAGCCCGGCAGCGGCAGCGCAAGCCGCCGGACTGCTCAATATCTGGTGCATAACTGATCTGTTCCGGCATGGTTTTGCCGCAACCCTTTCTCTCCGGCAGGAGGTACAACAGGCCATGCAGTCCCCCGGTTTCAGTGACTGGTATAACCTGCCGGAAACGGAACAATCCGATGAGCCGGCCGATCGACTTGAACGCGCCTTTATCACCGCGCTACTCAAACGGCACCCCTTACATAGCGGTTTTGATCCGGCCAGCGCCGAGTCCGTCAAGGCCTTTGCCAACCTCGCCGAAATTAATCTCGCCCATACCCGTTTAAAAAAGCTGATCGCCCGGATCGATTGCCAAGCATAATCTTCCGCCACCCAAACCCCGAAAAATAAAAAAAGGCGGTCTCTCTTAACGAGAGACCGCCTGGTTCAGGGTTATATTTACCGATGCCATCGATAACCGGCATCGTGCATCCTTAGGAAATTACGTTTCCACCTGACCGATACTAAATATATGCCGATGGAGCCGTGCCGATGGTGATCAGGCCCAGTGGAACCTTGTTCCTTATCTTACGATTAGAGAGCAAGGGCAATCGCATCAACTTCGGCGCTAGTCAGGTTACTCAGCACTCCCATCCCACCCTTATTACTATCAATCCCGGACTGGATTTTTGCGGCGGTGGTCCCTTTTTTATTACTGCTGGCCAGCGAACCATGACACCTGGCGCAATTTGTTGCATACAACGCCGCTCCGTCCAGAGTCGGAGTCGGGGTCGGAGTCGGGGTCGGGGTCGGAGTTGGAGTCGGGGTCGGGGTCGGGGTCGGGGTTGTTGTACCACCGCCACCGTTTTCATCATCGCTTCCATCATTGTCGTCACCTTCATCACCGCCGCCTTCATCATTACTTTCGGCAATGTTACCGGATCCCCCGCCGTGACAGCTGGAACATGCCGGGATGTTTCCGTTGCCGACCAGTTGCGAGCCGCCATGGCAAGCCTGGCAAATTGTCGTGCCGTAATCTTTGGCGTATGCCCCATGCCCATCTTCCCCGGGCCAGGTCACACTATGATCAGCCAGATTAATGAAGGCGGAGAGCAACAGATAATCCCCTTCGACTAATTCTGATGCGACAGTGGCCATGGCTGAGATACTATTAACTGCACTGCTGACCGCATCAGAGGTGTCGGCGCTGATATCCGCACCATCCGCATCATGACAGGTTACACAGTATGTCCCGAAAAGAATAGCTCCCTGGTCAGCATCACCAAGGGCGGCGCTTCCACCATCTCCGCCGCCGCATCCCGTCAGCCCGAGGGCCAGGATGGATATTGCCGCCAAGAAGTGGATCAATTGTTTTTTTGTACTTTGCTTTTGCATGTAAAGCCTCCGTTTTATTTGTTGTTTGCGTCTCCTGACGATCAGCCGCCGAAGGGGCGCCTTTCTCCAGCAGCTGATGGTCAGTGACTTTTATTGGTTCTGATAAGTTTTAAACTCCAAGCATCCTAACTTTCAAATTCTACCTTGTCAGCCTGGATGATATTGTTCCAAATATTGCCCTCAACCTCGATCCGGGAGCCGATCTTGAGATCATCTTGGTTACCGCCTTCATAACCTGTTCCGGAATTAATCTGAACCTGTTGACTACCTGTGGGAGTGATCATGATAAAACCGATAACCAGTTGACCGTCAGATAAAACCGTTTTAATGATTCCCTCGATTTCCAGCTCGTCGTTATCGCTAAATTCAGCGCTCTTTTTTTCAACCTGATCAGCAATCAGAATCCCCTGAGAAAAAGTTCCCTTTGCCTCGACCATTTCTCCATTCTGGATACCAATAACCGCGAAGTCTTTTAACACCGCATTACTGCAATCAACATTGAGGGCGTTAATCGTAAAGGTTGAACCGTTCAAGTTATCAACCACACCACTCACCTCGGAAGATTCACCCGCCGTTTTCAGATAGAGAAAGGTTGCCTTGATCCTGCCGTCGATATCCTGCAGGCCACTTACCTCCAACACATCGTTGACCTGAAGGTCGGCCAGAGTCCAGTCAGACCCCCACCCGACAAAAACAGTCTGCCCGTCAACCAGAACAGTCTGGCCCATGACCCGTAATCTATTGCCGGCAACATCTATTGTTTCAACCGGGCCTTCCACGTTATCGTCAAAGGTCACTACGTTGGCAATCCCAGTCTTGCCATCCAGGTTGACGGTTCCCTCGACCTTGACGATCATGCCTATCTGCAACAAAGACTCGTCGCTATCCAGACCGTCGAGAGTTACGGTGGAAGAGGTTGTTTCAAACTCGACATGGTTAACAAAAATACTGCCAAGACCGGTGATCACGCCAACACTGATCACCCCGGTACCACCGATCCCGCCTTCCGCCCGACCGGAAACACCTAGCCCGGCGCATGCGCAACAAGAAAAAAGGATGAACAGAAGGGCCGGCAATAGCAACCAGTTGCGCCTTGCAGTGTTACCCGGGGCGATATGGATATTTTGTGTATTCTTCATCAATAGACTCCCTGGTTGATCCTTTCACAAAAATTCATAAAATTATGCGATGATCCATGTCCGGAACTTACCACCCGGCAGAACGGCTTTTTCATGCCCCCATCCTTTAACGCATGGTTAAAGGGGTTCATCAAGATCTTCTTCAAAGTAATAAATCCCCAGACCTACCCTTTTACGGCCCGAACCTTTCACCTCAGGATTGGCATCCCTGTCTCGTACCGCCAGCCATCTGTCGAGTTTTTCCAGCAGGGCCTGGGATTCCCTGGCGCTTAACTGATTAAATTGGTCAAGAACCTCGGTTGAGACATTGTCATAGGAGACCTTGCGTTGAAAGAAAGGCGTGGCATTATCGGTCTCCAGATTGTGGTTAATCGTTGAGATCAGATCGGCCACATCCTCGCCCAGAATATTGATCTTCGCCAGCTTGTCCGCCCCGGGCAGATAGGCCCTGGTCAACAGTTTAATCGTGCCATCTTTCTGCCGATCGATCGCGCCGACATTGAGCAGCTCATCAAAGACGGCCCTGACCGGCATATCACCGCTAAATCGCCTGACCAGACTATTAAACGAAACGACCGAACCATCCGGCGGTAGCGGCAAAGGATTTCCCTCCTGATCAGTAAATAAAGGGTCCCTGATCCAACCACTGATCACCCTGGTTGCCCGATTGTATCTTTCGTGAATGTCTTCCTTCCCCGGGAATTCCAGTTGCCGAAGCTTTTGGACCTCTTTGCGGGACAAACCGGTAATCACGGACACCCGAGATATCGTCTGTTTTTTCTCCTTGATGCCAAATTCCTTATAAGCAACATCGGCATAAACCCAACGTGCGAGATCGCCAAAAACATGAAAAGAGATCCCGTTGCGCAAGAGAATCCGGACCAGCGGACGCAACAATTTTAGAATCGCGATGTTCAAAGTTTTATTTATTGATGAATCCATAATTGGGAATATATTCCCAAATTAATAGTTTGTCAATAATGATTATCAATTTTATTTAGGAATAAAGATCATGATTAAGATTTGAACAAGGTAAGTGTTTGAAAATACGAGAAAGGAATAGACAGAAAACAGACAAAAAAAATATATATAAAATGATCTAAAGATCATTATTGAAATTCTAATAGTAAACCGGTATTAAACAGAGCCTCTTGCAAAATACAAATCGATTACGAGGCAAGAGTAATTTACTGATAAAGTATTGAAATAATTGAGCTTCATGGCATTCCGTGGTATTGTTTTGTATCCAGCAAATCAAAGCCAAGGAGGCTGCCATGAAGCTCA
>JAHJIY010000015.1 GCA_018823175.1 Pseudomonadota bacterium
TACCCAAACAAAATGGTACTCGATCTTATATTTTGTATGACTGCCTCGTCGATAATCCATGACGAGTATTATATAGCAACTGCTAGCTGAAAGCTACCCGTCTAAAGACGGGGGTTTAAACCTTTAACTCGGACGAATTAAAAATTGCTTTCGACATCCATACTATCATGCAAAATGCGAATGATTTCAATGTGCTTTGAAGTTTTACGGTAGAAAACAAGATGCCTGCCGACGTGATACTTTCGGTAACCTGGCCGAATATAATGGCAAGCAATTCCAATTCCGGGTTGGCGTACTATCGAATGAAAAGAAGCATCAAGCATAGAAAGATACTTGTTTCGTTGCTCGCGGCCCCAATTATCTAGTACCATGTAACAGCTATAATTTCGGATAAAGACGCTTCAGTTTTATTCGAGCGTCCGGTGTAGTAAATTGCCAGTCAATTCTTCTTGTTTTATTGTTTCGTCTTGTTGCCCATGCAGCCACCTCTGCCTGCATGGTTGCCATATCGGCAATCCGGCGGTCAAGGCACTGTCCTTTCAGCGCGCTGAGTTCAATCTCCGCCATATTGAGCCAACTGCCATGCTTGGGCGTGTAATGAATTTCAAGTCGTTCTGTGAGACGTCTGGCTTCTTTAGGTTCGAATGTTTGATACAGTGAGGCAATGTTGTGTGTGTTCAAGTTATCCATTACCAAGCGTACCTTAATTGCCTGAGGGTAGCGGGCATCAAGCATTTGCTTAATCTGCAAGGCCCAATCCCTTCTGGTGCGGCGTTCAGTAATTTCAACGTGCCTTTTGCCAGCCAGAGGTTCAACCTCCATAAATATTTCCGCCACTCCATTTCTGACATATTCGTCGTCGATGCGCATCGGTTTCCCAGGCGCACATGGTATAGGGGTTCGAACTTAGCCAATCATTTGCTTGCACGATTCATCCATGCACACCACCGGATAATCAGAATTGTACGGCAGGTGATAGATTTCCAGAACATCCTCCATCGCAGCTACAAAGGCTGCGTTACCCTCCGGCGGGATTTTCCAGTACTTCTTGAGGTGAGGCTTAAATTCATTTTTTTTAAAGTCCTCTGCACGGTCATATGCGATACTGCTGGAGCAATATTAAGCTCAACAACCTTGTCGGCAAGCAATCTGACTGTCCATCGGAGGCGCCCTTTCGGGGCATCTGAGCAAGCCAGAGCGATTAGTTTCGCTTCAAATGCACCATCGAACGTGACTTCCCGTGGCGGCTTTTCTCTCGGCTTCCGTTCAAGCGCGATGTCGAGTCCTTCCTCCACAAAACGCTTCTTGAGATGTTCTATGGTGCGATTGGTTACCCCAAGTGCAGTCGCTGTGTCTCCAACAGTCCACGCTGGTCCATGGGGGCCGGCATCACACAGTAATAAGGCTCGGGCACGTATAAACCTTCTGGCCTTCGTTTTTCCTCGTTTTGTCAACGTCTCAAGCTCATCACGTTCCTGTGCAGTCAGTGTTACTCGATATCTTGGTGCCATGGCGACCTCCTCTTTAGGTTTGTCGCCATTATAACATATAAAAGTTATTTTTACGAAAATTTAAATGTTACATGATACTACGCTATTGTGTCGTTTCCGGCCTGTCTGGGAATTGCTGAACGGGAGATACCAATTTGGGGGGATAATTGTTCAGACATGCCTGTTCCTCCTTGCTCTGGTTATTTAAAAAAACAAAACAAAGAGAAAATTGAATCAGAATTATGCCGAGTAATCAATTAACGTTTCAGGCAAGATAAGGGCAGGAATGGGAAAAAGATATGCAGGTGAATCAATGACTCGGCATAATTCTTAACTCGGCATAATGCCGCAGGGTATGGAGGGACACGCCCTTCTTGATAATCCCCGCGGCGAACTTGGCCTTACGGAAAGCACCCTGGACGCCGTCTATTGACATGGGAACGTTAGCGGTAGGAGCACCCTGGCCGTCTCTGCCGACAGCGGGGAAAATCAACCGTTTGTTGCGATGAGTTGCCCAATAACGCCGCAGCAGGTGATAGGTTGATTCCGGCAGGGGCACATACCGGTCCTTGGCGCCTTTGCCTCGGTGGACATGGATCATATTCCTTTGACCATCGATATCGGAAGTCTCGAGGTAAAGACCTTCCTGGAGCCGGAGACCCAAGGAATA
>JAHJIY010000080.1 GCA_018823175.1 Pseudomonadota bacterium
AGCCAGTCGACATGATATGAGTTGCATCCGGCATTGTATTAGCGCTTTATTGTAAGTTCGAGGTGCTACATCAATTTTTATAAAATTACGGGCGAAAAATCACGGGTATTGCAAGCTCTCGCTCCGACAGGCTCCTAGCCTCATTTATCGAAATTTTTTATGATCGGGATATTTTTTGGGTGTCATCTGGCGCTCTTCCTTGCTATACTATACCTGACAATGATCTTTCATAAAACGAGGCTAATTGATGCTTGAGTTTCTCAACCATCCTGATCTAAAAAATTTCACCACTGAATTCGCGCCCGGAGAGAATGTTTTCCTGGAAGGTGATCAGTCCAATGACATTTACATCCTTGTTTCCGGCCAATTAGACGTCCTGAAGGGCGACAAAAAAATATCAGAACTTACCGAACCAGGCAGCCTGGTTGGGGAAGTATCCTTCCTGCTGGAAAGCGCCAGGACCGCCTCGGTCGTTGCCCGCACCCCGGTCAAGGCAATCAGCATCCCCAACTCGAAAGTTGCCATTCTCTGGAAGGAATTCCCCGACTTTGCGGTCAAACTGACCCGCATTCTGGCCCGCCGTCTGCAGGAAACCACCGAGATCGCACACGGCTTCCGAGAATTCTGTGATCGAATGCCCGATGCGGTAATCATGACCGACAGCAATCTTAAAATAATTTCCTGGAACCAATCCGCTGAAAAACTTTATGGCCGGACCTGGGACCAGATGCGCCACAAATCTATCGACGAAATATATGACAACCAGGCCGTTTTTCAAAAATTTGTAGCCGAGCTCAAAGCCAACGGCAAGATGCATGAACAAACCCTGAAAATAAATCATCCCACAGATAACTGGCGTTTTGTCTCGACCAGCACCACCGATCTGCACGACTCCCACAACCATACCCAGGGCTTTCTTTTCGTGGGTCGTGACGTCACCGGCCACCACCAGCTCGAGAAAAAACACCGCAAGGTAAAAAATTGGCTGACCCCCCTGGTCTGTCTCCTGATCTTCCTGGCTTTGATAAATCTTTGGCGTCAACCAGAAAAAACAATCCAACCGGCCCCATTGAAAGTTGAACAAAACCTCTTCAACACCAAATTGTCCCGTGATTATGCCGCCCTGCAGATGGCCCTGGCCCTTCCCCTGACCAACCGCAACCTGACATCAATCAAGACAATCAGCACAAACTATTTCGACCAGCAGTCACCGGAACAATACGGAATCACCGGTCTTCTTTTACTCAATGAAGAAAAAAACATAATTTTCCATTACTCGCCGACAACCGGCAATGGCCCGAAAATAACCGGCAAATCCTACGATGGCGTGCAGTTCAAGCCGGAAGATACCGAAACCAAAGATCGCCCCTCCCTTTTCATGGTATCCCGTGGCACCCAAAACGATAAAGGAGTGGAGGCCGCCTTCCCGATCAGTTATCAAAGCACCCGTCAGGGCTGGATTGTCTTTCAGCTTGACATGAAGACTATCGACAAAGAATTCAATCTCGACCTGAATTCACTCTCTACCCTCCCGCTGCTATAATCGTCAGCCAAAATTGCTGTTCCATAATCAACAAAAAAAAGCTATATTATCAGGTTAAAAAGTCTGATCAGGATCAGACTCCAGCCCCCAATTGCGATCAAAATATGGGCTGTTTCCGATTGACATGATCCAAACAGGCCTTCCCTTCCGTCTCTTACGGCGCGAAGCCCTTGATCCAAAAAGGTAAGAACATGACCACCAAAGGATATTACGGCAATTGGGGCGGGGCATTTATCCCCGAAGTCCTGCACGAAACATTCAAGCAACTCAACCTCGCCTTTGAGCAGGCAAAAGGTGACCCGACCTTCTGGCAGGAATACAAGGAGCTGATGTCCACTTACTCCTGCCGCCCGACGCCGCTGACTTGCGCCGACAACCTTTCAGACCATTTCGGCGGCGGCCGGATCTATATCAAACGTGAAGACCTCAACCATACCGGAGCCCACAAGGCCAATAACGTCATGGGTCAGGGACTGCTGGTCAAAAGGATGGGCAAAAAACGGGTGATCGCCGAGACCGGTGCCGGACAACACGGCGTAGCCACCGCCACCATGGCCGCCAAATTCGGTTTGGCCTGCACCATATACATGGGCGAGGAAGATGTCATGCGCCAGAGACCCAACGTCTTCTGGATGGAGAAAATGGGTGCCACCGTGGTGCCGGTAACCAGCGGTTCCAAAACATTAAAAGACGCGATCAACGAGGCCTTTCGCGACTGGGTTTCAAGTATGGATGACACCCACTACGTAATGGGTACGGTCTGCGGCCCCCATCCTTTTCCGGAAATGGTGGCCTGGTTCCAGTCGATCATCGGCCTGGAAGCTCGCAAACAGATAATCAACGGCTTCGGCAAACTACCAGCCAGGGTCTATGCCTGTGTCGGTGGTGGCTCAAATGCCATGGGTATTTTCCAAGGCTTTATGGATGACAAAGATGTCGAACTGGTGGGAGTAGAAGCTGGCGGCCATGGCCTGGAATCAGGCGAACATGCGGCGAGACTAGCCGGCATCGACAGCTCCGCCGGAGTGGCCCAGGGTTATAAAACCATGTTCCTGCAAAATGACGACGGCCAGATGCGCGATACCCATTCCGTGGCGGCCGGGCTTGATTATGTCGGGGTCTCCCCCATTCTGACTGATCTGTGGGAAAAAGGACGGGTCCGCTTCGAATCCGCCACCGACAAAGAAGTAATGGCGGCGCTGGACCTGACCATGAAAAAAGAGGGGATCATTCCGGCCTTGGAATCATCCCACGCCTTTGTCCAGGCCTTCAAGGAAGCGGGCGATCTCGCCACCGACCAGGCGCTGATCATCAACATGTCGGGTCGAGGCGACAAGGATATATTCACAATCGCTCATGCCTTCAACGATCCATCCTGGAAAGAATTCATCCGGAAAAAAGGTGAAGAATATGCAACTGACTGATTACATCCGTAAACGGCGCGAAAAGAAAAATATCCTGCTCATGACCCATCTGGTCCTGGGCTACCCCTCTTTTGAGGTCAACCGACAGGTGATCCGGCAGATGGTGGAAAACGGGGTCGATCTGATCGAGTTGCAGATCCCTTTTTCCGAACCGATGGCGGACGGGCCAATGATTTTAAAGGCCAACCAGGAGTCGATCGAGGCCGGGACCACGGTCAAGGATTGTTTGGAGTTTGCGGCCGAAGTCACCGCCGCCTACGATATCCCTTTTCTATTCATGACCTATTACAATATCCTCTTCAAATACGGGGTCGAGGACTTTTTTAAAAAAGCGGTGGCAATCGGGATCAAGGGGTTTATCGTGCCGGACCTGCCGCCGGAAGAAGGGGCGGGATTTCTGCAACTGGCCGGTAAATACGAGATTGCGCCCATTCTGATCTATGCTCCCACTTCAACCGACGAAAGAATGCGAGAACTGGCCGGACATGCCAGAGGATTTATCTATTGCGTGGCGCGCAGGGGAGTCACCGGCAAACAAACCGACTTTGATAAGGACTTTAACCTCTATATGTCTAGATGCCGCCAGGCAACCAACCTGCCGCTGGCCGTCGGTTTCGGGATCAGCAACAAAGAGGATGTTGATTTTCTAACCGGTCAGGCCGATATCGCGGTCATCGGCACCCGGACCATCCGATTGATTGATGAACACGGGGCGGCGGCAGTCGGCCCGTTCATTGCCGGGCTCAAATAAAACAACTTTTTTGGCCGAGCCTCCGGTTTCAAGCCGCTCCCCCGGACGGATTGATCAGAGCGCCGGTTCGGCAAACTTTATTACCGGCGAGGCCCTGAGGATCGACAAGGTTTCCGCCAGTTTCTGACTGGCTGGGACAGAGATCACATAACGGCCCTGGGCCGACGGTCCGGCAACGATATCGGCGCGAACCTGCAACAGCAGAAAACGCATATCCACCTCACTGACCTCCTCAGTAAAGACCAGATTGATCATGATCCCCTCTGTGGCGACGAAGTGAGAGTCACTCAGGGTCTGAAAATAAACCTCACGATCCGGGGTCACCAACAGAGCAATAATCAACAGACATTGCACCGCGACAATGCCCCAGGCCAGAGAAGGCGGACCAAAAAAAGCCCGTAAAGCAGCAACGATTTTAGCCCCGACCCCGACCTCATCATCCCATTGTTTTTCGGCCTGAACATTTTTTTGAATCCGGGAAAAAAGATCGTCGGCCGGTGGCGGAATCTCTTGGGCCAGATCCCGGTAATATTCTTTCAGGTCACGCAGTTCATTGAGTTCAAAACTAAGTTCCTGATTTACGACCAGCGCCTGCTCAACCTGCTGACGATCGGTGTCATTCAGCTCACCAGCCAGATAGCGCGGCAACAATTCCCTGATTTGTTCGGCATCATAAGTCATCGCGTTTCACCTTCATCTCCGCAAGCGCTTGGCGCAGCGCCGCTTTGGCATGAAAAATTCTGGTTTTCACCGTGCCGACCGGAATTTCGATCAGCTCGGAGATTTCCGGATAGGTCATTTCATGAAAAAACACCAGATCCAGCACCTCTTTGTGGCGGGGAGAAATTTCGGCCAGCGCCAAGCCTACCACCCTGGCCCGGTCGGTCTGTTCCATTTCCTGCCGTGAAACACCGGCCAGATCCGGGTGGTTGTCAAGCTGGTCATGGCTCTTCCACCGACGCATTTCATTTAAGGCAAGATTGCGGGCAATCCCGAAAATCCAGGTGGTAACCGCCGATTTGCCGGCAAAAGACCCGGCGCTTTGCCAAACAACGGTAAAGGTCTCGACCAGCACATCCTCCGCCGTTTCCTTGCACCCCAGTATCCGGTATAAATAAAAATAAACGCGCTGATTAACCAGTTCGTAAAGTTTCTGAAAGGCCTGGTCATCCCCGCGGGCCGTACCCTGCAACAGAGCACTTAATTGTTGGTGCAAACTTGTTTTATTCATAAGTAACGCCAATGCCGAAAAAGGTTCACTCAACAAGCGAAGAAAATAAACAACGCCACAACCGGCTTATCCGGAAATGGCGTACAATAAATGGTCGGTAAAATAAAATCCGCGCAAACTGCCAAAACATCCTCAGCCGGTAAAAAACAGGAAAAGGCGCTGTCCCCATCTCAAGGGAACAGCGCCCAACAATCTGTTTCGTTTTCAGCTAAAAATAAAATCGCTTATTCTTTCCAACATTGGATTTGCATAGTCAGGTCAATATACTGCTCATGCAGATACGGTCCGCCCGAATCCATGATGGATTTGGAGTGGAGACTTTCAGGGATCTGGTAACTGATAACCGGCGGCACATAACCAGGCCCTCCAGGTCTGGCCTGGGACCCCATTTTGCACTCTCTTTCAGCGTTAGATGCATCAATCATCCCGACCGCCGGGAAATTGATATAAACCGGACCACCAACGACTTTCGGTTTTACTCTTTTCATTTGGTTCTGGCTACCGACCAATGCTTCAACGCTCCTGACACAATCCCGGGCATAAATCGGAAGCTTCACATCCTGTTTAACATAATAGGTGGATACCCCATTATAACCGGTTGCGCTTGCCGGGGTAAAAGTAGGTCCATTCCATTGCCCGAACTGGCCTTTTTCAAAACCAACCTTGAAAGGACGATCACTATTGATTGAGGCGCGGCCCATCGGGTTGCCCGGATCTTTACATACCGGTGTGGGCCTGGGAGCGAAAGAATGATCACCACCCCCTGGAGTCTTTGGTGCGGCAAGGGTTGGGATGGCCCAGCAAATCACCATTATCATGATGATCATTCCGAGGTAATCTCTTTTGTTCATTTTCATTTTATTTTTCTCCTTTTAGATTAATCCAAGTCAATTTGTATTTGCGCAATCCTAAAGCAGCGGGTCGTCAAATTTCTTAGGAGCAGGCTTGAGTAATGGGTCATCAAATCCTTTCGGTTTTAACAATGGATCATCAAAACTTTTCGGTTGCAGGAGAGGATCATCAAATCCTTTTTTCTTCGGCTTCAATAACGGATCGTCGAATTTTTTTGTCTCACCCGATTGCCAAATGGTAGTACCGCCGGTTCCCCAGATCACGAACTGACCGTTTGTCTTCTTTTCGATTTTTGAACCAAGCGGAAAAGAACTTTTCTGCCCGACCTTGTTAACCAGCACAATCAAATCGCTCTGTTGGGTCAAATAACTGCCGTCCGGGATGAGCAGTTTCTGCCCCGGCTGCAATTTGATCATTTCGGCCTCCGCAACCGCGCAGAACAACAACAAAGTAAAAGCGATCAACAATCTGCTGACAAATTTCATTTATTCTCCTTTTACATCGATAAAATTTTTGAAAATTGCCGGCCCAATATCTAATTAGGCAGCAGATAGCCGGCCATAAACTTTCCCGGTCAAACCCGCACCCCGATCATGACTTGAGAACCGGTTCCCGATTAACTAATCACCCGCGCCAAAAAAACAGAAACAACAGACCTTGAAGGTGATATTGGGAACTTGTACTTACTCATACTTATCACTTTCAACTACCAATCAGGCCATTTATATCTGAGTGGGCCGCTTTTACTAAATGGTTCAATTTTATTTATTGCTGAGCAGTAATTTCCCGGCAGAGATGAAGGTCAAGCAATTCTTCCTGCCACCGACAGAGATCACCCCGATAAACGGGTAACCGGCTGGCCACCAGCTTTTGCTCCGCCTTTCCACTGGCAACCGCCAGCAGGCCGCTGATCGTGGCCGAGGAAAATGAGGTGCCGCTGATAAAATTGTACCGATTGCCGGGAGTGGTGGTGAAGATATTTTCCGAGGGAGCGATGACATCGGCCTTGGCGGCAAGAACTGCATTGGGGTAGGGACGGCCCTGCTCATCAATCCCGCCGACGGCGATCACCGCCGGATGGGAGGCGGGAAATGCGATATTTTGTTGTCCCGGGGAATTGCCGACCGGAGCAACAAAGAGCATCCCCTGCTGTTGACCGGCATCAAGCAACTTGCTGACCACCTGATCCGGTTGCGAGGCACCGTAACTCATGTTGACGATATGGGCTTTGTCCTGAATCGCGATATCGAGAGCTCGTGAAATCGAGCTCGAATAACATTCACCTTCCGGCACATCTTCCGACAGCTGGCGACAGGCGCGCAGGGCCAACAGTTTACTGGCCGGCGCGAGTCCACTCATCCCGAGTCCGTTAAGCTCGGCGGCGATAATGCCGGCCACCGCGGTGCCATGCAATTCGGGAACATCGTCCGAGCCGTTAACCAGATTATACCGGGACAATACCCTGTTTTTCAGGTCCTGGTGGTTGGGATCAATCCCGGTATCAATAATCGCAACCTTAATCCCTGCCCCCTGAAAATGTTTATGCAGATCATGGGTATTAAGTATTTTGCTGATCGATTGCATAACATCAAGTGGTTCTCGCGGCAGATTGTCGAGAGTACGGAAAATATAATCCGGCTGGGCCATAACAACTCCCGGCTCACTACCGAGCGCGGCAATCTGCTCAAGGACATCGCCATCAGTGGTGTATACATGCACGGTCAAGTCGAGGGCCTTTATGACAAACCGGTCGCTCTGGATGAATTTATATTTTTCCTGCAACCTGGCGGTCAGTTGGTCCGGATCGGTCGAGCTATCTGAAAACAATAATATTCGTCCCGGAAGATAGCTGAGCAGAGTTTGAAAGGTCAGCCGGAAGGAAGGACTTTCCGCTACCTGATTACCATCCCGGTCAAAACCCTTAACCCTCCAGAAATATGATTTGCCTGAGATCAGACTCCCCTGCAAGATCGATTCAGGCAGGTTGTAAACAGCTTTTCTGGTATAAGCCGAGGCGACCGGCACCGTTTCCTCCCCTTCAAAAATTTCGATCAGATACTTCTCCACCCGTTCGTCGTCTTCCCAGGAAAATGAGATTGGCTCATAGGGCACCTGGGCCAGATGCCTTGGTTTTAGCAAGCGCAGGGGTCTGATCCCGGCCATTGATTCTTCCGAGGTCACATAATAAATCGCCTCCGGCAGGGTGAAGTCGCTGACCGGACTGGTAATAACCAACCTGGCCCGATGCGGACCTTCAACAAAGGTCGGAATGGCTGGGGTGGCCGGCGTCTTTAAGGTTACCGTCTGGCCAAAGGCCAGGTGCTGGTTGACATGGGAGAGGATACGACCATCGACCTCCCAGAAACCCTGCAGCAGGCCGGAGCCGGTGAAACGAATTTCCGCGGTAAGCTGCAATCCAGGATGGTTTCGTTTCACCGTCGTTTCGGCCCGACCGTTGTCAAAGGAAAGTTGCAACCGATTGATCTTGAAATCTGCCGTAGCGTCAGTCGCCAGAAATATTTCTATTTCCGTGGTTAATGTTGTGTTGCCCCCGCTGAATATTCGCTGATAAGTCATCCGGGACTGTCCGGCTTCTTCGGCCCGCCGCGATACCGTAACCGGAATAACCAAGTTTTCCATCGCCACCCCGGTCATGCCGATTAACGGAATAGTCACCGGGGTTGGACTGACCCCAATCTGGCTGCCACCGGCCATGAATACGCCATGATCGGAATAAAGCTGCGCAGTAGTGGCGCCGGTCGCGGTGGCCCGGTAGGTAATGCCCTGGGTGGCGGCTGTCCGCCGCTGAATGCTGATCATCGGCGATGAGACACTTAAGGTTATCGTTGAGCTGGAAGCCGGATTAATAGTCAAGGTAAAGGTCCTGGTCGCCATCTGGGGCGCGGCACCGGTGGCGCAACTGTCGGTGGCAGTAATATTGACATTATAGGTCCCGACCGCAGTTGGAACGCCGGTGATCATCCCGGAGGGGGTCAGCATCAGACCGGTGGGCAGAAAATTACCGGACCCCGGCGTCAGCGACCAGCTCACCGGCGCAGTCCCGCCGGAGGAAAGAAGTTGTCGACTGTAAGGCTGGCCGCTTTGCCCATCCGACAAATTGGCCGCAGTGACCATGGTAAGCGGCGGACAGGTTCCCTGATTGATTACAATAGAAAACAACCGACTGACCGTCTGCGGGATAGCGCAACTATCGGTAGCCATAATATTGACATTCCAGGTACCGGCAACAGAAGGAACGCCGGTAAGCATGCCCGAAGAGGTCAAAATCAGCCCAGTCGGCAGAGGATCGCCGGCGATCGGCGATAACGACCAGGTCACCGGCGCGGTCCCGCCGGAGGTGAGAAGTTGTCGAGTGTAGGGCTGCCCGCTTTGCCCTGCTGACAATTGAGCCGTGCTAACCATTACTAATGAAGGACAGGCGGCCGGATTGATGGTTAAAGAAAACAAGCGGCTGACCGTCTGCGGGCTGGCGCAGTTGTCGGTGGCCATAATATAGATATTCCAGGTGCCGGCCACCGAAGGTACGCCGGTAAGCAAACCGGAAGAGGTCAGGGTCAATCCGGTCGGCAGAGGATCGCCGGCCACCGGCGACAACGCCCAGGTCACCGGCGCGGTCCCCCCGGAGGACAGAAGTTGCCGACTATAGGGCTGGCCGCTTTGGCCAGTCGGAAGGTTAGCAGCGCTAACCATAACCAGTGAAGGACAGGACTCTGGATTAATGGTTAAAGAGAACGAGCGACTGGCGGTAATGGCCGCGACCATACACGTACTGGTAACCGTGAAACTGACATTCCGGGTCCCAGTGGTAGTTGGGGTCCCGGAAATCAAGCCGGTGGGGCTCAAGACCAGTCCGGGCGGCAGGACATTACCAGATACCGAGGTTAGTGACCAAGTCAAAGGCGGATTACCGCCGCCGGCCACCAGAGTGCTACTGTAAAACTGCCCCACCGTGCCCGCCGACAGCACGGAGGTAACAACACTCACTGGCGTACAGGGCGCAGCGGTCACATTCACCAAGGTGTCGGGAGGGTAAGGAGTAGTACCGCATGTGCCACCATAACTCCCGGACACAGTATAAGTACCAGTTCCGTTGTAGGCATGGGAAAATGACAGGTTACAAAACGAAGCCACAGCGGCGATACAATCAAAATTCATTATCGTCCCATCGCCAAAGTTAATCGTCATCGGACAAGGAGAATAAGACGGAGTCTCATTGACCGTAGCGGTAACATTTTGCCCGACACTTACGGTGGTCGGGACGACGTTGAGCGTCATCGCGCCGACGGCGCCCGGAGACAGGATCATCAAGGCCAGCAAAAAACCGGCGATTGCAAAAAAAGGTCTCATCATCATGCCTCCTAAAAGGAAATCCCAATACTGGTCGAAATCGCCAGCAATAATGCGAACTCTTCAGTCGTCTGTTCGTACACTTGATCGTCCGTCTTGTTATATAGTCCCCTCAACCCGATCGAAGGGTTCAATAATCCAAAAATTTTTTCTCCCGGCACATAAGCAATCCGGAAAGTTGTACTGAGGATTTCCATTTTCATCGCTTTATCACTCATTTCCATCTGGGAGAAATTACCGGCCAGTTCATAGAGACATTTTTTGGCATAAAGATCGCCGCGCAGATCAAGACTCATGGTCCGGGTATCGGTATCAACATCCCTGGTATCGTCAGTACTTCGAATAAATGACAGATTGGGTGAAAATGAGAGATGTTCGGAGTAATACATCGGGGCAAAACTATAGGTCTGAGCCCGAGTGTCATAATCAGCCGGGGTCCGGTCGTCCTGAATGGAATAACTGGTATTGAGGTTGTAACTCCAGGCCCCACGCTGATGACTGAGGCGGGTGGAGATCATATCGGTATTGATTTCAATCGGGCTCCCGAATTCCGGAACCATGGAACTTTCAATAATTGAATGCTGAAAACCGAGCCCCATCGGTAAAGTCGGAAACTTGGTGAACGAATAGTCAACCATGGCCGCGGTTTGCTCGGTCTGCGGAAAAAGGACATCCTCCTCGACATTGTCGACATAACGCGAACCGGACAAAGTGACCGTATGCTCCGTAACCTGCATGCCACCGGTAAGAGTAAAGCCCTGCCGGTCCCGCTGCAGTCCCTGATTGCCGACAACCTCATAATCCCGCCCGGCATATTCATAAAGTGCCTGATAATTATATTTACCGTCAACCCCACCAGCCTTGATGTTCCAGGCCCGGCTGGTCTCCGAGGCAAACTCATCACTGTCGTCGGCATCAAAATCAGAGGTATCGTATTCCGCTTCGAGATTAAGTTTGCCGGCAAAAAGTTGGTCCACGAGCAAAAAGCCCAGGACATCTCCTTGGCGGGCCCCCGCATCGGAATACATGCCGAAAGAGCTCCCTTCCTCACTGCCGGTAAGATAGATAGTCCGCAGAGTCAGAGTATCGGAGAGAAGCTTAAGACCAACCGAAACACCCCGAATATTATCCCGGCCATCAAAATTAAGCCCGGTACCACCATCAAAACCGTAAACCTGTTCACTCTGAACCCGGAAGGAACTGACCGACAGGCTTTTGTAATCAACCACCGCCCGCACACCGCGCCGGGCCAGACCCATGATCGTGTTTCTGGTTTCCTGCAGTTGCAGATCGCCAATTTCGGTAAGGACCCCTAATTTTTCACCGGCATACCGGCTCGAGATCACGTAATCAACCAGGTCAATCCCTTTTTCTTCCGGGGCATAGACCGGCGCGCTTCGATCAAGAAAACGAAGATTGGTCCGAAGCCCCGTCGTCCAGTTATTTCTGGTAACCAAACTGTCACTGCCGAGATTGACCGCCAGATTCTGATAGGGAATATAGTCGGCATCGGCCGATCTTTTAAGCACCTGTTCAAAAACCGTGGAGATCTGGTTGTCACTGCTGGCCTGATCAAAATAACCCTGATGAATTGTACTGAAAGAAAATAAGTACTCTTTTCCACTTCCATCATCAATAGTGACAATTACATGAAGTTGATGCTCGCCACTTGCAAGTGTCTGAATGGGGGTAAACGTAAAGCCTTCTGAAGCTAGATCAAGGACCCCGGTAATATCGACCCCATCCAGAAGGACTAAAAGCCTCTCTTCGCTGACCGGCACACTGGTGGCACAACGAATCTGCGGTTTTTTTTCGGCGATCTCGACACCTTCTCCCGGGAATTCAAAACTGACTTTTACCCCACTTGGAATCGAGTTGGCAAAGGACTGTCCTGCCCAAAGCAAAAGAAACATGCCGGACAATAAAATCCTGATCCACCAAAGACATTTGCTCCCCACAAATAAAATCCTCATACCTCTACCCTTCCAATGCAAGCCCTTCTCTAAACAAAAAAGACTTTAGTTTCATCTCAAACCTGAAATGACAACAGCATCAAATCTAAAATTTAAACCTATCTAACAATTTTAGGGTTTTCAAGGTATTTATATTTTGAAAATATCCTTAGAGATGCAACTCTCTCGTTTCCAGGTCAAAATTACATTTCATCAAACATGATTTGAAATTCATTTACTCCGTAGATCCCACTGGCCGAAAAAGAATTATCTGAAATATTATTATATGATAGAATCATAATACCAAACATCAAATGACCGGCATCGCATGCATTATCATGATTGAGCCATGTATCATGTATTTTAAACGAAAATCTGGATGGCCTCAAAACTACTCAACCTAATGGAGAACAATAATGGCTAAAATAACTTTACAGAATAATCCAATCGAAACGATTGGCGAACTACCGAAGATTAGCACCAACCCGCCACCCTTCACCCTGACAAAAACAGATCTATCGGATTGTGCTCTCCAGGACTTTTCCGGCAAAATGGTAGTGCTCAATATTTTTCCCAGCATCGACACCGGAGTTTGCGCCGCCTCGGTCAGACGTTTTAACCAGGAGGTTTCATCCTTTCGTCACACCGTGGTCCTCTGTATCTCAGCCGACCTGCCTTTTGCCCATAAAAGATTTTGTGAGAGCGAAGGATTAAATGACGTGATTCCACTTTCGGTCTTCCGTTCTCCGGATTTCGGCAAAGAATACGGAGTAATAATCACCAGCGGAGCTCTTGCCGGACTTCTCGCAAGGGCCATAGTTATTATCGACAAATCAGGAAAGGTGATCTACACGGAACAAGTGCCGGAAATCACCCAGGACCCGGATTTCGAAACTGCTTTAAGGGTAATTACACAAAAAGCGGAGTAAATATTGCGCTTTAAAGAAAAGAAAGCCGAATAACCTTTTTATACGGTCTCGCCGGTTTCTATCCGGCGGGCGATCTGCTCAGGCCGACAACCGGGCTGCAGGATACAGTTCCGGCCAATTACGGTTTCAGGCGGCACCTCAACGTTCTTGCCGATCAAGGTAATGCCGGTATAAAGATGTTTGGGGTAAAGACGATTACGCGACTGCTTATCTTCCCCCTCGCCGACTATCGAATTGCGCCCGACCTTAACCTGCTTGTCCAGGATCGCCAGATCAATCGTAACCCCCTCTTCGATCACCGAATCGGCAAAAATAATGGAGTCCCGAACAGTCGCGCCCTTTCTGACCACCACGCCCGGTGAGAGAACCGAATTGACCACCTCACCTTCGATCACGCAACCGGCCGAAATCATTGACCCCGACACATGACAGGAATCGGCAAAGCGGGCCGGAATCCGATCGGCCACGATCCCGTCCACCTCAGGATTTGACCTGATCCCCCATTCTTCCGGAGAAATGCCGGACTCAGGATTTAACACATCCATCGAGGCCTCCCAGTATGCCTGGATGGTTCCCACATCACGCCAATATCCCTTGAATGGATAAGCAAAAACCCGATCATGCTCAATGGCCCGCGGAATGAGATGCATCCCGAAATCGACCTCCTTCCGGTCTTGATCAAGCATGGCAAGCAGATACCTGGTATTAAAGACATAGATCCCCATGGAAGCCAGATTGGTCCGGGGTTTTTCCGGTTTTTCCTCCCATTCGACAATGCGTCCCTCATGGTCAGTAATCCCGGTGCCGAACTGATGGATCAAACTGATATCAACCTCCATCATGCCGATGGTGATATCGGCCTCTCGTTCCGAATGAAATTTAATCATCTCATCAAAATCCATCTGATAGATATGATCACCGGAAAGAATCAGAACATTTTCGGAGGGATGGGCCTCTAGATAATCAATGTTCTGGCGTACCGCATCAGCTGTCCCCTTATACCAGTCAGAATCCTTGAACCCGGTCCTGGGCGGCAGAATTTTGACGCCCCGGCTGCGCCCGGTAAAATCCCAGGCCTCACCGGTCCCCAAATGACGCATCAGAGACAAGGGCTTATATTGGGTCAAAACCCCGACCTGGGTCAGACCGGAATTCATGACATTACTTAAACTGAAATCAATGATCCGATAAATACCGCCGAAAGGGACCGCCGGTTTGGCCCGGCTCTGCACCAGGGCATTAAGACGACTGCCCACTCCGCCGGCCAATAACAGAACAGTGGTGTTAATCATCTGACAATTTCTCCTGATGAAATATCGACCTTGAAACTATCGGCCGGCAGGTGAGGATAAATCGTGCAATCTGAACCGATAATCGTACCCGGCGGAATCTGGTTATCCCACCCGATAACCGTAGGGGCGCACTCTTTCTCGCCCCCACCACAACCGACCATTGCCCCCGCCCCGATCTGAACATTCACATCACTGACCACCTTATCGAGACGGGCGCCATCTCCAACCAGATCATTAAAAAACAGGACCGAGTCCCTGACCACCGCCCCTTTCCCGATATGAACGCCGGGAAACAGAATAGAGCGTTCAACCGTCCCTTCCACCACGCAGCCGTTATAAACCAGGCTGTCATGAATTACCGCATTCCGCCCGACTTTCATCGGCTGAAAATCGCCGATCCCGCGATGTTCAAGATTGGTTCTAATCCCCCACTGCGCCAGATCAATAGCCGGCTGCGGACCAAGAAGGTCCATATTCGTCTGCCAGTATTCATCAATGGTCCTGGTATACCCCCAGTATCCATAAAATTTATAGCCGTAAACCTTCCTTCCTTCTTCAACCATCAGGGGCACAATATCGCGCCCGAACTCAAAGGAATTATCTACCTGCGCGTTTCTTTTCAACACCTCATAAAGAACTTCCGGCTTGAAACAATATACCGTCATTGAGGCCCAGGTACATTCCGGTTTGTAAGGTTTTTCCCGATAAGCGACAACCCTGCCGCCCAGGTCACCGTCTTCATCATCAATATCGGCCAGCCCGAAACGTTGCGCATTCTTCAACGGCACTTTAACACAGGCCATGGTCAAATCGGCATCCTTGGCCCGGTGATATTCAATAAGCGGCCGATAGTCCATGCTATACACGTGATCGCCGGACAGAATCAATACCTCTTCCGGTCGATGATAACTAACGAAATCCATATTCTGGAAAACCGCATCGGCCGTCCCCCGATACCAGCTTGAATGGGTGGAACCCTTGAATGGCGGCAGAATGGAAACCCCCCGGTTACGGCCCACCATGTCCCAGGCAGAACCACGGCCTATGTGGTTGATCAGGGAATAACTTCTATATTGACTGAGAATGGCAACCCGCTCCAGACCGGAGCGCATAAGATTACTTAAAGGGAAATCAATCACCCGGGCGAAGCCGCCAAAGGGTACCGCCGATTTAGGACGATAAAAGGTAAGGACATTCAGCTCATTAACACGCCCGCCGGCCAGAATCATAGACAACGTTTTGGGTTTATTTCTCATTTGAAAGGGTCCCGGTTAACAGACTAAGGGTTGACCAGCAAAAGACCACGACAAAATCCACAATATCAAAATCTATAAACCGGAGTCCAACTGTTTAACATGTTTTCGGGTCAACCTTTGCAGATTCTGGGTCGTAAAATCCTGACCATCGATGTCCAGCATCTGGAGAGGCACTTCCGCCCGGGCCGCCTCCCGGTGACCACCGGCCGAACCAAGTTCGGAGAACATGCTGGCCGCCATTTTCCCAGCATTTTTTTTGTAACCATCACACCGGAATATAACGACCAGCCGATCACCATAGATCCCGGAAACAAAAACCCAGGACAACTCATGGACCCGATTAAGGAAATCAGCAATAATCACCAGGATATCAGGGTTCCGGACTTTGCCAACATGGGCGTATGCCCGCCGCTTACTGATCTTCATTTCGGTCAGGGCAATTTTGAAATAATTAAGTTCTGATTTGCGCAGTTCTGACAACTCAATCTTGCGGACCAGATTCTGGTTGGCAATATTGAACAGATAACGAAAGGAAATCGCGTCACCCGGCACCGATTTTTTCTCAAAATTCTGAGTATCAACCTTGATCGCGTAAAACATGGCCGTGGCCAAGGCAACAGAAGGTTTCATATCCGCGGCCCGCAGGTACTCGACCATCATGGAAGCAGTCGCACCATAGTCTTTTCTGATATCGACATAAGTAGCCGTCACCCCTTTGGTGACCGGATGATGGTCGATAATAACATCAAATTTAATCTCTTGAAAGATAGGTAGATGGGCAGGCTGGGAGTCAAGAATAACTTTCTTGGCATAGTCATCCAGCTTTATATTCTGCAGACGCTCGGCCCGGATCTTTAACAATTTGACCATGACCATATTACTGAGACGTCTGATCTCATTGGGGTAGGCAATAGTAACATTTTTGACCCGGTAGCGCAGCAGCCTTTTTACGGCAAGACCGCTGGCCAGGGCGTCGGGATCAGCGTTGATCACCACAAGGACGTCATCATCCTTATCAAAAATATCCCAAAACTCCTGCAATCGTTCACGGGCCGTTAGCTTAGAAAGACAACTCTTGCCATTCTCAAGCCCTAAATCACTGTTTTTATTCAAAAAAAATCCCCTCATCGCTCTTCGAGTAAGGCCTTCATTTTTTAAAACCTTATCACAAAGTGGCTAATTTACCATAGACAAACAAAAAGTCGCAAGTAGACATTAAAATACCCAAGAATATCAAAATCACAAATAATCTTACCCCGAATGATTTCACCTGGGCGACAAAGCAGCAATTGTTTAATGCGCCTTGAGTCTGAAAATAAAATGATTCTGCCAAAGGATCTAATTTTCACTGAAAAAAGGGACCGAAGGAAATAAAGCATGATCGGTATGAGGAATAAATTTTGCGCCGGAAAAACGAAGCATGAATTCCTGGTTGACGTTAAGCTCGAGGTAGGTGATCCTGGCGATCAATTCCCTACACCGTTCACGGTCCCGCCTTACCAGCAACACCTGACAAGCACCTTTAAGGGAACTGTTGCCCACCGGCTCAAAAACCTCCATCGGCAAATCCGGCAGCATCCCCAGGACTATGGCCTGCCGGGGATCGATATGACGACCAAAGGCCCCGGCCACATAAATCCGGTGCAGGTCGGCAAATTTCACCCCGACCTGGTTAACCAGTGTGGTCAAAATCGAATACATGGCCGCCTTGGAGCGCATCACCGCGTCAAGATCGACCTGCCCCACAATAACCGGGTGCCCATCGGCCGATTCATCCGCCACGGCCACCACATAGGCCAGACCCTGTTTAGTTTCAATCAAACGATCACTACCGTGGCCAGGCCTGAATTTACCCCTGAGATCGATAATCCTGGCCAAATACAGCGCAGCCACCAGATCAATAATCCCGGAACCACAAATCCCCTTAGGTTTAATCCCGGCAATGGTACTGTATGAAATCTTGCCGCTTGCCACATCCAGAGCAACATGCTCAATCGCCCCGGGCCCGGCCCGCATACCCATCCTCGCCACCCCGCCTTCCAGGGCCGGACCGGCCGCCCCGGCACAGGCGATGAGCCAATCGCGATTACCGACTACAACCTCGGCATTGGTCCCCACATCAATCAACATGCTGACCTGTTCGTTCTGATCAAGATCGCTGGCCAGGATCCCGGAAATGAGATCACCGCCGAAATAGCTGCCGATGCTGGGCATAATCCAGACCGGAGCAAAGGGATGAATAACCAGGTCAAGTTCACCTGCCCGGCACGGGTCCGGTCCGTTAACCATCGGGATATATGGCTCTCTGATCAGATGATAGGGATCAAGTCCCAGAAAAAAATGGACCATGGTCGTATTGCCGGAGACACTCAAGGCCCGGAGATCATTAACCTCCAAGTCGGCCTGCCCGGCAAGTTCTACCGTCAGAGAGTTGATGCAGGAGATGATCGCATCGTGTAATAATTGAAGACCGTTGTCCCGAACCGCAAAATGAATTCGGGAGAGGATATCAGCCCCATAGCGCACCTGCAAGTTTTCCCGATAACCTCGCGCCAGTTCCCGACCGGTCAGCAGATCGAGTAACACCGCTTCCAGGTGGGTCGTCCCCAGATCAAGGGCCATTGCCGGCAATACCGCCGGCGGCTCGGCCATAAAATCAACCAGTTGCGGGCCACCCGGCAAATCGTTGACCACCGCCATCCCGGCAAAGCCGGCATCCCGAAAACGGGTCGCCACTTTGGCCAACCGGGAGAACGGCACAATCGGCAGAACACCGGCGAGTTGCTCCGCCAAAACCTTTTTTAAACGATCAAGATCGGCGGTATTATCGTTCAGGCTCGGCGGCGCAGCTTTTACATTTATTAATTGAACAATACTATTCATGAGTGACAAAATGTTTAGTCTTAACCCCCAAGACACAAGAGGCGAACACAAAATAATCTTCGCGTCTCGATAATGTTGGGATTGCCCATAAGTGTTGATCAGCCGGATGCCGATCTGGAAATATTCATTAGGGACTTTACTCTGTTTTTCTTTTTGATTAAATACCCGTTAACGGCTATTTTAACAATCTCGAAGAGTTAGCTTCGCTTTTTCTCACAAGACAACGGATTTAGGTATTATGCTCAAGATAATGGCGATCATGGCCGGGGGAGGAATCGGCGCTTCCTGCCGCTACGGTCTCTTTCTTCTGGTTCAGAGAATCGCCGGATCATCATTTCCTCTCGGCACCCTGGCGGCCAATCTGCTCGGCTGTTTTATCATCGGCCTGCTCTGGAGTCTGTTTGAGGGGACCCGCTTAAGTAATGAATGGCGCCTGTTCATTTTCACCGGATTTCTGGGCGGCTTCACAACTTTTTCGACCTTTGCCCGGGAAACCGCCCAACTGCTGGAAGTAAATGAATGGAAAACCGCGGCCTTCTATTTCATTGCCAGCAACGCCCTCGGCATCGCCCTGGTCTTTGCCGGCTATCTGGTAAGCCGCCGCCTGATTGTTTCAGGATAATAAAATATAATGACTTTGCTCGACCGCTACCTTTTCGTCCAATTCACCAAGAACATGTTCCTGGTGTTGCTCTCCCTGCTGGCCATCTATCTCCTGGTGGATTTTTTGGAAAAAATCGACAATTTCCAGGAAGCAGGCAAAAGCGCCGGATTGACCATCCAATATCTGATGTTGAAAACTCCTCAGATTTACGAGCAGCTGATGCCGATTTGTCTTCTTCTGGGCGGTATCATCTCCCTGGGCATCCTCAACCACAACCGCGAACTATTAGCCTTAAAAGCCGGAGGCTTGAGTGTTTACCGAATCATCACCCCTCTGCTGGCCAGCGCTTTATTTTTCACCATCCTGACCCTGGCCCTCAGCCAATGGCTGCTCCCCCCGACCTTAAGCGCCGGCAACCGTATCTGGTTTGAGGAAGTCAACAAAACAAAAGCCCACGGCATCCAACGGGGCAAATTTATTTATTATAAAGGGAAAGAAGGCATTTACTCCTTCCAGCAACCAGATAAAGACAAAATCAGCTTCTCCAACTTTTCTTTTAGCGCCTGGAACAAAGAACATCGCCTACAGACCCTACTTACCGCCAAGACCGCCCTTTGGGAAAACAAGCAGTGGACTTTCCAGAACGGCCAGCTAAAAAAACTCGCCGGACCACATAATTACAGCATTGATCCTTTTACCCAAAAATCCCTCGCCCTGCCAGACGACCCGACCGATTTTTTTATCCCGGCATACAAAAATGAAGAGATGTCGATCTCGGCACTTTTTGCCGGTGCCCGAAAAAACCAAAATGGTTCATCGCATTTAAAAGAACTACACCGGCGCTTGTCTTATATTTTTCTCGGACTGCCGCTATTAATTCTAGGCATCCCAATATTGCTTATCGTTAATCAACGATGGGGCCACGACCTGACTCTGGCCATCCCGACCAGCAGCCTTCTGGCCTTTGCGGCCTGGGGCTGGTGGAGCGCCAGCCAGTCCATGTTAAACACCTACCACTTCAACCCGGCCCTGGCCTCCTGGTCCATCCATTTAATTATCGTAATAATCGGCTTTTTACTGATCAGAAAGCAGGATATATGATGAGTTACAAGTGACAAGTGACAAGTGACAAGTAACAAGTGACAAGTGACAAGTGAATAGTGACGAGTGTTCCACTTATTACTGTTATATATGAGCCTCTTGCAAAATACAAATCGATTACGAGGCAAGAGTAATTTACTGATAAAGTATTGAAATAATTGAGCTTCATGGCATTCCGTGGTATTGTTTTGTATCCAGCAAATCAAAGCCAAGGAGGCTGCCATGAAGCTC